>JBFMCQ010000036.1:0-31994 GCA_040754295.1 Pseudomonadota bacterium | reverse complement strand
GCGGTCATGATCGGGCTGCGGTACACCGCCTCACCGGGCGTGTTCGGCTTCTCCAGCAGGGACGCTCCCGTCTCGTCCACCACGTCGGCGGCCAGCAGCGGGCTGGGCACGCCGACGTAGTTGAGCAGGGGCGCACTGCGTGCGTAGACCTGTGGCCACTTCGCCGGCCAGAAGCGGTGGCAGGCGATGGCCTCGGTCTGGCCGAAGATGCCGATGAGCACCAGTCCCGGCGCCTTCTCCTGGAGCGACTGGTAGACGGCGGGTTCCAGGGCGCCCCAGCCGTAGACCAGAACGCTGAGGCTGGAGAGATCCCGGCCGCTTTTGCCGGCCTCGGCGTTGAGCGCGGTGACGAACTGCGGCGAGCCCGCCCAGACCGCGGTGGCGCGTTCCTCGGCGATCGCCTGTGCCAGCTGATCCGGCGCCGGGCGGCGGCCCAGCACCAGCGAGCCGCCGACGAGGAACGCCGACAGGGGCATGACCTCGCCGATGTGGTAGATCACCGGCAGGGCGGTCAGCACCTTGAGCTCGGTTTCCAGGCCCAGCCCGCGGCTGAGCGAGGCCGCGAAGTTCAGGGCCGCCAGATGGCTGGTGCTGTGCGAGATCATCACGCCCTTGGGCATGCTCGTGGTGCCCGAGGTGTAGAGCAGCTGCCAGATGTCGTCGCCGTGGATTTCGACTTCCGGCTCGCCGGCCGGCTGCTCGGCGAGCAGCTCGCCGAAGCTCGGGCTGCCCGCGACCGGGCCGCCGCCGATGGTGATCGTCGCCGCGACCGGCACGCCGACAGCGGTAAACGGGCGCTGCGCGCGCGGCCACAGCTCGGCGTCGACGATCGCCGCGCCCGGCTCGGCCTGCCGCAGCAGGTACTCCAGCACGTCGGGGGCCAATCCCGGGTTGAGCGGCATCGCCACCATCCCCGCCTTGGCGATGCCGATCTTCGCCAGATGCGCCTCCACGGAGTTTTCGCAGAACAGCACCACCCGTGCACCGGGTTCGAGCCCGCGTCCGGCGAGTGCATGGGCGACCTGGTTCGCGATGTGGTCGGCCTGCCGGTAGGTGACCGAGGCGAACCGCTGCTCGCCATAGGCGCCCGGCCGGCCCCTGATCGCGACCTTGTCCGGATAACTCCAGCTCAGGCGTTCGAAAATGTCCCCGACGGACAGCCGTTCCCAGCGATGGACCGCCCGGCGTCCGCGCAGCGTCGTGACGTCGATTTTCCCGCGCACTTGCATATCATCCTCCATCCCGCACCTGCCCAACCCCTGAATCATCCAAGCTTCCGCACGGCCTGACAACGGCCTCGGCCGGCGCGTCCCAGCAGCCCGGACGCAGTCCGGAGGGCGCAGCCTCGGCCATCCTGGATTGCATCCGGGCGAGCTGGCTGCGCGCAATCGCTGCTACGATGCCGCCATGGGACACGCCGCCGCCACCCCTGACGCGCGCCAGCCGGCAACGCAAGCCGACCTCGCGCGGCTGCCGGAACACCTGGTCGGCGAGATCATCGACGGGGAGCTGCACTCGCAGCCGCGGCCTTCCGGGCCGCATGGCGTGACCGAAGCCGAGCTCATGACCGATCTGGGCTCGGCCTTTGGACGCGGCCGCGGCGGGCCGGGCGGCTGGTGGATCCTCATCGAGCCGCAGCTGCATCTGGAACCGCACATCCTCGTGCCCGACCTCGCCGGCTGGAAGCGCGAGCGCATGCCCCGGGTGCCGGACGATCACCGCTTCACCGTCGTGCCCGACTGGGTCTGCGAAATCCTCTCGCCGTCGACCGCGCGCAAGGACCGCATCCAGAAAATGCGCATCTACGCCGAATCCGGCGTTGCGCACTGCTGGCTGCTGGACCCGCTGGCGCGCACGCTCGAAACCTACGAGCTGCAAGCGGGCAAGTGGCTGCTTTTGGCGAGCCACGGCGGCGACACGCGCTTTCGCGCCCCACCCTTCGACGCGGTCGAATTCGAGCTGGGCGCCTGGTGGCTGCCGGAAGACGATCCGCCGCAGGACACGGCGGGCGATCCGGCTGGAGGATAAACCGCAGGGCGGACCTACCGATCCGGCTCCGCCAGCAGCGCGCGCAAGTCTGCCTCGATCGCCTGCGCGCGTGCATCACCCGCGTGCGTCTCGCCGGCGTAGATCGCGCGGATGCGGCCTGCGCGGTCGATCAGGTAGAACGTCGGCCAGTACTCGTTGCCGATCGCGCGCCAGTATGCGAAGTCGCCGTCGAGCATCACCGGATGCGTCAGCCCGTACTCGCCGACCTTGCGCTCGACGTTCTCGCGCTCGCGCTCGTGCTCGAATTCCGGCGAGTGAATGCCGATCACGCGCAGCCCCTGGTCCGCGTAGCGCGCTTCGAGCGCCTTGAGCCAGGGGAACGAGCGGTAGCAGTTCCAGCAGGCGAAGGTCCAGAAATCGAGCAGCACGACGGCGCCGCGCAGATCTGTCCAGCGCAGCGGTGAGGAGTTGATCCAGCCTTCGGCGGAACGCTGCGTGAACGCCGGTGCCTCACGCGCCTGGGCGCGCGGCTGCAGCGGCAACAGGGCGCCAGCGGACACCGCCGCCGAGACAAGCAGTGCGACGCCTGCCAAAAGCGCGCGCACGACCCTCATGCGCCGGGCTTGAGCCGATCCGCGTAGTAGTGCCGCAGCTTCTCGACCTTGGGCGCCGCAACCGCGGCGATGTACGGCTGCGCCGGATTGCGCGCGGCGTAATCCTGGTGGTAGTCCTCGGCCTTGTAGAAGGCTTCGAGCGGCTCCAGCGTGGTCACGATCGGAGCGCTGAAGGCCTTGGCGGCTTCGAGCTTGCGGATGTAGCGCTCGGCCACTTCGCGCTGCGCCTCGTCGGCGTAGAACACCGCGGAGCGGTACTGGCGGCCGCGGTCATTGCCCTGGCGGTTGAGCTGCGTCGGATCGTGCGCAACCGAGAAGAAGACCTTGAGCAGCTGCCCGTAGCTGAGCTTGGCCGCATCGAAGTCGACACGCACGACTTCGGCGTGATCCGTCGTGCCGCTGCAGACGGTCTGGTAGTCCGCCGTCGCCGCCGAGTCGCCGGCGTAACCGGACACCACGTCGAGCACGCCATCGAGCTGACGGAACACCGCCTCCACGCACCAGAAGCAGCCGCCCGCGAGCACCGCCGACTGGCGCGCACCGGCGTCGATGCCGATGTCGAGGTCCGGATCGGGAAATTCCGCGGGGGTCAGCGGATGATCCGCGCCGCGGGACGACGAGAACAGGCTCATGGAGGACTCCAGGTTCGGGAGGGCTTGGACCGGCTCAAGCGATCACGGTTCGTCGCAACGGACCCTAATCTAACTCTACCTGCAGCAGCGCCCAAAGCGCACATTCGCAGTACGACCCGCTGGAGATCGACGGCCTACATCGTCCGCCGCCGCGACGGAAACGACTGGAAGCTGCGCATGCTCGACGACTACAGCGACGCCGGCGCCTCGGGCCATCCATCGCTGGAGCTCGCATCGCTACCCGCCCCGTGAGAGCATCGGAACCGCCCATGAGCACGACCGACACCATCGCCCGCGACGCCCGCCGCCTCTACGCGCGCAGCACGCAAGGCATTCTCTCGACGCTGTCGCTGGAGCTGCCCGGTTATCCGTTCGGCTCGGTGATCACCTTCGCCGCCGACCGCATGAACCGGCCGGTGATCCTGATCAGCGATCTCGCGCAGCACACCAAGAACATCAAAGCCGATGCCCGCGTCTCGCTGACCGTGATCGAAGGCGGCGACGACATCCAGGCATCCGGGCGCCTCACCATCGTCGGCAACGCGGCGAAGATCGAGGGCGACATCGAAGACGTCGCCGAGCGCTACTACCGGCGCTTTCCGCACGCGATCGACTACCACAGCGCGCACGACTTCGCGTTCTACCGCATCGAGCCGGTCAAGGCGCGCTACATCGGCGGCTTCGGCCGGATCCACTGGGTCGGTGCCGAGGCGCTGTGTCTGCGCAACCCTTTCGACGCCGCGGCCGAGCGCGGCATGGTCGCGCACATGAACGCCGACCACGCCGATGCGCTGCGTGACTACTGTCGCCTCCACGGCGTGACCGCGGACGGCCAGACGCCGCAGCTCTCGGCGATCGACGCCGAGGGCTTCGACGTCATGCTCGACAAGCGCCTGCTGCGCATCGACTTCGGCGCGCCGGTCGCCGCGCCCGGCGACGTGCGCAAGGCCATGGTCGAGCTCGCGCGGCGCGCACGTGCCGCGGCGGCATGAGCCAATCCGCTCAGCGCGACCAGCGCCGGCGGTGGAGCTGGGCGCGGCTCGCGCAGCTCGGCTTCTGGTTCTGCCCGATCAAGGGCCTGCTGTGGCTGATCGTGCCGGCCGCGGCGCTGCGGCTCGCGCTGCAGGTCGACCGAGCGGCGGGTGACGCGGCCTGCGGTCGCGTAACCGCCATTTCACTTCTCGACGAACGCGCGCTCGATGACGTAGTCGCCCGGCGTACCGATGTGCGGCGAGATCTGGAAACCGCGCGCGTCGAGGAGGCGCGAGGTGTCTTCGAGCATCGTCGGGCTGCCGCAGATCATCGCGCGGTCGTGCGCCGGATCGAGCG
Source organism: Pseudomonadota bacterium (assembly GCA_040754295.1). Lineage (GTDB taxonomy): Bacteria > Pseudomonadota > Gammaproteobacteria > Nevskiales > Nevskiaceae > Solimonas. The sequence goes on along the minus strand of JBFMCQ010000036.1, from coordinate 27,430 downwards.
GCGGCAGGCCGATGTCGGCGAACAGCTTGCCGGACTCGATCAGCTCGGTCAGGCGACCGCGGTTGCGGTACGGCTCGCGCGTCACCGTCGGGTAGTAGATGAACTTGTCGCGCATCAGCTCGCCGAAGAGCGCGTCGCTGGGCAGCGTCTTCGTGAAGTGCTCCTCGTAGGCGAGCTCGCTGACGAGCCGCACGCCGTGCACGAGCACGATCTTCTCGAAGCGCTCGTACATCTCCGGGTCCTTCGCCAGGCTGAGGAACGGCGCCAGGCCGGTGCCGGTGCTGAGCAGGTACAGATGCTTGCCCGGCTTGAGATCGTCGAGCAGCAGCGTGCCGGTCGGCTTGCGGCTGACCAGAATCTCCTGCCCGGGCCGCACGTTCTGCAGCAGCGAGGTCAGCGGTCCGTTCGGCACCTTGATACTGAAGAACTCCATGTGCTCTTCGTGATTGGCGCTGGCGATGCTGTAGGCGCGCATCAGCGGCCGGCCGTTGACCTCCAGGCCGATCATCACGAACTGCCCGTTGCGGAAGCGCAGTGCGGGGTCGCGCGTCGTGCGGAAACTGAACAGGCTGTCGTTCCAGTGCCGGACGCTCAGAACCCGTTCGCTGCCCAGGGCTGCCATGTTGCTGACTCTCCAGTGAAATTCAGGTCCGCGGTGCCGGCGCCTGGCGGGGGCCTTTGGGGGAGCGGCGTTTGTACCCGGCATCGCGGACGCACATCTTACGTCAATATGAGAATGCCTCTCAATAACGGCGTGGCCTGTAATCATTCCATTTGGTTCTGAGGCCTGCCGCTAGTCAGCACTGAACGGTGGTTCGCCGGAGCGGTATATCGATCATGCTTGTATCGACATCAGGCGCGCCCATGCCGATCCGGATCGCCAATCCCCTTCGTCGCGCCGGCCGGCTGCATCAGCGGTCATCGAGCCGGCCAGCCGGCCGCGTAGCGTACCACAGCGCCACGTCGCGGATCGCCCGCTCGTCGAGCCGCTCGGCGATGAAGGACATCAGGCCGGCGTAGGGGCTGCCGCCGCGGCGCTGCTGCCGAAACAGCTGCAGCTGCTGGACCAGATAGTTCGCGTGCTGGCCATCCAGCAGCGGGAAGGCGGGATTGCGCGGCGGCGCTGCGCCGTGGCAGCTGTCGCAGGCCGGAACGCCGCGCTCCGGCAATCCCTGCTCGGCGATGCGCCGGCCGCGCGCCAGGCGTTGCCCGGCGTCGGGGCCGTGCTGCGGGCGCCCGACCCGCGGCGATTGCGCGGCATAGTGCCGCGCCAGCGCGCGCATCTGCTGTCGATCGAGCGAGCGCGCCTGCACTTGCATGATGCCGCTATGGCGCGCACCGCCGGCGTAGGCGGCGAGCGCCGCAAACAGATACGCCTCGGACTGCCCGGCAATGCGCGGAAACGCGCCATCGCCGGTGCCGTTGCCGTCGCGGCCGTGGCAGCGCGTGCACGGCTCGATGTCGGTTGATGCGCTGCCGGAAGACAGATCGCCGAGCCTTGCATCGCCGCGCCCTGCAACCGCCGCGCCATCCGCCAGGCGGCGGTACTCGTCCGGAGACAGCTGCGGCAGGCGCTCGAGGAACGCGACCATCGCCCACACCTCGTCCTCGCGCTCCTGGGCGGGCCAGGCCGGCATGCCGGTGTACTTGATGCCGTGCTTGACGATCCAGAACAGCTCGCGTGCGCGCCACTCGCCCAGCTTGTGCGCCAGCGAGGGCGGCTTGGGCGTCGCGCCGGCCACGGTGAGCGAGCCCTGCACGCCGGGCGCGCCATGGCAGGGGGCGCAGTTGAGATCGAAATGCGGCGCGGCGCGTTGCACGAGGATCGGATCGTCGAGCGGCGGTGCGGTGATGTCCGCGGCCTGCGCCTGCACCGCCTCGCGCATCGCCGAGTGCAGAAACCAGTAGGCGATCGCGGAATGCCCTGCGCTGGCCGCGACGGGGATGCGGCCGGTCGCGACGAGCAGCAGCCCGACCAAACCGACCGCGACGGTCACCAACAGGCCCGGCAGCAGCCGGCGCAGCCGCCGAAGCTTCATGACAGGCTCATGAGATAAGCGGCGATCGCGCCGCGCGTCCGCGCCGGCAGCATGGGGTATCCCGGCATTTCCACCGAGGGCTTGTACGCGCGGGGCTGCGCGATCCAGCCTTGCAGGCTCTCGCGATCGAGCGGCAGCGTACCGGCGCCGAGCATGCGGCGGCTGGCGAGATGCGTCAGATCCGGCCCGATGCGGCCGTCCGCCGGCGTGCCGCGCACCGTGTGGCAGCCGCCGCAGCCGTTGGCCAGGAAGTGCCGCTCGCCGGCGTGCGCCAGCTCGCCTTGCGGCGCAGGGCGCGGCCGCGCCTGAACGGCGCGCCAGCGCTCGAACCGCTCAGGCGGCTCGACCACGGCGACCAGCTTCATCAGGGCATGCGCCGCGCCGCAATACTCGGCGCAATATCCGCGATAGACGCCGGCGCGCGTCGGTTCCAGCAGCTTGTGCGTGACGCGCCCCGGAATCAGGTCGATCTTGCCGGCCAGCGCGGGCACCCAGAACGAGTGGATCACGTTGTCGCTGGTCAGGCTCAGCTCGACACGCTCGCCGAGGGGCAGGTGCAGCTCGTTGGCCAGCTCAAAACTCGTGCCGTCGGCGGCCGTATAGCGCACACGCCACCACCAGCGCTCGCCCCGCACCTCGACGCGCAGGCCGTCGCCGGCGGCCGGGGTCGCCGTCATCGTGCGTAGCGTGAACAGCAGCAGCACGCCGAGCAGCAGCGCCGGCACCGCGGCGCCGCCCACGGCGACGAACCAGAAGTGGGTGCGGACCCGATCCCGAAAAGGCGGGCTGCGCGCGGCGTACAAGGCGAGCGCCAGGACCATCACCCAGATCACTGCAGCGGCGGCGGCCATCCACCAGAACAGGGTGGCCAGCCGCTGCGCCTCTGCGCCCGCCGGCGCCAGCGCGCCCATGCCGCATCCGCTCAGCACGAGCGCGGCACCGGCGGCAAGGGTCGCTGTCGGCCTCATGCACGGTCCAGGGTCGGGTGCTGCGGCCGGGCTCCGCAGGAGTCGTGCCGCAACCTCGGGCTGCGGCCGAGCCCGCACGGCGACCGGCACGGTGCACGATGGGCACCGGCCACGGCCGCGCATTGCCGTGCTCAGGCGCGATACAGAGCGCGCTGCGCAGGCCGGCCGGCCGCGGCACGGTTCTTGTTCGACCACCGGCATGGCGGACCGGCAGACGGCGGGGGTGCACAGCGGCCGGAATGCCGCCGAGCAGCGGCTGGCGGCCGCGTGGGCGATGCCGCGCGGCTGGCGTCGCTGGACCGAGGTCAATAACAGCGCGGTCGGCATCTGGTACACGGCCACGGCCTTCGCGTTCTTTCTGTTCGCCGGCGTGCTCGCGTTGCTGATGCGCACGCAGCTCGCGGTGCCGGAGAACAGGCTGTTCGACGCCCGCAGCTACGATCAGATGTACAGCCTCCACGGCTCGGTGATGATGTTCCTGTTCGCCGTGCCGATCTTCGAGGCCTTCGCCATTCTCATGCTGCCGAACATGGTCGGCGCGCGCGACCTGCCGTTTCCGCGCCTGTCCGCGTACGGCTTCTGGAGCTTTCTCATCGGCGGCGGCTTCGTCTGCGGCTCGATCTTCTTCGGCGCCGCGCCGACCTCCGGCTGGTTCATGTACCCGCCGCTGGCCACGCGCTACACGGAAGGTTTGGGCTCGGACATCTGGCTGCTGGGCCTGTCGTTCGTCGAAGTCGCGGCGCTGGCCGCGGCCGTTGAGCTGATCGTCGGCGTGCTGCGCTGCCGCGCACCCGGCATGCGCATCAACCTGATGCCGCTCTACGCCTGGTACATGCTGGTCGTCGGCGGCATGATCCTGTTCGGCTTTCCGCCGCTGATCGTCGGCGACCTGCTGTTCGAGCTGGAACGCGCCTTCGACTGGCCGTTCTTCGACGCCGAGCGCGGCGGCGACCCGCTGCTGTGGCAGCACCTGTTCTGGATCTTCGGCCACCCGGAGGTCTACATCATCTTCCTGCCCGCGATCGCGCTGATCGCGATGATCGTGCCGACCTTCGCGCGCAGCCCGGTCGTGGGCTACAGCTGGGTCGTGCTGGCCGCCGTCGGCACCGGCTTTCTGAGCTTCGGGCTCTGGGTGCATCACATGTACACGACCGGGATGCCGGGCGTGTCGCTCGCCTTCTTTTCTGCGGCCTCGCTGGCGGTCGCGATTCCCACCGGCGTGCAGATCTTCTGCTTCATCGCCACCGTCGCCGTCGGGCGCTACACGCACTCGGTGCCGATGCTGTTCGCCGGCGGCGCGCTGGCCATCTTCGTGATCGGCGGTCTCACCGGTGTGATGGTCGCGGTGGCGCCGTTCGACTTCCAGGCGCACGACACCTACTTCGTCGTCGCCCATCTGCACCACGTGCTGATCGGCGGCATGGTGTTCCCGGTGATGGCCGGCATCTACTACTACCTGCCGGCGGTGAGCGGCCGGCTGCTGTCGGAGCGGCTCGGTCGCATCGCGTTCTGGCTGATGTTCGTGGGTTTCAATGTCGCCTTCCTGCCCATGCATCTGAGCGGTCTGGCCGGCATGGTGCGCCGCATCTACACCTACGGCGCGGACCAGGGGCTGGACACGCTCAACCTGATGTCCACGATCGGCGCCTACGGCATCGCCGCCGGCATTCTCGTATTCCTCTGCGACGTCGCGATCGCCAGTCGCAGGGGGCCGCGGCCCTCGCGCAATCCCTGGGATGCCGGGACGCTGGAGTGGATCACGCCCCTGCCCGCCCCGACCTGGAGCCTGAGCTCGATCCCGACGGTGCGCTCGCGCTACCCGCTCTGGGACCAGCCGGAGCTCGTGCGCGAGGTCGACGAAGGGCGCGGCTATCTGCCGGATGCCGAGGAGGGCCAGCGCGAAACCCTGATCACCGGCGTCGTCGACGCGCGCCCGCTGCAGTGCCTGCGCGTGCCCGGCGCCAGCGCCCTGCCGATGGCGGCCGCCGTGTTCACCGGCGGCGCCTTCATCGTCTCCGTCTACCACTGGTGGTACGCGACGCTGGTCTGTGCGGCCCTGGCCACCGGCATGATCCTCGTCTGGCTCTGGACCGGCACGGCGCTCATTCCCGAAAAACCCGGCAAGGATGTCGGCCGCGGGCTGCGCTTGCCGCTGTACCGCTCGGGCAGCGACTCCGCCGGCTGGTGGGGGCTGTTCATCGCGATGATCGGCGACATGGCGGCGCTCGCCAGCCTGCTGTTCGCGTACTACTACTTCTGGACCGTGCATACGGACTTCCCGCCGCAGAAGGCCGCCGGACCGGTACCGGCCTGGCTCGGCACCGGCGCGGCAGGGCTGCTCGCGGCCTGGCTGCTGGCCTGGGTCGGGCGCGAGTGGAACCGGCGCGGCCGCGTGCGGCGCTTCCGCTTCGCGCTGCTGGCCGCGGCACTGTGCTGCATCGGCGGCGGCGCGGCACTGTATCTCTCGGCGGCGCCGCTCGATCCGACCGCGCAGGTCTATCCGGCCGTGGTCTGGGTGACGGTCGCCTGGAACCTGCTGCACGCCGGCATCGGGTTCATCATGCTGCTGTACTGCGCGGCGCGCAGCCTGGCCGGCCGTCTGACGCCCGAGTACGACATCGACAGCTGCAACACCGTGCTGTACTGGCACTTCATGGCAGTCACGGTGGTTCTGAGCCTCGGCACCCTGGGTCTGTTTCCACTGGTGGCTTGAGACGCAGCAGACCGGCGAGCAGGTACAGCCCGCCGGCGAGATAGCTCGTGCCGCCCGCGGCGAGCATCAGCACACCGCCGAGCTGTTGGTCCGCGATCGCGTCGTGTCCGAACAGCGGCCGCGGCGCAAGCGCGAGCAGAACGCCGAGCAGCGTCATGTGCATCGAGGTCATCAGCAACGCGAAGACGCCGGCCGGCCGCCGCCGGTCGCGCAAGGCCACGTCGCCACCGAATGCGGACAGCCACAGCGCCAGTCCGACGGCGAGAAAGCTGCCCTGCTCCAGCACCATCGCCCAGCCGTGGTGTCGCGACAGTTGATGCAGGCCCGGCGCGTGCCAGCCCCAGACGACGACGAGCTCGATCACCGAGACCAGCAAGGGCTGGAACGCCGCAGGCCAGCGGCGCACCGGATCGATCCGCGCGCCGCCGAGTCCGAGCGCCAGCAGCGGCGCGGCGATGGCGACGACGACGACGTGCATCGTCATGTGTGCCGCGAACCGCTGCGCGGCCAGCTGCGGCAGCGGCCCCAGCCAGACCGCACCGAGCAGCGCCAGACCGGCCAGCAGCGGCCAGCGCCGGCTCATCGGCAGCTCTGAATGAACGCGACCACCATCGCACCGTAGAGCGTCGCCACCGCCGCGAGTCCGCAGAGCAGCAGGCTCGCGAAGCCGAGGAAGCGATGGCGGTCGGCGTCGCTGTCCGCATCGTGCGGTGGCGCCGCGGGCTCGCCGTAGCGATGGCGGCGAAAGCCGCGATGCGCGGACAGCGCGATCAGCGCCAGCGCGGCCGCGGTGTACAGGGCAACGGCGATGCGCACCGCGACGAAATCCCCGCCCGCTGCCTTTGCGCACCAGACCGCCGCCGTCCCATAGCTCAGCAGAAAGTGCGCAGCCCAGATCGTCGGCCCGAGAAACAGGGCCCAGAGGGCTTCGCGCGATTCGTCGTGCGGCAGCATGTCGGCTCGCGGCAGCGGGGTGCGCGCAGCGCAGCAAGGCAGGTGCCTGCGCTGAAGAGGCCGTCGGCCGAACCGCACCGTTCGAGGTAAGCGCTCACCGTAGAAGCGGTCGGAGACAGTCGCCAGTACTATGCGACGGTCGTCGTCAGCTCACGGAGGATCGTATGGATGCGACTCGGCGCGATTTCCTGAAGACCGCCGCGCTCGGCGCCGGTGTGTTGGCCGCGCCTACTGCGGTGTCTGCCGCCACTGCGGAGCGCTCAGCGTCGTCGTCGATGCCGGCGTTCAGCGCCGAGATCCGCCCCAGACCGTTGCGCTTCGATCCCGGCAAGCTGCCCGGGCTTTCCGAGAAGCTGCTGCGTTCGCACCACGGCGCGCAGTGCGAGCGTGCCGGGCGGTCCGGCGTGGGCAGCCCGTGGCCTGCGCCGCGGCGCGCAGCGCCGCCTCGCAGGGCCATCGTCATCTCCGAGACGTCGCGCTTGCATGCCGGGCGGCAGCGGGCAGGTCGGCGAACCAATCCCATCGTTCCTTCATCAGTGCCGGAGCCTGCGGAAGTCGCGCGCGTTGCGCGACTCCCGTAAACTAGTCAGAGACTGGTTAATTGCTGAGGACATCCATGGCGACTATCAGCGCGTTCGACGCCAAGACCCGCTTCGGCGAGTTGTTGCATCGAGTCGCCAACGGCGAAGAGGTCGTCATCACCCGGCATGACAAACCCATTGCCCGCATCGTGCCGGAAGGCCGGCCGCGATTGGATGAGGTTCGCCGGAGCGTCGCCGGTCTCCAGGCTCTGCAGCGTCGGATTCGTGCCCGCACCAAGGGGGGCGTCAGCTTGTCGGACGCAGAGGTCCGCGCAGCCATTAACAAAGGCCGTCTGTGAGCCAATCGTTCGTCGCCGACGCGTCGGTAGCCGTGGCCTGGGTGCACCCCGGCCAGGCCACCGAGGAGACGGCGGCGATGCTGGAGGCCACTGCCGAGGGCGCGACGATCGAGGTCCCGGCGCTTTGGTTTCTTGAGGTTGCCAACGCCTTGCTCGTGCTCAGCCGCCGTCGCAAGCTGACCGAGCCGGAGCGCCAAACCGCCTTAGACTGGCTCCGCGGCCTTCCGATCAAAGTGGATCATGAAGGCGCCACCCTCGCGTTCACCGCCCTTTCCGACCTGGCCGTCGAGCACAAGCTGTCCATTTATGACGCGGCATATCTGGAGCTGGCACTGAGACGAAACCTCGTGCTGGGCTGCAAAGATGGTCCCCTGCGGGGCGCTGCGAAACGCTGCGGCGTTGTCCTTTGGAGATAGGGTAGCCGCCTAACCGTCGGTTAACCGGCAAGCGCGCGCGCGAACAGTGCCAGCAGCCGGCTCCACGCCTTCTCGGCCTGGTCGTGGTCGTAGACGGGCGAATCGGGCGGACACCAGCCGTGCCGCGTGCCTGCATACACTTCGATCTCCGCCGGCACGTCGGCCTTGGCGAAGGCCGCCCGCAGCGTCTCCTTCGCCGCCGGGTCCTTGGCGTCGTCGTCTGCGGCGATCGCGATCAGGAACTGCGCCTGCGTCTTCGGAATCAGCAGGTGCGGGCTGTCGGGTCCGTCCGTGACCAGCCCGCCGCCGTGAAACGAGGCGCCGGCGCCGATGCGGCCGGGCACGCTCGCAGCGGTCTGGATCACCATCGGGCCGCTCATGCAGTAGCCCTGTGTTCCGATCTTCTTCTTCGTATCGGTGGCGGGCTGCTGGTCCAGAAACCCGACGAACGCCTTGGCGTCGACCGCGGTCGTGTCCGCGTCGAGCGTCGCCTTGAGCGCCATCAGCGCGTCGCGTGTCGCCGGATCGCCGAAGTCCGGATTCTCCGGCGCCGTGGGCGCAGGCTGCGTGCGGTAGAACGGATTGACGACCAGCACGGCGTAGCCGGATTCGGCGAGCCGGCTCGCCATCTGCCTGAACGCCGGTCGCAGCCCGAAGATGTCCGGCCACATCAGCACGCCCGGGTGCTTGCCGCTGGTCGGATGGACGAAGTACGCGTCGGCGGTGCCGGCCGGCGTTTCGATCTCGACGTCCCGGCCCTGCACGTCGGCCGCGCCCACCAGCCTCGGAACCGCGGCGGCCAGTCCGGCGCCTACGGTCATCAAGCCGAAGCGGCGGCGCGTGAGCCCGCTGCGGCGCTTCGCAAACTCGCTCAAATCATCCAGCTCGCACATGGACGTCGATCCTCGCTGCTGTGGAGATGCTTCCCGACCGGCGCATACCTTACCCGATTCCGGGGGCGAATCCGCAGGCCCCGCCCGGCGCCGCGCGCGCTCAATCGCGCAGATAGGGCGCCAGCGTCTCGTCGATGAAGCGCCGGCCGCGCTCGCGATCGTAGGCCTCGCCCTGCGCGAGGCGGTCTGCGTATTCGAGCATCGGCTGGAACATCGGCGTGCCGTCGCATTCTGTGCGGATCGTCAGGCCGCCGTCCGTGCCAAGCTGCTCGCGCCAGAACGCGGCGACATCCGTCCAGAACGCGCGTGTGGCCTTCCAGTAGTCGCGGCCGGCGGAGAAGTCGACGTCGCGCACGCGCTCGTAGCGGTTGATGCCGATCTCCTTGGCGAGATACGGCGCGGTCCGTGCCGGCACACCCGGAGCCGCGAGGCGCGTCTTCAGATTCTCCTCTTCCTGCACCCAGCCGCTGGGCAGGATGCTGTGACGGTTGGTGCCGACGAGCACGTCGTAGTCGTCGCGCACGCTGTGCTCGCGCCGCGGCAGCGGCCGCCAGGTCTCGCCGCTGATCCAGCTCGAGTAGCCGGGCGCGTGGTCCCAGCGACCGACGCCGCCGTAACGCGGCGAGTCGTCGACCTGATAGACCGTCTGCACCCAGGCGTCGCGCGCCTCGGCACGCGAGAGCCTGCGCAGCACGAAGCGGTCCTTGCCTTCGTAGACGAGGAGCTCGCGCCCTTCGAACTGCCAGTCCTGGCGCCAGTGCTTCATGACCTGCGGACCGTGCACCTTGCCGTCGCCGTCGGTGAAGTACATGACCATCACGTGCTGCAGGCTGATGAAGTCGCCGCGGTCCTCGTTGACCAGCACCAGCTCGGTGCCCCACGAGCGGTACGGCCGCGCCGGCTCGTAGTCGACCCCGTAGCCCACCGTTTCGAGAAAATCGAAGCTCACGCGGTACTCGCCGGCCATCGCCAGAATCGCGCGCCGGTCGCGCTCGAAGCCCGACAGCCCCGGTGCCTGCAGCGCCTGCCATTCCGCACTCGGCCCCGGATCCAGCGTCACCGCCGCGCCTTTCGACGTGCCGCCGCGCACGGCGAGCTCGCAGGGGTTCTCGAACGGCCAGCCGAAGACGTAGGGCGCTGCGTCGCAGGTCGCGGATGGGCCCGCCGCCGCCGCCGGCGAGACGAGCGGGAGAACGAGCAGCAGCGCCGGCAGCCGGCGCAGGAAGCAGGGTCTGTTCACGGCGGTACCTCGGCTCGAATGCCCGCACTATAGCGAGGACGGTTCTGACTTGAAGCGCGACTCGCGACCGCCGGTCGCTCGATCGACAACTCGGCACCAAGCCCCATCGGTGGGCGCTATGAAAGCGAACGGCGCGACTCCCGCTCGAGACATCCACAAACGGCCTGCGTGCGCGATCAGGCGCGCACGCCGCCCGCCGCCCCGTGCTCCAGATCGTCCGGCCGGGTCTTGCGCGCCTCGTGCACCAATGCGCGAAAGACGCGACGCTGCGGCGCGAGATACGGCAGATACTCGGGATGCCATTGCACACCGACGACGTAGTGCGGACCGTCGAGCTCGATCGCCTGCACGATATCGTCGAGATCGCGCGCGGCGACGACGACGTCCTTCCCCGGCTGCTTGACCGCCTGGCGGTGCAGGCTGTTGATGCGCCAGCTCAGCCGCTGCACCATGCCGAAGAGCCGGCCGTGGATCGTCGCGATTGCGGTCTTTACCGGCAGGAAGCTGTAGCGGTTCGTCGTACGTCGGCGCAGCCCGCGGATGTCGCGATACAGCGTGCCGCCGAGGACGACGTTGATCAGCTGCGCGCCGCGGCAGATGCCGAGAATCGGCAGCGGCTTGGCCAGCGCGCGACGGATGATCTCGACCTCGAAGCGATCGCGCGCGAGATTGAGCCGGTGCGCCGCCACTTCGTCGCCGCCGTACAGCTTGGGGTCGACGTCGCTGCCGCCGCCGATGATCACGCCGTCGTAGCGCTCGTGCCAGACCTCCGGCGGCATCGACGGCGTCAGCCGGCGCGCGCGGGCCCCGGCGAGCCACAGCTGGAAGCGCGTCGCCCACCAGGCGATCGGAAACCGGCTGTCGGCGCCGGTCACCGCGATCAATGGACGGCGGCCAGCCATGGCGTCAGCTTCTCGTGCCAGGGCGTGAGGTGGATCGACGGCGCCGCGTGATGCTCGCGCCACGCGCGACGGCACTGCGCGAGTCTTTCGCCGTCTGCGGCGAGCTGCTCGACCTGCAGCCAGCGCGTCCAGGCGGCGCGCGGCGACCAGCCCGGCTGGTCGATGTCGGAGCTGGGCAGGCGGTAGTGAAACGCCGGACGCGGCTTCACCTTCTGCTTGCCGACCGCCGCGCGCACGCGTGGCTCGTCGATGTGGGCGAACAGCGGCAGCAGGTCGAGCGCACGGTTGCGCGTCGGGTTGTGCGTGAGGTAGTCGTCGATGAGCCGGCTCATCCGCGGCGCATACGCGTCGTCGAGCACCAGGCGCATGTAGTCCTTCGGGAACGCGTCGACGAACGGCAACAGCCGGCGCTGCAGCGGGATCTTCTCTTCGTGGACCAGCCAGTCGTACAGACACAGGAACGCCTGCAGATAGCGCAGGATCGTCTCTGCCGTGAGCGCCGGAACCTCCGGGTTCAGCTGCAGCGCGAAGGCGTAGGCGACCGACTCGCGCGTGCCCACCGCGCCGGCCTCGCGCAGACGCCCGACCAGCGGATCGATGCGATGCAGCGCCGAGATCGGCAATGGCGGCATGACCACTTCGCACGGGACCAGGCGGCGCGCCAAGGCTTCGAGCGCATCGTGCAGCCCGACACCGATACCCGCCTGCACATCGCCGCCCGCGGCCAGGCCCTCCAGGCCCTCGCCGGCGCGCTGCAGCCAGCGTGCGTCGAGCTCGATCCCGATGCGGCCGAGCCCGGGCGTGTCCACGTCATACTCGAAAGCGCTGCGCTCAATCAGCTCGCCGCCGAATACCGCCTGGACGATGCCGGCGATCTCAGACGGCCGCAGGCCGGCCAGCTCCAGCTCGACGCCGACGCGGCGCTCGTCTCCGGCCGCCGTGTATCGCCGTCCGGCAAGTGGATACGGCGTGACGCCGATGCGTTGCTCGCCTGCCACGGCTGTCCTCTTCCATGAGGCCTGTGGCCAGCCAATCTAGCCGGGCGAGGCTGAACTGCGGATGAGACGTGGCGCGAAGCGCGCGTCAGGCCCACGCTGCGGCGTAGCGGTGCCAGCGGCGCGTCAGCAGCCCCGCGCGCAGCGCGCGCTGGAAATCCTGCGGGCGGTCGATATCCCATAGCGCGGGCAGCTCGTGCCAGTCCGCGCCGACGCGCCAGCCGAGCGCAGCGAGGGCCGCGCGCGTCTCGCGCATCACGCTGTCTTCACCCCAGGCGATGCAGCTGAATGCGGCCGGCGCCAGCTCGCGCGCGCCGACGAGCACGTAGCCGCCGTCCTCGGCCGGCGTGAACACCATGCGCGCGGACTCCAGCTGCGCGCGCGCCTGCGCCAGCTCGCGCGCACTGAGCGCCGGGCAGTCCGTGCCCACCAGCACCGCCGTATGCGCGTCGCGCAACAGCCGCGCCAAGGCATTGAGCATGCGCCGGCCCAGATCGGCGCCCTCCTGCGCAACGACGGGAACGCCGAACGCCGTCCGGCACTGGCTCCAGAACTCATGCGTGCCGGCACCGGCGCTGAACAGCGTCACGGCGCCCGGTGCCGCCGCGCACACGGTTTCCAGCGTCCGCAGACAGAGCTCGCGCTGCAGCCACGCCGCCTCCTGCGCGCCAAGCAAGGGGATCAGGCGCGTCTTCGCCTCGCCCGCGACCGGCGCCTTGGCCATCACCCCGATCGCAAAGCGTTCGTTCATCTGCATGTCGGATGCCCATCACATCGTACGCAACGGTGCACAGTGGCTCCAGCAGGCGCCCGCCGGCCAGGCGCAGGCGCAGCATCACGGCGCCGGCGATCCACGCCGGCAAAACGTGCTCGAGCCGTTGCACTGTCGGCAGCGACCGCCAGGCAGGCGAACGCAAGCCGGAAGCGCAGCCGGCTGGCGGCTCACGGGCGCGCTGAGCGGACTGCCGGCGCGCACTCGGGCCGCATCGCTGCACGTGTCACCGTGCGGCCACGCAATGCGCTAATGTCTCGCCTGAAGCGAGGGGCGGCCGACAAGCGGCCGCGGGCGCGTCACTGCACCGGCACAGCAGCACCGAACGTGGAAGCCACACAGCTCAACTGGATTGCCAACTTCATCTGGGGCATCGCCGACGACGTGCTGCGGGATCTGTACGTCCGCGGCAAGTACCGCGACGTCATCCTGCCGATGACGGTACTGCGCCGGCTCGACGCCGTGCTGGAGCCGACCAAGCAGGCGGTTCTTGAGATGAAGGCGACGCTGGACAAGGCGAAGATCACCAACCAGGATCAGGCGCTGCGGCAGGCCGCCGGCCAATCCTTCTACAACACCTCGAAGTTCACGCTGCGCGAGCTGCGCAACCGCGCCAGCCAGCAGCAGCTGCGCGCGGACTTCGAGGCCTATCTGGACGGCTTTTCGCCGAACGTGCAGGACATCCTCGACAAGTTCGAGTTCCGCAACCAGATTCCGCGTCTGTCCAAGGCGGACGCGCTGGGCACGCTGATCGAAAAGTTCCTGTCGCCCGACATCAACCTGAGCCCCAAGTCTGTGCTCAACGGCGACGGCTCGGTGAAGCATCCGGGCCTCGACAACCACGCGATGGGTACGGTGTTCGAGGAACTGGTCCGGCGCTTCAACGAAGAGAACAACGAAGAGGCCGGCGAGCACTGGACGCCGCGCGACGCCGTGCGCCTGATGGCCAGGCTGATCTTCCTGCCGATTGCGGACCGGATCGAATCCGGCACCTACCTGCTCTACGACGGCGCCTGCGGCACCGGCGGCATGCTCACCGTGGCCGAGGAAACCCTGCAGCAGCTCGCCGCCGAGCACGGCAAGCAGGTGGCCACGCACCTCTACGGGCAGGAGATCAACGCCGAGACCTACGCCATCGCCAAGGCTGACCTGCTGCTCAAGGGCGAGGGCGAGGCCGCGGACAACCTCGTCGGCGGCCCGGAGTTCTCCACGCTCGCCAACGATGCGTTTCCTTCGCGCGAATTCGACTTCATGCTCAGCAATCCGCCCTACGGCAAGAGCTGGAAGAGCGATCTGGAGCGCATGGGCGGCAAGGACGGCATCAAGGACCCGCGCTTCAAGCTCATGCACAAGGGCGAGGAACTGTCGCTGCTGACCCGGTCGAGCGACGGCCAGATGCTGTTCCTGGCCAACATGCTCAGCAAGATGAAGCACGGCAGCGCGCTTGGCAGCCGCATCGCCGAAGTGCACAACGGCAGCTCGCTGTTCACCGGCGACGCCGGTCAGGGCGAGAGCAACATCCGCCGCTGGATTATCGAGAACGACTGGTGTGAGGCCATCGTCGCGCTGCCGCTCAACATGTTCTACAACACCGGCATCGCCACCTACGTGTGGGTGCTCAGCAACCGCAAGCCGGCGCATCGCCAAGGCAAGGTTCAGCTCATCGACGCCACGCAGTGGTACAAGCCGCTGCGCAAGAACCTGGGCAAGAAGAACTGCGAGCTGTCGACGGACGACATCCAGCGCATCTGCGATACCTTCCTGCGCTTCGAGGAAACCGAGCAGAGCAAGATCTTCCCCAACGAAGCCTTCGGCTACTGGAAAGTCACCGTTGAGAGACCACTGCGGCTCAAGGGCATCGACCCGCACCGCGCCTACAGCCCCAAAGAGATCAAGGCGCTCAAGGAAACCGCCGAGCGCGCCGAAGATGCTCCGCCGGTCATCAAGAAGGTTCACAAGAAAGGCACCAGGCCCGACCCCCTGCGCGGCTTGTTCGAAGTCTTTCTCCCCTCCCCCTCTGGGGCAGGGGCCGGGGGAGAGGGCCAGCGGCACAAAAGCCAGCCCGCCGTCGTCGAATACGAGCCCGACCCCGACCTCCGCGACACCGAACAAGTCCCGCTACTGGAAGAAGGCGGCATCGAAGCCTTCCTGCGCCGCGAAGTGCTGCCGCACGCACCCGATGCCTGGCACGTTCCGGAGAGCATCAAGATCGGCTACGAGATCAGCTTCACGCGCTATTTCTACAAGCCGCAGCCGCTGCGCACGCTCGATGAGATTCGGGCCGACATTCTGGCGCTAGAGAAGGAGACCGAGGGGTTGCTCGGCGAGATCATCGGGAGTTCCGCGTAATGAAAGAGATCCTCGGCAAGGCCAAGACGATCCGCGAATTGCTGGGTGGCGCGAAATACTCCATCGACTACTACCAGCGCGAGTACCGCTGGCAGCCCAAGCAGATGACCGAACTGGTGGACGACCTCACCACAAAGTTCTTGGAAAGCCATCAGCAGGACGACGAGCGTGGTGCCGTCGAGTACTACGGGCACTACTTTCTCGGGTCCATCGTCATTAGTGACCGCGATGGCCAGAAGTTCATCATCGACGGCCAGCAGCGCCTCACGTCGCTCACGCTGCTGCTGATCTACCTGCACCGGCAGATCGCTGATGAGGAAGAGAAGAAGCAGCTTGCCGATCTCATCTTCTCGCAGAAGTACGGCAAGCGCTCGTTCAACCTCGACGTGCCGGACCGCACGCGGTGCATGGAGGCGCTCTACACGGGCCAGGCATTCGACACAAGTGAGCAGTCGGAGTCGGTCGCCAACATCCTGGCGCGGTTCGAGGACATCGAGGAGCAGTTCCCCGACGAGGCCAAAGGGGCTGCGCTGCCGTACTTTGCGGACTGGTTGATCGAGAACGTTCATCTCGTCGAGATCACGGCCTACTCGGACGAGGACGCCTACACGATCTTCGAGACAATGAACGACCGCGGGCTGTCGCTGACGCCCACCGACATGCTCAAAGGCTACCTACTAGCCAACATTGTGGACAGCGACGCGCGCGACCTCGCCAGCAAGGTCTGGCGCGAGCGTGTCGTGGAGTGCCAAGCCCTTGGCAAGGAAGAGGACGCCGACGCGATAAAGGCCTGGCTGCGCAGCCAGCACGCCCGCAAGATTCGTGAACGCAAGCGCGACGCTCGGCCCGAAGACTTCGACCTGATCGGCACCGAGTTCCATCGCTGGATTCGAGATCAGGAGGCCCTGCTCGGCTTGGCCAAGTCGAGCGATTTCGCCCGCTTTATCCAGCGCGACTTCAAGTTCTATACGGCGCAGTACCTGCGCACGCGCAGGGCCGGCGCGGAACTCGTGGCAGGCCTGGAGCCCGTCCACTTCAACGCCCAGCACAAGTTCACCCTTCAGTACCCGGTGCTGCTCGCGCCGCTGTTGCCAGAAGACCCGGAAGCCGAACTGCTACGAAAGCTGCGTGTCGTCGCCACGTTCCTCGACATCCTCGTCACGCGGCGCCTGTGGAACTGGCGCAGCATCGATTACTCGACGATGCAGTACGCGATGTTCACGGTCATTCGCGACATCCGTGGGAAGTCCGCGAGCGAAGTGGCCGACATACTCGGTCAACGCCTTGCCGACGACCAGGAGACGTTCTCTAAGAACGACCGCTTCGCGCTGCACGGCATGAACGGCCGGGTCATTCACCGCCTGCTCGCGCGAATGACCGACTACCTGGAGACCCGCTCTGGCCTCGCCTCGCGCTATGCCGAGTACATGGCCCAGGGCAAGAGGCGCTACGAGATCGAGCACGTCTGGGCCAATCACCCCGAGCGCCACAAGGACGAGTTCGCCCACCCGAGCGATTTCGCCGCGGCGCGCAACCGAATTGGCGGGTTGTTGCTGCTACCGAAGAGCTTCAACGCGAGCTACGGCGATCTGCCGTACGAGGACAAGCTGCCCCACTACTTCGGCCAGAACCTGCTCGCCCGCTCGCTGCACGCGAAGTGCTACGAAAACAATCCCGGTTTCCTGCGCTTCATCGAAGAGAGCGGGCTGCCGTTCAGGCCGCTGGCCGGCTTCCGCGCCGCGGAGATGGAGGAACGCAGCCAGCTCTACCTCAAACTGGCTGAGCACATCTGGAATCCCGAGCGTCTGGCGCTGGAGGCCGCGTCGTGATCGACGGCCTTAAGCCCTAC
This sequence comes from Pseudomonadota bacterium, assembly GCA_040754295.1. GTDB lineage: Bacteria > Pseudomonadota > Gammaproteobacteria > Nevskiales > Nevskiaceae > Solimonas. The sequence goes on along the minus strand of JBFMCQ010000036.1, from coordinate 10,460 downwards.
GCCGCGATGAAGGACTCTGGCGTGCCGTGGCTCGGGGAGGTGCCGGAGCATTGGCGAGTCCTGCCGAATCGCGCGGTCTTCGCCGAGGTGAACGAAAGAGATCGCCCGGAAGCGGACATGCTGTCGGTAACGATCACAAGGGGGGTCATTCGGCAGAAGGCGTTGCTCGAAGACAGCTCCAAGAAGGATAGCTCTAAGCTGGACAAGTCTGCATACAAGGTTGTCCGGCCCGGCGACATTGCCTACAACAAGATGCGCGCTTGGCAGGGGGCTCTCGGAGTCTCCAAGTACGAGGGAATTGTCAGCCCGGCGTATGTTGTACAGCGTCCGCGCGAAGGTGCAGCTCCCCACTACCTGCACTACTTGCTCCGGACGCCGGCCTTCGCGAAAGAGGCCGAGCGATGGTCTTACGGGATCACGTCGGACATGTGGACCTTGCGGCCCGAGCACTTCAAGATGATCTACTCGTGCCTTCCGCCCCTTCCCGAGCAATCCGCCATCGTCCGCTTCCTCGACCACGCGGACCGGCGGATTCGGCGGTACATCCGCGCCAAGCAGAAGCTGATCAAGCTGCTGGAGGAACAGAAGCACGCCATCATCCATCGCGCCGTCACCCGCGGCCTTGATCCGAATGTTCGCCTCAAGCCCTCGGGCGTGGAGTGGTTGGGGGATGTGCCGGAGCATTGGGAGGTTGCCCGGCTTGGACGACTTATTGAACTGGTGACCGGATTCCCGTTCAAGAGCGATGGCTTCACGCAAGACGCGAAAGACATCAGGCTCCTTCGCGGCGTCAACATTTCGCCGGGGAAGATTCGATGGACGGACGTTGTCAGATGGCCGCTGTCCGAGCGTGGAAAATACAGTGCCTTTGAGTTACAGATCGGCGACATCGTGCTTGGAATGGATAGACCGCTCATTCAGAGCGGCACGCGGGTCGCCACCGTCACCGAGCCTGACGTTCCGGCGTTGCTGCTGCAGCGGGTGGCGCGCATCCGCCCCCGAGATGAGTTGCAGAGCGAGTTCCTTATGCTTCTACTGGCCGGCAAATCATTCGCTGACTATCTGACCCCGATCTTCACGGGGATCAGCGTTCCCCACCTCAGTCCGGAACAGATCAAGTCATTCTGCTTCGCCCTGCCGACCGATAACGAGCAACGGCAGCTCGTGCGATGGACGGCGGAGAAGACAAGGAAGACTGACGTCATCATTTCGATGGCCGACCGCGAGATCCAGCTCCTCCGCGAATACCGCACCCGCCTGATCGCCGACGTCGTCACCGGCAAGCTCGACGTGCGCGAGGCGGCTGCACGCCTGCCTACCGATGCACCGGAGCCCGAAGCGCTCGACCAGTCGGAAATGGTGGACGACATCGAAGGGACCGCGCCCGACGATGCTGGAAGCATGGCCGAGGAGGCTCAGGCGTGAAGGTGCCGATGCTATGACGCTCGCTCATGCTGCGCTGGTTGGGTTGATGCACCGCTATCTCGGCGGTCTGCTGGATCCCTTCGTCACGGTGCTCGAAGTGCACAAGCTGATGTACTTCATGCAGGAAGCGGGGGAGCCCCTGAAGCTGCGATACGAGAAAGCGCCGCACGGGCCATACGCCGAGAACCTGAGCCAGATGCTCCGCGAAGCCGAAGGGTGCTTCATTGTATGCTGTACCGATAGTGTCGAGCTTGAGCGACCTTTATCGCTGATGCCTGGCGCTGCCGATGAGGCAGCGGTGTTGCTGGCAAAGCATCCGCCGTCGCGCGAGCGCTTCGACCGCGTGGCGTCGCTGATGGAGGGCTTCGAGTCGCCTTTCGGTCTGGAGCTTCTGTCGACGGTGCACTGGGTCATCAATCATGAACGCCAGCGCAGCCTGGATGATCTCGTCGCCGGCACATGTGCCTGGAACGAGCGCAAGCGGCAGTTCACGCGGCGCCAGATCGGTATCGCGGTCGACGTGCTGACCGACAAGGCGTGGGTTTCTCCGGTTTCGCAGGCTTCGACGTGAGATCGGATCGTACGACCGATTATCTGGTGGGCTTGGTGCGCGAATTGTGCGCGCTGCCCAAGGAGACGGAGTGGGCCGAATTCAAGACGAACGACGCTGAGCCGCAGGCCATGGGCGAGTACATCTCGGCGCTGGCGAACGCGGCGGCACTGGCAGGCAAGGCTTTCGCCTATCTCGTGTGGGGCGTGCGCGACGACGATCACTCGATCGTCGGCACGCGCTTTGTCCCAACAGAGGCGCGCGTCGGCGGCGAGGAACTGGAGAGCTGGTTGTTGCGGCTACTGGAACCGAAGATCGACTTCCGGTTTCACTCGGTACTCGTGGACGGGCAGCCCGTCGTGCTGCTCGAAATCACGCGCGCCGCACGGCATCCGGTACGCTTCTCGGGGCAGGAGTTCATCCGCGTCGGTACCTACAAGAAGAAGCTCAAGGACTTTCCCGAGAAGGAGCGTACGCTCTGGCGCATCTTCGATCAGACGCCGTTCGAGGAGGGTGTTGCGACGGAGCGTGCGAGTGCGGATGAGGTGCTGCGGCTGCTGGATTACCCGGCGTACTTCGATCTGCTGGAACGGCCGCTTCCCGCGGACCGCGACGGCATTCTCGCCGCCCTGCTGGACGACCGGCTGATCCGCCACAGCGCGGCCGGCGGTTGGGACATCACCAACCTCGGGGCCATCCTGTTCGCAAAGCGTCTCGATGCCTTCCACACGCTGCGGCGCAAGGCGGTACGCGTCATTCAGTATCGCGGCGCGGGTCGCACCGAAACGCTGAAAGAGCGCGTTGGCGGCAAGGGTTATACCTGCGGCTTCGAGGGGATGATCGGTTACATCAACGGGCTGCTCCCCGCCAACGAGGTCGTCGGTGCAGCGCTGCGCAAGAACGTGCCGATGTATCCGGAACCGGCGGTCCGCGAACTGGTGGCGAATGCGCTTATCCATCAGGACTTCTTCGTCACTGGTGCTGGGCCGATGGTGGAGATCTTCGAGGATCGGGTCGAGATCACAAACCCCGGCGAGCCGCTGGTCGATACGCAGCGGTTCGTCGACACGGTACCCAAGTCGCGCAACGAGACGCTTGCGTCGCTAATGCGGCGCTTCCGGATCTGTGAGGAACGCGGAAGCGGGATCGACAAGGTCATTTCCCAGATCGAACTGTTTCAGTTGCCGGCCCCGCTGTTCGAAGTGCCGCCGGGGTTTACGCGGGTCGTCCTGTTCGCGCATCGTTCGCTTGCGCGCATGGACAGGGCTGACCGGGTGCGGGCGTGTTACCTGCACGCCTGCCTGAAGTGGGTGATGCGGGACTACCTGACCAATGCGTCTCTCCGCGAAAGGTTCGGCGTGGAGGAGAGGAACAAGGCCATCGTTTCCCGCTATATCAGGGAAGCGGTCGAGGCGGGAGCGATCAGGGCGTTCGACGAGGATGCGGCTCGCAAGCTGATGAAGTACGTGCCCTACTGGGCCTGAACTTGATTGATGGGTTGTTGATGGATGGGCCGCCCTGACGGCGCAGACGGCTGTAACTGTTTGATTCAACTGGTCGAATGGGCGATGGTTTGATTGATGGGTAATTGATGGGCAATTGATCGGCTGCCGGCGATGACCACCGACACGAGCGAGCGGGGCCTGGAGGATCTGATCGTCGCGGCGATGACCGGGCCGCAGGACGCTACCGAGTCCCGCGAGCCTTCGGCGCTCTGGGGCAGTGGCGGCTGGCTGCCGGGCGACTGGCGCAACTACGACCGGGAGTACTGCGTCGATCTGCTGCAGCTGCGCCTGTTCCTGGAGGCGACGCAGCCGAAGGTCGCCGAGGTACTCGCGCTCAACGAGGACGGCCCGGTCCGCCGCAAGTTTCTCGCACGGCTGCAGGGCGAGATCAGCCGGCGTGGCACGATCGAGGTGCTGCGCCACGGCGTGAAGGACGGGCCGCATCACATCGATCTGTTCTACGGCACGCCGACGCCGGGCAACGCGAAGGCCGAGGAGCGGTTCGCGCAGAACCGCTTTTCGGTGACGCGCCAGCTCCGCTACAGCCGCGACGAGACGCAGCTCGCACTCGATCTGGCGCTATTCATCAACGGCCTGCCGATCGCGAGCTTCGAACTCAAGAACAGCCTGACCAAGCAGACGGTGCACGACGCCGTCCAGCAGTACCAGCGCGACCGCGACCCGCGCGAGAAGCTGTTCGAGTTCGGCCGCTGCATCGTGCATTTCGCAGTCGACGATCAGGAGGTGCGCTTCTGCACGCAGCTGAAGGGCAAGGGCTCGTGGTTCCTGCCGTTTAATCAGGGCTGGAACGACGGCGCCGGCAATCCGCCGAATCCGGCAGGGCTCAAGACCGACTACCTGTGGAAGCGCATCCTCACGCCGCGCGGCGTGACCGACATCATCGAGAACTACGCGCAAATCGTCGAAGCGAAGGACGAGAAGACCGGCAAGAAGAAGCGCGCGCAGATCTGGCCGCGCTTCCATCAGCTCGAGGTCGTGCGCAGGCTGCTGGCCGACGCCGCTGAACGCGGCGTCGGCCGGCGCTACCTGATCCAGCATTCGGCCGGCAGCGGAAAATCCAACTCCATCGCCTGGCTCGCGCACCAGCTCATCGGGGTCAGCCGCAACGATGCGCCGGTGTTCGATTCCATCGTCGTCGTCACCGACCGGCGGATTCTCGACAAGCAGATCCGCGACACGATCAAGCAGTTCGCGCAGGTCGGCGCGACCGTCGGGCACGCGGAGCATTCGGGAGATCTGCGCCGCTTCATCGAGAGCGGCAAGAAGATCATCATCACCACGGTGCAGAAGTTCCCGGTCATCCTCGACGAGATCGGCAACGAACAGCGCGGCAGGCGCTTCGCCATCCTCATCGACGAGGCGCATTCGAGTCAGGGCGGCAAGGCTTCCGCGGCCATCTCGCTGGCGCTGTCCGAGGCGGGCGCGGAGGAAGACGACGAGACGATCGAGGACCGGATCAATCGCCTGATCGAGGCCAAGAAGCTGCTGCCCAACGCGAGCTACTTCGCGTTCACGGCGACGCCGAAGAACAAAACCTTGGAGATCTTCGGCGAGCCGCGGCCGCAGCCGGACGGAACGGTGAAGCATGTGCCGTTCCACAGTTACACGATGAAGCAGGCGATCCAGGAGGGTTTCATCCTGGACGTGCTGAAGCATTACACGCCGGTGGACAGCTACTACAAGCTGGTCAAGACGGTGGAGAGCGATCCGGAGTTCGATACCAAGCGCGCGAAGAAGAAGCTGCGGCGCTACGTGGAGAGCCACGATCACGCCATCCGGCTCAAGGCCGAGATCATGGTCGATCATTTCCACGAACAGGTGCTGGCGCTGAACAAGATCGGCGGCGAGGCGCGGGCGATGGTGGTCACCAGCGGCATCGAGCGCGCGATCCAGTACTTTCACGCGATGCGGGACTATCTCGCTGAGCGCAAGAGCCCGTACAAGGCCATCGTCGCCTTCTCCGGCGAGCATGAGTACGGCGGCGCGAAGGTCACGGAAGCCTCGCTCAACGGCTTCGCATCGAGCCGGATCGCCGACGAGATCCAGAATCACCCGTATCGCTTCCTGATCTGCGCGGACAAGTTCCAGACCGGCTACGACGAGCCGCTGCTGCATACGATGTACGTCGACAAGATGCTGTCCGGCATCAAGGCGGTGCAGACGCTGTCGCGGCTCAACCGCGCGCATCCGAAGAAGCACGATGTCTTCGTGCTGGACTTCATGAACGACGCCGACACGATCCAGGCGGCATTCGCCGACTACTACCGGACCACGATCCTCAGCCAGGAAACCGACCCCAACAAGCTGCACGACCTCAAGTCCGCACTGGACGGCTATCAGGTCTACACCGAAGCACAGATCATCGAGCTGGTGAGCCTCTATCTCAACGGCGCCGGCCGTGACCGGCTGGATCCGATCCTCGACATCTGCGTGGCCGTCTACAAGGAGCTGGACGAGGACGGTCAGGTCGATTTCAAGGGCAAGGCCAAGGCGTTCAGCCGCACCTACGGTTTCCTGGCCTCGGTGCTGCCGTACAGCAACGCGGAGTGGGAGAAGCTGTCGATTTTCCTGAACTTCCTGGTACCCAAGCTACCAGCCCCGGAGGAAGAGGATCTGTCGAGAGGGATACTCGAAGCGATCGACATGGACAGCTACCGTGTCGAGAAGAAGGCGTCGATGGCCATCCAGCTCGCCGATGCGGATGCCGAAATCGAGCCGGTGCCGACGACCGGGGGCAGCGGACGCAAGCCGGAACCCGAGCTGGACCGCCTGTCGAACATCCTCAAGACCTTCAACGACCAGTTCGGCAGCATCCCGTGGGCGGACGCCGACCGCGTGCTCAGGCGGATCACCGAGGACATCCCCGAGGGCGTGGCTGCGGACCGCGCGTACCAGAACGCAAAGAGGAACTCGGACAAGCAGAACGCGCGCATCGAGCACGACAAGGCGCTGGCGCGGGTCATGACTGCGCTGGTCAGGGACGACACCGAGCTGTTCAAGCAGTTCGTGGACAACGACTCGTTCAAGCGCTGGCTCACGCAGACGGTATTCGAGCTCACGTATGAGCTGAGCCCCTCCGAGTGACGCAAGGCGGTGGTCCGCGAGCTGCCGGGTCCGCCGCAGCCCGGGGAGCCGCCGGTCACGGCCTGTGCGTTTCACCCCCTAACTAACCGGCTACTGGCTGTTGTTCGAGGAATCCCACGAGCCGCACCGGTTCCGGGACGGCACACGCTTCGAGGATGTGCTCAACCTCTACGTCTTCGACCGCGAGTTCCGGCTCCTGCTATTAGTAGATGCCATCGAGCGCATCGAGGTCTCCGTGCGCACGCAGTGGGCCTACCACTTCGCCCATCACGACGGCCCGCACGGCTACCTTAATCCCTCCTTAAACGCGGTCTTCTCAACGCGCGCATCCGCCGCGTAGGCCGGTAGCTTCTCGATTTCTTCGAGCGTCAGGAACCGGCGGCACTTCGACGACGTTGCGAACGCATTGGGCAGCAGCGGCTTTCTGTCGTTAGTCTGCATCGGGCAGATAGTGCCGTCATTTGCGCTGACCTATAACCCCGTGTCGAAGGCTGGCGATGTTCCTACGCGGCCGCTGCCGACAGGCCGAGTCGAATCTCGATCGCGTCGAACGGCACGCTCACCGCGCCTTGGTCATCGCGCGCGATCAGGCCGAGTGCCTCCAGTGCGGCCACGTCGCTGTGGACGTTGGAGTAGTTGCGGCCGGCGGTCTTGGCGAGCGCGTAGACGCTGCACGGTCCGGTGCGGCGCAGCGTGTCGAGCAGTTCGAGCCGCGCCGGCGTGAGATCGGAAAACAGTGTGCGCGCGGACTCGTAGGCGAGCCGATAGTCTGCCTCCGGCAGGCGCTCGCCGGCGTCGACGCGGCGGGCCAGTTCAAGCGTTTCACGCAGGGCGTTGCCGCGCTTGGCGATTTCAATGATGGCTTTCATGGGGTCTAGCCTCCGGTGAGCCGATCCACATCGGTGGTGAAGTCTTCGATCAGCCGCGTGAGCGAGTCGAAGCGGTAGGGCTCCTGGCGGTCGCCGTAATGGCGGTGATCGCCCTTGCCGGCTTCGTTGTCGTAGCGCACCAGGCAGGCGCCATCGCGACCGCAATACAGCCGGTACTTCAAGCCGTGCGGGCGATCGGCGGTGGCCTGTGGCAGCTGCCAGATCACAATCTCGACGACCACGCCGTCATCGCGGCGTTCCTTGCGGTGCGTGATTAGCGTGGCGCCCATGTATTGCACTATAGCAATATATTGCCTGAATGCAATAGTGAACGGACCACGCCAACCTTGCGCATCCACTCCCGCAGGGATCCCGCGCAGCGACCGTTCGTCGGATCGAGCGGTCAGATCATTCTCCCCCTCGCCGGGGTGGCTCGGGGGGTGCCGTCAGAGTCGGGGCACTTCGAGAAATCCGGGTGACTTTCCGGGTGCGAGGTGCTGTCACTGGGCCAGCTCTCGCGCTGGTACCAACTGCTGCGGCCGATCTCGCTGCGCAGCAAGATCGCCAGGACTTACGGCCTGGATCAGCAGGTGCTCGAATCCCTGCTGCATCACCTGACGTACATCCGCAACCTCTGCGCGCACCACGGTCGAGTCTGGAACCGCGAGCTGACCATCACTGCACCGGTGCTGCGTTCCAAGCCGCCGGAGCTGGCAAAAACAGTTCGCGCAGGTCGGCGCGACCGTCGGGCACGCGGAGCATTCGGGGGATCTGCGCCGGTTCATCGCTTCCCGATCTGCGCGGACAAGTTCCAGACGGCTACGACGAGCCGCTGCTGCACACGATGTATGTCGACAAGATGCTGTCCGGCATCAAGGCGGTACAGACCCTGTCACGGCTCAACGGCGCGCATCCGAAGAAGAACTCGGACAAGCAGAACGCGCGCATCGAGCACGACAAGGCGCTGGCGCGGGTCATGACTGCGCTGGTCAGGGACGACACCGAGCTGTTCAAGCAGTTCGTGGACAACGACTCGTTCAAGCGCTGGCTCACGCAGACGGTATTCGAGCTCACGTATGAGCTGAGCTCCTCCGAGTGACGCAAGGCGGTGGTCCGCGAGCTGCCGGGTCCGCCGCAGCCCGGGGAGTCGCCGGTCACGGTCTACGGGTTTCACCCCCTAACCTCACATTTGCGCGACGCTGTAAAACCAAACCGCGCCGGCCCGGTACTCACGCTGCAAGAACACCGGAGGACCGGCCATGGTCAGCGCGCGTTGGGGGATGATCGGGTTTCTGTTGTTGTGGGCGCCCGTGGCGCTGCTGCCGGCGCTGCTCGCCGGCTGCGGCGGCGACGGCTCCGGGCTCGACGAAAACGGCCGGCCGATCGATGAGGGTGGCTCCGGCGGCGGCGGCGCCGAAACGCTGCCGCCGACGATCGAATCGATCCAGGACCGCGTGTTCACCCCGCAATGCGCGTCCTGCCACGCCGGCGCGCTCGCGCCGCAGGGCCTGCGCCTGGAGGACGCGCAGACCAGCTACGACAACCTGGTCGACGTGCCCAGTACGGAGGTGCCGGCGCAGTTCCGCGTCGAGCCCGGCAGCCCGGACACGAGCTATCTGATCGACAAGCTCGAAGGCACGCAGGCGGTCGGCGCGCGCATGCCGCTCGGCCAGCCGCCGCTCGACGCCGAAACGATCGGCGTGATCCGCCAGTGGATCAGCGACGGCGCGCCACCGCCGGGTTTCAGCGCCAAGCGCGATGCTTTCCTGCTGCCGCCGCTGGAACTGACCACCGGGCCCGGGAGCGCGCCGTGAGCCGGCGCACCTGGCTGTGGTGGCTCGCCGCATTCGCCGGCGCCTGGAGCGGCGCCGCGCAGGCCGAGCCGTATCTGGCCGCGCGCGAAGGGCTGAAGTGCATGCAGTGCCACGTCAACCCCAGCGGCGGCGGCATGCGCACGGCCTTCGGCAGCGCGTATGCGCAGACGGTGCTCGCCGCCGAGCGCATCGAGACGCCGGCCAAGCCCTGGAACGACGCGCTCGACATGCTGGTCAACATCGGCGGCGACCTGCGCGTCAACGCGCGCTATACCGACGTGCCCGACCAGGGCGCCGACAGCGCATTCGAAACCGAGGAGCTGCGCGTCTACCTGGCCGCCAACGTGATCCCGCAGCGGCTGACGATCTATGCCGACCAGCAGCTCGCGCCCGGCGGCAGCGTCAACCGCGAAGCCTACGCGCTGCTGCGCTCCGCCGACCAGCGCTACTACGCGAAAGCCGGGCGCATGTACCTGCCCTACGGCCTGCGGCTGGAGGACGACGAGGCCTTCGTGCGCCTGGCGCCCGGCCTCAACATGACGACGCCGGACAACGGCGTCGAGCTCGGCTACGAATCGGCCGCGTGGAGTCTGCAGGCGGCGGCGTCGAACGGCGCCGGCGGCGGCACCGAGAACAACGAAGGCAAGCAGCTGAGCCTGAGCGCCGCCTACGTGCAGCCGTGCTGGCGGCTCGGCGCAAGCGCCAACTACAACGACGCCGACCCCGGCGACCGCGCGATGGGCGCGCTGTTCGCCACCCTGCGCACCGGCGCGCTGACCTGGCTCGCCGAAGCCGACTACATCGACGACGACAGCTTCGCCAGCGGACGGCGCACGCTCATCGCCGGCCTGCTCGAAACCAACTGGGCGTGGCGCAAGGGGCACAACCTCAAGCTGACCGGCGAGTACTTCGACCCCGATACCGACGTCGACGAGGACCAGCAGGCGCGCTACAGCCTGGTCTGGGAGTACACGCCGATCCAGTTCCTGCAGATCCGCTCCGGGCTGCGCGTCTACGACGGCATTCCGCAGAACGATCTGCAGAACCGCCGCGTCGGGTTCGTGCAGCTGCACGGATTTTTCTAGCGCGACTCAGCGATACATACCCTTGGCTCTCTCAAGCTGACAGTCGCCAGGGCACGCTCACGCACGTCGCAGCAACAGCAGCGCCGCGGCCGCGAACACCGCCCCGG
>JBFMCQ010000035.1:0-32923 GCA_040754295.1 Pseudomonadota bacterium | reverse complement strand
CACGGCGAGCACCGGAATGCCGGCCGCGCGCGCCGCACGCACGAGCACGAAACCGGGATCGGAGACGAGCGGCGTGCCGGCGTCGGAGACGAGCGCGAGCGCGCTGCCGCCGCGCAACTGCGCGACCAGGCCGGCGCAGACGTCCGCCTCGTTGTGCTCGTGCAGCGCGACCAGCGGCTTGCGAATGCCATAGTGCGCGAGCAGCTGGCCGCTCGTGCGCGTGTCTTCGGCGCAGACGCGGTCCACGGCGGCGAGCACGGCCTGCGCGCGCGGGGAAAGGTCGCCGAGGTTGCCGATCGGCGTGGCGACGACGTACAGACTGCCGCGCTCGACGCTGGGGCGCGGGTCGCTCACGGCTGCCGCTCGCGGTCAGGGCTGCGTGTCATACTCGCGATTATGGTTCCGAGTCCCGTTCCAACAGAAGCGCGACGAGCTTGCGGCGCGCTCAAGACCCTGAGCTTTGTTCTCGCGCTGGCGCTGTTCGGATGTGCCGGCCAGCTGCCACCGCCGCCGCGTGCCGAGCCGGCGGCGCCGGCAGTGCCGGCGGACCGCGAGCGGGTGCGCGGCGAGCCGGCTGCGATGCCGCCGTACGTCGAATCGTGGCTGCGGCAAACGCCCGCGGAACCTGGCGACATCGCGCTGCTGCTGCCGCTGTCGGGATCCTTGGCCGGCGCCGCGCAGGCGGTGCGCGACGGCTTCCTGGCGCGGCATTTCGCGGCTGGGGCCGCCGAGCCGGTGCGCGTCTACGACGTCGGCGACGGGCCGGAGCATCTGCTCGCTGCGTACCAGCGCGCGCTCAACGACGGCGCCAGCTTCATCGTCGGCCCCCTGCGCAAGGAAGGCGTCGTCCAGCTGGCGTCGATGAGCCCGCCGCTGCCGGTCATCGGCCTGAACTACGTCGACAGCGGCGTCTACGTGCCGTTCAACTTCTACCAGCTCGGGCTCGCGCCCGAGGACGAGGCGCGCGCGGCGGCCGACGACGCCGGCAGCCGCGGGCTGCGGCGTGCCGTCGCGCTGGTCCCGGAGAGCGACTGGGGCGCGCGTGTGCTTGCGGCGCTCGACGAGCGCCTGCGACAGTGGGGTGGCGCGGTGGTTGCCGAAGCCCGCTATCGGCAGGGCGTCAGCGATCAGAGCGATGCGATCGCCGCGCTGATGGGCGTCGCCGCGAGCGAGGAGCGGCACCGGGAGCTGACCCGCGTGCTCGGCGTGCGCACCCAGTTCGAGGCGCGCCGGCGCGGCGACATCGACTTCGTTTTTCTCGGTGCGCGCAGCGCCGATGCGCGCGTGCTGCTGCCGCAGCTGCGTTTCTATCGCGCGACCGGCTTGCCGCACTATGCGACCTCGCTGGTCTACGACGGCCGGCCGGATCGCGAGCTCGCCGGCCTGCGTTTCTGCGACATGCCGTTCATGCTCGCCGCGGCCGGCGACTGGGCGCAGGAGCGCGCGCTGGCGACGCAGCTGTCCGCGGTAGCGAGCTATCCGCGTCTCTACGCCCTGGGCCGCGACGCGTACCAGCTGGCGACGTCGCTGCAGAGCGGCCGTCTGCGCGTCGGCGATGCGCTCGACGGCGCCAGCGGGCGCCTGGAGTGGGCCGGGAGCAGCGCGCTGCTGCGCCGTCTCGACTGCGTCGAGATGCAGGCCGACGGCCTGGTGCCCACTTTCCAGCCGGCGTACACCGGACCTTAGATGCGCGGCGCAGACGCCGAGGACGCGGCGCTGCGCCTGCTGCAGCGCCACGGACTGCGCGTCGTCTGCCGCAACTTCCGCTGCAAGGCCGGCGAGCTCGACCTGGTGATGCTCGACGGCGACACGCTGGTCGTCGTCGAGGTGCGCGCGCGCGGACACCGCGGCTTCGCCAGCGCCGCCGAGTCGGTCGATGGGCGCAAGCAGATGCGCATCGTCGTGGCGACGCAACTGTTTCTCGCCCGTCATCCGGCCCACGCCGAGCGCGCGCTGCGCTTCGACGTCGTCGCCTTCGACGGCGGCGCCGCGCCGCAGTGGATCAAGGCGGCGTTCGACGTGGCGTAGGCAGCCGATCATCCCTTTGCCGCCATCTGCGCCGGCGAGTAGCATGGCTCTATGATTGATTGGTCGACTTGTCCTGCGGTGGAGCGCGATCCGGACCGGGTCAGTGGTGCGTGGGTGTTCCGCGGCACGCGCGTTCCGGTGTCCGCTCTGTTCGAGAACCTGGAAGACGGCGCTCAGATCAGCGACTTCGTCCGCTGGTTTCCGGGTGTTTCCGTAGACCAGGCGCGCAGTGTGCTGGAGCACACCCTACGCAGTCTGGAAGCCGCTTGAGTGGGGGCCCGCAGGATCCTGCTGGATCAGGGGGCGCCGGTCCCGCTGCGCAAGCACCTGGCTCCGCATGCCGTTAGCATCGCCTTCGAGCAGGGTTGGGAAAAGCTGAAGAACGGTGAGCTAATCCAGGAAGCGGAGGCGGCGGGTTTCAGTCTGCTGATCACAACCGATCAGAACCTCAAGTACCAGCAGAATCTGGCGGGCCGCCGCCTTGCGATCCTGGTGCTCATGACAACGAGCTGGCCGCGCATAGAGAAAGCGGTCGAGGCTGTACGGGAGGCTGTCGATGCGGCTGGAGCTGGCGCGTACTCCGAGCTGCCGATTCCATAGTGCTGCGAGAGAAGAAGGCGCCATGAATCTCGAATCCCGCCTGCGCAACCACTTCGAAGCCAGCATCCAGGCCAAGCGCGCGACGCTCGATGCGGTGCTGCCGGCGCTGGCGCGGGCCGCGCGGCTGCTCGCCGACGGCCTGCGCGGTGGCGGCAAGGTGCTGGCCTGCGGCAACGGCGGGTCGGCGGCGGATGCACAGCATTTCGCCGCCGAGCTGACCGGCCGTTTCGAGCGTGAGCGTCCGGGCCTGCCCGGCATTGCGCTGACGGTCGACACCTCGGCGCTGACCGCGATCGCCAACGACTACGGTTTCGAGCGCGTGTTCGCCAAGCAGGTGCAGGCACTCGGCCGGCCCGGCGACATGCTGCTGGCGATCTCGACCTCCGGCAACTCGCCGAACGTCGTCGAAGCCATCGCCGCCGCGCAGGTGCTGCACATGCCGGTCGTCGCGCTGACCGGCCGCGACGGCGGTCGCATCGCGGCGATGCTGCGCGCCGCCGACGTCGAGCTGCGCGCGGCGTCGGCGGTCACCGCGCGCGTGCAGGAGGTGCACATCCTGTTCCTGCACTGCCTCTGCGACGCGCTCGACGAGCTGTTGTTTCCGGCGGCCTGAGCGAGCGTCGCTCATAGACGTCCGCTATCGGCGGCATAGAGACTTTTGGGCTTCCGTTGCAGCGCCAACCGGCGTAGCCTCCAAGCTCCCGCGCAACCCATGAGGAGACGGAAGCAATGGCGAACCTCAAAGGCAGCAAGACGGAAGGCAATCTCAAGGCCGCATTCGCCGGCGAATCGCAGGCCAACCGGCGCTATCTGTACTTTGCACAGAAGGCCGACGTCGAGGGCTACAACGACGTTGCCGCGGTGTTCCGCTCGACCGCCGAAGGCGAGACCGGGCACGCGCACGGTCATCTGGAGTACCTGGAAGCCTGCGGCGACCCGGCGACCGGGCTGCCGTTCGGCGAAACCTCGGCGAATCTCAAGACCGCGATCGCCGGCGAGACGCACGAATACACCGACATGTATCCGGGAATGGCGAAGACGGCGCGCGACGAAGGCTTCGAGGATGTCGCCGACTGGTTCGAGACGCTGGCCAAGGCCGAGCGCTCGCACGCCAACCGCTTCAGCAAGGCGCTGCAGGAAATCGGCGGATAGAGGCTTGCCGGCCGGAAGCCCTGCGACCGGCTCCCGCCGGCACCGCCCATGTCCGAGACCCCCACGAGCCTGCCCGCTGCCGAAGGCGGCCTGCAGGCGCCGACGCGCCATCCGGTTCCGTGGCGCGACGCCGAGTTCTGGGACCGGGGCGCGCTCGAGGCCGAGCTCGAGCGCGTCTACGACATCTGCCACGGCTGCCGGCGCTGCGTCAACCTGTGCCATGCGTTCCCGACGCTGTTCGATCTCGTCGACGAGTCGCCGACGATGGAAGTCGACGGCGTTGCCAAGGCGGATTACGACAAGGTCGTCGAGCAGTGCTACCTCTGCGACCTGTGTTATCAGACCAAGTGTCCGTACGTGCCGCCGCACGAGTGGAACGTCGACTTTCCCCATCTGATGCTGCGCGCCAAGGCGCAGGCGTTCCGCCGCGGCGAGGTGTCGGCGCAGCACCGGCGGCTGACCAACACGACCGGCATCGGCCGGCTGGCGTCGATTCCGGTGGTCGCGGAGACCGTCAACGCGATCAACCGCAGCCCGACGATGCGCCAGGCGGTGCGCGCCGTCATGGGCGTGCACGCCGATGCACGGCTGCCCGAATACCACCATCCGACGGCGCGCCAGCGGCTGCGCACGCCGGCGGCGGCGAGTGCCGCGCCGCTCGCCGCCGGGCCGACGCGCGGCCGCGTGGCGCTGTTCGTGACCTGCTACGGCAACTACAACATGCCCGCGGCGGTCGAGGATCTCGCGGCGGTGCTGCGGCACAACGGCATCGAGGTGAAGCTCGTCGAGCGCGAGCAATGCTGCGGCATGCCCAAGCTCGAGCTCGGCGATCTCGACAGCGTCGAGCGCTACAAGCAGGCGAACCTGCCGGTGCTCGCGCAGACGGTGCGCGACGGCTGGGACATCACCGCGCCGATCCCGTCCTGCGTGCTGATGTTCCGCCAGGAGATCCCGCTGCTGTTTCCCGACGACGCCGACGTGCAGGCGGTGCGCAGCGCGATCTTCGATCCTTTCGAGTACCTCATGCACCGTCACAAGGCCGGGCTCCTGAAGACCGAGTTTCCGGTGGCGCTGGGCAAGATCGCGTACCACGCGCCCTGCCATCAGCGCGTGCAGAACATCGGGCCGAAAACGCGCGAGCTGCTGGCGCTGATTCCCGGCACAGAGGTCGCGGCGGTGGAGCGCTGCTCCGGCCACGACGGCACCTACGGCGTGCGCGAGGCGACCTACGAGCGCTCGATGAAGATCGCGCGGCCGGCCGTGGCGAAGATCCGGCAGGCCGAGCCCGAGCACATCAGCAGCGACTGCCCGATGGCCGGCGAGCACCTCGCGCACGGCGTCGATCCGCAGCGCCGTTCGGTGCACCCGATCTCGCTGCTGCGCCGCGCCTACGGGATCTAGGAGCCCCACATGCAGCCGCTGCAGCCCGAAGATCTGCTGAGCCTCGAGCAGTACGCGCGACAGCGTGCCACGTTCCGCGAAAAGGCGATCGCGCACAAGCGCACACGCACCGTGCACGTCGGTGCGCATCTGACGTTGCTGTTCGAAGATCGGTTGACGGTCCAGTACCAGGTGCAGGAGATGCTGCGCATCGAGCGCATCTTCGAGCCCGAGGGCATCGCCGAGGAGCTGGCCGCCTACAACCCGTTGATTCCGGACGGCTGCAACTGGAAGGCGACGCTGCTGATCGAGTTTCCGGACGCCGAGGAGCGCCGCCGCCGGCTGGTCGAGTGGCGCGGCGTCGAGCACGAGTTCCTGCTCGAGGTCGGCGGTCTGGCGCCGGTGCGCGCGATCGCCGACGAGGATCTGGAGCGCAGCAACGCCGAGAAGACCGCGGCGGTGCACTTCCTGCGCTTCGAGCTGACGCCGGCGATGATCGCCGGCGTGCACTCCGCTGCGCCGGTCGCGTTCAGCGTGCATCACCCCAAATGCGTGGAGCGCGTGCATCTGAGCGACGCGCAGCGCACTGCGCTCGCGGCCGATCTCGACGGATGAGCCCGACGGCTACTTGATCACGCGCAGCGTCGGCCGGCCGGGCTTGGGCGGCTTTGGCGGCTCGGGATCGGTCTGCGGCCGGGCCGCCGGCGCGCCGGCCGGCTCTGTCGCGGCTTCCACTTCGCCGAAGAGGACGCCTTCGCCGTTCTCGCGCGCGAACACCGCGAGCACCGCGCCGGCGGGGAACTGCACGTCGAACGGGCGGCCGCCGAAGCGGGCGGAGAACCAGATCGGGTCGCTCTGCAGATCGAGGTTCTGCACCGCGACCGGGTTGATGTTGAGCGTGATGCGGCCGTCCTGGACGTACTCGCGCGGCACGACCACGCCCGGATAGTCGGACGCGACCAGCACGTGCGGCGTGTAGCCGTTGTCGCAACACCACTCGTAGATGGCGCGGATCAGGTACGGGCGGCGGGACTTGGACATCGGTGGACGGTGCGGGCCGTTAGCGCAGGCTGGATTGTACGCTCGGCCGTAGCAGCACGCGCTGTGCGTAGCGCTGCAGCGCGGGCTCCGCCGGCAGCTTCATCTGCAGCGCCGGCAGCTGCGACAGCAGCGCGGCCCAGGCGCAGTCGGCGAGGTTGAATTCCAGGCCGAGGCACCAGCCGCGCTGGGGGAATAGGCGGCTGCTGGCGGCGAGATCCTCGGCCAACTGGCTGCGCGCGCCGCGCGCTTCCACGGACTTCGGCGCCGCGAGCACCGACTGTGCCAGCGGCAGCATCTCGCGTTCCATGCGTGCGAGCAGCATCCGGATCAGTGCGCGCGCGGCCGGATCCTGCGGCAGCAGGCGCGGATGCGGGTAACGCTCGTCGAGATACTCGGCGATGATGCCGCCCGGATAGACCACCGCGCTGCGATCGACCAGCGTCGGCAGGATCGCCGCCGGGTTGAGCACCATCAGATCCTGGTGCGGCCTGCCGGGGCGTACCCATTCGACGCGCGCGTGATCGATGTCTTTCTCGGCGAGGACGATACGTGCCCACAGGCCGGCGAGGTCGTCCGGCGCGCAGAACAGCGTGATGCCGGCGCGCGCACCAGGGCGCGCGTCCATCACGTACTTGCTCTTCGCCGGAATCGCCATGATCCCGGCTCAAGGCCCACGAACGACAAGGGCGCCGTTCACGCCTGACCGATCCAGCATGAACGGCGCCCCATCATCGCGGCTCTAGTGGACGTCTTTCCAGTACTCGCGCTTGAGCAGATAGGCGAGAACCGTGAACAGCACGAGGAACAGCATCACCCAGAGGCCGACCGAGATGCGGTCGGCGCGACCGGGCTCCGCGGCATAGGCCAGGAAGTTCACCGTGTCGGCGACGAACTTCTCGAACTCCGCCTCGTCGAGCTGGCCTTCGACGGCCAGGCGCAGACCGGAGCCGGCATCCGCGCCGTGGCCTTGCGTCGCGGTATCTCCGGTGTCGCCTTCGGCGTGCGCGGCCTCGTCCTCGACCTGCCAGCCCTGGAGCTCGCCGAGCACGTGCGGCATCGACGCACCGGGGAGCATCAGGTTGTTGGTGCCGAGCGGACGGCTGTCGTCGACGTAGAAGGTCATCAGGTAGTTGTAGACCCAGTCGGCGCCACGCATGCGCGTTTCCAGCGTCAGGTCGGGCGGCTTGGCACCGAACCAGGCCTGCGCGTCCGCCGGAATCGCCGAGACGATGTGATCGCCCGGCTTGTCCGTCGTGAACATCAGGTGCCTGGCCAGCAGATCCTCGGGGATGCCCAGATCCTGTGCCATGCGCCCGTAGCGCAGGTGGCTCAGCGAGTGGCAGCCGGCGCAGTAGTTCATGAAGTTGCGCGCACCGCGCTGCAGCGAGGCCTGGTTGCCCAGGTCGGTCTCGAAGCGGTATGGCATCGCGTGCCCGCCGGCGGCCTGCGCGGCCGTGCCGCCGAGCGCCGCCGCAGCGAGCAGCAGGGATCGCAGGACGAGGTTAGTGCGCTTCATAGGTCACGCGCTCCGGTTCCGGCTTGGTCTTATCGAGCTTGGAGTAGAAGGGCATCGCCAGAAAGAACGCGAAGTAGATGAACGTTCCCAGGCGCGAGACGAAGGTGCCGAACGTGGTCGGCGCCTGCATGCCGAAGTAGGACAGCGCGATGAACGCCAGCGTGAACAGCGCCAGCGCGATCTTGAAGATCGGACCCTTGTAGCGGATCGACTTCACCGGCGAGCGGTCGAGCCACGGCAGCGCGAACAGGATCAGCACTGCCGAGAACATGCCGATGACGCCGAGCAGCTTGTCGGGAATCGCGCGCAGGATCGCGTAGAACGCACCGAAGTACCACGCCGGCGTGATGTGGTCCGGCGTGACCAGCGGATTGGCCTCCTGGAAGTTGGGTTTCTCCAGAAAGTAGCCGCCGCCGTCCGGCGCGAAGAAGACCACGCCGAGGAACACGATCAGGAACACGGCGACGCCGAGGAGGTCCTTGACCGTGTAGTACGGGTGGAACGGAATGCCGTCGAGCGGGATGCCGTCGGCGCCCTTCTTCTTCTTGATCTCGACGCCGTCCGGATTGTTCGAGCCGACTTCATGCAGCGCCATCAGGTGCGCGACGACGAGGCCGACCAGCACGAACGGCAGTGCGACGACGTGCAGCGAGAACAGACGGTTGAGCGTCGCGTCGGAGGGGATGTAGTCGCCCTGGATCCAGATCACCAGGTCCGGGCCGATCACCGGGATCGCGCCGAACAGCGAGATGATCACCTGCGCGCCCCAGTACGACATCTGGCCCCAGGGCAGCACGTAGCCGCAGAACGCTTCGGCCATCAGGCACAGGAAGATCAGCGCGCCGAACAGCCAGATCAGCTCGCGCGGCTTGCGGTACGAGCCGTACATCAGCCCGCGGTACATGTGCAGGTAGACCACGATGAAGAACGCGCTGGCGCCGGTCGAATGCAGATAGCGGATGACGTTGCCCCAGGGCACGTCGCGCATGATGTACTCGACGCTGTGCCAAGCCTGCGCCGCGTCGGGCTTGTAGTGCATCGTCAGGAAGATGCCGGTCAAGAGCTGGTTGACCAGCACCAGCAGCGCCAGCGAGCCGTAGGTGTACCACCAGTTGAAATTCTTCGGCGCGTAGTACTCGCTGATGTGGTCGCGCCACAGCTTGGTCATCGGGAAGCGGTCGTCGATCCAGCCGATGAAGCCGGTGGTCTTGTGCGGATTCGGGATGATCGCCATTACGCCGCTCCTACCGGATCTTCGCCGACGACGATGGTGTTCTCGCCCTCGTAGCGGTGCGGCGGCACGACCAGGTTGAGCGGCGCCGGCACGCCCTTGTAGACGCGGCCGGCGAGGTCGAACTTGGAGCCGTGGCAGGGGCAGTAGAAGCCGCCGAGCCAGTTCGGATCGATCTCCGGTGCCGGGTGGTCGGGCCGGAACGTCGGCGAGCAGCCCAGATGCGTGCACGAGCCCACCATCACCAGCAGCTCCGGCTTGATCGCACGCGCCTCGTTCTGCGCGTATTCCGGTTGCTGCTCCTCTTCGGAGTTGGGATCGCGCAGATCGCCGGCGACCTTGGGCAGCGTGGCCAGCATTTCCGGCGTGCGGCGCACGACCCAGACCGGCTTGCCGCGCCAGGCGACGATGACTCTCTGACCGGCCTCGAGCCCGCCGACTTCGACCGTGACCGGCGCCCCCAGCGCCTTGGCGCGCTCGCTGGGTTTCAGCGACGCTAGAAATGGCCAGACCGCGGCGACCGCACCCGCACCGCCGACGACACTCGTCGTCAGCGTGAGGAAGCGGCGCCGGCCCGGATCCACGCCTTGATTGCTCATTGAACAAAGCCCCTTGCAGGAGATGTTTTGGACGTAACGCGAGGCGCGAGCGGCGGAACAACGGGCGCAGTCAAAGTGCCTGGCTGCAGCAGCGCTCGGCCCAACCCGTCAAGTATAGCGGCTGGGCTCGGCCGGGGGTAAGAGCGGCGACGGTCCGGTGCTTACGAGAGCAGCCCGCGCAGGGCGGCGAAGCGCACCACCTCGGCGGTGTTGCGCAGGCCCAGCTTCTCCATCATGCGCGCGCGATGGTTCTCGGCGGTCTTGACGCCGATGTCGAGGATCTGCGCGATCTCCTTGGTGGTCTTGCCCTGGATCACCAGATGGAAGGTTTCGCGCTCGCGCGCGGTCAGGCTTTCGTAGGGGTCGGTGCTGATGCTGCGGCCGCGGCTCTGGCGGTCGGCCAGCGCCTTGGCGGCGCGCGGCCCGAAGTACGACTGGCCGGCGTGGATCGCCTTGATCGCGGTCATCAGCTCGGCGACCGAAGTGTCTTTGTTGAGAAAGCCGTTTGCTCCGGCGCGCAGGATCGGCAGGATGTACTCGTCTTCCTCGTGCACCGTGAGCACCAGCGTGCGCGTGCTCGGCAGCTCGGCCCGCACCCGCTTGACCACTTCCAGGCCGGAGATGCGCGGCATCGAAATGTCGGTGACGACGACGTCGGGCTGCGTCTTCAGCGCCAGCTCCATCGCCTGATAGCCGTCGGCGGCCTGCGCGACGACCTGGCATTCGCCGGTTTCCTCGAGCATCGAGACGAGCCCTTCGCGGACGATGGTGTGGTCGTCGGCAACCAGCAGGCGGATCGGAGTCATGAGGGGGCCTTCAGGATCGTTCCGGCGGATCGAGCGCGAGCGACATTTGTACGACGGTGCCGCGTCCCGGCGCGGACCTGAGGTCGACGCGGCCGCCGAACAGTTCGGCCCGGTCGCGCATCCCGCGCAGCCCGCTGCTGGTGCCGGCGCGCTCGGCGTCGGCGAGCCGCTGCAGGTCGAAACCGCAGCCGTTGTCTTCGATGCGCAGCAGCAGCGTCTCGCCGCGCAGCTGCAGCACGATGTGCGCGGTCCGCGCCTGCGCATGGCGGATGACGTTGGTCAGCGCCTCCTGCGTGATGCGGAAGACGAGCGTTTCGATGTCCGGATGCAGGCGCGCTTCGTCGAGCCCCGACTGGAGGTGGATCGCAAGCCCGGTGCGTTCGGAGAGCGTGCGCGCGAGCCAGTTGAGCGCGGCATCCAGCCCCAGGTCGTCGAGCAGCGTCGGCCGCAGCAGCCGCGACAGCTCGCGCGTGTCGTGCAGCGAGCTGCGCGTGAGCTCGAGCGCGTCGGCGAGCCGGTGCTCGAGACCCAGATTGCCGGCGCCGCGTGCGTCGTCGAGGATGCGCTGCAGCTGATTGGCAAGCGCGGTCAGGGTCTGGCCGATGCCGTCGTGCAGCTCGCGTGCGAGCCGCCGGCGCTCCTCTTCCTGCACGTGCCAGACCGATTTCGCCAGCGTGCGGAAGCGCCGCTCGCTGCGCACGACCGACTGCAGCAGGCGCTGGTTGTCGGCGGTGAGCGCTTCGACCTGGCGCAGGACCGCCTGCCGGAAGCCTTCCGCCTCGGCGTCATCGGCACGGCGTACACCGTCGGCGAGGCGGTCCCGGGTTGCGGCCTCGCGCTGTGAATCCATCATCCCGACTGCATCAGATCAGCTGCGGAGCGAACGCGTGCAGGCTGGCCGCGAGCCTGCTCAGTGCCGACTCCTGATTGGCGGCGCGCACGGCGAGCGCTGCCTGATCGGCGAGCGCCCCGAGAATTTCGAGATCGAGATCGGACAGCGCGCGCGGGCTGCCGCTGCGCAGCAGGCACAGCGCGCCGCGCTGGCCGCCGCCCAGATCGAGCGGCAGGGCGACGACGACCGGCGCGTGTTCCTTGCCCTCGGCCTCGTGCGGCAGCAGCCCGCTGTCGTCGACGAGCCCAAGCTGGCCGCAGACGAGCGCCTGCTGCAGCGCACGCGCGGCGCAGCCGAGGACGATCTCGAGCAGCTCGTCGCGCACGATGCGGTGCGCGCAGGCTATTTCGAGCACCGCTTCCTCGCGCGTTTGCAGCGTGAAGCCGCGGTCTGCGCCGATGACTTCGCAGGCCGAGCGCAGCGTGTTGCGCAGAACCTCCTGCGCCGGCTCGCTGGCACTGCCGTCGTACCAGGCAATCGCCGGATAGAGCTTACGCTGCGCCTGACCGCGACGCGACCCGTGTGGCAGAGCCAACACAGCGCCACGCGGCGCTGCAGGCGAACGGTGGGTGAACAAATGCGGTCCTCCAGATTCAGGCACTGCCTTTCGCAAGCTTCATGCCACCCGGTGACGTCACTGCGCCGGTAACGTACTGTATATCCAAATGTAACAGATAACCTGCCGGTCAATTCACTCCTGGTCCATGCCGAGTTTCTTGATGCGATAGCGCAGCGAGCGGAACGACATCCCGAGCAGCTTGGCGGCGCGCGTCTTGTTGTAGCGCGTCTTCTCCAGCGCCTCGCGGATCGCGTTGCGCTCCATCTCCTCCATCTGCCGCTCGAGCCCGCTGGACGGGTCCACCGGTTCCGGGGTGCGCAGCTGCAGATCGGCGGCGCTGATGCGGCTGCCGTCGCACAAGGTCATCGCGCGCTCGAGCACGTTTTCGAGCTCGCGCACGTTGCCGGGGAAGGGATACTGGCGCAGGTTTCGGAGCGCGGCGTCGTCGAGTTCGGGCACCGTTGCGAGGCCGGCTCCGGCGGCGATGCGCTCGAGGATGTGGCGCGCGAGCAGCGGAATGTCGTCGGCGCGCTCGCGCAGGGCGGGCGTGCGCACGGCGATGACGTCGAGCCGATAGAACAGGTCCTGGCGGAACTGGCCCTGGCGCACCAGCGCCGAGAGATCGCGATGCGTGGCCGAGATCACGCGCACGTTCACCGGTTGCTCGCCATCGGCGCCGACCGGGCGCACGCGCCGCTCCTGCAGCGCGCGCAGCAGTTTCACCTGCATGTGCATCGGCAGCTCGGCGACCTCATCGAGGAACAGCGTGCCGCCTTCGGCCGCCTGGAACAGTCCCGGCTTGTCGCGGTGCGCGCCGGTGAAGCTGCCCTTGAGATGACCGAACAGCTCGCTCTCCATCAGCTCGCTGGGAATCGCGCCGCAGTTGACCGCGACGAACGGCGCGCCGGCGCGCGGGCCGCTGCTGTGGATCAGCCGTGCGACCAGCTCCTTGCCGGTGCCCGACTCCCCGGTGATGTGCACCGGCGCCTGGCTGCGCGCGAGACGCTCGATCAGCGCGCGCAGCTGGCGGATGCTTTCGTGCTCACCGAGCAGAGAATCGCCGCCGCTGTCGACGCGCGGCCGCGCACCGCGCAGCTTGAGCGCGGCGTCGACGAGCTTGCGCAGCACGGCGACGTCGACCGGCTTGGAGACGAAGTCGAAGGCGCCGGCCTTGAGGCTTTCGACAGCGGCTTCGGCGCTGCCGTAGGCGGTAATGACCGCGATCGGCGTCTGCGGCGCACGCTGCTGCATTTCGGCGACCAGGCTGATGCCGCTGCCGTCGGGCAGCCGCATGTCGGTGATGCAGACGTCGAACTGCTGGCGCGCGAGCAACTCGCGCGCTTCGGCGAGCGTCGCTGCGGCATCGGTGCGCAGGCCCATGCGCGACAGCGTGATCTCGACGAGCGCGCGGATGTCCGGCTCGTCGTCGACGATGAGCACATTGGCGGTCGTCATCGGGCGGTCGCCGCCGGCGCGGTCGGGCCGGTTACGGACGCAGGCATGCTGAAGCGGATGCGAAAGGTCGCGCCATGGCGGTCGGCAAGATGACTCAGGCGGGCCTGATTGTATTCGCAGAGCTCGCGGCAGAGGAAAAGGCCGAGCCCGGTGCCGGCAGCGCCGGCGCTGAAGAACGGCTCGAAGATGCGCTCGTGCAAGGACTCCGGGATGCCGGCGCCGTCGTCGGCGACGTCGAGCTGCACGGCATCGCCGTCCGGGCTGCGCGCCGCGAGCAGCCGCACCGTGACTCGGCGTCCGTCACGCGCGCCGTGCGCGAAACTGTTGTCCCACAGGTTGAACAGCACCTGCTGCAGCTGCGCCGGATCGAACAGCACGTGCAGATCCCGCGGGACGTCGGCGATCTCGATACTGCGTCCGGCATGCGGCCAGCTTTCGTGGTACAGCGCGGCGGCCTGCTCGAGCCAGTCGTGCAGCTGCAGATCCTCGCGGCGCGAAGGGTCGCGCCGCGACAGCTCGAGCACGTCGCGCACGATGCGTTCGATGCGCGCTGCGTGGCGCTGGATCATCTCCAGCAGTCGCCGGTTCTCGGTGCTCGTGTCGCCGGCTTCGGCGAGCAGCTGGCTGGCCTGGGTGATCGCCGACAGCGGATTGCGGATCTCGTGCGCGATGCCGGCGGACAGGCGGCCGAGCGCGGCGAGCTTGATCTGCTGGGCCTGCGCGCGCAGCTGCCCGGCGTCTTCGAGCAGCACGAGCACCTGGGCCTCCGCGCCCCAGCCGAGGCGCGTCATGCGCACCGTGACTTCGCGGCCGCTGCCGGCGGCTGGCAGCGGCAGGTTCGATTCGCCGCCGCCGGCGCGCCAGTTCTGCAGCACCGTGTGCAGCGCCGGCAGCGCCTGCACCACCGCGGCGCCGCTGACCATCTGCTCGCCGGCAAGCCGCCGCGCCGCTGCGTTGGACACGCGGATGCGGTCGTCGGGATCGACGACGAGCACGCCGGTCTGCATCGACTCGATGATGTTCTCCGACAGGCGCGTCAGACTCACGAACTCGCTGCCGACGCGCGCCGCCATCTCTTCGCTGCGCCGCGCGCGCTGCGCCACGGTGTTGGCGACCAGACTCGACGCGAAGAACATCAGGCCGAGCAGGCCGACCTGCGAATAGTCCGCGGGATCCCAGGTATGCAGCCGCAGCTGATGCAGCGTCTGTGCGCCGAACATCGCCAGCGTCGCCACTGCCGCGTGTACCGCCGCCAGCCGCGGGCTCAGCACCAGACTGCTGCCGACCACCGGCGGCACGAGCAGGATGCCCAGGCCGCTGCCGATGCCGCCGGCGCCGAGCACCAGCGTGCCGAGGACGAGCGCGTCGGCGGCCAGATGCAGATGCGCCTGCACGCGCAGGCCCGGTACGCGGTACACGCCGAGCAGCAGCAGTAGTAGTGCGATCACCGCGTAGGACAGGCAGCCGTAGTAGAACGCCGCCGCGCTCAGGCGCTCGAAGAAATCTGGCGCGAAGCCGCTGCGATACAGTGACAGCAGCGTCGCGACGAGCAGGAGGCGGTAGGGGCCGAGCACGGCCAGAATGCGCCAGTCGTCGACGCGTGCGGGCGGCGCTGCGGGGCGCGCCGGCGCCGTGCCCGGCGCTGCAGCGGCGTCATTCACCGCAGCGACCGCAGACCCCCGCCGAGTTGAGGGATCTGGCCGGGAGATGGGTGCCGCACTTCGCACACTGCGCCATCGGCTCGTAGGCGTCCGCGGGCGGCGGATTCGGCCGGGCGAGCTGCGCGCGCACCTGGCGCACGATGCGCCAGATCAGCCACACGGCGGCGAGCAGCAGCAGCAGCCTCAAGACGTTCATGCGTATACGACCGGTACCGGCCGGCGCCCTCCGTGATGCCGGCTTTCGAGACAAGCAAGCGCTTTCATCCGCTGATTGTAGGCCCTGCGGCGCCCCGCAGGCGGGCCGTTTTTGCTTCCGCCTGGACGGTAAGCGAGAATGCCACCCCCATTTCCAGAAAGACCGCCGACGGCCGCCCCAGGGCCGGTGAGAGGACCAGTGGCATGAATCTGCACGAGTACCAGGCAAAAGAGATCTTTACCCGCTACGGCATCCCGGTGCCGCAGGGACAGCTCGCGGAGGGGCCCGAAGCGGCGCGCGCCGCGGCCAAGCAGCTCGGCGGCGAGAAGTTCGTCGTCAAGGCGCAGGTGCACGCCGGTGGCCGCGGCAAGGCCGGTGGCGTCAAGCTGGTGGAGGGTTACGACGCGGTCGAGGAAGCGGCCAAGAAGATGCTGGGCCATCGCCTGGTGACCAAGCAGACCGGCGCCGAAGGCCTGCCGATCAACAGCGTCTGGGTCGAAAAGCCGTCCGCGATCGCGCGCGAGCTCTACGTCTCGGCGCTGGTCGACCGCTCGCGCGAGCGCATCGTGTTCATGGCCTCGGCGGCCGGCGGCATGGACATCGAGGAGGTCGCCGCGCACACGCCGGAGAAGATCAAGCACGTCTACGTGCACCCGGCCGCGGGTCTGCAGCCCTACCAGGCGCGCCAGCTCGGCTTCTTCATGGATCTGAACAAGGCCCAGGTCGACCAGTTCACGAAGATCCTGATGGGCCTGTACCGCATCTTCGTCGAGCTCGACGCGGCGCTGGTCGAGGTCAATCCGCTGATCGTCACCGCCGACGGCGACGTCATGGCGCTCGACGCCAAGCTCAACTTCGACAGCAACGCGCTGTACCGCCAGAAGGCGATCGCCGAGATGCGCGACTTCTCGCAGGAGGACGAGCGCGAGCGCGAAGCCTCCAAGTACGACCTCAACTACGTCACGCTCGACGGCAACATCGGCTGCATGGTCAACGGCGCCGGCCTGGCGATGGCGACGATGGACATCGTCAAGCTGCACGGCGGCCGTCCGGCGAACTTCCTCGACGTCGGTGGCGGCACCACCGCCGAGAAAGTCACGGAAGCCTTCAAGCTCATCACCAAGAGTCCGGACGTCAAGGCGATCTTCATCAACATCTTCGGCGGCATCGTGCGCTGCGACCTCATCGCCGAGGGCATCATCCAGGCGTGCAAGCAGGTCGGGCTGAAGATCCCGGTCGTCGCGCGCCTGCAGGGCACCAACATGGACAAGGGCCGCGAGATGCTCAAGTCGTCGGGACTGGCGATCACGCCGGTCGACGATCTGACCGAAGCCGCCAAGACCGTCGTTTCCCTCGCCCAGGCGACGTAAGGCGAAGACGCCTCACGCCTCACGCCTCACGCCTCACGAGATTTTCAATGAGCATCCTTATCAACAAAGACACCAAGGTCATCTGCCAGGGCTTCACCGGCAAGCAGGGCACGTTCCACTCCGAGCAGGCCATCGCCTACGGCACCCGGCTGGTCGGCGGCGTGACGCCGGGCCGCGGCGGCAGCACGCACCTCAATCTGCCGGTGTTCGACACCTGCCATGACGCCGTCGACGCCACCGGTGCCGACGCGACGATGATCTACGTGCCGGCGCCGTTTGCGGCCGATGCGATCCTCGAGGCCGCCGACGCCGGCATCCGCGTGATCGTCTGCATCACCGAAGGCATCCCCGTCAACGACATGGTCAAGGTCAAGGCGACGCTGCGCTCGCAGTATCCGGACAGCGTGCTGATCGGCCCGAACTGCCCGGGCGTGATCACGCCGGGCCAATGCAAGATCGGCATCATGCCGGGCCACATTCACAAGCCGGGAAGGATCGGCATCGTGTCGCGCTCGGGCACGCTGACCTATGAAACCGTGTATCAGACGACGCAGAACGGACTCGGACAGTCGACCTGCGTCGGCATCGGCGGCGACCCGGTGCGCGGGCTGGGCTTCATCGAAGTCATCGAGCGGTTCGAGAAGGATCCGGCCACCGAAGGCATCATCATGGTCGGCGAGATCGGCGGATCATCCGAGGAAGAGGCGGCGGAGTACATCCGGAAGAACGTGAAGAAACCGGTCGTCGCCTATATCGCCGGCGTCACTGCACCGCCGGGCAAGCGCATGGGCCACGCCGGCGCGATCATCTCCGGCGGCAAGGGCACGGCCGACGAGAAGTTCGCAGCGCTCGAGGCCGCGGACGTCAAAACGGTGCGCTCGCCGGCCGATCTCGGTGCGGCGATGCTTGCGGCACTGCGCGCCGCGTGAGGTGGAGGTGGGGAGCGGCAGGCGCGGCGGTCACGCGGCTGCGATGAGGCTGCCGTTGCGCCTCACGCCTCAGGTCTCACGCCTCACGGCGCCGGAGGCGCCATGAAGCTCGCGCTCGCCCAGCTCAATCTCTGGGTCGGCGACGTCGAAGGCAACGTCCAGAAGATCATCGACGCCGCGGTGCATGCGCGCGATGCGCTCGGCGCGAGTCTGCTCGCCTGTCCCGAGCTGTCGCTGATCGGCTATCCGCCGGACGATCTGCTCCTGCGCTCGGCGATGCCGCGCGTGATCGACGACGGCGTGCAGCGTCTGCTGCGCGAGCTTCGCGGCATCACCGTCGTCTTCGGCCTGCCCGAGTACGCCGACGACGCCGGGGCGCGTTCGATCTACAACGCCGCCTACGTGATCCGCGATGGGGCGGTGGTGGCGCGCACGCGCAAGCAGCTGCTGCCGAACTACGGCGTCTTCGACGAGCGCCGGCACTTCAAGCCGGGTGCCGGCACGCTGGTGTTCGAGCACGAGGGCACGCGGATCGGCCTGTGCATCTGTGAGGATGTCTGGGGGCCGAATCCGGCCGCGGCGGCGCGTGCTGCGGGTGCGCAGCTGCTGCTCAACATCAACGCCTCGCCCTTCGACCTGAGCAAGACCGTCGAGCGGCGGCGCATCTTCGGCCTGCGCGTCGCCGAGACGCAGCTGCCGATCGTTTATGTGAACTGCGTGGGCGGGCAGGACGACGTCGTCTTCGACGGCGATTCCACCGCGGTCGACGGCGACGGCACCGTCAGCTTCGCGGCGCCGCTGTTCGAGGAGGCGATCTATCCGCTCGTGTTCGACGGGACGCGCTTTCACGGCACGGTGCGCGCGGACGCACCGATCGAGGCCGTCGTCTACCGCGGACTGGTGCAGGCGGTG
Source organism: Pseudomonadota bacterium (assembly GCA_040754295.1). Lineage (GTDB taxonomy): Bacteria > Pseudomonadota > Gammaproteobacteria > Nevskiales > Nevskiaceae > Solimonas. The sequence goes on along the minus strand of JBFMCQ010000035.1, from coordinate 14,596 downwards.
CGCGATTACGTCGACCGCAACGGCTTTCCCGGCGCGCTGATCGGCATGTCCGGCGGCATCGACTCGGCCGTCGTCGCTGCGATCGCTGCCGACGCGCTCGGGCCGGAGCGCGTCTGGGGCGTGTCGATGCCGTCGCGCTACACCGCGGCCATGTCGACGGACGACGCGCGCCTCGAGGCCGAAGCACTGGGAATCCGCTACTCGGTGCTGCCGATCGAGCGCGCGTTCGAGGCGTTCAATTCGACGCTGGCCAAGGCCTTCGCCGGCCGCGCGCCGGACCTGACCGAGGAGAACATCCAGTCGCGCTGCCGCGGCGTGCTGCTGATGGCCCTGTCGAACAAGTTCGGCCAGGTGGTGCTGACGACCGGCAACAAGAGCGAGATGGCGGTCGGCTACGCGACGCTCTACGGCGACATGTGCGGTGGGTTCGCGCCGCTCAAGGACGTTTACAAGACGCTGGTCTATCGCCTCGCCCGCTACCGCAACGGCATCGCGACGCCGGGCTTCCCGGTGATCCCCGAGCGCGTGATCACGCGCCCGCCGAGCGCCGAGCTGCGGCCGGACCAGAAGGACTCGGATTCGCTGCCGCCGTACGAAGTGCTCGACCCGCTGCTGGAAGCCTATGTCGAGGATCAGCTGTCGATTCCGGAGATCGTCGCGCGCGGTTTCGACGAGGCCACGGTGATGCGCATCGCGCGCCTCGTGCGCCGGTCCGAATACAAGCGCCGCCAGGCGCCGCCGGGCCCCAAGGTCACGCGCTGCGCGTTCGGGCGCGAGCGCAGATACCCCCTGACCGCGGTTTACGGCGATATCTGAGTCTTGAAGAAGCAGTTAGCCACGGATGACACGGATAAACACGGATTTGCAGCATGCTGTCGTCTCGATCCGGGCTTTGTCCGTGTCATCCGTGGCAAAAGAGTTGTTGAGCTTTTGGGAGCTGTCGCTCAGCCGCCTTCCTCGAGCTTCTCGCGCACCGCGCTGGTCAGGTACGCCTGCTGCAGCTTGCGTGCGTCGGCGGCCTGCTCGGGCAGGCCGAGCGCTTCGTAGCTCTCCTGCAGCAGCGACAGCGCACGCACGGTCGCCGGTGCACCCGGGTACTGCGCGACGATCTCCTCGGCACGCTTGGCGGCGGCAACGTAGGCGCCGCGGCGGATGTAGTACTCGACGATCGTGAGCTCGTGGCTCGCCAGGCGGTTGCGCAGGTAGATCATGCGCGCGCGCGCGTCGGCGACGTAGGGGCTTTGCGGATAACGCTGGATCAGCAGGCTGAAGTCGTCGAAAGAGCGTCGCAGGCTGCTCGTGTCGCGCCGCGAGGTGTCGAAGCCCAGGGCGTCGGCAAAGCCGCGGTCGCGGTCGAAGTTCACCAGCCCCTTCACGTACTGCACGTAGTCGGCGTGGGCATGGCGCGGGTAGTCGCGCAGGAAGCGGTCCGCCGCAGCCAGCGCTTCTTCCGGCTGGAAGTTGCGATACAGCGCGTAGATGCGCTCGACCTCGCCCTGCACGGCGTACTCGGTGAACGGGAAGCGCAGCGACAGCTGCGAGTAGCGCTGGATGGCGGTGGCGAAGTCGCTCGAGACCAGCGCTTCGCGCCCGAGCCGGTACAATTCCGCCGCCTGCAGCCGCTGCTCGCGCGCCGATACCTGCTCGGGCCGGAAGGGATTGTCCGGCTGCGGCCGATCGGGGTCGGAGCTGCACGCGGAAACGGCGACGGCGAGCGCCACCAGGGCGACAATGCGGAAATTCATCGAGATCAGCGTGGAATGCGGACGCAAAACGGAGTATAGCCGATGAGCGTCAGCGGCCCTGAAGACGATCGTGAGCGCCCAGTGCGCGCGGAAGTTCCAGAGGCGCTGGCCGGCCGGCGCCTGGATGCCGTCTGCGCCCAGCTGTTCGGCGACTACTCGCGCTCGCGGCTGCAGACCTGGATCGAGGCCGGGCGGTTGCGCGTCGACGGCGAGGTGGTCACGCGTCCGCGCCATCCGGTAGCCGCCGGCGCCGAGCTGCTGCTTGAAGCCGAAGCCGAAGAGGATCTGCGCGTCGGGCCGCAGGATCTGCCGCTCGTCGTCGTGCACGCCGATGCCGACATCGCCGTCATCGACAAGCCGGCCGGGCTGACCGTGCATCCCGGCGCCGGGCAGCGCGACAACACCTTGCAGAACGCGCTGCTGCACCATTTTCCGCAGACCGCCGCGGTACCGCGCGCGGGCATCGTGCATCGCCTCGACAAGGACACTTCGGGGCTGCTCGTCATCGCGCTCAGCCTCAAGGCGCACGCGCGCCTCGTCGCCGAGCTGCAGGCGCGCCAAATCCGCCGCGAGTACGAGGCGCTGGTGCAGGGCGAACTGATCGCCGGCGGTACGCTCGACGCGCCGCTCGGCCGGCATCCGCGCGACCGGCTGCGCATGGCCGTGCTCGAACACGGCGGGCGCGAGGCGGTGACGCATTACCGCATCGAGGAGCGCTTCCGCCAGTTCACGCGGCTGCGCGTGCGCCTCGAAACCGGGCGCACGCATCAGATCCGCGTGCACCTCGCGCACCTGCGTCACCCGATCGTCGGCGATCCGCTCTACGGCGGTCCGCTGCGCGGCAGCGGGCTCGATCCCGAGCTGCGCGATGCACTGCGCGCGCTCTCGCGGCAGGCGCTGCATGCGCGCGAGCTGGAGCTGACGCATCCGCGCAGCGGCAAGCGCGCGGCGTGGACCGCGGAGGCGCCGGCGGACCTGCAGCAGCTGTATGCGCTGCTGCGCCGGCATGCCCATCCTGCATGATCGGCGTCGACGATTTCCGCGACTGGCCCGCGCCGCCGCGCGTTCGGGCCGTGCAAACCCTGCGCGGCGGCGGTGTCAGCGCGCCGCCGTTCGATACCCTCAATCTCGCCGCGCATGTGGGCGACGCCGCCGAGGCGGTCGCTACGAACCGGCAGCGGCTGCGTCGCGCGCTGCAGCTGCCCAGCGAGCCGGTGTGGCTGCAGCAGGTGCACGGCACCGAGGTCGTCGAGCTGCGTAGCGCAGACGCCGGCACGCCCTGCGCCGACGGGGCATGGACATCCGTGCCCGGTGTCGTCTGCGCGGTGCTGAGCGCCGACTGCCTGCCGGTGCTGCTGGCCGCGTCCGACGGCAGCATCGTCGCCGCCGTCCACGCCGGCTGGCGCGGGCTTGCAGCGGGTGTGCTCGAAGCCGCCGTCGCCGCGCTGCCGGTGCCGCCCGCGCGCCTGCGCGCCTGTTTCGGGGCTGCGATCGGACCGCAGGCTTACGAGGTCGGTGCCGACGTGCACGCCGCGTTCGTGAGCGATGACGCGACGGCCGGCGCCTGCTTCGTCGCAGTGCGTCGCGGACACTGGCTCGCCGATCTGTATGGACTTGCGCGCCTGCGCCTGCAGCGGGCCGGCGTCGTCTCGATTCACGGCGGCGGGCGGTGCAGCTACCGCAGCGCAGAGCGCTATTTCTCGCACCGCCGCGACGGGGTCTGCGGGCGCATGGCGAGTCTGATCTGGATTTCCTGCTAATCCGTGTGCGATCGTGTGCCGGGGCGCTCGGAAGCCCTTGCACCGCTCCGACTTCCTTGCGCCACCCCGGTGCGTCTGCTAAAAATCGGCGCACTGCGCGGCTCGAGTAGAGTGCCGGCAACATCAACCAAGAAACCGCGTCGAGGTTTCACGTGGATACGGAGGATGGACGCTGCCGGTCGCGCAGGCGCTTGGCGTTGCAGCCATCCTCGCGCCAGCGGACTACGCGGCCGCCAGAATCCGAACGGTGGGAGCAGGGGATGACGATCGAACGCAGTCGTGGCGGTGCCGCAACCCTCGGATTTCGCCGGCTGGCGGTTCCGGCTGCCGCCGCGGCGATGGCCTACAGCGCAACGGGCTTCGCGCTGGACTTCGAGATCGCCGATACGACGATCCGCCTGGAGAATCTGGTCACGATCGGCGCGTCCTGGCGCATGCAGGAGCGCGACGACGCATTGGTCGCAAAATCGAACCTCAATCCGGGCCTGTGCGTGGCGCGCGAGTCTCCGCCGGACAGCTTCAGCACCGACCCGAACGAGAACGTCTTCAGCGGCGACACCTGCTCGGCGACACTCCCGGCACAGGACGGCAACGGCACCGCCAACGACTACTTCGTTCGCCAGCCCGGCGGTTTCCAGCCCAACGGCGACAACGGCAACCTCAACTTCGACCGCCACGACCTCGTCCACGCCACGGCAAAGCTGACCACCGACCTCAACATCGACCTGTTCGGCTTCAACGTCTTCGCGCGCGGCCTGTATTTCTTCGACGCGAACTACGAGGACTTCGACGAGCGCCATCCGGATACGACGCTGCAGCGGTTCCGCACGCCGTATCCGCCCGATGCGGTCGACACGAACGGCAGCGAGTTCGAAATGCTCGACTACTTCGTCAGCCGCAGCTTCGAGCTCGGCGGGCGTTACATGAGTTTCAAGGTCGGCAATCACGTGCTCAACTGGGGCGAGAGCGGCCTCATCGCGCTCAACAGCCTCAACACGATCAACCCGGTGAACCAGGCGCTGCTGCGCATGCCGGGCTTCGACATCAAGGAGCTGTTCCTGCCCATCGGCATGGTCAGCATCAATGTCGAGGTCTTCGACGGGCTCAATCTCGAGGCCTTCTACGGCTACGAGTGGAAGCCGTTGGTCCTCGATCCGGTGGGCAGCTTCTTCTCGACCGTGGACCTCCTCGGCGCCGGTGCCAGCTACGCGATGCTGTCCTTCGGCAAGGCGCCGGAGGATCCGCTGGAGCTGTACCGGCCCTACCGCAATCCGCAGGATCCGGCGGCGGTGCTCGGCTCGCAGTCCGACCGTACGATGGCGCGCAACTTCACGGAAGAAGGGCGGCGCACGCCGGATGACGGTGGCCAGTACGGCTTCTCGCTGAAGACTTTCCTCGAGGACTTCAACAACGGCACCGAGCTCGGCTTCTACTTCGCGAATTATCACTCGCGCATCCCGACGGTCGGCATCATCGCCGCGGACGCGACCTGCATTCCGGATTCGCCGGCGGCGAACCCGCTGACCAACATCGCCACGCTGCTCGCCGTTTGCGGCGTGCCCGCGCAAAACCTCGCGGTGCTCGCCACCGGAGTGGGCGAGTATCAGCCGTCGACCGGCGACAACGATCCGCTCCCGGTCGGCTCGATCAGCTACTTCGCCGAGTATCCGGAGGACGTCCAGGTCTACGGCCTGTCGTTCAACACCACGGTCGGCGACTGGGCGTGGTCCGGCGAATACGCGTACCGGCCAAAGCTGCCGGTGCAAGTACAGATCACCGATCTGGTATTCGCCGGACTGCAGCCGGCGTTCCCGGCGCAGGACTTCTCGCTCGGTGTGGCGACGCTGCCCGGCCGGCGCACCGCGGCGCCGGACTTCGTTTCCCAGTACCGCGGCGTCGAGTACGGACCCGGCGACTACATCCGCGGCTACGAGGAGCTGGGCGTCGGTCAGCTCAACCTGACTTTCGTGAAGACCTTCGGCGGCGACAATCCGATCGGCGCGAGCCAGATCCTGACGCTGTTCGAGGCCGGCATGACGCATGTCGTCGACATGCCCGGGCTCGACGAGCTGCAGTTCCAGGGCGCCGGTGTCAACACGCACGTTTCGGCCGGCGCCGACGGCACCACTGGCATCAATCCGCGCGATATCCGCACCGACCCGGACGATCCGACGACGGCCAGCACCGAGGCAACCCTGCGGCAGAACCCGACCGCGCATCCGGATTACGCCGGCTTCGGCACCGAGATCTCCTACGGTTACCGGCTGGTTGTGTCCACCCGGTACGACAGCGCGTTCATGGGCGTGAACCTCGAGCTGCTGACCGGGCTGTTCCACGACGTCGAAGGCGTGGCGCCGGGCCTCGGCCAGAATTTCGTCGAGGGCCGCAAGACGATTCTCTGCGGGTTGCGCTGGGACTACCTGTCGAAGTACACCGGTGAAGTCCGCTATACCTGGTTCACCGGCACGCACACGCGCGATCCAGGTCACGATCGCGACAACCTGCTGGTCTATCTCGGCTATCAGTTCTGATGGCGCGGACCGCGCGCGACCGCAAGCGCCTGTCGCGCGCCGCAGCCCCGGCTCTGATCGCTGCCGTGCTCACCGCCGTCTGGGTGGACGCGGGCGCGCGCGTCAGCGAAGAGGCGGCGGCGCGGCTCGGTGCCGAGCTGACGCCGGTCGGTGCCCAGCGCGCAGGCGACGCCGAAGGCATGATACCGCCGTGGACCGGTGGGCTCGCGGCGCCGCCACCGTGCTTCCAGGGTCCGGGCACACGCTACTGCGATCCGTTCCCGGAGGACCGGCCGTACGCGACGATCACCGCCGCCAACATCGGTGAGTACGACGACCACCTGAGCCCGGGTCAGATCGAGTTGCTGCGCCGGTTTCCGGACAGCTATCGAATGCCGCTGTACCGCACGCGCCGCAGTTTCGCGAATCCGGAATTCGTCTACGCGGCGACACGTGCCAATGCCGTGCGCGCCGAGCTTCTCGACGACGGCGATTCGCTAAAGGACGCCGTCACCGGCGTTCCGTTCCCGATTCCGGCCGACGGGCGCGAAGTGATCTGGAACCACAAGACGCGCTATCGTGAGCCGTCCACGCTGCGCTGGAACAATCAGTTCGCGGTGACGACCGGTGGCGAATACAGCCATACCCAGTTCCGGGAGAAAACGCTGTTCGCCTATGGATGGCCGGGTGCCGCGCCAGAGCATCTGGACAACGTGCTGATGTACTTCCTGCAGGTTGTGACGCGGCCCGAGCGCCTTGCCGGCTCGATTCTGCTCGTGCACGAAACGCTCGACCGCCGCGTCGAGGCGCCGCGCGTCTGGCAGTACAGCCCCGGACAGCGGCGTCTACGCCGCGCGCCGACCATCGCCTACGACGCGCCCGCCAGCGGCGCCGACGGCTTGCGCACCAACGACCAGTTCGACGGCTTCAGCGGTGCGCTCGACCGCTACGACTGGAAGCTGCTGGGCAAGCGCGAGCTGTTCGTTCCGGCGAACAGCTACCGGCTGCACAGCGATTCGCTGCGCTACGCCGAAATCCTGCGCAAGGACCATATCGATCCGGCGCTGACGCGCTACGAGCTGCGCCGCGTCTGGGTCGTCGAGGCGAGTCTGAAGGGCGGTGCCTCGCACCAGTACCGGCGCCGCCGCTTCTACCTCGACGAGGACGGCTGGCAGATCCGCGTCGTCGACGTCTACGACCAGCGCGACCGGTTGTGGCGGCTGCAGGAGATGCACAGCGTGATCGCCTACGACAAGCCCTACGAGCTCGTGGTCTGCGAAACGGTGTACGATCTGCAGAACAAACGGTACCTGGCGCTGGCGCTCAACAACGAGGAGCCCGAGACCGCGACGCTGGTGCTGGAGGTCGACGATTTCGATCCCGGCAGCGTTTCCAGACTGGCCAAGGAATGACGATCCTGGCAGTTCCGTGTCGGCCAGACGCGGTATCGGTGTGCAGGCGATTCCGTTCCGCAAATAACGAGCCGAAGCGCCGCTCGCCTGCGGTCTGGATCAGGGGAAGATGAACATGTGCAAGAGACGCCGACTCGCAGGCGTGACCGCGGCACTCCTGCTGACCGGTCCGGCCGTGCTCCCGGCGCAGGAAGGCGGCGGCGAGGTCGAGACGATCGTCAAGCCGCTGCCTTCGGAGATCATGCCGCTGACGCCGAAGAGCCTGCTGCTCGACATCGTCAACACCGGCGCGCATCTCATCGCCGTGGGCGATCGCGGCGCGGTGATCGTCTCCAACGACGGCGAGAAGTGGGCGCAGGTGCAGACGCCGACGCGCTCGGCGCTGACCGCGGTCGATTTTCCCGATCCCCAGAACGGCTGGGCCGTCGGGCACGACGCAGTGATCCTGCATACCGCCGACGGCGGCCGCAGCTGGAGCCTGCAGAACTTCGAGCCGGAGCTGGAGAGGCCGTTCCTCGACGTGCTGTTCCTCGATGCCCGCCGCGGCTTCGCCGTCGGCGCCTACGGCCTGTTGTACCGGACGGTCGACGGCGGCCAGAACTGGACCGATCTGGAGACGCCGATCCGCGACGGCGAGTGGCACTTCAACTCGATCACGCGCCTCGACGACGGCACGCTGTTCATCGCCGGCGAAATGGGGACGCTGGCGCGCTCGACCGATGAAGGACAGAGCTGGACGGCGCTGGAATCGCCTTACGACAGCACGCTGTTCGGTGCCCTCGGCTACGGAGCCAAGGGCGTCGTGATCTTCGGCCTGCGCGGCAATGTGTTCGTCGCCGAGGATGTGCATAGGCCGCAGTGGCGCGAAGTCGACACCGGCTCGGTGGCATCGATGTTCGGCGCAACGCGTCTCGATGACGGCCGCGTGGTCATGGTCGGCCTCAACGGCAACATCCTCGTCTCCGCCCGCGACATGGACCGCGTCGATCAGACGAAGGCCAGGGCGGGCACGCCGCTGGCGGCGGCGATCCCGCTCGGCGATACGCTCATCGCGGTCGGGGAGTCCGGCGTCCAGCACATCGCGCTGAACTGAAACGCGCCACGGACAACGACGGAGGGCAGCGCACATGGCCGGAAGGTCCTTCTTCTCGCAGGAAAAGATCCTCGCGCTCGTCGAGCCGATCATCTACGGCAAGCGCGTGCTGCTGCTGGCGCTGCTCGCAATCCTGACCGTGATCTTCGCATGGCTCGCCGTCGGTACGCAGGTCGACGCCGGCTTCGACAAGTCGATTCCGCTCGAGCATCCGTACATGCAGGTGCTCAAGCAGTACGAAGACGACTTCGGCGGCGCCAACACGGTACTCGTCGCACTGATCCAGAAGGACAAGAGCCACGACATCTACAACGAGCACTTCCTGACCAAGCTCAAGCGGGTCACCGACGAGATCTTCTTCCTGCCCGGCGTCGACCGCTCGCGCGTGTCGTCGCTGTTCACGCCGGACGTGCGCTACGTCGAGGTCGTCGAAGGCGGATTCGCCGGCGGCAACGTGATTCCGGCCGAATACCAGCCGACCGAGTACTACTTCGATCTGGTTCGCGCCAACGTCGGCAAGGGCGGCCACGTCGGCCGCTACGTGTCGAAGGATCAGCGCGGCGCGATGGTGTTCGCGGAGCTGCTCGAGATCGACCCGGTCACCGGCCGGAAGCTGGACTACCGGGAAGTGGCGAAACAGCTCGAAGAGAAGATTCGCGGCCAGTACCGGGACGACCAGGTCGACATCCACATCATCGGTTTCGCCAAGGTCATCGGCGACGTCACCGACGCCGCGAACGAAGTCGTCCTGTACTTCTTCGTCGCGCTCGGCATGACGTTCATCCTGCTGATCCTCTACCTCGGCAGCTTCAAGCTCGCGATCCTGCCGCTGGTGTGCGCGTTCATCGCGGTGATCTGGGAGTTCGGGCTGCTCAGCGCGTCCGGCTTCGGTCTCGATCCCTTCGCGATCCTGGTGCCGTTCCTGATCCTGTCGGTGTCGGTCTCGCACGGCGTCCAGTACACCAGCTCCTGGGTATCCGAACTCGCGACCGGCAAGAACAGCTACGACGCCTCGCTGGAAACCTTCCGGCGTCTCGCGATTCCCGGCACGACGGCGCTGATCACCGACCTCGCCGGCTTCCTGACGATCCTGCTGATTCCGATCGACATCATCCGCGAGATGGCGATCAACGCCTCCTACGGCATGGTCGCGATCATCGTCACGAACAAGATCCTGATGCCGATCTGGCTGACGTACATGAGCGTCAGGGACATCGAGGCGTTCGTGAAGAGACAGCGCGCGCGCGAGGCGGTGTTCAATCCGCTGTTCCGCGCGATGACGATCGTCACGCGGCCGGCGCCGGCCGCCGTGCTGATCGTTACCGTCGCTGCGCTTTACGGCTGGGCCGTCTGGAAGGGCGAGGGCATCCTCTACGGCGACTCGCAGGCCGGCGTGCCGGAGCTGCGCCCGGACTCGCGCTACAACAACGACTCCAGGGCGATCACCGAGAACTTCGCGATCGGCACCGACATTCTCAAGGTCATCGCCGAGACCGATCCGGAGGCCTGCATCAAGTACGACGTGATGGAGCAGATCGACCGCTTCGGCTGGCACATGGAGAACGACCCGGCGGTCACGTCGATCATGTCGCTGCCGTGGGCCGCGCGGACCGTGAACTCGGCATACTCCGAGGGGTCGCCCAGCTTCAAGGTACTGCCGCGCAACCGGTACGTGATGGTGCAGGCGATCACGCCGATTCCCACGTCGTCGGGCCTGCTCAACCCGGACTGCTCGGCGATGGCGGTGTTCCTGTTCACGAAGGATCACAAGGCGGTGACCCTGGAGCGCCTGACCGACAAGGTCAAGGCCTTCAACGAAGCCAATGCCCGGCAATGGTTCGAGCTGCATACCGGTGTCGAGCCGGCCTACTGCGAAGACAAGAACGCCGCGCGTCGCGCCTGGGGCGACGCCAGGGTCGCGCTGAAGAACCGCACGACGCGCCTCAAGGCGCAGAATCTGAGCGACGCCGACGTCGACGCCAACGACGCCGTCATCACGCTGCGCAATAAGGTCGACGACGCCAAGGCCGAGCTCGACGGCTACAGCAAGCCGTGTCCGGTGAACTTCGCGCTCGCCAGTGCGCAGGGCGGCGTCATGGCGGCGTCCAACGAGGTCGTGCACGAGAAAGACAGGCCGATCGTGTACTACGTCTACGCGGTCATCACCGTCTTCCTGTGGCTGTCATTTCGCACCGCCGCCGGCGTGCTCTCGATCCTCGTGCCCCTGTACGTCGTCTCCAACCTGATCCTGGCGCTGATGGCGATCAAGGGTATCGGCATGAAGGTGGCCACGCTGCCGGTGGCGGCACTCGCGGTCGGCATCGGTGTCGATTACGGCATCTACATCTACTCGACGATCGAAGAGTTCGTGAAGAAGGGCATGAATCTCGGCGAGGCCTACTACGAGACGCTGCGCATGACCGGCAAGCCGGTGATCTTCACCGGTCTGGTGCTCTCCGGCTCGGTGGCCACATGGCTGATGTCAGGCCTGCAGTTCCAGGCCGACATGGGGCTGCTGCTCGCGTTTGCGTTCTTCGCGAACATGATCGGCGCCGTGCTCGTCTGCCCGGCGCTGTGCCGCTACCTGATGAAGCTGCCGCACGGCTGAAGATACGTGCTCCGGGCGAGCATCGATCCGGGCCAATCGCGGACCGCCGCGCCCGCGCTGGTATCATCGGGGCGCAACCGCACAGGAGCCCCGATGATTTCGCATCGTACTTGCGCCCGGATCCGCCCCGCGGCGCTGGCCGCGGTGATCGCTGCATGCAGTCCTCCCCTGCTGGGCGCTCCACTGCAGCAGGCTGCGGCAGCCGCTGAAAAAGCCGCCGAACAGGCGCCGCAGTGTGCCGCGGTCGCGCCCTTCTACTGGGAGATCGGCGATGCCGACGGCGTGCTGGCGTCGGGTAGCGTCGGTGCGGAATACACCGCCGACAGCGAGATGAAGATCGCGTCGGCGTCGAAGTGGGTCTGGGGCGCGTACGTGCTCGAGAAAACCCGTGGCGCGCTCAGCGATGCGCAGCGCGCGATGCTGCAGATGCGCTCCGGCTTTCGCGCGTTCAATCCGCTGCGCTGTCTCCTGTCGCGCAGCGTGCAGGGCTGCATGGAGCGTGCCGGCGGCGCCGAGCGGGACCCCGCTGCCGTCGGCAGGTTCGCGTACAGCGGCGGCCACAGCCAGCGCCTTGCGCTCGATCTGGGGCTCGGCGCGCTCGGCGCCGACGCGCTGACGTCCGAGGTGTTGTCGGTGCTCGGAGGCGGGCTCGACTTCCGGTACGCGCGCGCGCAGCTGGCGGGCGGCATGGAGTCGACGCCGGCGGCGTATGGCGAGTTTCTGCGCAGGATTCTCTCGGGACGCCTGCGCATGCGCGAGTTCCTCGGGCGCGATGCGGTCTGCACGCTGCCGCGCGCCTGTCCCGGTGCGCTCTACAGTCCGGTGCCCGAGGCCTGGCACTACAGCCTCAATCATTGGGTGGAAGACGATCCGCGCACCGGCGACGGTGCGTTCAGCAGCCCCGGCCTCACCGGGTTTTATCCGTGGATCTCCGCGGACAAGCGCTTCTATGGCATCCTCGCGCGCAGCGAACTCTCGGAGCGCGCGTCCTGGAACAGCGTGCTCTGCGGGCGCGAGATCCGCAAGGCGTGGATCGCCGCGGCGGTCCCGGAGTGAAAGCCCTGCGTCGGCGTCCGCGGCGCCCGGTGGGGGGCGCCGACGCGCAGGTTTCCGACATCACGGCGCAACGAGCTTGCCCATAATCGCAGCAACCTCCTGCCGCAGGCCGGCGCGGTTTGCCGGCCGCCTGCACGATCCGTCCCGCACGCGGGAGTCCAACCGAGGGGACCGAACAGCGATGCACTACCGCGCGATCGGCATGCTCTGCCCGGCGCTTGCGCTCGTCTGCGGCGCGGCTCTGGCACAGGAGCGTCCGCAGTCAATCACCGATCTGCTCGGCGCCTGCAACGACGCCTTGCAGGCCAATCCGCGCTACCGCGCCGCGCGCGCCGAATACCAGGCCGCGCGCGAGCTGCTGCCCCAGGCGGCCGGCAAGCTGTATCCGCAGTTGGGCGCGCACGGGCAGCAAGACTGGGTCCACGAGTCGAACGAGGGCGACTACTACGGCGTCATCGACATCGACCAGGAGGACAGCTTCGATCGACTGATCTACGGTGCGCAGCTGCAGCAGGCGCTGTACCGGCCCGAGCTGACGCTGGGCAAGGAGCAGGCCGAGCTGCGCGTGCGCCAGGCCCAGCACGTCCTGCAGGGCGAGCAGGACACGCTGCTGATGGACGTCGTCGAAGCGTACTTCGGCGTGCTCGGCGCCGAGGACGCGCTGGCCTTCGCGCGCGCCGAGGCGACCGCCGTGGGCGTGCAGTTCGAGCAGATCCGCTCGCGTGCGCAGTCCGGGCTGGCGACGGATGCCGACGTCAAGGCCGCGCTCGCTCAGTACGAGCTGGCGCTGGCCGGTCGCACCGAGGCGCACAACGGCCTCATCAACGCAACCACGCGTCTCGAAGCGCTTACCGGACGCAGTTACCGCGACTTCAAGCGGCTGCCGTCGAATCTGGCGCTGATCCCGCCGCATCCGGCCGACGAGACCGTCTGGGTCGCACGGGCCGAAGCGGCGAACACGCGGGTGCAGGTGCAGAAACTGGGCCTCGACATCGCCGCGCTGGAGCGCGACAAGGCGCGCAAGCTGGCATGGCCCACGCTCGACCTCGTCGGCATGGCCTACACGCTCGAGGCCTCCGGCGGCATCGAAGGCAAGCGCGACCAGGGCCAGGAGCGCATCGGCGTCGTGCTCAACCTGCCGCTGTTCACAGGCGGGCAGATCAGCGCGACCCGCCGCCAGACGCTGGCGATGCAGGACCAGGCGCAGGCCCTGCTGGACGACGCGCGCGCCGTCGCCGTGCGCGACACGCGCATCGCCTACCGCAACAGCTCGGGCGGTCTGCAACGCATCCACGCGCTGCGACGCGCGGTCGAAGCGGCGATCGCGGCCGAGGACGCCATGCGCGGCGGGTTCGACGCCGGCACCCGCACCAATGCGGACGTGCTCGAGGCGATCGAAAGACGCTTCGCCGCCGAGCGCGAGCACGCCGCGGCACGCTACGCCTTCCTCGGCGCCTCGCTGCGCCTCAAGCAGCTGACCGGCAACCTGCTGGTCGCCGATCTCGCCCAGATCAACCGCATGCTGCAGGCGCCGCCTGCGGCCTCGCCCTGATCCGGGCCGTGGCCGCGAGCCGCTACCGGCGATTCGTCTGCGAGAAAGCCGCCCCGGTGGACGGCGGCGAGGCCTTCGATGTCTACGCGGCCGGCGCCGTGGCGCCGGTGCGGATGTCCGCCGCCGACCACGCGCTTGCGCAGCTGTATGACGGCGAACGCGATGCCGCGGCCATTCTCGCCGCGGCGCGCGAACGCCTCGGGCGCAGGCTCGGTCGCGATGCGCTCGAAGGCTTCGCCGCCGCGCTGTCGCGCCACGGACTGCTGCGTCCCGGCCGCTTCGAGCCGCTGCCGGTGCCGGCGCACACGATGGAGCAGGCAGGTGCGCCGGAACAGACCGGCGCCATGACGGTGATCGCCGGCGCCGGCCCCGCCGCGCTGCCGCCGTCCACGGTGCCGGGCTCGCTGAGCGCGCCCGGGCTGCTGGGCGGACTGACCGGTCTGATCGGGGGGCGTCGCGGCGACGCCAACCGCTTCGCCACCGACATCGACGCACGGCCGCTGGTCGCGCTCGGCCGCCTGCTGATCTGGCCGCTGCGCACGCGCTGGCGTCTGAGCGCTTTCCTGCTGCTGCTGGTCGTTGCGGGCAGTGCGCTGTACGCGCACCGCTACGCGGCGCTGCTGAGCCTGGCCGATGCGTTCGGCGGCTATCGCTGGTTCTTCGCGCTCGTCGGCTGCGGACTTCTGACGAACCTGGTGTCGATGGCCTCGCGTGCGGCTGCGATCCAGCGCTATACGCCGGAGCGCGTGCGCGCCGGCATCGTGCTCGGCTTTCTGTGGCTGCCGCGCTTCTTCGTCGACAGCGCCGGCGCCGCCGAGCGCGCATCACGCATCGACCGCGCGCGCATCGTCGGCGCCAGC
>JBFMCQ010000034.1:0-33620 GCA_040754295.1 Pseudomonadota bacterium | reverse complement strand
CTCCACGCAACCTCCAAAAAAAAAAGAGGTCACCTTCGCTCGCGCGGAGATGGACCTCGTTATCCAGGCGCTGGCGGTCCGCCGTTAGACCGTGCACCACGTTCGGGGATTGCCAAGCACAGCCCGTGCCAACTGCGCCGGTCGGGCGGAAGCCCGACCGGCGTCCGACCTACGACGCGGCAACGCGCAGCCGGCCGTCGGTTCCCAGGGCTGCGCCGTCGAAGAAGCAGTCGGCGCCCATCGGCAGCGGACCGTTGGTCAGCGGCAATGCCCAGATGCCGGCATGCTCGCCCTCGCTTTTGTAGTCCGTTTCCGGGCAGTGGACGCCGACGCGCGCCGCCGCTTCGCGGTGCAGCGCCGGCAGATAGGCCGCGGCGGCCGTTTGCGCGGCGTCGACCGCTGCGCCGATCTGGCCCCAGCGCCGCATCTGCTCGATGAACCACATCGCGTGCGAGATCCACGGGAAGTTCGCGGCGCCGCGATGGAACACCAGCCCCGAGCCGAGGAACGCGTCGCCGGCGGCCGGCACTTCGAGTGCCGCGCGCACCGTCGCTGGCGGCGCGTCGAGTGCACCACTGTCGATCAGCAGCTGTGCCGCTTCGGTGCGGTGCGCCGGGGCGTCAAGCCAGCGGCAGGCGTCGATCAGCGCCGCAACGACGGCGACATGCGTGCGCGGATGGCTGCGTGCCCATTCCTGGGTCACGCCGAACACCTTTTCGGGGCTGTTGTTCCAGATCTGGTAGGTGCTGACGATGCGATAGCCGACGCCGGCCACTTCGGCCGCGGCACCCCAGGGTGCGCCCACGCAGAAGCCGTCGATGCGGCCGTCGCCGAGGTGCTGCACCATCAGCGGTGGCGGAATCACTTCGAGCCGCACGTCGCGATCCGGATCGATGCCGCTCGCGGCCAGCCAGTAGCGCAGCAGGTAATGATGCGCGGAGAACGGGAAGACGTGCGCGAACGTGCGCGGGCGGCGGCCGCGCATGCGATCGCGCTCGATCAGCGCCTTGAGCGCACGGCCGGCCGACACCGGCTCGCGCCGCGTCAGGCCCAGCTCGCGGTAGATGTCTTCCGACACCGCGATGGAGTTGCCGTTGAGATTGAGCGACAGCGCGGTGACCATCGGCACGCCGATGCCGTCGACCCCCAGCGTCGCCGCGATCGGCATCGGCGCCAGCATCTGCGCGCCATCGAGCAGGCCGGTCGCGACCTTGTCGCGGATGCTTGCCCACGAGGCCTCGACGCGCACCTCGACGTCGAGCCCCTGTGCTGCAAAAAAGCCCTTGTCGCGCGCGACGATCAGCGGCGCCGCGTCGGCGAGCGGCATCACACCGAGCCGCAGCTCGTCCTTTTCCAGAGACCTTCCGCTCATTGTGCGGCTCCTCCTTTATTTGTAAGCCCGCAAAAAGTCGCCATCCGCCGATGATCGCCGATGACCGCGGATAAATGCGCTTGCATGCAAATTCGCAGTCGCCAGATCTTGATCCGTGTTCATCCTAAAGTAGTCCGTGGCAAAGGAGGTTATCGAGATCAAAGAAGCTCCGCAGCCGCCAGCAGCGAGCGCGCGGCCTCACCGATCTTCAGGTTGCGATCCATTGCCATCTTGCGCAGCTGCTCGTAGGCCTCCGTCTCCGAAAGCTGGCGCCGCTGCATCAGCAGCCCCTTGGCGCGGTCCACGTCGCGCCGGTCGGCGAGACGCATCTTGGTTTCTTCCAGCTCGCGGCGCAGCGCCTCGCGCTCCTCGAAGCGCGCGATCGCGACGTCGATCACCGACTTTAGCCGCGACGGCGACATGCCGTCGACGACGTAGGCGGACACGCCCGCGCGCATCGCACGCCGCGTGGTTTCCACGTCGCTGCGCATCGCGAACAGCACCACCGGACGCGGACGATCGCGCGAGATCTGCCCCAGCGATTCGAGCGTGTCGCGGCTCGGTGCGTCAACGTCGATCAGGATGATGTCGGGATGGTGGCGGGTGACGGACGCGAGCAGATCGTCGGTGGTCGCCAGTTGCGCCACGACTTCATGGCCACCATCGACCAGCGCCTGGCGCAGCAGCGTCATCCGGCGGCTGTCGTCGTCCACGAGCATCACGCGCATAGGGGGCAGCGTCGCCTTCCTTTGATTTGGAATCCGATCCCGGGAGTCCGGTCGTCGATGGCAGGCACCGCAAGTTCCGTTCCAAGGACCCGCCGCCGCAGCACGGATGGCACGTCGTTTGCGTGGACCATAGACGGGAGCGCGCTGCGCGCCAATGATGGCGCCAGTCCGATGCCGGATTGCGCGCTTTCTACTTGTAACGGACAAAGGCGTCCGCCCGACAGCTTGAACGCTGGGCCGGGGACGCCTCTTTTCGTCGTGTATAAGCGTCCTCTCGGCGGCGGCGCCGTGGCCGGAAGGACGCATGACCCATGTTCCATGCACTTTCCGGCGGCCGATCAGGCCATGTTGCGGGCGGCTCCTTTTTTAGGGCTCGCGTCGAGCCGGTTGTACGCAATAGAGCGCACCAGGAGTCTCGAGAACCATGGGTACCACGATGTGCAAGTCCGCCTCTGCGGCGGCGATGGCGTTCACATTCGCAGCGGCGCAGGCCGCCGATGGCGCGACGGATCTGCAGTCCGCGATCGCCGGCGGCAAGGTCGATCTGGACATGCGGCTGCGGTATGAAACGGTGGAGCAGGACAATCCGCTCAAGGACGCCGACGCGCTGACGCTGCGCACGCGCCTCGGCTACACGACCAAGCCGTGGCATGCGCTGAGCGCGTTCGTCGAGATGGAGAACACCTCCGCGCTGGTCGACGACTACGCGCCGGCGCAGCCAGACTACTCGGTCGTCGCCGATCCCGAAGGTGCCGAAGTCAACCAGTACGGCCTGCGCTACGCCGGCATCCCGGGGCTGGCCGCGACACTTGGCCGCAGCAAGCTGATCCTCGACAACGCGCGCTGGGTCGGCAACGTCGGCTGGCGCCAGAACGAGCAGACCTACGACGGCGCGTTCCTGAAGTACAGCGGCCTGCCGTCGCTGACCGGCCACTACGCCTACCTGAGCAACGCCAACACGATTCTGGCGACCAACGTCGACATCGAAGGCCATCTGCTGAATCTCGGCTGGGCGGTGGCCAAGCCGCTCGCGCTGAGCGCTTACGCCTACCTGCTCGACGATGTGGCGCCGCCGCTCGCGCCGCCGGGCGACTACGACACGATCGGCCTGCGCGCGTCCGGCAGCGTCGCGCTCGGTGCAGCGGCCAAGCTGATCTACGCCGCCGAGTACGCGATGCAGGAGGTGGAGAGTCCGGGCGCAGACTTCGAGGCCGATTATCTGCTCGGCGAACTGGGCGTCGGCTTCAAGCCGGTCACGCTCACGCTCGGCTACGAGCTGCTCGGCAGTGACGACGGCGCGTTCGGCCTGCAGACCCCGCTGGCGACCAAGCACGCGTTCCAGGGCTGGGCCGACGTCTTCCTCGTGACGCCGGCCGGCGGCATCGAGGACCTCTACGTCGCGGCGCAGGGCGCGCTCGGCCCGGTCAAGCTCGCCGCCGTCTATCACGAGTTCAGCGCCGACGAGGTCGTCGGCGGTATCGACGACTACGGCTCCGAGATCGACCTGTCGGCCGGCACGGCACTGGTCGGCAAGCTGAGCGGCCTGGTGAAGTACGCCAGCTACAGTGCCGACGACTTCGGCGTCGACACCGACAAGCTGTGGCTGCAGCTCGAGTACAAGCTCTGAGCGCCGGCGGGGGCGCCGCGCGCTGGCGTCCCCGCCACCCCTGTGCAAGCGCGGTCCTATCCCGCATCATGCGATCCGGGCAGTCATGTTCGGATGGCGGGAGCTTGCGGGATGGGGCGCCGGATCAATGCGGAGCCGCGCGTGCGGGTCATGCTGGTCGATGACGACCGTTGCCGCCTCGCACGGTTGCAGGAAGCACTCGACGACGCGGGCAATGAAGTCGTCGCCTGGCTCGGCAGCGGGGACGACCTGCTGTTCGCCGTCGAGCATCACCAGCCGGACGTCATTCTCATCGACGTCAACTCGCCGAGCCGCGACACGCTCGAATCGCTCAACCGGATCACGCGCGAGCGCCCGCGGCCGATCCTGCTGTTCAGCGACCAGGGCGACAAGGAAACGATCCGTCGCGCGATCCAGGCCGGCGTCTCCGCTTACGTCGTCGACGGTCTGGTCGCGTCGCGGCTCAAGGCCCTGATCGAAGTCGCGATCGCGCAGTTCGAAGTCCAGAGCACGCTGCAACGCGAAGTCGACGAAGCCAAGGCGCGCCTGACCGACCGCGACGACATCGACCGCGCCAAGCAGGTGCTGATGCGCCGCCTGGGCATGTCCGAAAGCGCAGCCTACGAACGCCTGCGCCGTCTGGCGATGGACCGCAAGCTCAAGCTCGGCGACGTCGCGCGCGTGGTCCTCGCCGTCAGCAGCAGCGAAGACGCCTGAGCCTGCGTGCGCGTGCGCCGCCGCGGTGCAGACCGGCGCGCACCAACACGGACGCGCCGCGCCAGCTTGGGTCGCAGCCTGCGCGCGCCGTTCGCGCGAGCCCGCGCTGCGCCGTGGCATATCCGCGGCATACATAAATAAGGAGCGGGGCGGCTGCGGCGCGCGCGTCCTTGGGCGCTGGCACGGCGCTTGCTATTGGTAGATTACGACCCGGGGTCACGCGTGCCTCGGGACACAAACGGTCGGGTAATGATGCCCGACTCACGGGATGTCGACGTCCACACATTGGCCAGCGAGCCAGTCTGTGGGCGTTTTTTTTTTTGGCCGCGCGGCTAGCGGCCTCTACGGACTCAAGGAGTTGGGGCAATGCACAACATGATGAGGCGCGCAACGCGGGTCTGTACCGGAGCCGCATTGCTGGCGACCGCGCTGTCGAGCACCGGCGCGTGGGCAAGCTACGACGACGGCAAGGTGTTCCTGACCGGCGGCGTATTCACGGTGGACGGTGCCGGCGGCGGCGGTGCGGTGCCGTGGGCGACGATCACCGGCTACGAGACGCGCGACGGCATCAATGGCGGCGTCGGGTTCACGTACGCGAACCTGCCGGCCCTGCAACTGACGGTGATCGGTGCCGCGATCGGCTTCTTCGACCGTTTGGAGCTGTCGTATGCGCAACACGACCTGTCGCTGAATCTTTCCAATCTGGACACCGTTGCCCTGGTGGGCGCACTGACCGAAGACCTGGGCGTCGATCTGGGCACCGATCCCTGGAACTCGACGCTGAAGATGGACGTGTATGGCGCCAAGCTGCGCCTGTTCGGCGATGCGGTGTACACCTCCGACAGCTGGATTCCGCAGGTGGCCATTGGCGGTCTGTGGAAGGAGAACAGCAGCGAAGATCTGCTGCATACCCTGGGGGCCGCCGAGAGCGAAGACTGGGAAGCCTACGCCGCGTTCACCAAGGTGTTCTTCCGCTACAGCACGCTGGTCAATCTCGTTGCGCGCTACACCTCGGCCAATCAGATCGGCCTGGTCGGCTTTGGCAGCTGCGACGGCCTTGAAGAAGGATGCTCGAACGACAAGGAAGTGCGTTTCGAGGCCTCGGTGGCCCATCTGGTCGCCAAGAACACCGCGATCGGCTTCGAGTACCAGCAGCACGGCGACAACCTCGACGGTCGCAGCATCAACGTCGGCGGCTTGAATCTGACCGGGCTGACGGAACTGCTCGATACCTTGAGCGTTGACGGGCTGTCGAACGCGCTGCAGCAGAAGAAAGAAAGCGACTGGTGGGACATCTTCTTCGCCTATGCGCCGAACAAGAAGATTTCCTTCGTCGTCGCCTACCTGATGCTCGGCAACATCTCGGTCGCCCCCGACCAGAACGGCTTCTACTTCTCGACGCACCTGACGTTCTGAAAGGTGCGCGATCAACAGGAGACAGTGACATGAAACCAGGCAAGTCTGTTACGGGCGCGCTCGGCGCGGCAATGCTCATCGGCGCGGCACTCGCGCCGGCGCATGCGAGTGAACAGAGGACCAAACCCATCCTGGGCATCGACTCTGCCGCGCTGGCCAAGTTCGGTGGCGCGCAGGGCGTGCACAACTGGGTCGAGAGCCTCTTCTACTACATCATGCTCGACAACCGCATCAACTGGATCTTCAAGGAGTTCGGCAACGTCGAACGCCAGATCGCCTTGAACACCCAGCTCGAACAGATGGTGCTCGGCGGCAACGTCGAGTACCAGGGCGCGAGCATGGCCGCGGCGCACGCCGACCTCAACATCACGATGGCGCAGTTCAATGCCGTCGTCGAAGCCGCCTACAACGCCTGCGAACGCAACAACATCAGCTACTACGCCTGCAACCAGCTCATCAACGCGCTGGCTCCCTTCACCGACGACATCGTCACGCATTAGCCAAGGTGCTGCGGCGGCCCAAGGCGGTCCGGGACGAAGGCCCGTGCCGGACCGCTTCTTGCCCGTCGAAAAAACCCCGATAAAACCCCGACAAGACCTCGATAAAGCCCGATGCATCCCACGGAGAGCCCATTGAAAAGGAGTACCTGTTGCGCCGCCCTGCTGTGCCTGGGCCTCGGCACCCTCGCGCCGCAGGCGCACGCCGAGGAATGCCCGCCGGTGATCTGCAAAACCTTCATCACCCGCGAAGCCTTCCTGGCCGAAGCCTTCGGCGACACGCTGCCGCCGGTGCAGACGCTGGAGATCGACGAGGCCAGGCAGGCGCGGATCATGCCGATTTACGGCCGCCGCTTCCCGCAGGCGCGCCTGCGCTACTGGCGCGGCGCGGACGGCCGCACCGCGTGGATCTTCGACGACATCGGCAAGGAGGGCTACCAGCCGACGACCTCGGGTTTCGTCGTCAAGGACGGTGCGATCGAGATGGCGCGCGTGCTGTTCTACAAGGAGTCGCGCGGCGAACAGGTCGGCGAGCTGTCGTTCCTGCACCAGCTGCTCGGCGCGCGCGCCAGCGGCAAGGGGCTCGACCGCAGCGTCGACAACATCTCCGGCGCGACCTACTCGGTGACGATGATGCAGCGCATGGCGCGCACCGCGCTGTTGTTCGACGAACTCGTGGCCTCGCCGTGAGGCGCCGCGGACAAGGAGGATCGGCATGACCACACGAAGCAACCCCGCTGTCTCGGAGAGATCGGGCGCGGCCGAGAGCGCGCCGCGTCGCGGTGTCGCCGCGCGACTGTGGCAGCGCGGCCGCGCGCAGACCCGGGTGCACCATGCCGCGCGGCCCAAGCCCAGTCTGCTGGCGTCGCTGCGCGAATGGCACAAGCGGCTGGGTCTGTTCGCGTTCTTCTTCATGGGCTGGCTCGGCCTCAGCGGCTTTCTGATCAACCAGAGCGCCGGCTGGGGCTACGACACCGTGCGCATCGACTGGGGCTGGGTGATGGCCTTGTACGGCCTGCATCCGGAGCCGCCGCGCACCGGCTTCAACGCCGGTGACCACTGGCTCGCAGTGACCAGCGACTACACCCTGCTCGACGCGCAGCCGCTGGCCGAGCGCATCGACGAGCCGCTGGGCCTGGTTGCCGGCGCCGGTCTCGACCCGCCGCTGCTGTTCGTCGCCACCAGCAGCAGCGTGATCCTGCTGACCCCCGACGGCGAGCGCTACGACGAGCTGCACCCGCCGATCCTGCCGGTGTCGACCGTGCGCCGCATCGGCCGGACGGCGGATGGCGCGATCGCGGTGCAGGACCTCGACGCCTACCAGAGCCGCGACGGCGGCAACTCCTGGCAGCCGATCGACCCGCTGCAGGTGCAGTGGTCGAAGACGCAGGCGATTCCGGAGCCCGAGCGCGAGCGGCTGATGCCGTACTCGCGGCCCAGCGTCTCGCTCGAACACGTGCTCGTCGACGCCCACAGCGGCCGGCTGTTCGGCAATGTCGGCGCGTGGGTGATCAACTTCGTCGGCTTCGCCGCGATGGGCCTGTCGATCAGCGGCGTGTGGATGTGGTGGCGCATCCGCAGCAGTCGCCGCAAGGGGTCGCGATGAGCCGCCGCCCGGCGCGTGCAGACGCAATGATGCCGGTGCTGCTGCTCGGCGCCGGCGTGCTGCTGCCGACGCTGGCCTGGGCGGCGGCATCGCCCGATGCGCCACCGCTGCTGCGGCGCTCGGTCGTCGCGGTGCTCGGCCTGCTCGGCGCCTTCGCCTTGAGCCTGCGCGGCTGGCACCGTTTCGAGCGGCGCCGGCGCTGGCAGGGCGTCGGCCTGGTGTGCTGCGGCGGGCTGCTCGGTGTCGGCGCGTTATCGCTGCTGCGTCTGAGTGAGTGCCCGCAGACCTGGCACTGGTGGCTCTGAGCGGTGGCCGGCTGTGCGCACTGGCGCTGCTGATCGCGGCAGCGGCTGCACGGGCGGCGGACTGCGCTGGCGATGCCGCGTGCCTCGAGGCGCGACGCGCGGCGATTGCAGCGCAACGGCGGCTCGACGACGCCGCCGGCCGCGATGCCCTGCGCGCCGGCGAGACGCTCTACGAACACTTGCGCCTGCAGCAGCATTTCGAGTTCCGCCCCGGCGACGTGCTGCTGCTGCGCAGTGACGAGCTGGTGTCGGCGGCGATCAGCCAGATCGCGACGACGCCGGCATTCTTCTCGCACGCCGCGATCGTCGCCCTCGATGAGCGGTGGCAGACGCTCGAAGTCGTCGAGGCCGGCGTCGACGAAGGCCTGCGCGCGACGCCGCTCGACGACTGGCTCGACCGCGACGTCGTGCGCTTCGCGGTCTATCGGCATCGCGACGCGGCGGTGGCCGAACGCGCGGCGGCGGCGGCGTATCGGGATCTGGTTGCACGCCGCGGCGCAGCGCTTGCCTATGATCTGCAGTTCGATCTCGACGACGCCGCGCGTCTGTACTGCAGCGAAGTGATCACGCACGCGTTTGCGTCCGCGGCGCCCGGGGCGCAGCGGGTGCCGACGCGGCTGTCCGAGGTCGGCAGCCTGGTCGAGACCTTCCCGCTGGCCGCGCTCGGTGTCACCGATGCACGGATGTTCATCCCGGACGATCTGGAGACCGACCCGCGCTTCGAACGCGTGCTGGAACGCCGCGCTCCCGACGCACTCGAACCGAGCAGCGCGCTCGACCGCGCCGTGCGCAGGGTGTTCGACGCCTTGCGCGGCCCGCGGCGCGAAGCCGTGCTCGCCGAACTGGATGAGTGGGCCGCGGCGCCGCTGCATGGCGTGCCGCTGCTGCTGCGTGGCAGCTTCGAAACCTGGCGGCGCCTGCCGGAACCGGCGCGCGCGCGCGTGGCCGCGCTGGCCCGCAGAATCGACGCCGACACGCGCCGGGAACTCGCCGCCAGCGGCACGCAGCGCTGATCGGCAGACGCGAACAAGCCCCGCCGGCCACGAAGGGACGCGACGGGGAATGGGGGAACTTCGTGTAGCTCCGCAGTCGCCGTCGTCTACGGCGCCTCCACGATGATCGTTCCGCTCATGCGCTTGCCGTGGATCGCGCAGATGTACGGATATTCACCGGGAGCGTCGAAGCGCTGGCTCCAGCTCGTGCCGTGACGCAGGCGTGGGCTTTTGCCGCCCTGCGACATCTGGATGACGTGGTTGGAGCCGTCATTGTTGATCCAGGTCACGGTGGTTCCGGCGCTCACCGTCAGGCTGGTTGGTTCGAAACGCATGAAGTCGACGATCTGCACGACGGCGCCGTCCGGCAACGGCGCTGCGGCCTCGCTCGCGGCGGCGGCGGCGGTCGCGGCGAGCAGGCCGAGTCCGAGCATCTGCGCGCGCCGGATGCCGCCGCTGCCTGTACGTCGATGGATCTTCATCATCACTCCCCGATCGTTCGCGATCGTGTCCGGGCCCGCGCATGCGCGGGCAAAAAAAATCCACCAGCACCCGGCGTGGGTGTGGTGGACGTCTTCATCCATGCCGACCGTCTTTGGTCGACGTGCGGCCGTGGCCGCGCGTCATGGGCAGCAAGCATCGTGCCAGCGAATCGCGGCAGTCTGGCCGCGGTTTTTTCGCGAATCCGGCATTCCGTCGGCGCCGTATGAACCAGACTGGTGCGCGACTGCGCCCAAAACGGGCGCGGATTCCCGCCGTGACGCCGGCGCGGCGCGCACCTGACGCGGCCGGCCGCTGGCACGATGGTTGCGATCTCCCTGCATGGAAGCCAACGACGGCTTCACCGGATAACGACGTCCACCTGGCAGCCCCCTGCCGGTGGACTTTTTTGTCGGCGAAGCCCGCGGAGTGAGCCCAGCGTGAACCGCCACCGTCTGCTGTCATGCGCCTTGCTTGCCGTCGCCGGCGGGCTCGTCCCCGCGCAGGCGCAGCTCGCGCCCGAGGTCGTCGAACTGTATCGCGAGCTACAGGCCCTGCCCGTGCACGGCGACCGCTTCGAACTCCTGGTGGGCGAGGCGGCCGAAGATCTGCTGCTGCGCCGCGCGCGCGTGCAGATCGACGACGACGCGCCGCTCGAATACGAGTACAGCGCCGCCGAAACCGCGGCGCTGCACGGCGGCGGGCGCCACCGCCTGCTGCAGATGCCGCTGCCCGCGGGCGCCCATCGCCTGCGGGTCACCCTGATCGCACGGCGTGTCGACGCCTTGCCGCAGACGCCGCGCGTCGAAGCCGCGGTCGACTACCCCTTCGACAAGGCCGCCGGATCGCTGACGATGGCGGTGACCCTCGTCGACCGGGGCTGGCTGCGCGGCGCGACGCTGGACCTGCGCACCTCGCCACAGACGACGCCGGCGCAGCGCCGGCAGCTCGCGCAGTTCGCCGCCGATGCCGAGCGCGGCTGGCTGGCGCCACTCGAAGGCGTGCAGCCCGCGGAGCCGTCGGCCCCGTCGACGCTGGTCGCGCGCTACAACGACGCGGTCGCGATGCTGCGCGCGGGCGAGCGCGATGCCGGCATCGCTGCGCTGGCGGCGCTCGCCGCCGACGACGATGCGAGCAGCCCGCGCGCGCTGCGCCTGCGCGATCTGGCGTCTCTGACGCTCGGCTACCAGCATCTGCGCGAGCGCAATGGCGCCGCGGCCGCCGAGGCCCTGCGCCGCGTGCGCAGTCCCGGCCCCTACGGCAATGCCGCGCTGCTCGGGCTAGGCTGGAGCCATCTCGTGCCGGCCGCGGATGCCGCCGCGTCCAGCGAGCTCGGCGGCGGCTGGTGGCCCCAGGACGAGGCCGATTCCCCCGAGCTGCGGCGACGCATGCCGTTCCGCTACAACTGGTCCGTCGCTGCCGGCGAGCGCGCAAGCGATCTGCGCGACGCGCTGGTCGCGTGGAACGAGCTCGTCGGGCGCGACCCGCTCGACCCGGTCGTGCAGGAAGGCATGCTCGTCGTGCCGTACGCGCTGCAGCACCTCGGCGCACACGAGCAGGCCTACGCCCGCTATCTACGCGCCATCGAGCAACTGCAGGCCGTGCGCACGCAGATCGATGCGGCGCTGGAACAGCTTCGCGACGGCCGCTTTCTCGCGCTCGTCGACGCCCGGACCGGCGACGGCTGGCGGCGCTGGCTCGCCGACCTGCCCTATGACGACGCCACCGCCTACGTGCGCGTGCTGGTCGACGACGCCGGCGTGCTCGAAGCCCTCGAAGCGCGGCGGCCGCTGCACGATCAGCAGCGGCTGCTCGCACAGATGCGGCAGACGCTCGACGCGCACGCATCCACGCCGCGCGTGGACGCGCTGCGCCAGCGGGTGCTCGCGATGCAGCGGCAGACCGACGCCCGGATGGAAGCCGCGGATGCGGCAGTGCTCGCCGCCGCCGGCGCTGCGCTGCGCGCGCGCCGCGAGCGTGTCGGCGCGTATCTGTCGGAGGCGCGCTTCGCCGTCGCCCGGTTCAACGATCCCTCGCCGCGCGCGCTGGAGCACGGCGTGCAGCGCGTCGCCGCCGAGGCTCGGCCGTGACCCGCCGGGCGCTGCTGCTGGCGCTGCCGCTCGCGGCCTGCCAGACGCCGGGACTCAAGAACCCGATCACGCGCGAAACGCCGCCGTCGACGGTTGGTCAGGTCGCCGAGCATCACGACTACAGCCGCATCTGGGTGCTCAACAAGCTGATCGCGCCGACGACGAGCACGCTGCGCGTGATCCCGTCGCAGACGGTCGCGGCGGATGCGCGCGTCGCCATCGCGCAGTACGAGGCCCTGATCGACGAGGGCGCCGATCCGCGTCTGCGCGCCGAAGCCCTGCAGCGCGCCGCCGACCTGCGCCTGCAGCGCGCCGACGCCGGCGAGGGCGAAGCCGACGACGTCGCCATCGCCATCGCGCACTACCAGCGCCTGCTCGAGGAGCATCCCGAGCACCCCGGCCGCGATCGCGCGCTCTACCAGCTCGCGCGCGCGCAGCAGCTCTCCGGCAACGAGGCACAGGCGAGCACGCTGCTGCGCCGCCTCGGCGCCGAGCACCCGGAGTCAGGCCGCAGCGTCGAGGCGCACTTCCGCGCGGCCGAGCTGCTCTACCAGGCGCGCGACTACGCGGCTGCCGAGCGCGAGTACCGCGCGGTGCTCGAAGCGCCGCTGCCGCCGGCGAGCCAGGCCCGGCGCTACGCCGAGCCGGCGCAGTACAAGCTGGCCTGGGCGCTGTACCAGCAGCAGCAGTACGCTGCGGCCTTGCAGCCGCTGCTGGCGATTCTCGACCGCGAGCTGCCGCCGGGCGAGCCGCTGGACCCGAAAGCCGCGCTCGCCGCGGTGCCGCTCGAGAAGGCCGACATGGTCGGCGAGAGCCTGCGCCTCGCCGGCCTGAGCTTCGCCGCACTCGGCGGCGGCATCGCCGTTGGCGAGCAGCTCGCGGCGCCCGGCGCGCCGCAGCGACTCGACGCGCTGCTGCACGCCGCGCTCGCCGAACAGTTGCTCGACAAGCGTCGCTACAGCGAGGCCGCGGACACCTGGGCCGCGTTCATCGCGCGCCATCCGCAGCACGCGCAGGCGCCGCCGTTCCAGGCACGCATCATCGACGCCTATGCCGAGGCCGGCTTCGACGCGCAGTGGATCGACGCCAAGCAGTCCTATGTCACGCGCTACGCCGCCGATGCCGCGTACTGGGGCGAACGCACGCCCGACGCGGCGGTCCTGGCGGCGGTGCGCGGACATCTCGAGGATCTCGCACGCCACCACCACGCGCTGGCGCAGGCGCAGACCGGCGACGCGGCCATCGCGTCCTACCGCAGCGCCGCGCAGCACTACCGGCGCCTGCTCGATCTGTATCCGGATGACGCGCAGCGCCCGGCGACCCGCATGCTCTACGCCGAGGCCCTGCTCGACGGCGGCGCGATCGAGGCCGCCGCGCGTCAGTTCGAGATCGCCGCCTACGAGGACGGCAGCGCCGACGCCGCGCACGCGGCCGTGCTGGCGTGGCGGCGACTCGGCGAAACCGCGCGTGGCGCCGATCGAACCGCGATACTGCGCGCGCAGGCCGAGTCCGGGCTCAAACTCGCCGCGCGCTACCCCGATCATCCGCGGCGCACGCCGGTGCTCGCGGCCACTGCCGCCGACTTGCTCGAACTCGGCGACGTCGAGCGCGCGATCGCCGCCGCACAGGACGTGCTCGCCGCGCAGCCGGCGACGGCGCAGCGCAACGTCGCACTGTCGGTGCTCGCCGATGCGCATTACGCCAGCGAACGCTACAGCGATGCCGAAGCCGCGTACACGCAGTTGCTGGCCGCGTTCACCGACGCCACGCCGATCGAACAGCGCAGCGCCGCGGTCGAACGCCTGGCGGCGTCGATCTATCGCCAGGCCGAGGCGCTGCGCGCGGCCGGCGATCATGCGGCGGCAGCGCAGGGCTTCCTGCGCATCGGCCGCGTCGCGCCGTCGGCGAGTATCCGCGCGACCGCGGACTACGACGCCGCCGCATCGCAGATCGCCGCCGGCGACTGGCCGGCCGCCGCGCGCACGCTGGAGGACTTCCGCCGGCGCCACGCCGGGCATGCGCTGATTCCGCAGGTCGACCGCAAGCTCGCCATCGCCTATGACGAACAGGGCCAGCTCGCGGCGGCGGCGGCGGCGTATAGCCGCATCGCCGGCCATGCCGATCAGGCGGCGAGCGACCGGCGCGAGGCGGCGTGGCGCGCCGCGCAGCGCTACGACACCGCCGGTCTGGTCGAGCCGGCGCGTCAGGCCTACGAGCGCTACCTGCAGGCGCATCCGCAGCCGGCAGAACCGGCGCTGCACGCACGCCAGCGCCTGGCGGCGATCGCGCTCGATCGCGGCGAGCCGCAGGCCGCACGGCGCTGGCTGCAGGACATCGTCGACGCGGCGCGCAACGGCACGCCGCCGCAGCGTGCGGCGGCGGCCGCAGCGCAGTTGCAGCTCGGCCGCATGGCCGCGGCCGACGCTGCGCGCGTCGCGCTGAGCCTGCCGCTCGAAGCCAGCCTGCCGCGCCGCGTCGAGACCACGCGCGCCGCACTCGCTGCGTTGAGCGCGGCCGCGGACTACGGTTTTGCCGAGACGACGACCGCGGCGACCTACGAGATCGCCGCGCTGTACCGGGATCTGGGCCGTGCGCTGCTGCGCGCGCCGCAGCCGCGCGGGCTCGACGCCCTGGAGCAGGAACAGTACGCGCTGCTGCTCGAAGAGCAGGCGTATCCGTTCGAGGAACGCGCAATCGAGGCCTTCCAGGCCAATCTGGCGCGGCTCGAGCACGGCATCTGGAACGAGTGGGTTCAGCGCAGCGCCGCGGCGCTCGGTGACATGGTGCCCGCGCGCTACGGCAAACACGAACGTCGGGATCTGCGCTATGAGTTACCGGATTGAACCGTTGTTGCTGGTCTTGCTCGCTGGTCTGGTTGCGGGCTGCAGCACGGCGCCGCAGCGCCCGCTGCCGGCCGCGCGCAGCGTCGCCGCGCCGGCGCCGGCCGCCGCGCTTCCCGATGATGCGGACGCGCGCTTCAAGGCCGCGCTCGATCTGATGAACGCGCAGCAGTTCGACGACGCGCGGGCGGCGTTCCAGGCGCTCGCGGCGGAGCACCCGGCGCTGTCCGGCGCCCTGACCAATCTCGGCATCCTGCAGGCGCAGGCGCGCGAGCGCGGCGCCGCGCTGCAGAGCTTCGCACGCGCGGTCGAAGCCAATCCCGACAACGCCGTCGCGCTGAACTGGCTCGGCGTGCTGTACCGCGAGAGCGGTGACTACGCGCGCGCCGAGCAGGCCTATCGGCGCGCGCTCGCGGTGCAACCGCGCTACGCACCGGCGCAGCTCAATCTCGGCATCCTCTACGACGTCTATCTGCAACGTCCGCACGACGCGGTGATCGCCTATCGCGGCTACCGCGAGGCCGGCGGCGCGGATCTGATCGTCGAGGCCTGGATCCGCGAACTCGAAGCCCGCCACGGCACGCGTACGGCGCTCGGCGGAGAGGTGCGGTGAGGCGGCGCGTTGCGATCGGGCTGCTGCTGCCGGCCTTCGCCGTCGCGGCGGCCGGCAGCGGCGAGCCGGCCGGCACGACCATTGTCGGCGAGCGCGAGGCGGCCGTGGGCCTGTACCTCGCGCCGTGGCAGGACGAAGCGGCGTCGGACCTGGACCGGCCGCCGGGGCACTACGACGTGCCGCTGCAGGCACTCGATCCGCACCGCTTCGAACTGCAAGCCGACTACGACGAGGCGATCCGCGCCTACCGCCGCGAGCGTCTGTTCCGCAGCCGCTGAGCACCACGCAATGTCGTGGTCCGTGACAGCACGCGCGATTCCGGCGGCGAGCCGGATCGGTTAAGGTCGCCTCGGCGCCGCGTGGCGCCGGACCTGGGGCGTTCGATGGGCATTCTCTCGTGGATCGTGCTGGGCCTGGTCGCCGGCCTGCTCGCCAAGCTGGTCATGCCGGGCAAGGATCCGGGCGGCGTGATCGTCACGATCCTCCTCGGCGTCGGCGGTGCGTTCGTCGGCGGCTGGATCGGCACGCAGCTCGGCATCGCCAGCTTCAACGGCTTCACGCCGCAAGGCGTCCTCGTCGCGACCGTAGGCGCGGTCATGCTGCTGGTGATCTACCGGCTGCTCAGGAAAGCGCGGTGAAGCCTCGGCCCGGGAGCGCAGAGCCCCGGCTCGGCACGCTCGTCCAAGGGGAACGCATTTGCTGAGCCGCGCCGTTCACGCCACCACCTGCAGGCTCGCCAGCCGCGCGTACAGTCCACCCTGTTGCATGAGCTGTTGCGGCGCGCCGGTTTCGACGATGCGGCCGTGTTCGAGCACGACGACGCGGTCGGCGCGCCGCACGGTGGCCAGCCGGTGCGCGATGACCAGCGTCGTGCGGTCCTTCATCGCCGCCTCGAGGCCGCGCTGTACGAGCACCTCGCTCTCGGCATCCAGCGCGCTGGTGGCCTCGTCGAGCAGCAGCAGCGGCGGATTGCGCAGGATCGCGCGGGCGATGGCGATGCGCTGGCGCTGGCCGCCGGACAGGCGCAGGCCGCGCTCGCCGAGGAAAGTCCCGTAGCCGTCGGGCAGCCGGGCGATGAATTCGTCGGCGAGCGCGGTGCGCGCGGCGGCGATCACCTCCGCGTCGCTCGCTCTGGCATTGCCGTAGCGGATGTTCTCCAGCGCGTTCGCCGAGAAGATCACCGCGTCCTGCGGCACGATGCCGATCTGCGCACGCAGTACCGCCGGGTCGAGCCGGCGCAGATCGATGCCGTTGAAGCGGATGCTGCCTTCGCTGACGTCGTAGTAGCGCAGCAGAAGCTGGAACAGCGTGGTCTTGCCGGCGCCGCTGGGGCCGACCAGCGCGACGGTCTCGCCCTCGCGGATGTCGAGCGTGATGCCGTCGAGTGCCGCCTGTTGCGGACGCGAGGGATAGAAGAAGCGCACGCGGTCGAACTGCACGCGCGCCTGGCGCGCCGCCGGCAGCGCCTGCGGCTGCGGTGGCGGGCGGATCGCCGGCACCGCCGAGAGCAGTTCCATCAGGCGCTCGGTGGCGCCGGCGGCGCGCATGACATCGCCCCAGACCTCGGCGATCACGCCGAGCCCGCCGGCGGTGAACCCCGCGTACAGCACGAAGGACGCGAGCTGACCCGGCGTCATCGTGCCGGCGATGACCGACTGCGCACCGAGCCAGAGCACGAAGACGATCGCGCCGAACACGCCGGCGATCGCCGCCGCGGTCATGCCGGCGCGCCAGCGCGTGCGCCGGATCGCCGAGCGGAAGCTGTGTTCGACCGCGCGGTCGTAGCGTGCCGCCTCGTCGGCTTCACGGACGAAGGCCTGCACGGTCGGAATCGCGTTGAGCACCTCGCCGGCGACGGCCGAGGTGTCGGCGATGCGGTCCTGCGATTCGCGCGAGAGCCCGCGCACGCGCCGGCCGGCCGCGACCAGCGGTGCGACCACCAGCAGCAACAGCAACAGCGTCACCGCGAACAGCTTGAGACTGGTGACCGCGCACATGACCAGGCCGCCGGCGAACTGGAAGGCGCTGCGCAGGCCCATCGACACCGAAGAGCCGACGACGGTCTGCACCAGCGTCGTGTCCGCGGTCAGGCGCGACAGCACCTCGCCGGTGCGCGTGGTCTCGAAGTACTGCGGCGACTGCGCGAGCATGCTGCGGTAGACCGCGCTGCGCAGGTCGGCGGTGACGCGCTCGCCGATCCAGCTCACGTAGTAAAAGCGCCCGGCCACCGCGGCGCCCCAGAACAGCGCGATGCCGAACAGGCCGAGGAAGTAGCGATCGATGGCAGCAGCGCCGTCGAAGCCGTGATCGATCAGCTCGCGCAGCGCCAGCGGCACCGTGAGCATCGCCGCCGACGCCAGGCATAGCAGCACGAAGGCCTGGCCGAGCTGGCGGCGATAGGGTTTCAGGAACGGCCACAGGCCGCTGAGCGAACGCAGCCGCCGCCGCGCCGGTGCCGGTTCGGCCATCGCTTCGAGCAGGCCGGGCGGCGGGTTCTCGGAGCCTTGTGCAGCAGCAGCGTCGTTCATGCACGGCACGATAGCAGCGACGGCGTTCAGCCGTAGAACGGGATTGCACAGCCGCCGGTCTCGCGATCAGCCTGACCGCGTAAACCGTGATCAGCGCAGCAAGCACATGGCCGTGCGGCCAGGCAGGTGCGGACGGCGCCGGCGGATTGTCGGTATTGCGCTTGGGGCCAACTAAGCCGTGCGCACGGCTACGCGCGGGTCGGGGGTACGCCCGGCGCGCCGGCGCTGTTGAACCAGGTCTCCGATGTACCGATGCAGCGCCTCGATCGCCTCGGTGCGGCCGTCGCGCGCGTGCTCGCCGATGTTCGAGCGGTACCAGTCGTGGTTGCCGAGAAAGCGGTCGACGTCGCTGGGCGTGAGCTGCTTCAGATCGCCGCGCATGCCCACGCCCATGCGCTCGATCATGTGCGCGTTCAGGCGCTGCTCGAACGCGTCTTCCGGCAGCGCGAGCAGCGGCTTGCCGAAGTGGATCGCCTCGCCGATCAGCTGGTTGCCCGCGGTCGAGATCACCGCGCGGCAGCCGGCGAGATCGCGCACGAAGCCGTCGACGCTGGGCGCACGGAAGTCCAGGTTCTCGTCTTCGCCGCGCAGCGGTGTGCCGTAGACGATGACCTTGCAATCGAGCAGACGCAGCGCGCGGTCGACTTGCGGCAGGTACTGGTGCTCGCCCTTGTTGAAGTAGGCGAGCAGATAGTCGCCTTGGCTCGGCTTGGTGCGCAGCACTTCGTCGCGCAGCATCGGCCCGACGATCTGCACCTGCGGATACGCCGGCTGCGCCGGATAGAAGCTGGAGATCAGGATGCGCTGCGGCACACCCATCAGCGCGCGATAGCCCCAGGCGTCGCGCATGCCGAGCAGCCACAGATCGGGCGGGAAGTGTGGCTTGCAGTAAGCGATGATGCCGACGTGGTCGAAGCTGATGCGCGGGATGCCCAGGCGCCGGGCGACGCGATGCGTCCACGCCTCCGAATCCGAAATCACGAGCTGGATACCGTGCTCGCGAAACGCCTGCTCGACCTGCGCCTGACCCGCGCCGCCGAACAGCAGATCGCCGACCGGCCCGGCGTTGCGCGAGATCGTGCGTGAGAATGAGTGCCGTCCGGCGGCGTTGTACTGGTAGCCGATGATCGGAATGCGCACGGTCGGAAAGCGCGGCGCCAGCACGTCGTAGGCGTCGGCGCCGGCGAACACAGTGACCTCGTGCTCGGCCATCAGCGCCGGCAGCACCGACATCGTGCGCATCGCGTGGCCGCGCCCGTAACCCATGACCCCGTAGGCGATTCGCATCGGTGCGTCTGCTTCGGATACGGCTGCCACCGTAAGACGCTTGCATGATGCCTCGGTGACGGCCGCGTGTCGATGCGATGACAGGCCGCCGGTCCGCAGCGCGGCAGCGCCGCGCCGTACACGGCGGACGGCTCCTTGCTCGGCACAAAACTTCCTTGCAAGGCGCTTGATGCGACGGCCTGAGCAGCGTCGGGCGCGGCCTGCTTTATCATCCGCCCGGCTGCTTCTACGATTCAGCGGCGGTCGGCACGGGCCGGCAGACGGGAGTATCCAATGAGCAAGCTTGCCCTCACATACTTGGATTTCGACAGGTGCTCGGCGAGAACCTGGCGCGTTTCTCCGGCGCTGCGCTTCTTGAGAGCCCAGCCCGGGGCTAGCGCTTGAACGCCCGCGTCATCAGGAACGACTGGCGCACGCGGTTCTGCGCGAAGTAGAGGTTGATGACGGCGTCGAGCTCGGCGCGGAACGCGGCAAGGCGATCCGGCTGCTCGCTCAGCGAGGCCACCGCCTTGATGACCGGTCCG
Organism: Pseudomonadota bacterium; assembly: GCA_040754295.1. Taxonomy (GTDB): domain Bacteria; phylum Pseudomonadota; class Gammaproteobacteria; order Nevskiales; family Nevskiaceae; genus Solimonas. The sequence goes on along the minus strand of JBFMCQ010000034.1, from coordinate 13,998 downwards.
GCGGTCTGCTCCATGTTCGCGCGATAGTGCGCCGGGCTCAGCGCCGGCATGATCATCTCGTCGCGATGGAACTCCAGTCCCGTCACCGCATCGCCGAGCCGCTCGCGCACGACCGTCGGCTCGCCCCAGGCCGGCGGCGGCGCGACTCCGGGCGGCGGCGGCAGGTATTTCGCCGTGACCGCGAAAATGCGGCCGATGATCAGCTCCGGCGGCCAAGTCGAGAACGCGATGCACCCGCCCGGCTTGAGCACGCGCAACATCTCCGTCACCGCAATCTCCGGCCGCGGCGCGAACATGTGCCCGAACTGGCTGAGCACGACGTCGAAGCTCGCGTCGGCATAGGGCAGCGCTTCCGCGTCGCCTTCGAGAAACTCGATGTCGGCGTCGACCGTCGCAGCGTTGCGCCGCGCCTCTTCTAGCAGCGCCGGCGACAGATCGATGCCGCGCACCTCCGCACCCCGGCGCGCCGCGGTGACGGCGACGACGCCGGTGCCGCAGGCGACGTCGAGCACCTTCTGGCCGGCCTGCACCTGCGCGAACTCCACGAGCGCTGCAGCAGGCGGTGTCGTGAAGGTCGCCAGCGGCGAGAACAGGCCCCAGGCCTCGCGCTGCACGGCCTTGAACTGCGCAAACGGGTCCGTAGTCATGAGCATCTCCCATCCTGGAGGAAGCGCAGTCTACGCCTGCGGCGGGCGTCCGGCTTTGGCTCGGCCCGGCGCCATAGCCGTCCGGGGAGACGCCGAAACTCCGGACACGCGGTCTTGTCATGGGGATTTCGGTGAGGCTGTACTTCTGGTCGAACGGGCAGGGGCGATCTCGACAGCGGATGCGGCGCGCGCTGCGCGCCGAAGGTTGGGGCGGAGTCAGTGCCTGGTGTCAACGAGCAATCCTGTTCGGCCGGGACAAGGCCATCCGTCCTTGCTCTTGTGCGGCTTGAGACGTGAATCAGCAGCTTTGCGCTGGAACCGCTTTCGGCAATAGGCGCATTCGTAGACGTAGGTGAGTCCGAGAGAAGACGGCTGTGACGGTGTGAGCAGCCGTCGCGCTGGCAGCGCGCTCATCGTGCGAGGTGCTGTGCGTGCCCGGGGCGGCAACGGTTGGTGAATCGGATCGGAAGCGGACAGCTCAACGGCGTATCGCGGCACAAAGCGCGTCGGCGTCACCTTGGCGCCGAGTATCCGATCCACCCGATACGTGCGCGACCGTTCGTCGTGATGACGAACGGCGTGCAGAAGTAGCGCACCGTTGTTCGTCCGGCGAAGCGCATACGGTTCGATCAATCGCCAGCCGACCTTGCCCTGTTCGTCGCGATAGCGCAGGTCGACACAAAGATGGTTGGCGGCAGCGAAGCGAATCAGCTCCAGCGGTGCGGTGACACCTTCCCGACGCCAGGACGTCGCCATCGCCGGCGCATGCCAGCTTTCATCGACGGTCTCGCCACGGGACGCCATCGACGGAATGACCGACGCCGTCGCGCGTCTGGCCCCGGAGTACAGCCATGCGAACACCTGCGGCAGCTCGTCCCAGAATTCATCGAAGGGCGGCAGCGCAGGCAACTGGTGCGCCAGCATGGTTGCCCAGTCCGCGCGCAAGGCTGCCAGTTCCGGATGGGCGTTCAGCGAGTCCATCGTCGGCATGGGGACCCTTGAACGCGCACTTCTGCCGCAGCACGTCGACGACGACGGTGAGGTCCGGCTCCAGATCCTGCCGACGGTACAGGTGCACCACATCATAGAGGTCGCGCGGGCGCAGTCGTTCGGTGAGTGCCCGCGTCTTCTCCGCGAACACCTCCTCGAACCGATACGTCTGCACCCTTATCCCGTCCGCGGGCCGGTCCGAATACGGGTGATGCACCTCGCGGTGGTCGGCTTCCAGTACGACGCGCTCGTCGTTGCTCAGGTCGAGCTTGATCCGCGGAACGCTGCCGACGCGACCCAGTGGGCCGCGATAACCGACGCGCCCCTGCGCCGAGATTATGCCGCGTGGATTCCGGTACAACTCGAAGCGATGCGTCTCGGTCGGAATCGCGATGCCGGCCTGTTCGTAGAGCGAGTCGGCAATCTCCGCAAACACGCGCGTCAGGAAGGTTTCGTCCAGATGCGCAGCATCGGGCACGGTGAAGTCGAGGTCCTCCGAGAAGCGATACGTCTCGAAGAAGCACTTCTTCAAACAGGTGCCGCCTTTGAACAGCCACTGGCGGCCAATCTCGGCGTGCTGCCCGATGCCGGCCAGCAGCCAACCCAGCACATAGTCCTTCTCCACCACCTGCGGTGTGAGCCCCAGGTCCGCGGCGAAGTCCAGTGCCTCTTGCCGGCTAATCACGCGGCGCCCCGGTCCCAGCCCTCGGGCAACCACAGCCGCCACGCGGTGACGAGGCGCTTGGGTGCAAGTTCAGGGTCGAGTTTCGTATTGCCTTTGGAGAGCCGCGCCCGGCAGAACGCGATAGCTTCCTGCTCGGCTGGCGCATATCGCTCCAGCAGGTAGCCCAGACGCTTGAACACCGCACCGTTGTCCAGGCGCTCCGCGTAGCTCAGCAGCAGCTTGAGATCGCGAAGCTCCGTCGAGTCGAGATAAGTGCGCAGGACATCGACGGTGGCGCGCAAACCGCCGCCCAGCTCGGGATCGGCCAGCAGATCCACCAGGGTGCGCGAGGGATCGGACACATTCACCCGCACCTGCCCGCGCCACACGGCCTTGAGTCCGAACAGTGTCTGCTCGCGCACGCTGCGCAACTGAAAGCTGCTGCCGCGCAGCGTCGGCCTGCGGTCGCGCGGCTTGCGTGTAGTGCATACCAGCAACGTGCGGAAGACCTGTTCCGTCATCCCCCAATGCTCGGCCGCGCTCCAGCCGCCGATGTAACAGGGCGAGTACAAGCGCTCTGCGACCAGCCAGGAATCTTCCAGCGCCACGTCTGGTGACTGCGCCTCCAGCGGCACCGGCACATAGAGCCCGCGCCGCACCCGCGCCAGCCAACCCTGGCCGGCCCAGCGCGAAAGCAGTTGCGCCGCCTTGGTCGGCGGCAGCTTCAGAACATGGCTGGCCTGCTGCGGGGTAATCGTGCCGGACGAGCGCCGCAGCAACTCCCCGAGCTGGGCGCGAGATCGTTGGCCCAGTCCCTTGGAGTCGGAGGAGATATACTTAGAGCGCTGTAATTCACTCATAGAGCGAATTACAGCGTTTACTGTGTACTAACGCAAGCTTCAGGTGGCAGCTCGTGCGCGGACGTCATCCCTCGATGCCCGCCGGATACAGATCCTGCAGCCTCTGATGCAGGAAGCCGATAGATGGCGCTTCGATCCGTAGCGCCTCGATGTCGCAGTTCAGACAGATCTCGATGTCCTTCTGCGACATGTAATGGCCGTGAATCAGCACTTCGCGAATCTGATCGGCCTCGTCCGGATACTCCCGCTCATCGGGATCGTGGCTCTTCTGCAGAAACTCGCGATAACTGTGCTCGATAACCGTCCTTCACGCCATCCAGCAGCGAGTAGCGGTAGGTAGGCTGCCCACTCTCACAGCCGAAGGTCCGGTAAGTGTCAAGCAGCAGCCGTCGTTCGGCTTCGCGAGGATCGCGCGTGCCGGGCTTGGTCTGGTCGAAGCGGCGTAGATACGCGTCTTGCTGCACCCGCTCCAGCGTCATGCCATCGCTGTGGCCGCAAGGCTCGGGGGAGAGTTTCGAATGCAGATCAACTTCATGACTGCGATCGCCCGGTCGATGGGCGCGTTGGTGTTGCTCGCGGCGGCGTGGCAGCCGCTGGCGCACGCGCAGGCGCCGGATCCGAGCACGTCGCCGGCCCTGTGCGGTGCCAGCGACACGCAGGAAGCCGGCATCCAGGGCGACGTCAATTCCGGCACGGTGAACTGCGGGCTGACGCTGCTCGTGTCGGTGCCCGGCGGCGGCTCGGTGCAGGGCTCCGGCCACTACGCCTCGGAGAGCATGCGCGCGAAGACGACCGTTGATCGCGCGGTGCTCCTGTCCGGCCGGGCCGTCTACGACATCCGCAATTGCGAGGACATGGTCAAGAAGGGCGAGATTCTCCGAAGGAAGTCGCCTACTTCAACGAACGACGGCGCCGGGCACGTGCACTCGGGTGTGTTGGACTACGGCGCCGCCCGCGGGATCATGCTCGCCTCCGGCAGCGAGGCGGTGCACGTGCTGGTGATGCCTGTCCGGCTGCGCGGCCGCCGCCTGCTTGGCCGCCGCCACCTCGGCACGCAGGCGCTTCAGCTCGTCGTCGAGTGCGGTCTTATCGGCCAGCAGCAGAACTATTGATCACGCCGCTCCGGCTCGCGCCGCTCGGCCTTGCGTGAGAACGGATACGCGCCGCGCGGCTTTGCATGCGGCGCCGGCTGCACGACCAGCGACAGCGCCATCGTCGCGCCGAGGATCGACGCGGTCGCGAGCAGCGCCCACTGCACCGGGATCTTGTAGATGTCGATCATCAGCATCTTGGTGCCGATCAGCACCAGCACGATCGCCAGGCCATAAGGCAGCAGGTGGAAGCGCTCGTGCATGCCGGCGAGCAGAAAGTACATCGCACGCAAGCCGAGGATCGCGAACACGTTCGACGTCAGTACGATGAACGGATCGGTGGTGATCGCGAAGATCGCGGGAATCGAATCCACCGCAAAGATCACATCGACGACGCCGATCAGCACGACGACGACGAGCAGCGGGGTCGCGACCCGGTGGCCGTCGATGCGCGTGAACAAGCGCTCGCCGTCGTAGCCGGGCGCGATGCGAAAGCGCCGGCGGACCCACTGCAGCGCCGGGTTGGATTCGAGATCCGGCTCCTGGCCCGCCGCCCACCACATCTTCACGCCGGTGAAGACCAGGAACGCACCGAAGATGTAAAGAATCCAGTGGAACTGCGCGACCAGCCAGGCACCGGCGAGGATCAGCACCGCGCGCAGGACCAATGCGCCGAGGATGCCGATCATCAGCACGCGCTTCTGGAACTCCGGCGGCACCGCGAAGTACGTGAACAGCATCAGGAACACGAAGATGTTGTCGACAGCCAGCGCTTTTTCCACCAGATAGCCGGTGATGAACTCCAGCGCCTTGCCACCCGCGAGCGCCCGCGCGCCCGGGTCCGCGCTCATGCCACCGAGCTCCCACCACAGCAGACCGACGAAGACGAAGCTGACCGCGACCCAGATCAGTGTCCAGATGCCGGCCTCGCGCATCGATACGCGATGCGCGCCCTGGCGATTGAGCGCGTAGAAGTCGATCAGCAGCGCGACGACGACGAAGGCGGCGAACAGCGACCAGAGCAGCGGCGTTCCGATGGAAATCATGGCAAGACCTTTGGGTAACGGGCAGACGCAATACAAACCTTGCGGCGAACCTGTTCCGGTCTTGCCGACTGCGTCCTGAACGGCGCAGCTGCGGGTGCCGGGAAGCGCGACCGAAAGGCGTCGGCTTCCGTGCTGACGGCACGGCAGGGGCTGGTGAGGCCCCGGCTACTCCTCGTGAGAGGTGCGCGGATTAGAGCAGCGCCGCAACGACGCCGTCAACTGATCGCGAGGGCGTCGCCGCGGCGGCAAGTTACCGCGCACCGCCGAACGCGATACGACTGCCGCTATTTGCGGGTGTGATGGCGGCTTTCGATCTCGTCGACGGTCAGCGCCGGTGCCTCGCTGGTGCTGCGCTGCTCCGAGAGGCGGATGCGCAAAGCGAGATCGGTGCCCGAGTCGGCATGGCGCAGCGCGTTTTCCAGGCTGATGCGTCGCGCCTTGTAGAGCGCATAGAGCGACTGATCGAACGTGTGCATGCCGACCTCGTTGCCCTTGCTCATCACGTCCCTGAGCTCGTCGACGCGGCCCTTCTGAATCAGATCCGAGACGTAAGGGGTCAGCAGCAGCACTTCGGTTGCTAGCGCGAGCTTGCCTTCAGCGGTCGGTACGAGCCGCTGCGAAACGACACCCCTGAGATTCAGCGACAGGTCCATGAACAGCTGCTTGTGCGCCTGCTCGGGGAAGAAGTTGATGATGCGCTCGATAGCCTGGTTGGCGTTGTTGGCGTGCATCGTCGACATGCACAGGTGCCCCGTTTCGGCGTAGGCCACGGCATGCTTCGCCGTTTCCTGGTCGCGGATCTCGCCGATCATGATCACGTCGGGTGCTTCGCGCATGGCGTTGCGCAGTGCATCGCCGAACGAGCGCGTGTCGACGCTCACCTCGCGCTGATCGACCAGCGACTGCCGGTGCGGGAACAGAAACTCGATCGGGTCCTCGATCGTCAGAATATGGCCGTCGGCCTTCGCGGAGCGGTGTCCGATCATCGCCGCGAGCGAGGTGCTCTTGCCGGAGCCGGCCGCGCCGACGAATAGCACCAGTCCGCGCTTGAGCATGGCCAGCGACGCGCAGACCGGCGGCAGTCCCAGCTGCTCGAAGGTCGGGATCTCCGATTTGATCAGGCGCGCCACCAGCGCGACCTCTCCGCGCTGGTAGAAGACGTTGAGGCGAAAGCGGCCCACGCCGTCGACGGTGAACGACAGATTCGACTCCATCGTCTCCTCGAATGCGGCGGTCTGGCGATCGGTCATCACCGCATAGGCCATCTGCTTGACCTCGCCGGGTTTGAGCGGCGCGGTGTTCACGGAGTGGGTCACGCCGTCGATCTTGACATGCGGGGTCGCGCCGCAGGTGAGGAACAGGTCGGACGCGCCCTTGTCCGCCATGAGTTTCAGCAGTGCATGTATATCGGTCATTTCAATCCTTTGCGTCCCGGCACTCCGCCGCCGCTTCCGACGCTATCCAGCGCCGGTTGTCCGGGCATTGATCTGCGTCAGTCGCCCGCTGTGACCGATGCGGCGCATGCGGGCCCATCCGGTGCAACCTGCGCCGCTTGACCTGCGTCAATGCCGCCGCTGCCGCAGCGGCTATCTTCAGACGGATGACGATCGCGGCAAGCGAAGGCTCGATGAACGTGCAGGCACCGGCGGCCACGGAAGCGCTGCCTGTGCGGCGCACCCTGCCGTGGCCGATTCCGGACTACTTCGCGCCGGTGGCGGCGGAGGACGGGGGACAGCGTGCCTGCACGATCGAGCTGCTGAGCGGGCGCCGCATAGAGGGCGACCTCCTTGCGTTCGAGCCGGAAGTGAACAGCGTCAGCATCCGGGTGCCCGGACTCGCTGGCGAGCACCGGCTGCATCTCGATCAGGTGCGCATGATCTGCCTGTCGACGCCGCTGGTTTTCCTCGACCAGATTCCGACTACAGAGGCTGCGGCGGCCGTGCACACCAGCGAGCGCCGCTTCACGGCGCGGTTCCACGACGGCAGGACGCTGTGCGGTGCCACGCGCGGCTTTCTCAAGGAACCGTCCGGGCTGTTCCTGTTCATCACCCAGGGCGACGCAACACGCGCGGTGGCCTGCTTCATCCCGGCGCGCCAGCTGCAGGCGGTGCAGATCGGTCCTCTGCTCGGCGAAGCACTGACGCACAGCAGACTGGTCAGCGAGGACGTGGTCGACGCCGCGCTCGGCCAGCAGGTGCGGCTGCGTGGGCGAAAGCTGGGCGCGCAGCTGCTCGACCGCGGCATCGTCGCGCCAGAGGATCTCAAGCGCGCTCTGCAGGCGCAGAAGGCGCAGAGCGCGGCGAAGCTCGGCGAGCTGCTGGTCGACGCCGGGGTGATCACGCAGGCGCAGCTCGACGATGCCTTGCGCACGCAGGCGGAGAACCGCTCGCGCCGGCTCGGCGACATTCTCGTCCAGATGGGCGCCGTCAGCGTGCGCCAGCTTCAGATGGCGATGTCGCGCAAGCTCGGCATTCCGTTTGTCGACGCCCGTGAGTACCGCGTCGATCCGCTCGCGCTGGAGCTGATCAGCGCCCGCATCGCGCACGAATACCAGGTGCTGCCGCTGCTGCTGCAGGGCAAGTCGCTGGTCGTCGCCGTCGAAAACCCGCTGACGATGGACTTTGCGCAGGATCTGCGCTTCCTCACCGGCCTGGTCATCGTGCCGGTCATCGCCAATCCGGAGGATCTGCGCCAGCGCATCGCCAAGGAATACGCCGGCGTGCAGGACGCGCGCGAAGCTGCGTCTGACCATGGACATCCTGCCGCCGATTTGACGAAGGTGCGCGTCGAGGATCTGGCGACCGAGCTGGCGCGCGGACCGGCACCAGAGCGCGCACCGGAAGCGGGCGAGCCCGAAACCGGTGTCACCGACAACGCGCTGGTGCGGCTGGTCAACAAGATCATCATGGATGCGCATGCGCAGGGTGCATCCGACATTCACATCGAGACGAACGTAGGCAAGATCAAAACGCGCATCCGCTTCCGCAAGGACGGTGATCTCGAGGACTATCTCGAGCTCGGACCTGCCTACCGCAACGCAGTGATCTCACGCATCAAGATCATGTGCGGGCTGGATATCGCCGAGCACCGCCACGGTCAGGACGGCAAGATCTCGTTCAGCCGCTACGGTCCGCTGCCGATCGACCTGCGTGTCGCCATCGTCCCGACCACGAACAATCTCGAGGACGCGGTGCTGCGCATTCTTGGCGGCGTCGAGCCGCTGCCGCTCGACGCGCTCGGTTTCTGCGAGCGCGATCTGGGCAAGATCAAGGAGATGATCGGGCGCAGCTACGGGCTGATTCTCGTCTGCGGCCCGACTGGCTCGGGCAAGACGACGACGCTGCACTCCGTGCTGCATCACATCAACCGGCCCGATATCAAGATCTGGACCGCGGAAGATCCGGTCGAGATTGCACAGCCGGGCCTGCGCCAGGTGCAGATCAACGCACGTATCGGCTGGACTTTTGCCAATGCGATGCGCGCGTTCCTGCGCGCTGACCCGGACGTCATCATGGTTGGCGAGATGCGTGACGCCGAAACGACCAAGATCGGCATCGAGGCCTCGCTGACCGGGCATCTGGTGTTTTCCACGCTGCACACCAACAGTGCTGCCGAGAGCGTCGTGCGCCTGCTCGATCTCGGCATGGATCCGTTCAACTTCGCCGATGCGCTGATCGGCATTCTTTCGCAGCGCCTCGCGCGCAAGCTGTGCAGCGCCTGCAAGAAGGCGCACCCGATGAGCGAGGCCGAGATCGCCGCACTGGCGCACGACTACTGCATCGGCTCGGCGCTCGATCCGGCACGAGTCGTTGCACGCTGGCGGGCAGAGCACGCGCACGACGGCCAGCTGTTCCTGCACGAGGCCGTTGGCTGCAGCGCCTGCACCAACGGCTACAAGGGACGTCTGGGCGTGTACGAGCTGCTCGACGGCACGCCGGAAGTTAAGCGGCTCATTCGCGATCGCGGCTCGGTGCCGGACGTGCAGCAGGCGGCACAGGACGCCGGCATGCGGCGGCTGCGCCAGGATGCGATCGAGAAGGTCCTGAGTGGTGCGCTGGACCTGCCCAGCGCACGCGCGGCGGCGAGCTGAGCGCTGGCCAGCGGCACGTGGATGCGGAAAACTGGACGCCCTTACGCCCGGAACCTCGATGATCGCCCGCATCCTCACCGCCGCCATCCTTGCCGGGTGTGCCGCCGCGCATGCGGCGCCGCCACTGACCGCCGACGAGCTCGCCGTCTGCGCGCGCCACGTACAGCAGCTGCGCAGCGAATCGGCGCGCATCCTCGAGCGCAATGCGCAGCTCGACGCACAGCGCGAGCGCATCCTCGCCCGCAGCCGCGCGCTGGAGGCCGCGCCGCAGCAGCCCGAGCTCGAACAGCGTCTGGCCTTGCACCAGCAGCGCGCGCAGCACCGCGACGAAACGATTGCGTTCAACCGGAAGATCGAGCGCATCCGCGCCGAGATCGCGGCGCTCAACGAAACCTGGCGCGACTACGACGCACGCTGTGCCAACCGCCCGTACGACCGCCGTGACCTGGAGCAGCTCCCGCCCGCCGCGGCCGATGCCATGCGCGCCGGTCTGGCCGACGTGCGTGTGCCCTACATCCCGGACGCGATGCCGACACCGCCGGGCGAGGCGTACTGAGCCGCGCCCGGGGGCGCGAGGCCGCTACAACAGCATCGAGCTGCCGCGCTGCAGCGTCCAGAACATCGCGAGCGCACCGATCGCGTAAGCCGTGAGCGGTCGCGCGACGGCGAGTGCGCCACCGCCGCGCGCGAGGCGCAGCGCTGCGGCCAGCAGGAGCACGACGGCGAGCTGCCCGAGTTCGACACCGACGTTGAACGCGAGCAGCGCCCACAGCGCCTGATCCTCCGGCAGCCCGGTCTCCCGCAGTGCGCCGGCGAAGCCGAGGCCGTGGATCAGCCCGAACACGAACGCGATCAGCCACGGGAAGCGCCGGGCGAGCGTTTCACGCTCGACGAGGGCTTCGCGCGCAACGAGCACGATCGACGCGGCGATGAGCGTTTCCACCGGCGCTGCCGGTAGTGTCAGCACGCCGAGGCTGCTCAGGCCGAGCGTCAGGCTGTGGCTGAGCGTGAATGCGGTGATCGCCCAGACGAGGCGCCGCGTCAGCCCGATCAGCAGGACCAGCGACGCGACGAACGCGAGATGGTCGATGCCGAGCAGGATGTGCTCGACGCCGATGCCGACATAAGACCACGCGCTGCCGGTCGCCGCTGCCGGATCGCCGAAGGCCGCGAACGCGATGCGCCGGTCCGGCGGCAGGGCCTCGTAGTGCCGCGTGCCCCGCAGGTCCTGCCAGCGCACGATCACCTGCGCGTGCGACGGCAGCTGCTCGATCTCGATCGCGCCCTCGATCGGCTGCGTGCAGCTCAGGGTGGGTGGCGCATAGCGGCAGCTATCGGGGAAGCGCAGGCGCGCGTCGATGCCGCGCTGGCGCAGCTCCTCCGACGGCAGCCAGGCGATCGTGAAGCGGGCGGGCGCAGTCTCGGTTACGCGCAGCTGTGACAGCCCCAGCGAATGCGCTTCGCCGGGCCGCGGCAAAACCGTCAGCGCCGCGAGCAGCGCGATGCGCAGCAGCGCCGCGATCACGGCGCTGCTGCGCTGATCGCGTAGTCGCGCCGCAGCGTGGCGAGCTGCGTGCGCACGGCCTGTGCCTCGCGCGAGCGCTGCCAGTCGCGTAACAGGCGCGCCTCGATCTCGGCCACGGCGGGCAGCGCGGCGCGCTCGTGCGCCGTCACCCGAAACAGGAGCGGACCCTGCGCAGCAGTCACGAACTGCCAGCTTCGGTCGTCTGCCGACTGGACGAGTCGAGCCGCAAACGCTTCGCCCCAGCGCACGCGCGCGGTCGCCGCGCTCAGCCCGGTCCAGTGCTGCAGCGGCCAGCCGATCTCGCGGGCATCGGCGCCGTTTCGCAGCGCCAGCAGGACGGTTTCGGGCGGTATCGACGCGCGATCATCTGCCGGCGGCGGGGTGATCACCTCGGTGTTGTAGCGCGCGGGCAGCATGTAGCGCTCGCGGTGCGCGTCGCGAAACGATTCGAGTTCCGCCGTTGTCGGCGTCCGCGCGTCGGCGTCGGCGGCCAGCAGCTGGCGCATCTTCTCCACCACGCGCGCGCGAACCACCGGGTCGCCGCGGTGCAGGTTGAGCGCAAGCCCTTCGCGGAACAGGATCTCCTCGTCGATCCACGCTTCGGTGAAGCGCGCGATCTCGTTCGCATTCGGAGCGCCGCCTTCAGTGCGACTCGCGACGAAGCGCTCGATCTCGTCCTGCGGGACCGCCAGCGCTGCCTCGTCGGTGTTCGCACCCGCAGCGGCCTGCAGGACGAAAATCAGTGCGGCGAGCAGTGCGAAATGAAGCAGCGGTTCGGCAGCGAGCGCCGCGATCCGTGCGCCGAAGCGGTTGTCCATGTCCGTGAACCCGTCGTTGCATCCTGCCAGACCCGCACCTATAGCAGCGCCGTGTTAAACAACCATGATGCATCGCGCGTTCCGCGAATCGTGACCGTACGTTCATCCGGCTGAAATTGGGCGCCGTTAGCGTCTGGCCTCCCCCCACCCGGCCCAGGCCGGCTTTCAGCAAGGAGCGCCACATGGCAAAGGAATGCCTCTTGTTTCGTAAACGCATCATGCTGTTCTCACTCGGCGTCGCTGCAGCCGCGGCAGCGCCGCTCGCCGATGCATCGACCGCGAGCTATCTCGGCTCGGTCGAGATCCTTGCATCGGACGACGGTACGATGACGCGCGATTACGTCGAAGGCCGCGTCTTCGACGACCGTAATCGCAACAGCAGACAGGACAACGGCGAGCCCGGCATCTCGAATGTGATGGTGTCGAATGGCTACGACGTCGTGCTGACCGACGACCACGGTGCGTACCGGCTGCCGGCGATGGCGCGTGGGCTGGAGAGCTTCACGGTGTTCGTGACCAAGCCAGACCGCTATGCACTGCCGGTCGACGAACACAACATCCCGCAGTACTACTACCACCACATGCCGCAAGGCTCGCCGGAGCTGCGCTTTGGCGGCCTGCCGGCGACCGGCCCGCAGCCGGCGGCGATCAACTTCCCGATGGTGCGCACGCGTTATACGAAGCAGTTCAAGATCGCCGTGTCCGGCGATCCGCAGCCGTACTCGAACAACGAGGTCGGCTACACTCGCGATGCGCTCGCCAACGAGCTGGCCGCCGAGGACGATCTCGAGCTGCTGCTGATCGAGGGCGACGTGGTCGGCGACGACCTCGACCTGTATCCGCGTCTGAAGAGCGTCCTCGGTACGGCCGGCATCCCGGTCTACGCGGTGCCCGGCAATCATGATCTCGACTTCGACGCGGCGACCGACGCCAACAGCTTCGATACCTTCAAGCGCGAGTTCGGTCCTGCGTATTACTCCTTTGACATCGGCGACGTGCACTTCGTCGTGCTCGACAACATCCGCTATCCGTGCACGCCGGAGATCGACAACGCCGATGGCAAGCACGCGTTCTGCGACGACCCGGTCAACCAGCCGCGCTACAACGGCGTCATCGATGCCGCGCAGGTCGAGTGGCTGACCAACGATCTCACGCACGTGCCGGAGAACAAGCTGATCGTGCTCAACATGCACATTCCGCTCGTCACGTTCCAGGACATGGGCTCGACGCAGCATCAGACCGACAATACGCAGTGGCTCTACGACCTGCTCGGCGATCGTCCGGCACTGGCGCTGAGCGGCCACACGCACACGCTCGAGAACCTGCGTCCGGGCGAGCTCTACGCGGGCTGGTCGGAGGCGCTGAATCTCGGCCCGACGCCGATTCCGCACATCGTCACCGGCGCGACGTCGGGCTCGTGGTGGACCGGCGATCTCGACGACTACAATCTGCCGATGTCGATCACCCGAAGCGGCGAACCGCGCGGCTATCTGGTGCTCGAGTTCCACGGCAGTGACTACAGCAGCCGCTTCAAGGCAGCCGGCAAGGCTGACGACGAGCAGATGTCGATGGACTTCCTGTCGCCGACGTTCCTGAGCTGGTTCCAGGCGCTCAAGGACTGGTCGAGCACGCCGGCAGGCTCGCGCTCGCCGACGCCGCCGGTCAACATCAACGACCTGCCCGACACCAGCATCCTGACCGATGAAGATCTCGCCGGCGGCACGCAGCTCGTCATCAACGTCTGGAACGGCTCGCGCGATTCGACGGTCACCGTGCAGTTCGACGATCGCGATCCGGTTGCGGCGGCGCGCACACAGCAGGGCACCGGTGAAGACAAGGCGGTCAGCCTCGACCCGTTCGCGCTGAAGAAGCAGATGTACATCTTCCGCTTCGCGGCGAAGAGCGAGTCGGGCAACGAGCGCGCGCAGGGCTTCGAGCTGTTCCGAGGTGCGCGCTTCGGCACCGCCGACCCGCAGCCCGACGCCCAGGGCCGCTGGACGCAGAGCTCGCCGCATCTCTGGTCGATCGACGTGCCGGCAGACCTCGGACCCGGCGCCCACGTCGCCAGGGTGGTCACGGTCGATGCCTTCGGGCAGCGCTACTCGGCGACGAAGACCTTCGAGATCATGGACGAGCGGCCGCCGCCGTTCTTCCGTCACGAAGCCTTCGAATAAGAGGGTGACTTCGGCATGCGGCCGGCGCGCGTGCGCCGGCCGCTTTTTTTACAGGCGCTCGACCGCCGCGCGCAGCCGCTGCACCGTACCGTC
>JBFMCQ010000033.1:0-33722 GCA_040754295.1 Pseudomonadota bacterium | reverse complement strand
GGAAGTAGTGGCTGTTCTCCAGCGTGAGCCGCACGCGGTCGCCCTGCTCCACGCGGATCACCGGCGAGGGCAGCCGCAGCAGCTCGTGCGGATCGTTGCTCAGGAAGTTGGTGGTGGACATGCCGCGTGACTTGGGGCTGAACACCCACAGCCCCGGCGTGATGCCGGGTGCGATCGGATAGCGCAGCGACGGCACCGGGATGTCCGGAGAAAAACCGTTGAGCTCGCTGACCTCGAGCTTGATCTCGATCTCGTCGGGGTCGCCGTCGCCGTCGAGGTCGCGGCCCTTGATGACTGCATCGCGCGCCAGCCGCGTCGCCATCAGCGCCCCCACCGCACGATTGGTGCCGCGCACGACGGCGGCGACCAGGTGCGGGTCATCGGGCAGGCAAGAGCGGTCGGCCTCGATGTCCACGCCGTCGATCGTCTGCGCCTTTCGCCAGTGGGCCGCGACGCCCGCCGGGCAGGGCCGCTCGATCTCGTCCGCGGCGGCCGATCGCTCGGGGGGCGGCGGCAAGACCCACCGCCAGCCCAGATACCCGGCTGCCGCGAGCACCAGCAGCACGAGCAACACCAGCAGCAACCGGCGCTCGACCGCGCCGCGCATGGCAGGACCCAGGGCCGATCCGCTTCGCAAACGCCTTGTCCGTTGTCTTTCCCGAGTTCTCATTACTCTCGTCGTTGATTGTTGGCAGCGTGTCAGCGCGTTATTGGCCATTCGCCACACTGCCCCGCAAGCCCGGCTCAGCCGCCTCGAGGCCGAGAAAGCGGCGCTCCAGCAGGCGGCTTAACGATCTCGGTTTCATCCTCGCCACCATCTCAATCCCTTATCCGCGTAATCGGCGGTCAACCGCTTCTTCTGGGATGAACGCTTCACCGGGCGGAAGAACTCCAGGAGAACGCCGGGCGGCACCGGCAGCGGCGCTCGCCACCGGACAGACGGCGAACGGCGCGCCCGAGGCCAGCGCCGCCGGCATGTTACCCGCGGGGATCAGCGCGCGCGGCGCCAGCGCCGGAATCAGCAGTGCGCGCACGGCGACGGCGCCGGTCATGCCGCGCACCGCCCGGACACCCAAAGTCACTTCCGGTCGCCGGGCGCCACTCGACCATCAGCCGCAACTACGGCGGCCAGGCGCCGCTCGATCACGCCATCATCCTCGGGGTCTGCCCGTCGCGCTGTTTCGCCCGCCGCCGGCCCGCGTATCCATACAGCGCGAACCCGCCGATCACGGTGAGGCCCAGCAGACCATAGAATCCATACGGACGCTTCGCAATCCCCACACTGAACGGAAACCGGGACACGAACTCGCCGTTCTCACCAGCGGTCACCAAACCGACGAATCGGCCCGGGCGCTCGAAGGTGTATTCCAGCGAGACGGTGCCCGCAGGATACATCTTCTGCGGCAGTTCGACGACAGTCTGACCGTTGCCGTCCCCCGTGTCCGTCACGATCTGGACCTTGACCGGCATGCTGCGCAAGGCATGGTCGATGGCGTCCATCACAATGATGGTCTTTCCGGTGGCCGGTATGTCCTCGCAGAACTCCGTGTTCGGGCTGCCCGGCCGAACCTGGTAGCCCGTGAAGTGCATGTAGTACGGACCGAGGCGCAGCTTGCACATGTCCTCGTCCATCGACAGGCCGCCGTGCGCCAGTCCCATCGTCGAGCACAAGCTCGCGGCGACTGGAAGCACGACGAGCAGGCTCCATCGCAATGCGGACGAAAGCTTCCGGTGGCTCGCATTCATGTGGTTCTCGCTTGGTACGACCGCCAGTTCCGTTGCTAGACCGCTCCCGCGCCGGCCTTGATCACGGGAACGATCGGTCCGGCCAGTTCGCTCATGTAGCGGTTGCCTTGCTCGTCCCAGAAGAACAGCAGGCCCCCGATCCGGCTGTCGACATCCGAGAGGAAGCTGACCAGGCGCTCGACCTCCCATGCCGCGTCCGTCGCTTCCAGATAGACGGACCGCGTCTCGCCCGGAGCGAGGAAGTCGTTGTCGACCATCAAGCCGTTTCCGGGAACCATGTCCTCAGGGTATCCGGCGAGGCTTTCCACAGCGACCGGAAGACTCCTGTTGACGAAGCGCAGCTCGGCGGTCATGAACTCGCCGATGCGCACCGGCCGGTCCGTTGTATTGGTGATGTCGGCACGCATCCTCAGGCTGCGACCGGGAACGTCGTACTCCGCATGCGTCAGCCTCGCCGGAACCCGTTCCTGCGGAGCCGGCTGCGGAGGAATCTTGGTCCAGCCGCCGCGCAAAGGCACGACATGCGGATAGGCCTGAGTCGCGTGGTGATATCCGACCACGCTGATCACCAGCATCAGCCCCACCATGCCCGCGGCCAGCTTGTCATCGATGGGCCGGACGAGAATGTCTTCCCGACCCTTCTGCACGGCAAGCCAGCGCGGGATGACCAGCGGGCGCCGTAACCACCAGACCAGCCACGCCAGGGCAATGAGTCCGAGCGCGAGGTGATACCACTGCGCTTGAGCGACCTTGTAAGTCTCGATGTCGTCGATATGCGTACCCGTCAGGGTATCGACCGGCTGCTTGAAATCGCTGGCACTGCCGGTGACCTCCAGCCACTTGCCGGGCCCGACGATGGCGCCTGCACCGTTGACCTGGACGATGGTGTGAACATGCCAGCGGCCCGGGATACGTCCTTTCATGACGATCTCGAACTCGTAGTCGCGCCCCAGCTCGGCGTTGATGAACGACTGCTGCGCAGGCAGGCCGTTCAGGTAGCTCTCCACGCGCGTCAGGACTGCACCGGGACCATAGGCCGAAACGTAGATCAGATCGGGGCGTGCAGCCGCATCGGGCCAGTCCGAGAAGAGCCGGAACTTGCCCTTGATCCGGTAAGTCTCGCCGACCGCGACCGAGTCCTTCTCCCAGCTCATGTCGTACCAGTGCACCGTCCGGGTTCTGATGTACGGCTCCGTCGCGCGTTCACCATGCGCCTGCGCCGGCGCAGGGACGAAGAGAGTTCCGCCGCCGACGGCCGCAGCGACGGACATGAAGGCTGGCAGGAAGCGCTTTAGCAAGGCGTTCACTTCGTTGCCTCCAGTGCGGGCTCTTGCGCCGCCGCGGCCGCGGGCTTCAGGCCGAACAGCGCCTTGAATCGCCCCCCCACCGGCACGAACGTCGCTTTGCATGCCAGAGTGCCGACCAGCCACCAGAACATGTACATGAAGATGCAGATAAACGACGAGAAGAACGCAGATACCCAGATGGCGTGGTCAGCAAAGGTCCTCAAGGAGCCGCGCTCGATGATGCGGATATATTCCGGGGTGCCCGCTCGCGGAAAAACGTATCCGAGATAATCTGCCAGGGACGACAGCTGTCCCATCAGCTGAACCGGCTCGAAGTAAGGCGCGAAGACGATCCAGTTGCTGGCAAAGAACGTCAGTCCGAACAGGGTGCCGCCAAAGATCGCGGTCACCAGCCAACTGCGGGTCACGCACAACAGCCCGTCGAGGATCATCGCCCCGACGAGGAAGGTGCCCGGCAAAACCAGTGTGATCGGAAAGTACGCCAGGCCCATCCAGCTGTGGTAGCGGACCATCCATACGCCGACCATGAACAGCAAGGCGCTGGCGGTTGCACCGATCGGCAGCCGGAACAGGTACCAGAATATCGCCTGAAACGCGGCGGGCATCATGATCTGTACGACCGGATAGATCACGACCCAGTACTGGCGATCCTTGAAATCGGTGAAGAAGTCCCAGTCACCCGCGAGCAGCAGGAAATTGATATAGGTGACCGCCCAGACCAGGAATGCGCCGACGACGATGACCAGGTAGTCGAAAGTGCGCGACCACCCGGCCGCCTCGGGCGACAGATCTGCCACCCGGAGTACCGCTAGATTGTTACTACGGCTCATCGAACTCCTCCTCATGAGCACGAACGCTGGTTCGATGCGTGAGCACATCCGCGCATCCGGCCGACGGATGACCAGCCGGCCGGATGCCGCGCGACCCGTGACTGCTCTAGTGTTTTCTTACGGAGCCGGCAGGCGGTTCGGGCTGAGCTGCTTGAACAGCTCGGACATGCGCTTCATCACCTGCAGAAGGACGCCGCCGATCGCGAGTCCGGTCCAGCCCAGCACCGGGAAGCCCCAATGCAGCGGATGGCTGAAGGTTTCTTCCGTGAACCAGAACGCGTGTCCCCATTCGTTGAAGCCGAGATTCGGCAGGATCAGGCCCGGGCCGACGACCGCCATCAACAGCGGCACCGAGTAGTTCTTCGCGAAAGCGGGGATGCGAGTCGTCGCATACAGCAGGCTACCGACGCCGACCACGATATACGTGGGCACGCAGGCATAGAACACGATGATGTGGCTGGGGGTGAGCGCTGTGTCGCGAATCACCGTCTGATGCCAGGTGGCATCGCCCTCGCCAAAGAAACTCGCGATCCACAGGAAAGAGAAGGTGTAGACGAGGAACCAGGCCACCAGATTGAAGTACCGCTTCAACTCGACCGTGGGCGAGATCGATTCGAGGTTGCGGTCGCGCGTAAACCACAGGTACGCCCAGATCGCCATCCCCACGCCGAAAATTCCCGGAACCTCGACGTTGAACAGCGTCTTCCAGTACGTCTCGAACTCCGGGGAGGTCGAGTCGAGACCGTACTCGAAGGCAAACGCCTGCTGGTAAAGCCGCAGGCCCACGAACATCACCAGCAGAACGCCCCAGGCGATTGCCACGGGAGCGAAATTGAACATCCGCGGCTTGCTACGACTCCGGGTATCCGCGGCCTGTTGCGGCACCTCTGACACTTTCGAGACCATCACGCTAGCCATGACACTACCTCCTTTGCGCAAGAAGACGCTGGCTCTGCCTTTGCGTAGAGCCGAGCACAGGAAACCGGATCGACCGGCAGCACCGCGGCATCGTCCGGCATGACCGGATCGATGTCGGGGCAATGTTGGCTTCGTCGAAGCCGCGGGAGTT
This sequence comes from Pseudomonadota bacterium, assembly GCA_040754295.1. GTDB lineage: Bacteria > Pseudomonadota > Gammaproteobacteria > Nevskiales > Nevskiaceae > Solimonas. Next base: position 28,770 of record JBFMCQ010000033.1, on the reverse strand, counting down.
GCCAAGGGGGAGTCGAAGCGGTTCGCCGGCATCCCCTTGTCCCCGGCAACCCATTCCCCTAGAGGGGCGAGGATTCCGGAGGGGGCGGATGGCGGTTATGCCGCGAGAAGCATGGACACGGGCGCTTCGCGCGCCAGCCAGTTGGTGCACTGGGCACACTGCAGGCCTCTGTTTCATGCCGATGCTGGCCATCTGTAGTCTCCTCTCTCGCCACCTCGCGCTTTCCGTAGAAGCGCGGGAGCCGTCGTTGGCGCGGCCGTACAACTGGTCATCATTAACGCACGCTACTGATATCATTGTCAACAAGCGACGACTTGGCATGCCATCGCCATGCGGATGCCCACGAACGCGGCGCGCTGAAGCTGGGGAATCGGGCCGCCGGGCGTGGGCGTCACGCCATCACAGCTATATTTCCGAAGGGGCTGAAATCATGAGTGTTCCGGAGTCTGACATCGCGAGCGCACAGGCCCGCAAGAGAAAAGGACGAGGCAAGCCAGGCCGCTCCGGGGCGCCTGGAGCGGCCCGACGAATGGAAAGAGCGGCGCGCTTCGAGAGCCTGCTGGAGGCCGCGATCGAGGCGATGGCGGAACGCGGCGTCGCCCGCGCCGCTCACGCGGATGTGGCAAGCCGATCCGGCGTCTCCGTGCCCACCGTGTTCTTCTACTTTCGGACGCGTCCCCTGCTCGTTGAAGCGGTCCTTGCGGAAATCGATCGTTTCCTGTTTTCCGTGATCGACGAGGGTTGCCGGGAGGGAGGAAGCGCGCGCGAGATGATTCGAAGGATCCTGCGGATCTTCGTTTCACATGTCGAAACCGAGCCGGCCAGAATACGCGTGTGGCTAGACTGGAGCACCGCGGTGCGCGAGGACATCTGGAACAAATACGTCGCGTTGCAGGCTCGCATCATCGCGCGTTTCCGGGAGTTGATCGCCACAGGTCAGGCGGCAGACGACATTGCCCGGACCGTAGACAGCGATGACGCAGCCCATCTTCTCGTCGGACAGGGACACATGCTCGTCCTGATGCGTCTGGCCGGCGTCGATGCCCAGCGGGTGTCTCATTTCATCGATCATCTCGTCGACAGCACCGTTCCTCCCGGTCCGCCTTCCTCGATGGTCGACGCTCCGATGTGACCGGGGCGCCCGGTTTCCGAAAGCCGCTATCCCGGTCTGGTGTGCGCAATGTCGAGGGCCCGTCTCCGCCTCGCCGGCAGACGGTGGCCGGCGAGGCGGGGCGATCGCAGCTACGCTGCGAAACTCACTGCGCGGGATAGGCCATGCACACCGATTTGAGCTCGGTGTAGTGCTCGAACACGGCGTGCCCCTGCTCGCGGCCCCAGCCCGACTGCTTGAAGCCACCAAACGGCAGGGCCGGATCCAGCACGTTGTAGGTGTTGACCCATACGCTTCCCGCGTCCAGCTTCGAGGAGATCTGGTGCGCCTTGGCAAGGTCGCGCGTCCACAGCCCCGCGGCCAGACCATAGATGGTGTCGTTGGCCTGGCGGATCAGTTCCTCGTCCACGTCCTTGAAGCGAACCGCCGAAACCACGGGTCCGAAGATCTCTTCCCGGTAGACCTTCATCTCGGAGTTGACGTCCACCAGCAGCGTGGGCTCGACGAAGTAGCCTTCCTTGCCCCAGCGTTGCCCGCCGCAGGCGGCCTTGGCGCCCTGTTCCGCGCCGCTGCGGAGATAACCCGTGACACGCTGGAACTGCACATCGGAAACCAGAGGACCGATTTGCGAGGACGGGTCGAGTCCGGGACCGACCTTGAGCTGCTTGGCGATCGCGGCGATGCCTTCGATCACCTGCTCATAGACCCCCTCCTGCACGAACAGCCGCGAGCCCGCCGTGCACATCTGCCCGGAGTTGAAGAAAATCGCATTGGCAGCGCCGGGAATCGCCTGCTCCAGATCGGCATCATCGAGAATGATGTTCGGTGACTTGCCACCGAGCTCCAGCGACACGCGCTTGAGGTCGTCGGCAGCCGCGCGGACGATGATCTTGCCCACCTCGGTGGACCCGGTAAACGCGACCTTGCGCACGGTCTTGTTGGCGACGATCGCAGCACCCGCCGTTTCGCCGAAACCGGTCACGATATTGACCACGCCGTCCGGTACGCCCGCCTCCTGGAGAATCTCACCCAGCCGCAGCGCGGACAGCGGCGTCTCCTCCGCCGGCTTGAGCACGATGGTGTTGCCGGCGGCCAGCGCCGGCGCCAGTTTCCACGCCGCCATCAAAAGCGGAAAGTTCCAGGGGATGATCTGCCCGACGACCCCCACCGGGCAGCGCATGGTGTAGGCGTGATATGCCGTGCCGGGCGCGAGGTTGTACGAGAGCGGCAGCGTGCTGCCTTCGAGCTTGGTGGCCCAGCCGGCCATGTAATAGAAGGTTTCGGCGGAGACCGCCACGTCCACCGCCTTGGCATAGGTGAACGGCTTGCCGTTGTCGACCGCTTCGAGCTCCGCCAGCTCATCGGCGTGCTTCATCAGAAGATCGCCGATCCGCCAGACGATTTTCGCCCGCTCCGACGGTGTCATCTTGGGCCAGGGCCCGCTTGTGAACGCCTTGTCGGCTGCCGCGACGGCAAGATCGACGTCGGTCTTGTCGGCCTCGGCCACCGTGGCGACGACCCGTCCGTTCGCCGGATTGACGACCTCGAAAGTCTTGCCTGATGCAGCGGCCATCCACTTGCCGCCGATCAGCAACTTCCTGGGCTCAGATAGAAAACGCCGGACTCCTTCGGACAGACCTTCGTGGGCCTTGGAAGCGTCGGCACTGCGCGGTAACACTGGGCTGTTCATGGGTAACTCCTCCTTGGGTTTTAATCCGACTCGAAAGCGGGCCTTGTCCTGCCTGCGCTCCTCGTGGGCCGGACAAGTCTGCCGCGAGGCCGCGCCGTTATCCAGCCCAGCTCTAACTCGCGTTCGGCCTGCCCGAGAGCGAGCGGCGCTGCAGAAAGTCCATCACGGCGGCCGCGTCGACCGCCCAGCGCCAGTGGCTGCGGGCGGGCTCGCAGTAGACCGTCTCGGCGGCGCAGCCCCGGTAGCGCGTGCAGCCGTGGGCATCGGTTTCGACCTCGGCGGAGCAGCGGTTGCAGCGTTTCCAGAACGCCTCGGCATCCCGACCGTAGTTCGGAAAGTGCGAATCCTCGGAACCGTGGGCGATGAGGACCGCCATCGGCGCGGGGCAGTCCTGGGCCGCGAAATCCGGTGCGCTCCACCCCATCCCGCTCGCCACCACGGCGTCGAGGCGACCGCGCCACTGCGGCAGCACGGCCAGCGCGGTGGCCACCGTCCCGCCGTCGGAATGGCCGGCCGCGTACATGCGCTTGGGATCGATACACCACTGCGAGGCGACTTCGGATGGCACGCCGGCCAGCCGCTCCACGGCGGCGAGGCTGAGTTGCAGGCTGCCGACATAGGTCACGATGTAGCCGGCCGCGGTCGCAGCGCCGGTGAGGCCGGCATAGCGTTCCGACAGGCCGGGTCCGAAGCCGGCGGGGGCGTAGACCACCAGCAGCGGATGGGCATATCCGGCGCGGTAGTTGCGCGGCGTGACCACGACGTAGCGCACCCCCGCCGAGCTGCGGCGCTCGTGCCGCCCCGCCGGCCCGCTGCGCGGACCCAGCGGGCATTCGGCGCCGGCCACGCTGCCATAGCGGGCGTCGGCCGCCTCGATCGCCGGACCGGAGTGCAGCAGCAGGGCCTGTGCCGCGAGCAGGGCCGCGATGATAAGTGTCGCAGCCCCAAGCCAGTAAAGCCGCGTCGGCTGGAGCAAGGCGCGCGGCCAGCTCTTCTTGTCCATCCTTCGAGGTTTCTTCCGCCCCGCAGGCGGACGCTTCAGGCGCCTGCTCCGACAGTCACCTCCGGGGTTTCAGCTCCGGGCTTCGAGCACGCCGAGGGCGAAACCTTCGTAGCCCTTCGCCGCCACGTCCTCGCAGATCTGCCGGTAGGTGCCCACACCGCCGACATAGGGCATGAACACCCGCGGCTTGCCGGGGATGTTCGCCCCGATGTACCAGGAATCGGCGAGGGGGAAGAGGGTGGCGTCGGCCACCTGGTTGACGTGCTCGACCCAGCCCGCCTCCGCCTCCGGCCTCGCTTCGATGAACTCGGCGCCCTCGGCCTCGAGGTGGGCCAGGCAGTCCGCGATCCATTCGACATGCTGTTCGATGGAGACCGGCATATTGCTGAGGACCGAGGGGCTCCCGGGGCCGGTGATCGTGAACAGGTTCGGGAAGCCGTTGACGGCGAGCCCGAGGTAGCTGCGCGGCCCGTCCGCCCACTTTTCGGCCAGCGACAGTCCGCCCCGGCCGCGAATCCCCATGTTGAGCAGGGCGCCGGTCATGGCATCGAAGCCGGTGGCGAAGATGATGACGTCGAGCTCGTAATCTCCCGCCGTCGTCCGGACGCCCTCCGGCGTGATCTCGGTGATGGGATGGGAGCGGATGTCGACGAGGGTGACGTTGTCCCGGTTGAAGGTCTCGAAGTATGCCGTGTTGAGCGGGGGGCGCTTGGTCCCGAACGGGTACGAGTTCGGACAGAGCTGCTCGGCGACCGCGGGATCGTGGACCGTCTCGCGGATCTTCCGGCGGATGAACTCCGCCGCGGTGTCGTTCGACGCCTTGTCCATGAGCAGGTCGTTGAAGCCCTCGAAGAGGAAGCGGAAGCCGCCGACCTGCCAGAGCCGCTCGTAGGTCGCCTCCCGCTCCTCGGGCGGGACCGCGAGGGCGGAGCGCTCGATGGGGTCGAAGGGCATGCCCGCGAAGGACGCCCGGCTGTGCTCGCGCAAGGCCCGGTAGCGCGCCTTCACGCGGCGGGTCTCCTCGGTGTCCAGCGGCGCGTTGCGGGCCGGGATGCTGAAGTTCGGCGTGCGCTGGAAGACGTAGAGATGCTCGGCCGTCTCGGCGACGACCGGGATGAGCTGGATGCCCGTCGCCCCCGTCCCGATGACCCCGACCCGCTTTCCGGAGACCTCGACCCCTTCGTGGGGCCAGCGCCCCGTGTGGTACCACTCGCCGGCGAAGGCGTCGCGGCCGGGAATGTCGGGCAGCTGGCCGGCGGAGAGGCAGCCCACCGCCGTGATGAGATAGCGGGCAGAGAAGCGCCGCCCGCTGTCGGTCTCGATGCCCCAGCGGGCCGCGTCCTCGTCGAAGACCGCACCGGTGACCCGGGTGCCGAAGAGGATGTCGCGGCGCAGGTCGAAGCGGTCGGCGACGTGTTGCAGATAGGACAGGATCTCGGGCTGGTCGGGGTACTTGCTCGACCATTCCCACTCCTGTTCGAGCTCGGGCGAGAACGAATACGAGTAGTAGTGGCTCTCCGAGTCGCAGCGGGCGCCCGGGTAGCGGTTCCAGTACCAGGTGCCGCCGACGTCGTTCCCCTCCTCGATGACGAGCGCGGAGAGCCCGATCTGGCGGAGCTTGTGGAGCATGTAGAGGCCGGAAAACCCGGCTCCGACGACGACGGCGTCGTACGCGGTGGTGGTCTTGCTCATGATCTCTCCTCTCGTGGTGACGGTCTCAGGCGGGTGCGACACCCGAGGCCTCGCGCGCGGTCTCGCGCGCCCATTTGTAGTCGGCCTTGCCGTTGGGCGCGCGCCGCACCTCGGGTACGACCACGATCGCCCGCGGCGTCTTGTAGCCGGCGATGTGCTCGCGGGCATGGGCGATCAGCTCCTCGCTGCTCGCCCGCTGGCCGGGGCGGAAGGAGACCACGGCGGTGACCCGCTCGCCGAAGCGCTCGTCGGGCACGCCGACGGCGAGACAGTCGTAGACCGCGGGATGGGACTTGATCGCCTCCTCGACTTCCTCGGGATAGACCTTCTCGCCGCCGGTGTTGATGCAGACCGAGCCGCGGCCGAGCAGGATCAGATTGCCCTCGGCGTCGAGCATGGCGTAGTCGCCGGGGAAGCTGTAGCGCACCCCGTCGATGACCTTGAAAGTCTCGGCCGACTTCTTCGGATCCTTGTAATAGCCCAGCGGCACCAGCCCGCCGTTGGCGATCTTGCCGATCTCGCCGGAACCGGGCTGGACCTCGCGGCCGTCGTCGGTGAACAGCTTCGTCGTCGGGTAGCGCTGGAAGCGGGCCGTCTCTGCGTTCATGCTGTTGCGCGCCATGACCGAGACGCCCATCGCGCCTTCGGAGGCGCCCATGGCATCGACCAGCGTCATGTCGCCATAGCGCAGCAGGCCCTCCTTGACCGGCGTGGTCCACATCACGCCCGAGGAGATGACCAGCTTGACCGAGGAGAGATCGTAGCGCCGCCCCTGCGCCTCGGCCTCTTCGAGCGCGGCCAGCATCGGCTTGGCGAAGGCGTCGCCGACGATGACGATGTCGCTGGCACGCGCCTTCTCGGCCGTGCGCCAGAGCTCATGGGCATCGAAATGCGAGCCGGTCAGGGTCACCGCCGTGCCGCCGAGATTGTGCGGCACGATGGCGCCGACCCACATGCCGGTGCCGTGCATCAGCGGGCAGGCGGACAGCGCCACGGGCGAGGCGCCGGCCTGATCCAGCTTCTTCGCCATCGCGACCGCCTCCTCGACGCTCTGGGGCGCCGTCAGGCCGCGGAAGCTCGCGCCGAGCTGGGTGATGCGGCGGACGAATTCGCCGACGGCATACATCACGCCCTTGGGCATGCCGGTCGTGCCGCCGGTGTAGAGCATGTAGATGTCGTCCTCGGAGCGCGCGATACGCGGCATCGGCGCGGCTGCGGCGATCGCCTGCTCGTAATCGAGCGCGCCCTCGAGCAGCGGCGTGTCGCCGTCGCGAACCTGGATCAGCAGCTTGAGCTTGGGCAGCCGTTCCCGGATCGCCGTGATGCGGTCCGCATAGGAGCCCTGGAAGATCACCGCTTCGCAATCGGCGTTGTCGAGCAGATAGATCAGCTCGTCGGCGGTGTAGCGGTAATTGGCGTTGATCGAGCAGCCGCGGAGCTTGAAGATGCCGTACTGGCCTTCGAGATATTCCGGCCGGTTCTGCAGATACAGCGCGACCTTGGAGTCGTGGCCGATGCCGGCCTCGCTCAGCACCGTCGCCAGGCGCGCCGCGCGCTGGTCGTAGTCGCGCCAGCTGCGCCGCGTTTCGCCGTGGATCAGCGCCGGCTTGTCGGGCAGCGCATCCGAGATCGCCTCCCACAGGGTTGCGAAGTGCATGGTCATGGCCTCTCTCCTCCAAGACTACGGTGTTTTGCCGGAGTATGTCAGAACGCTCGCCGACAGGGAAAGCCGAGCCGTGCGGGGCTTGTGGGCCGCAATCGGCATCGCGACCGGCCACACTCGACACCAGGCGAATCCATCCCGCCGGCGCGCCGCCTCAGCGCCTGCTCGGCCGTCCGGGGGGCGTCAGTTGCGGGCTGACAGCGCCATGGCGATCAGGGCAGCCTCAGCTGGCAGACGATCGGCCGGTGGTCGAAGGCCACGATGTCGGTGACCTGACCGGCCACGCAGTCCCCGGTGTAGATGTCGCTCGCCACGTGGTCGATGTTGAACAACCCGGCATAGGTGGGCTCGGCGCCGAAACCGACCTCGGTGATGGAATGAAAGGCCAGGCCCTCGCCGACGTAGGAATTCCAGGTGCGCGCGCTGGTGTCGAGCGGCTGGCGTCCGGGATCGGTGTTCAGATCGCCGAGCACGAGATTGCGCGCGCCGCTGGCGGCCGGTGCACCGCTGCCGTCGCCCAGATCGACGAAGACCTGCTCGAACTGCTGCACCCGGCATTGCTCGTCGCTGCGGGTGATGCCCGAGGTGCCGTGCACGTTGACGACGGTGAGCTCGCCGCCGCCGGCGAGCTCGATCACGCCGCGGCCGATGCGCGAGCCGCCGCCGCAGTCTTCGACGCGCGCGCCGGCCAGATGATCGAGGCAAAAGTCGGCTTCACAGCCGCGCCAGCGGCCGAAGGACTTTTTCACCGCCAGGCATTTGTCCGGCTTGCCGAGATTGCAGGCGATCTGGTAGTCGGGCCCGAGCACGCGCTGGGCGACGGTCGGGTCGCCCGGCTGCCAGTCCGCGCAGACGAAGCCGGGGTGGAACTCCGGTGGGATGTTCGGGCAGTCGCCGCTGTAGAACATCTCCTGGAAGGCGACGAGGTCCGGCTGCAGGCCGGAGAAGAAGGCGCGCGCCTCCTCGACCAGGCGCTTGAACGACAGCCCGGTGCCGTACCACTCGGCGGCGATGTCGGCGTCGTCGCAGCTGTATTGCGCGTCGGCGGCGCGCGCGCATTGCGGAATGCCGGTGTTGAAGGTCACGGCGACGAAGCTGCTGGGCGGCGCCGCCGGTGCCTGCGCAGGACCGTCGCTGCCCTCGCTGCCGCAGCCCGCGCAGCCCAGCAGCAGCGCGGCGAGCCAGTACCGGTTCATGCCACGCCCGGCGCGAGCGCCGGCGCCAGCGGCGGCGCGTCCGCGCGCGGCGGGCTCGGCTCGCCGACGCGCTGCAGCGGGTTGTCCCCGCCCGGTTCGGCGGCGGCGGTCGCGAAGCCGGCGTCGAAGCTCTCGCTGAACACCGTCGAGTCCACCGTGTCGACGAGCCAGAACTCGCCCTGGGCGCGCTCGGCCGTGAGGTCGAGCAGCACATAGCCGCGGCGGCGCAGCTCGACGTACTTGATGTGCGTGTTGAGCAGGCGCACGACGTCGGCGATCGGGTCCAGCCCCGGCGCGCTGCCGCTGGACACCGCGGAACAGACGAACTCGGCGCCGACCGAGCCCCTGCCCGTGAGCGGGCCATAGCTGGCGGGGTTGCCCGGGAATTTGGTCAGCTCCGCGGCCCAGGAGCTGTGGATGTCGCCGGAGAGCACGATATTGTTGCGCAGGCCGGTCTGCGCCCAGAGATCGAAGATGCGGTTGCGGTTGGCGGCATAGCCGTCCCACTGGTCGGGATTGCCGGGGATGCCGCCGGAAACCAGGCCCAGGGTGTTGAGCACGTGCAGCTGCGCGAATATCGTCTGGTTGCCGTAGACGCGCCAGGTGGCGCTGCTCTGGGTGAGCCCGGCGGCGAGCCAGTCCTCCTGTTCGAATCCCAGCATGCTGCGCGCCGGGTCTTCGATCTCGCCGATGCTGAGCAGGCTCGGCGCCTGCTGGTCGCGCCCGAACAGGCGGGTCTCGAACATGTACAGCTCCGCCAGCGAGCCGAAGGAAAAGCGCCGCCAGATGCGCCGCAGATCGGCGGCGTCGGGCGTGCGGATCGGCATCCATTCGTGGTAGGCCCGAGTCGCCGCGGCGACGCGCTCACTCCAGTCCAGCTCCGGCGGATGCGCCTCGGCGCCGCCCTTCCAGGCGTCGTTCGCGGTTTCGTGATCGTCCCAGGCGCAGATGAAGGGGTGCTGGCGGTGGCATTCCTGCAGATCGGGATCGGAGCGGTACTGCGCGTAGCGCCGGCGGTAGTCGGCGAGCGTGAGCAGCGCCTGCGGCGGGTCGTGCGCTCGGCCCAGCTCGCCGGCGCCGCCGTCTTCGTAAATGTAGTCCCCCAGATGCAGCACGGCGTCGAGATCGGCGCGCGCGGCGACGGCGCGGTAGACGTTGAAGAAGCCGGAGGTGAACTGCGCGCAGGAGACGCTCGCCAGACGCAGGCGGTCGATGTCACCGGCCGGCGCGGTGCGTGTGCGGCCCACCGGCGAATACGCGCCGGTGGACTCGAACTGGTAGTAGTAGCTGCGGCCGGGCGCGAGGCCCGCCGCGTCGAGCTTGACCGTGTAGTCGCTGGCGGCGTCGGTGAAGCTCCACTCGTCGATCAGCACCTCGCGCATCTGCGGATCGGCCGCGACGCGGCAGCGCAGGCGCACCGGCCCCTCGATCTGCGGCGTGACCCGCGTCCACAGGATCACGCGATCGGGCAAGGGATCGCCGGAGGCGACGCCGTGACGAAACTCAACCGGGCCCGCGGCATCGGCGGCCGGACCGCTGTCACCGCAGCCGGGCAGCACCGGCAGCAGCGCGCTGCCCGAGAGTGCGCCGATGCGGCGCAGAAAATGCCGTCGATTCATCCTGTCCCCCTGCCCCGTGTGCGCAGCTTTTCAGTCGCTCTGCTGCAGCCGCTGCGTGCCGTGCGCGCACTCGAAGGCGGCGCCCAGCGATTCCTCGTCCGTGGGCTGGCCGACCATCGGCACGAACCAGAACTCGCTGCGCACGCGCGCGGCGTCGATGTCGAGCAGGCAGTAGCCGTTGTAGCGGTTGTTGTAATACTTCAGGTGCGGATTGGTCAGGCGCAGCAACTGCTCGAGGTTCCCGACCAGCCGCTGCAGCAGTGCGCTCAGCGAATTGCCGATCGCCTCGTCACCGCGCGTGCTGGCCGAGGTGACGACGAACTCCACCGCCTTGGAGCCCTCCCCGGTCAGGCGGTTGTAGGCCGAGACGTTGTTCGGATCGTCGTGGACGTCGAAGGCATAGGCCTCGTGGGCGTCGCCGGTCATGATCACCACGTTGCCCGCCTCGGCGATGGCCGCGAGCACGCGGTCGCGCGCCGGCGCGTAGCCGTCCCACTTGTCGGCACTCAGGTACAGCCCGCCGCCGCCCAGCGCGCGCGGCGCGCCGACCACCTTGAGCGGCGAGAAGTACACCTGGTTGCCGAGCACGCGCCAGCGCGCGCGGCTGGCCTGGAGCTGGCCGATCAGCCACTGCTCCTGCTCGGCGCCGAGAATCTGGCGGGTGGGATCGGTGAAGTCCCCGGTCTGCGTGTGCACCGGCACCTGCTCGCCGAACAGGCTGTTCGGCGGCAGCGGCGGGTCGCGGCCGACCTGGCGGGCGTCGATCATGATCAGATCCACCAGCTCGCCGAACGCGAAGCTGCGGTAGATGCGCGCCGTGTCGCTCGGGTCCGGCGTGCGGATCGGCAGCCACTCGTGCGCCGCCTGGAAGGCGCTGGCGCGGCGCACGAAGAAGTCGCCGTCGGTCGCCGGGTCGTGATCCTCGGCGCCGTCGCGCCAGCTGTCGTTGGCCAGCTCGTGATCGTCCCAGACCCAGATCAGCGGATGCTGGCGGTGCAGCGCCTGCAGGTCGGGGTCGCTGCGATACTGCGCGTAGCGGCTACGGTAGTCGGCCAGCGTCAACAGCTCATGGGGCGGATCGTGCGGGCGCACGTCGTCGCGGTCGTTCTCGTAGATGTAGTCGCCGAGATGGACCACCGCCTGCAGGTCGTCGCGCTCGGCCACCCGGCGATAGACATTGAACAGGCCGCGCGCGTAGTCGCCGCAGGTCACGAAACCCAGGCGCAGGCGCTCGACGGCGCCGGTCGGGGCCGTGCGCGTGCGCCCGACCGGCGACAGCTGGTCGCCGAGCCGGAAGCGGTAGTAGTAGGTCTGCCCCGGCTCCAGGCCGACGACGTCGATCTTGACCGTGTAGTCGCGCCCGGCCTCGGCGTCGGCGCGCCCGCTCAGCGCCGGTCGCGCCAGCTCCGCGTCCAGGCCCAGCTCCCAGTCCACGCGCAGCGCCGTCGTCTGCGGATCGTCCGGCGTCACCCGCGTCCACAGGATCACCGCATCGGGCAAGGGATCGCCGCTGGCCACGCCATGCAGGAACTGCCCGCCGGCGTCGGCCGGCACGGAGCCGTCATCATCGTCGTCGTCGCCGCAGGCGGGCAGTAGCGGCAGCAGGCTGGCGGCGAGCGTGGTGCGCAGTACATCGCGTCGGGTGACCGGCGGCATGGCGAGAGACGGCGAGGACGAAAACGCCACTTGTAACGGCCACAGATGTCAGGGCCGTGAAATCCTGCGAGCGCACGGCAGCCGGGCGGCGGATGTCTTGCGTCGAGCACTACAACAGGTCGTGCCGACCCTTCGGCATCGGCGCCCACAGCGCCGGGAAAAGACGCGAGGGTGACCATTGCGACATCGAATTGTCGCGATACGGGAACATGACCGGTTCAAACTTGTGGCCCGTGCAAGATAGACAGTTGGAGAACAACGGATGGTTCTTGGACAATCCATGCCGCGGCCCGAAGACCTCGAAGCGCGCGCGGTGGCGAAGTGCATCGACTGCATCCGGCTCGATCAATTCGCCGAGCCGTGCCCGCCGCATGTCGCACTGCTTCCCTGCGGCACGCGCGAGCGCGCGACGCGGGGGCTCGGTGTTATTCGCTGGGACGAGTATCACTGCAGTTCCTGTGGCAGCCGGTGGGTCCGCCAAACGGACGATCTCGGGCAGTACTGGTTCGAGTCGTAAACGCGATTCGAGCGTCGCCTCAAGGCACGACTGCCGCAAGCAGGCCCTTGCCGAACTTCTGCCGGTAATCGCGCAGCCCGGTGCGACAGGGACTGCTCAGGCGCTGCAGCGTCGCAGGCCTCATCGGAGCAGGCAGCTCAGCTTCTCCTGCAACAGGTCGACTTCCACATCCCAGCGGCTCTTGATCTTCTCCCAGGTGGTCATCGTGCGTGCGCCGGGTGCGTTTTTGTCGACGAGGGATTGATACAGCGCGAGCATCGCCTGCGTACATTTCGGGATGCTGAGTGCATGGGCCGCCGCGCGCGCCTCGGCACGCATTTGCGCGCAGCGGACCGGATCCGAGAGCACCTGGCCCATCCTCGCGGCGAACGCGGCGGCCGGGGTGTCCGCCTCGAACAGGTAGCCATTGCGCTCATGCGTGATGATGTCGCGTGCACCCGGCGCATCGAGCGCAAAGACCGGATTGCCCGCGGCCATCGCCTCCGACAGGACCAGGCCCTGCGTGTCCGTCAGCGACGTGAACACGAACGCGTCCATGGCCGCGTAGGCGTCGGCGCAGTCCTGGCCCTGCAGCAGCCCCGCGTAGACCAGTTGCCCGGCGATGGCGGCGTTGGTGAAGGCGTGCCTGAAGTCGTCGACACAGTCGCCTGCGCCGACCAGCAGGAACCGCCGCTGGTCCGGCGCCTGCGCGACGAAGTGCGCGGCCACCTGCGCGAGGTAGGCGAGATTCTTCTCGGGATTGAGCCGGCCCAGGTGCCCGATGACGAGATGATCCGGCGCGAGTCCGAAGCGCGCGCGGAAGGACCGCCGGTCTCCGCCGGCGTAGAAAGCTGCGTCGATACCGGTGGGGATGACGGTGATCGGCGTCGACGTTCCCCGCTGCCGCATGATCTGCGCCACACTTTGCGTGGGCGCTACCACGTGATCGACGAGATTGGCGTACGCGACCGGCAGAGATTCGGCGATGTCGCGCAGAATCTGAAGCTCGACCGGGAACCAGTGCAGGTAGCGCTCCATGAAGGTGTGGTTGCTGTAGACGATCGGTACGTCGAGCGCGCGCGCCAGGCGCAGAGCCGAGTCGCCCAGCAGGAACGGCTGGTGGCTGTGGACGATGTCCGGTGAAAAGCGCTCGATGCGTTCGGCGCAGGCCTCCGGCAGGTTCAGGCTGATCGAGAACGGGGAGCCGGCGAACTGCTTGATGGCGGGTACGCGCAGGATCTCGTCCGTCGACTCCTCCGCGTTGTCGTACTCGGGGGCCACGACCAGCACTTCGTGACCCTCCTCGCGCAGGCGTCGCGACGTGACGTCGACGGATCTCTCGATGCCGCCGACCGCCGGCAGATAGGTGTTCGTGAACATCGCGATCTTCATGAGCGCGCCGCTCCTGCGGCCTGTGCCGGCATCGGATGGGCCTCGCCGGCTGCGAGCTCGAAGGGATCGGCGCGGCCCGCGTGCTCGATCCTGCCGCGCACGCGGCCGTCCGGCAGCACGGACAGCTCCAGCTGGCAGTCGTCCTGCGGCAGGCTCAGCCGGAAGCTCAGGCCCCGCGCCTCGTCCGGGAATCGGGGCCGGATCACGCAACCCGCCGCGGTCCGGCGGTACCCGATCAGGCCTTCGATCAGGAGCGGGTTGACCAGGCCGCTCCAGCCGACGAAGTCCTTTTGCGGACGCGTCCCGAGCGTGAACGCCTTCCACCAGTTGCCCTTCTTGCGGCGCAGCTCGCGCGTGTGGAAGTACTCGGGATCGTAGAACTCGTAGATCTGGTGCTCGTGCTCCAGCACGCGGTAGACGCCGTCGCACAGGCGCCAGGCGAGCTGGGCGTACTCGCGCTCATAGCCGTAGCGCAGCAGTCCGTCCAGCACCAGATACGCGGTGTTGATCCACACCGGACCGCGCCACATGTCCTTCTCGAAGCTCGGATCATCCAGCGCCACCGAAGGGAAGGGAATCGTCGAGCCGAAGGCAGAGGCATTGCAGAGCAGCCCGCGCATCCGCGCAGCGCGCGCTTCACCCGGAACGCCGGCCGCGAGCGGAATCAGCGAGGCGATCGTCCGTGAGCGCACGAACCGGCCGGTCCTCACGTTCAGGTCGTAGTAGAGCCCGTCTTCCTCATGCCAGAGCAGCGCCTCGATGAGGTCACGAATGCGCACGGCCTCGTTGGCATGGCGCGCGGCGGCGTCGGGATGTCCCAGGGCCGTCGCCATCGCCGACAGGGCTTCGCATTGCAGCACCATGTATGCGGAGAAATCCGGCGCGGCGAGCATCGTCGTGTCCGCCAGGCGGCTTTCGTCGCGCGAACTGAAGCGCGGTGAGTTCTCGACCCCTGACTCGTACGGGTGCATCCAGAAGTACAGGCCGTTGTCGAGCCGCCGGTGGCGGTCGAGCCAGCGGTGGTATGCGTGCAGCGCCTCGTAGAAGCGCGCGAGGCGAGCGAGGCTCCCGGAGCGCTGGCTGTGAAGACGCATCGCCGCCCAGGCGATCAGCGGCGGCTGCGTGAACTCGCTGCGCACGAAGTCCTGCACGACGTGCTGCAGCTGGTCGCCCCGGCGCAGTGCGATGACGGATTCGAGAACGTCATAGGCGACCTCCGTATCCCAGTCGCGCCAGATCAGCGCGATGAACGCGCTGTCCCACAGGTACACGCCGGCGAACGCCGGGCCCGGGAGCGCATGGCGCAGGTGGACGTTGTGGCTGGGCATCTGCAGATTGGCGAAGAGCACGTCGTAGACGATGCTGAAGCCGTGCTCGAAGTGCTGTGCGCCGGTTCGCCCGCCGACCGCGAGCGCCGGCTGGCGATACGCCACGGCCTTTTTTGCGCGCAGCTCGTCGTTGATCTGGATGTTGGCCAGCGTGCGGCGCGCGACGAAGACGCGCGACCACACCAGCAGGTCGGCGATATAGCGCACCGTGCGCAGATAGCGCAGGGCGATGCGGGCGAGTCTGAGCCTCATGAGCCCGGAGTATCTCTTCGAGCGCATTAAGGCAAATCGAATGCGTTCGGCAGGCGGCGCGGCCGGACAAGCGGCGGACGCACGGGCCTGCCGTCGCGGGCGTCGACTCCTGGCCGAGAGCTCACTGCGGCATCTATCGCGCCGCGGCGATCCGGAGATGTCCGGTGCCCCCGATGAGGCGCCGCCCGCAACCGCTGTCGCTCAGTGCGGCGCTCGAAGCGGCACGGTGACGCTCGTCGACTCGACGCGGCTGTTGCCGGCGAAATCCGTGGTCCGGTAGGTCAGCGTGTATGTGCGGCCGCTGCCCGCGCCGGAGCGCTCGGCGCGCAGCCTGAAGCTGAAATCGTCGAGCACGACGATGTCGTCCACGGTGTTGCCGTCGCCCTTGCCGTCGTCCGGCTCGCTGGACACGGCCGACACCAGTTCGACCCGCGGCGCCGGGTCGAGGTCGTCGGCAACCGTGGGCGCCACGCTGACCGTGACGTAGCGGTGGTTCGGCGGCCACAGGACCGATGGGGTCGCCGCCAGTTCGAGGCTCGGCGCTTCGCCGTCGAGATCCAGGCCGACGATCACCGGATCGTGGTCCGAGCTGCGCAGTGCATCCGGCGCATACAGGCTCGTGATCTGCGCCGCGCTCTTGAAGTCGGTGTTGTAGTCGAGGACGCCCGGCTCGTCCGCATTGATGTGCCATTCGGCGGCACCGGCGACTTGCGGCAGCATCGTTGCGGACGCCAGCGCGTGGTCGAGGTAGCCCCACTGGCCGTCGAATACGTAGCTGTAGGCGTCGTCGCCGACAAAACCGTCGATCAGGTTCACATAGCCCGCGTCCTCGAGCGTGCGCACCGGATCTTCCTTCGCATAGGCATTGAGATCGCCGATCAGCAGCACCGCGCTCTGGCCGGACCCGGTGGGATCGCCGGCCAGCCACGCGGCCAGCTCTTGCGCGGCGGCAGTGCGCGTGAGGTTGCAGTTGCCCTGCCCGTCGCCGAGGTCCGGATCGCTGCCCACCGGGGCGAGGTTGCCGTCGCAGGACGATCCCTTGGATTTGAGGTGATTGACGACGACGCTGAAGCGGCCGCCGCCGTTCTGGCGGAAGGTCTGCGCGAGCGCCGGACGGTTGCGGCCGATCGTGCCCTCGCTGACCGTGCTGTAGTCGCCGAACGCGCCGGTGTTGAGCACGGCGGTGCCCTCTGCGGTGACCGCCGCGGCGCGGTAGATCAGCCCGACCTTGATCGCATCGGTGCCCAGTGCGTTGACGGCACCGGTGGCGGCGTCAGCGTCGACGAAGGCGTAGGTTCCCGGCGCGCTGGCAGCGTTGAGCGCGTCCACGAGATGCCGGATCGCGCTGTCCGTGCCGTAGCCGTCGTTCTCCAGCTCCATCAAGCCGATCACGTCGGCGTCCATGCCGAGGATGGCGGCCACGGTCTTGGCGACCTGGCGATCGAACTCGGCGGCATCGTCCGCGCCCCGGCAATCGGCCGCAGCGCCGCCGACACCGAACGTGCATCCGCTGAAGCTGTTGAAGTAGTTGAGCAGGTTGAAGCTGGCCACGCGCAGACGCCCGCCGACGCTCGGTGCCGCTTGCGGACGTGGATTGGCGGCCTCGAACACGGGCACGCCGCCGCCCAGTGCGCCGAACGGACGCACCCGGTAGGCGTTGCCGCTCGCCGAGTTGCCGGCCCAGGTGTAGGTCAGCACGCCGACGATGCCGCTGGCGCTGTCGCCGCCGCGCAGCGTGTTGGACGCCGTCAGCGGATTGCCGCCGCGGGCGAAGCGGATCGGATCCGGGTTCTGATCGTTGAGCTCGTCGTCGATGATGATGCGATTGAGCGCGTTGGCGGCCTGCTGCGCCAGCGCCGCTGCACCGGGCTCGGCGATGTGCGTGGGCTGGACCAGGCGCGCGCCGCTGGACATCACGATCTGGCCGAAGCGGCCGAGCTGGAAATGCTCGGTGACGAACAGCGTCTGCGGCAGGCGCACCAGCATGCCTTCGAATCGCTCGAGTGCGTCGGCGCTGGCAAAGGGCAGCGTGAGGTCGGTCGGCATCACCGAGCCGCTGCCGCAGACCTCGATCGAACTCACGCTGCTGAGCTGGGTCTGGCCCTGGAACTCGCCCGCCGTACCGGTCACGCGGACGAGATCGCCGAGCTGCACGCCGTCGAGATTGCCGTTGAAGACGAAGAGCCCGTCCGAGGTCTGCGGATCCCCGTCGCCCGCCGAGTCCTGGATGTAGAAGCCGCGCAGACTCGGCGAGCTGCCCTCGTAGTCGCCGACGACGATGCCCTGCGTGGACAGCGGACCCGTGATCGCCGCGGCCATGCCGCTGCCCTGGATCGCCGGGATCGGCGTGTAGGGCTGGCCGCAGCCGGTTTGCGGCGCGCCGCCGCCCTCGTCTCCGCCGCCGGCGGTTCCGTGAGCGCCAAGGCCCTCGAAGCTGTCCACCGGGTATCCGTCCCACTGCACCGAGGGATCGAAGACATCGCCGGGATGGGAGTCGCCGGCCTCGACCCCCTGCATGCGACGCAGCGTGTTGTCGGCAGTGCTGACCAGCCCCGAGCCCCACTCGCTGCCGGGATCGAATCCGACCTGTCCGATCGAATCGACGATCGCTCCGCCCGTGCCGCCCTTGCGCAGCACGATGGCGTCGTCACCGTTGAACCAGCCGCCGCCGACGGTCTGGTCGGCCTGCGCGAGCACCGCAGCGACGGCGCTGCTGTGCGCAAGCACATACGCGTCGCCGGCGGCGACGCTGCCGGCCAGCGGCACGGTCACACCGGGGCCGCTGCTGCCATTGAAGTACATCTGCACGACATAGCCGCCCGCAGCCAGGTCGATGCTCGCGCCGGTACCGTTGTAGAGCTCCAGCGCCTTGTTGTTGCTGCTGCCCTCCACGTACTCGGAGATCAGCAGATCGGCCGGCGCTGCCGTCGCGACAGAAGCCACGCAGGCCGCGATGGCGGAGAAGCTGCGGCACGCGCGCGGCAGCCGCGCGCGGAAACTGCGTTTCGACATGTCTGACCCCGGTGAGTCGGGCGGGCGTACCCGCATGCCGACGACACTAGGACTTCCAGGTGTCGCGGTGTTGACCGGTGGATGTCAGCGCGGTTGCCGTGCAAACGTCCGCGAGCCTGAAAGCCGGCCTGCAAAGCAGCGTCAAAGCGCTGCCGCATCAACGTGAGTCTCGCGCAGCGAGATGCCAACCTACCCTCGCCCGCGCAGCGGGAGGGGGACCGCACGCGCAGCGTGCTGTTGGCGGCATGGCCGTGAGCCCGATTCGGTGGAACCCTTTTGCCTTGCCGAGCGTGTTACATCCGAGCCTGGACGTTTTGCCAGCTCTCGGTGCCCCCAGACATTTGGAGTTTCATCGTGAGAATCGTTCTTGGAATTGTTGTTGCAACTGGATGCACGACTGCGCTTGCGCAGAGCGCAGACATTCATGCGCGGATTTCGGCGTCGCCTGCCCTGTCGGTGATGGCCCCGCAGGGCGGCCCGGAAACGCCGGAGTCGGCGTTGTCGATAGATCTTCCTCTGTCCGTCGAAACCAACGTCGGTATCGACGCGGGCGGCCTGGCCGGCGCGCTGCCGCTCCCGGGCTTGGCTGGCGACGATTTGCCGGCCGGAAGCCCCGATCTGCCGGTCGCGGTGCCGGACCTTCTTGGCGGGCTGCCGCTGCCGATTCCGGCCGAGCTCCAGGATGCCCTGGCGACGGTGCTCGGGGCCCTTCCCGTCGACGGCGGGGCCGGCGGTGACGGTGCCGGTTCGCCGGCCGGTGGTGTCGTCGCGGTCCTGACCGATACTCTCGGACCGGGTGCGAGTCCGGCGGATATCGCCTCGGCAGTTTCCGGGCTGCTCTCCGGATTGCCGGTGGATACGGGCGTCGTGATCGGTCTGGTCGATCAGCTCGGCGCACTGCTGCCCGTTGCGGTGCCGACCAGCGCAGGCGGTATCAGTGATACCTTGTTTGCTGCTGTTCCGCCCGAGACACAGGGAGTTGTCGCGTTGATTCCGCTGGGGGATGCTCAGGCCGCGACCGGCGATGTGTTGGTCCCGGTCGTGAACACGGTCGGCGGTGTGGTGCAGCCGATCATTGCCCAGCTTTCTGGTGAACCCGGCGGAGATGCCGCCTTGGAACCCGTCAGTGGTGAAGTGGCGATCGGTGCCGCGCTCCAGTTGCAGGCGCTCGGCCTCGTCGGTGTGGACGTGGGTGCGGGTCTCGATGTCGGCGTGAACGTCACACCATGAGCGCGAGTATTTCGCCTTGATCGCCGGACCGATTTTCTGACCGGACGATTTGCCCCCTTCCTCCCGCGGGTTCGGTGGCTGCGGGCGGCACTGACCGGTGCCGCCCGCATTTTTGTGAGTCGACGTCAGTTGAACGACAGGGGTATGTCCAATCCATTGCGCGACGCGCGACGGCTGCCTAGATTCCTGAAAGATGAGAATTCCCCGCTTTGCGCTGTGCGGTCTGCTGTTGTGGTCGACGGCATGCCTTGCCGAAGCGGAGGTATCCAAGGACGCGGGCAACCGCGCCTTCCGTGCGAGCGACTATGCACTTGCCGAGCAAATCTTTCGCAATCTGAAAGCTCGGTACCCCAACGACGGCGCGATCTCGTACAGCCTGGCGTCCACGCTGTACCGGAGCGGCCGATATGCCGAGGCCCGCGCCGAGTTTCTCCGCGCAGCGCATCTGAGCCCCGAGTCGGCGCCGCTGTGCTGGTACAACGCGGGGCTTGCGTCGATTCGACTCGACGACCACGTTGCTGCGAACCGCTGGCTCAGCCTGGCGTGGCGCAAAGCGCAGAATCAGGGTTTGAAGAAACTCGCCGAAACGGCCCTGCGCTACACCTACCAGTCGAGCGCCGAGCGATCCAACCTCCTCGTGCAGCTTTCCGCCGGCTGGACGGATCAAGTGATATTGCTCGGCGATGCCGCGGAGTTCGAGCCCACCGGGGAAAGCGACCAGGTCAGGGAGGCCTTGCTGCACTACCGTTCGGCCGCGACGCCGATCGGCGACTTCAAGCTGCGCTGGGTCGGCAGTGCATTCGGAACCTGGTATCAGCATACGGCGGACTCCGAACTGAGCCTGTTCAGCGGCGGCATCGCTCTCGACCGTTCCCTGGGGCGGAGCCGGCTGCACGTCCAGGCGCAGCAGAACTATCTCTACCTGGGCGGCGACCGCTACCAGACCTATCAAACCTATTCCGCCACGGCACTCGTGCCAAGCACGATGCACTTTCGCTTCGGGTACATGCTGGAACAATTCCATGAGGGAGCGCCGGTATCGGAAGGTACGGACGGGCAGCAGCAGTCGTGGACTTTGGGCAGCAGACTGGCTTCCGGACCGGGCAGCTACGACTTCAGTTACCGGTACCAGCACAATGACCGGAGCTCGGACACGGTTTCGCCCGAGCGGAACGAGACGCGACTGAGTTACTCGCGTCCGATGGGCGGCGACCTGACCGTGCAGCTGGCGTGGACCTGGCGGCGCAGCCGGTATCCGGACGACAGCCGTCGCCGCGACATCCTCAGCCGCTGGGAGTTGCAGGCGGCGTACGCATTGAGCGCCGCGACCGATTTACGGCTGGCGATGCGTTACGCGGACAATCGTTCCAGCGTCGACGAGTCCAGCTTCGATCAGGCGCAAGCCTTACTTGGCTTGTCGCGCCGATTCTCATGGTGAGAGCGAACGCATTCTTCGGCCATTCGGCCTCGCGCCAGCGAACGCTCCGAGGTGTGCAGTGACGAAAGAAGCCGATACGCAAGACACGGCCATCACCGCGCGGACGGCTTTGGGCTCCCGGGTCGCCTTTCTCAGTGCCTGGCGACAGCGTCGCGCCGCGCATCAGGGATTCGAGGAGCTGGTCCGTCCGTACATTGCGGAGATGTATCGCGTGGCCTTCCGCCTCACCGGGCGAAGGGAGGATGCCGAGGACATCGTGCAGGCAGTCCTGACCCGGCTGTATCCCGACGCGGCCGAGCTCGCGTTGAAGGACAACCTTCGGACCTGGCTTCTGAGAGTGATCCACAACGAGTTTGTCGATCACTGGCGCCGGTATCGTCGCGGGCCGGTCGCGGAATCCGACACGCCGGGTGCGGATCAGGGCGAGGGATCGATGCCACTCGGCGAGCAGATGGCGGGCGGTGTCGACGGGGCAGACGAAGCGGAGCGGTCGGAACTGCAGCATCAGTTGCTGAGCGCGATGTACCGCTTGAGCGAGGAGCACCGGGTGGTGCTGGCCATGCATGACGTCGAGGGCTATTCGATGCTTGAAATCGCGGAGATGACCGGCGTTGCTCTCGGAACCGTCAAATCCCGACTGCACCGGGCGCGGAGCCAGATGCGGATGATGCTGGACGACGGTCATGGAACCATTTAGGAGGTTCGTTCGTGAAGGAAGCAGGCGCCATGAAAAGTGGTTCTGAAATGGATCCGATTGAACGAATCTGCGACCGCTATCTCGATGGCGACATGACGCCCGAGGAAGTCGCGGAGTTCGAGCGGCGGCTGTCCGCGTCCCGTGAGGCCATGGATGCGCTCAACCGGGAGCGGCGACGCCGGGAACTGCTGCGCGGACTACCGGTCGAGGCGATGTCGGCGGACTTTGCGGACCGGGCTCTGAGCGCCGCGCGGCGCCGGCAGCGGACGCGTTATGCGCAAAAAGCCGCGATCGGACTGGCGGCGAGTTTTGTTCTGGCGGTGCTCGTCCTGCTGCGTCCGGGCGGCTCCGGCTTGGAGCCGCCGCCGCAAGTTGCGGCCAGGGTGGCGACGGTGGTCATCAGCATGGGTCGGCCGGAGGTGATCCGGCTGCGCATCCGCTCGAACCAGGACGTGCAGAACGTCAGGTTCGACGTGCAGCTGCCGGAACATCTCAGGTTTGCGTCGGCGGGCGGTGAGCGTTCGGTGCAGTGGTCGGGAGGGCTCAAGCAGGGCGTGAACGTGCTTGATCTCCCCGTGGTGGCACAGGCCGCGGCTGATGGCCAGATCGTCGCGCGCGTGGGGGCTGGGCAGGATGAGCGGGAATTCAGGTTGGCGGTCCAGGTTCAGCCACCGCAGAGGGCGATATGACAGGCAGGAAGCAATGGGCGTTCGCGATGCTGACGGCGGCGGCATGGGCCGCGTCTCCGGCTTACGCGGCTGACGTGCCGGACGAGCTCGAGTTGACCATCGATGTGCTGCCTCCGGGCGAAGCGCTCGACGAGGAGACGGTCAACCGGATCGGACTGCCGGATTCGATCGCGCAAGCACTCCCTGCGCCTGGCGAAGAATCGGCGCGCCAATTGGATGAGGGGGTGCCGGTGCGGGGAGACGCGCCGTACGCTTGGCCGCCCGATTACGTCGGTTCCGAGCCGGGCGCTTCCCCGGTAGGCGATGGGTCGGGATGGGCTCCCCCGGCGCTGCCTGAGCGGCCGACCCGCCCCGGGGACTAAGCTAAGTAAGGCTCGGAATCCGGCTGTCGTGAACTTTTGATCGGGGGCAGGCATGAGGATGTTTTGGGGGTACTCGCAAGCGCACTGCCTCGCTGGTGCTGTCATTGGCATGAGCACCTTGGCTCTCGCGGGCTGTGAAGCTTCTTCGCGTAGCGGGACACCTGCCGGGCAGACCTGCGCCGATCCGCTCCCGCGCGAGGTATAGCAACATACGGTGATCAGTGCGCTGCCCAACAGCTACGATCGCGCGCGCACTGACGACGCCACCGAGTCCGCGACGACGACGGTCTACGTCTCGGTGTTCCTGCCGGAACGCTGTCCGGACGAACGGTTCCCGGTGGTGCTGCAAGGCCACGGCTACGGCGGCAGCCGCGAGACCGCGCTCGACGACGACGGCGCGGTGGATCCGGCAACGGCGCATTTCCCAGCCATCGACGAGTTGTTCCGCGGGCTGCCGTTCCATGGCTATATCGGCGTGTCGATCGACCAGCGCGGACACGGCGACTCGATTCCGGACAACGGGGGCGGCTACGCGCGCGTCATCGATCCGCAGGCGGAGACGCAGGACAGCATCGCCGTACTCGACTGGATCTATGACAAGGCCGCCGACTTTCAGGTCCAGCTCGACGCCGGGTCTGCGGTGCCGAAGGATTTCAGGGTCGGCCTGCTCGGTTACAGCTACGGCGGCGGCTTCCAGTTCCCGCTCGCGCTGCTCGATGCACGCGTCGATACCATCGTCCCCAACGGCACCTGGCACAGCCTGATGAACAGCCTGCTGCCGGGCAACGCGGTGAAAAACGGATTCGATGGGCTGCTGTGCCTGCTCGCCGATACCGGCGGCGTGGTGAATACGCCGCTGGTCGCCACGATGTGCGATCTGGTGGGCTATGACAACCTGCAGGCCGGAAGCATCCGGACCCGCGAGGATCTGGTGGCGGCGATGGCGGTCGAGGGCTACATGGAGGACGAACTGGTCGCGGTCTTCGACCGCCACGTTCGTGATCTGCAGCTGCGTCAGATCGGCATGCGCCCGTGGTGCACCCCGGGCGATACCGGATGCACCTCAACCGGTGAGCCCTTCGTCGGCCGGTCGGTTCCCGCGCTGCTGCTGCAGGGCAACCGCGACGTGCTGTTCAATCTGACCGAAGCGTACTGGAACTGGGCGTATTTCCGCGGCAACGCCACCGCGGACGTCCCGGTCAAGCTGCTGTCCACCGAAGGTGGACACATGAACCCGCTCGCCAACCAGGTGGAGGGCAGCGCCAACTGCGGCAAGGTCGTCGGCGTGGACGCCATCCGGGCCTGGCTCGACTTCCACTTGAGAGGCATCGATTCCGCCGCTTACCGCGCGCTTCCAGGGGTCTGCATCTCGGTGGCCGATACGCGCGGTGCACAAACCGCGGCTCCGGCCGGTCTGATCCTGCCCGACTTCCCGGTGGGCTCGCTGAGCGGTCCGGGCGCCGTGCCGGTGCGCGTCGAGAGCGTCACGGCGAGTGTGGCCATGACAAATGCACTGCCGGTTTTCGTGCCCTTGACCACGATCGCGGGCGAAAACCAGGCCATTGCCGGGGTCCCGGCCCTGGACAGCGTCGCCGTCACCGATACCGATGCCGGCGGCGTTTTGGACGTCACCGCGGTGGCCTACGTCGGCGTTGCGATTCAGCGCGGCGACTCGCTGATCCTGCTCGACGACCAGCTCACGGCCATCGTTGCGGGAACTCACACGTCGAATCCGAACCTGCGCAACGACCGCTACCTGCTGCCCGCCATCGGCGAGTTGCTGCAGGACGGGGACGTCGTCGGACTGGTCTTCTATCAGCATCACGTTCAGTACAGCGCGGTGGTCAGCGCCGAACTGATCCCGGGTGCAACCGGTCTGGTCGGTTTCCTCCTCGGGCAACCGCTGCCGCCTCTGCTCAGCGCCCTGTCCCCCGTGACGGGGCTGCTCAACCCGCCCAATCCCTACGACGTGAGCATCGTGGGAGCGGAATTGCCGATCCTCGATGTGACGGCCTACCCGGGAGCGGTCCTGAGCCGCTGATCTTGACGAGCGGAGTCGGGTCGGCCGGGGACCGCCGACCGACTCCGACGTTTGCTCAGAAGTGCCGATTTTTTAGGGGGAGCCCGCCGCTGCGGCAGGCCCAAAACGAAGGGGATGACAATGCGTGAATTTATCCGGGCCACGGCGACGGGGCTCGCTTGGGGAAGACCGATCGCCTGGGTGTTGCATCTGCTGGTGGCCGCGCTGATTGTGGCCACCTTGCCCGCCTCGGCTGCGGAGGGCGCCTACAAGGCGCGTATTCAGCACGACTTCGAACAGCGGCTGATGGCGCTGCCGTCGGATACCGAGCTCGGCGCCTTCGTGCACTTCAACCAGGGTTCCATCGCCCAGCATCGCGAACTGCTCGGGGGGCTGGGCATCAGCGTAGTGCGCGACTACACGCGCTATACCAACGCGGTCTACGCGACCGGCCCGGCAGGCCGCTTCGTCCAGCTGCTCGGCCATCCCCAGGTGAAGTACCTGGAAGAGAACAAGCGGCTGCGCTTGCTGGGCGATACGGCGGTGTGGGCGACGCGCGCGCGCGTCGCCCAGGAAGCGGTGGCGGGCGGGCCCTACTTCGATGCGGCCGGCCAGCGCCTGACCGGCGCGGGCGTCGGCATCGCAATCGTCGATTCCGGCCTCAACGCCACGCATCCCGATTTCGCCGGCCGCGTGGCGCACAACTACAAGGTGCTGGGTAGTGTGGTCACTGACTTCGGCGCGAATCTGACGACCGACACCACCGGCGGGCACGGCACGCACGTCGCCGGCATCGCGGCCGGCGGCGGCGAAGCGTCCACCGGTCCGTATCCCGATCCGGCCGCGGCGCCGCTGGTCCAGGGCACGTTTACCGGCGTCGCGCCCGGCGCCAGTCTGACCGCCTACGGCACCGGCGAGCTGATCCTGGTCCTGTACCCGGTCGAGGCCTACCAGCACATTCTCGACAACTACGACAGCTTCGATCCGCCGATCCGCGTCATCAACAATTCCTGGGGCGACGCCGGCGGCAGCCCGCACGATCCGGACAGCGTGTTCTCGGCGCTGGTCAAAGCCCTGGTCGACAAGGGCGTCGTCAGCGTGTTCGCGGCCGGCAATGACGGCGGTGACGGCAGCACCGACCTCACCTCCGGCTACTGCAAGGACCCGACACCGGGCGTCATCTGCGTCGCCAACTACGACGACGCTGGCCGTGGCACGCGCGGTGGCAGCCTGGCCAGCAGCTCCAGCCGCGGCAAGCAGGGCGAGCCGATGAACTACCCAGACATCGCCGCGCCCGGCACGAATTACACCGCAGCCTGCAACCAGGCCATGGTGCTGCTCGGGCAGTGGGTGTGCACGAGCGCCGAGCAGCAGTGGCTGCCGTACTACGGCACCATCACCGGCACCTCGATGGCGTCGCCGCATGTGACCGGCGCCATTGCGCTGCTGCTGCAGGCCCACCCGGAACTGACCCCCGCCCAGGTCGAGAGCCTGCTGCAACGCACGGCCTACAAGGTCGACACCAACGGCGACTACGAAGCCGACCCGCAGAACCCCGAGGCGACCACCAACTTCGGCTTCGGTGCCGGCTTGCTCGATGTGCCGGCCGCGCTCGACGCACTCCAGGTCGCTCACGGCGCAACGCCGCCGGCAGGCACCGAGATCGCGCTGATCGGCGGCGACGAGGACAGCCTGGCTCCGGGCGCGGCCGACGTGCTGGCCCTGACGGTGACCGAGACCACGGAGTTCGACCAGACCGGTCTGCGCTACCGATTGACCTTGCGTGACGCCACGGACTTCGGCGTGCTGGGCGACAACTTTGCTTACGTGGTGGAGCAGGTCATGGACGGCCGACCGCAGCGCTTTGCCGTGGTGGCCGGTGCGACCGGGGTCTCCGGCGTGACCGGCGCATCCGGCACGCCGGTCGCGGTTGCGCTGGAAGGCAATGTCCTCAGTTTCTTCCTGCCGTACACCGCGCTGGGTTTTCCCGAGACCGGCTCGCCGGTATTCAAGCCGCGGGTGGCGGTGTTCCGCCTGCCCGGCGGAAACGCGCTGAGTCCGCTGCTGGATGCACTGACGCTGCTTCTGGATGCGCTGCTGGAGCCGCTGCTGGGCCTGGACCTCGAACTGCTCGATCTGGCGCCGGACGCGGGCGCATCGCCGGACACGCTCGAAGCGCGCAAGCCCATGTACGGCAGGCCCTTTACCGTGACCCTGGACGCCGGCTCCGCGCCCAGCGATCGCGCGCTGCAGTGCAGGGAGCCGGGTGTGACCCGTCTCAGCGATGCCAGCGGCGATGCCACCGAGGATCTGTTCGCTTCGGACCTGGTCGCCTTGAACATCGTCCAGCCGAAGCTGGAATCCGGTCAGCCGGCTCTGCTGCACTTCGTGCTGAGCACGACCAGCGGCCCGCCGGCGGTGCTGCCGCCGAACCGCGCCTGGTATGTATCGTTCCTGGACAAGGCCAACAACTATCACGGCGTACGCGCGGTCACCGACACGCTCGGACAGCTCAGCTTCCAGTCGTACACGCCGGCGCCGAACTCGGGCGGCAGCGTGGACGGCCGCTTCGTCGAATCCGGATCCGAGCAGCCGCTCGAATCCAGCAGCGAATTCGGCGCAGACGGCAAGCTCCGGCTGGTGGTCAAGGCCAGCGCCATCGGCCTGGACGGGGTCGGCGACACGATCAGCGGCTTCAATGCAGGCGTGGTGCAAAACATCGACCTGCTCGTGCTCGGACTGGGCACGATGGCGGACGAGATGCCCGACGGTCTGGGCCGCAGCGGCAGCCTGACCCTGCAGCCGAACGGCTGCGGCACGCCGCCCGTCGCGCGGCTCAGCCTGAGCAAGCTGCGCGGCGTCCGCCCTCTGGAAGTTCGCTTCGACGCCTCCTTTTCGTCTGCCGAAGAGGGTGCCACCATCAGCGAGTACCGTTTCGATTTTGGCGACGGTGAATCAGCGACCGGGAGCGAACCGGTCGTGACGCACACCTATCTGGCGGCCGGAAGCTACACCGCCAGCGTCACGGTGACCGACAGCTTCGGTCTGGACAGCGAGCCCGCCACCGCCGTCGTCACCGCCACCGACCCGCTGACGGTGTCGCTGTCGGCGCAGTGCGGCGCGGTGGCCTGCACCGCGGACACGGTGTACGAGGTCAGCGAATCCGCGCCGCTGACGGTGAGCTTCACCGCGACGGCGGCGGGCGGCAGCGGCGAGCAACGCCAGTACACGTTCTACTTCAGCGATGGCACCCAGTCGCCGGCGCAGGCGGGCACCACCGTCACGCACGATTACAAGTACGCCAATGCCGATGGCTATCACGCCCGCGTGGTGGTGACGGAAGACGCCGCCAGCAGCGGCGCCACGTCGGCGGATGTGGTGATCAGGACCCAGTCCACCGTAACCGTGGAGCCGCAACCGGATTCCACTTCGGCGGCACTCGAGCTGAGTCCGGACTCGGGCGCGGTACCGCTGACCGTGACGGCCGACGCCAGCGGATCGGCGCACGCCACCGGCACGGCCAGCACCGAGTACGCGTTCGACTTTGGCGATGGCACGGTCGTCGCCGGCGATGCGGACACGGCGACCCATGTCTACACCGTCGCCGGCACCTACACGGTCCAGCTTACGGTCACGGACAGGGACGGCGCTGGCAGCACACTCGGCACGTCCAGCATGTCCCGGCAGGTGTCCGCCGGCTCCGGCAACCAGCTGACGGCGCTGCTGTCGGTATCGCCGTCGACGGTGACAGTCGGCGAGACGGTGACGTTCGACGGCTGCCACTCGTTGGCGGCGGACGGCCAGCAGATCACCTCGTTCACCTTCGACCCGGATGGCGACGGCAGCATTGCCGCGGTCACGCAGAGCGTCAGCAACCCCGTGAGCTGCAGTGCCGGGCACGAGGACGCCAGCATCTACCGGTTCACCTACTCCGCGCCGGGTGCCTACGTGCCGACGCTGACGGTGAGCGACGATGCGGGCCAGAGCAAATCGGTCCACGCCCAGGTCGAGGTCGTCCCGGCGGCGCCGACCGACGCGCCGGCCCCGCCGGAGTCCGGCAGACGCGGGGGTGGTGGCGCGCTCGGACTGGCCCTGCTGCTGCCCCTGCTCGGCCTGGGTCTGTTGCGGCGCTGATCGGCCTGGGTGTGTTGCGGCGCTGATCGGCCTGCTCTGTGTGCCTGCGGCGGCGCAGGCACACAGCTTCGGGCGCATCTACACGCTGCC
>JBFMCQ010000032.1:0-33803 GCA_040754295.1 Pseudomonadota bacterium | reverse complement strand
GCCGCATCGAAAGCCTCAAGGAGGCCGCGCTGAAGGAGTACCTGGCGACCGACGCGGCGCGCCGCGCGGCCGCACTGAGCCTGGTCGCGCAGCTTGCGGAACAATACCTGGCGCTGTGTGAGCTCGACGAACGCCTGGCGATCGCAGGCGCCACCGTCGCCAGCCGAAGCGAATCCCTGCGGATTTTCACGCGCCGCTATGAAGTCGGCTCGATCTCGCGCCTGGACCTGACCCAGGTCGAAACGCTGCTGCGACAGGCGCAGGTGCTGCAGGCGCAGCTCGAACAGTCGCGCAGCGCGCAGCTGCACGCGCTGGCGCTGCTGCTGGGCACGACGCCGCTCATGCCGCAAACGCTGCATCTCGACGACGACGCGGTGCAGCGCGAGCTGCGCGCCGGCCTGCCGTCGGCATTGCTGCTGCGGCGCCCGGACATCCTCGCCGCCGAGCACCGGCTGCGCGCCGCCAATGCCGACATCGGTGCTGCGCGCGCGGCCTTCTTTCCGAGCCTGAGCCTGACCGGCGCCTACGGCACGGCCAGCACCGAACTCGACGGTCTGTTCGAATCCGGCGGCCTGGCCTGGAGCTTCTCACCGCAGCTGTCGCTGCCGATCTTCGATCGCGGCCGGCGCCGCGCCGCGCTCGAGGTCGCCGAGCTGCGGCGCGACGAGGCCGTGGCCAGCTACGAGCGGGCGATCCAGACGGCGTTCCGCGAAGTCTCCGACGCGCTTTCGGCGCAGCGCTGGCTGCAGCAGCAGACCCGGTTTCTGCAGGAGGCGCTGGACGTGCAGTCCGAGCGCGCGCGCCTGGCGCAGCTGCGCTATGACGCCGGCGCTGCGCCCTATCTCGAAGTCCTCGATGCGCAGCGCGAGCTGCTCGCGGCCGAGCAGCAGCTCGTGCAGGCGCGGCGCGCCGCGCTCTCGGCGCGCGTGCAGCTGTACGCGGCGCTCGGCGGCGGCACGCAGGACGCCGCCGTCGCCGCCACCGAATGACGAACGATCCATGATCACATCGAAACAGAAGAAGCTCCTCGCAATCGCGCTAGTGCTGCTGGCTGCGGTCGCCCTGCTGGCCTGGCCGCGACTGCATCCGAGCAATGAAACCTCGGGCCTGGTCAGCGGCAACGGCCGCATCGAAGCCACGGAGATCGACGTGGCCGCCAAGCTCGGCGGCCGCATCGTCGAGATGTTCGTCAACGAAGGCGATTTCGTCGAACGCGGGCAGCCGCTCGCGCAGATGCAGATCGAGGTGCTCGAAGCGCAGCGCCGCGAGGCGCAGGCCTCGCACGAGCAGGCGCTCCATGCGATCGCCAGCGCCGAGGCGATGGTCGGAGTACGGCAAAGCGAGCTGGCGGTGGCCCAGGCGGTCGTCCAGCAGCGCGAAGCCGAGGTCGATGCCGCGCAGCGGCGGCTGCAACGCTCGGCGACGCTGTCGAGCGAAGGCGCGGCCTCGATCCAGGAACTGGACGACAACCGTGCCGCCCTGCGCAGCGCCCAAGCCGCGCTGGCGGCGGCGAAGGCACAGGTCGCCTCGGCGCGCGCCGCGATCGAGGCGGCGCAGGCCCAGGTCATCGGCGCGCGCTCGGCCGCGCGCGCGATCGAGGCCACGATCGCGCGCATCGAGGCCGATATCGCCGACAGCCAGCTGACGGCGCCGCGTGCCGGCCGCGTGCAATACCGCATCGCACAAGTCGGCGAAGTCGTCGGGGCCGGCGGCAAGGTGCTCAACCTCGTCGATCTCAGCGACGTCTACATGAGCTTCTTCCTGCCCGAGACCGCGGCCGGTCGCGTGGCGATCGGCGACGAGGTGCGCATCGTGCTCGACGCCGCACCGCAATGGGCGATTCCGGCGCGCGTGTCCTTCGTCTCGGCGACCGCGCAGTTCACACCCAAGACCGTCGAGACCGCCAGCGAGCGGCAGAAGCTGATGTTCCGCGTCAAGGCGCAGATCGATCCGGAGTTGCTGAAGAAGCACATCGAGATGGTCAAGACCGGGCTGCCGGGCGTCGCCTGGCTGCAGCTCGACGATGCCGCGGCATGGCCCGAAGATCTGGACGCAAGGCTCCTCGAATGAAGCCCGGCGAAGCCTTCGCGCGGCTGGCCGGCGTCGGGCTGCAGTATCGTCGCAGGATTGCGCTGGAGGCGGTCGATCTGGAGCTCGCGGGCGGTTGCATGGTCGGCCTGATCGGACCGGACGGGGTCGGCAAGTCCAGCCTGCTGGCGCTGATTGCCGGTGCGCGCCAGATCCAGCAGGGGCAGGTCGAGGTGCTCGGCGGCGACATGGCGAGCCGCCGCCATCGCGAGCGCGTCTGCCCGCACATCGCCTACATGCCGCAGGGCCTGGGCAAGAACCTGTATCCGACCTTGTCGGTCGAGGAGAACCTGCAGTTCTTCGGCCGCCTGTTCGGCCACGACACCGCCGAGCGCCGCCGCCGCATCGACGAGCTGACCGCCAGCACCGGCCTGCATCCCTTCCTCGGCCGTCCGGCCGGCAAGCTGTCGGGCGGCATGAAGCAGAAGCTGGGCCTGTGCTGCGCGCTGATCCATGATCCGCAGCTGCTGATCCTCGACGAACCGACCACCGGCGTCGACCCCCTGTCGCGCCGCCAGTTCTGGGACCTCATCGCGCGCGTGCGTGCAGGCCGGCCGGGCATGAGCGTGATCGTCGCGACCGCCTACATGGAAGAAGCCGAGCGCTTCGACTGGCTGGTGGCGATGGACGGCGGCCGCGTGCTCGCCACCGGAACGCCGGGCGAGCTGCACGCGCGCACCGGCACCGACAGTCTCGAAGCGGCCTTCGTCGCGCTGCTGCCCGAGCAACGGCGCCAGGGCCACCGCGCGGTCGTCGTGCCGCCGCTGGCGGACGGCGACGAGACCGTTGCGATCGAAGCGCAGGGGCTGACGATGCGCTTCGGCGAGTTTACCGCCGTGGATCACGTGGACCTGCGCGTGCGGCGCGGCGAGATCTTCGGCTTCATCGGCTCCAACGGCTGCGGCAAGACCACGACGATGAAGATGCTGACCGGCCTGCTGCCGGCGAGCGCAGGGACGGCGCGCCTGTTCGGGCACGCCGTCGACCCGCGCGACATCGATACGCGCAAGCGCGTGGGCTACATGTCGCAGTCCTTCTCGCTGTACGGCGAGCTGAGCGTGCGCCAGAACCTGGTGCTGCACGCGCGCCTGTTCCACGTGCCGGAAGCGCAGGTCGAGGCGCGCGTCCAGGAGATGGTGAAGCGCTTCGGCCTGTCGTCGGTGCTCGACGCCCTGCCGGACCGGCTGCCGCTGGGCCTGCGCCAGCGCCTGTCGCTGGCCGTGGCGATGGTGCACAAGCCGGAACTGCTGATCCTCGACGAGCCGACCTCGGGCGTCGACCCGGTGGCGCGCGACGATTTCTGGCGGCTGATGATCGAGCTCGCGCGCCAGGACCGCGTGACGATCTTCATCTCGACCCACTTCATGAACGAGGCGGCCCGCTGCGACCGCATCTCGCTGATGCACGCCGGCCGCGTGCTCGAAACCGGCGCCCCGGCGGAGCTGGTGCGCCGCCGCGGCGCCGGCACGCTGGAGGACGCCTTCATCGCCAGCCTTCAAGAGCACACCGAGCCGGCGCCGAACCTCGCGCCGCCGCCGCCGCAGGCGGCCGCTGTGTCGCGTCACCGCCGGTTCAGCCTGGCGCGCGCACTCAGCTACTCGCGGCGCGAGGCCCTGGAGCTGCGCCGCGATCCGGTGCGCGCGACGCTGGCCCTGCTCGGCAGTCTGATCCTGATGATCGTCATGGGCTATGGCATCAGCCTCGACGCCGAAGACCTGCGCTTCGCCGTGCTCGACCGTGACCAGACCGGCCTCAGCCGCGACTACGCGCTGAACCTGGCGGGCTCCCGCTATTTCATCGAAACCGAGCCCCTGTACGACTACGGCGAGCTTGACCGGCGCATGCGCCATGGCGACATCGCGCTGGCGATCGAGATTCCGCCGGGCTTCGCGCGCGACCTGAGCCGCGGCCGGCCGGTGCAGATCGGCGCCTGGATCGACGGTGCCATGCCGACACGCGCCGAGACCGTGCGCGGCTACGTGACCGGCATGCACCAGAGCTGGCTTGCGCGCATGGCGCAGATGCGCACCGGCCAGTCGCCGCGCGCTGCGGTCACGATCGAAACGCGCTTTCGCTACAACCCCGACGTGCGCAGTCTGCCGGCGATGGTGCCGGCCGTGATCCCGATCCTGCTGCTGATGATCCCGGCGATGCTCACGGCGCTATCGGTGGTGCGCGAAAAGGAACTCGGCTCGATCATCAACCTCTACGTCACGCCGGTCACGCGCACCGAGTTCCTGCTCGGCAAGCAGCTGCCGTACGTGGTGCTCGGCATGCTCAACTTCCTGAGCATGTGCCTGCTGGCGGTGACCCTGTTCGGCGTGCCGATCAAGGGCAGCTTCACCGCTCTGCTGCTGGCCGCCGTGGTCTATGTGGCCTTCGCGACCGGCTTCGGCCTGTTCGCCTCCACCTTCACACGCAGCCAGATCGCGGCGATGTTCGCGGCCATGCTCGGCACCATGATTCCGGCCATCCAGTTCGGCGGCATGGTCGATCCGGTGTCCTCGCTCGAAGGCGCCGGGCGCGTGATCGGCGAGGCTTATCCGGCCAGCCACATGATCGCGGTGAGCCGCGGCGTCTTCAACAAGGCGCTGCAACTGGCGGACCTGCGCCGCGACCTGCTGGCGATGCTCGCCGCCGCGCCCCTGATTTTCGGCCTGTCCGTGGCACTGCTGAAGAAGCAGGAACGATGAGACGCCTCGCCAACATCTACCGTCTCGGCGTCAAGGAGCTGTGGAGCCTGTGGCGCGATCCGGCCATGGCCGCGCTGATCGTCTATGCGTTCTCGGTGGCGATCCACACCGCGGCCACGGCGATGCCGGAGACCCTGCACAAGGCGCCAATCGCCATCGTCGACGAGGATGGCTCGCCGCTGTCGGCGCGCATCGCCTCGGCGCTGCACGAACCGCATTTCCTGCCGCCGGAACTGGTTTCCGTGCAGGAGGTGGATCAGGGGCTGGATGCCGGAGACTTCACCTTCGCGCTCGACATACCGCCGGACTTCCAGCGCGACGTGCTGGCCGGGCGCGCGCCGGCGCTGCAGCTCAATGTCGACGCCACCCGTATGACGCAGGCGTTCACCGGCAGCGGCTACCTGCAGGAGATCATCAACGGCGAAGTCGTCGAGTTCGTGCGCCGCCACCGCGGCGGCGAGGTCCAGCCGGCGGAGCTGGCGCTGCGTGCGCGCTTCAATCCGAACCTCGACAAAAGCTGGTTCGGCGGCCTGATGGAGATCATCAACAACGTCACCATGCTGTCGATCCTGCTCTCGGGCGCCGCGCTGATCCGCGAGCGCGAGCACGGCACCATCGAGCACCTGCTGGTGATGCCGGTGACACCGCTGGAAATCATGCTGGCCAAAGTCTGGGCCACCGGCCTGGTGGTGCTGCTGGCGGCCGCCTTCGCGCTGTCGGTCGTGGTCGAAGGGCTGCTCAAGGTGCCGATCGAGGGCTCCAAGGCGCTGTTCCTGGCCGTGGCCGCGCTGCACCTGTTCGCCACGACCTCGATGGGCATCTTCATGGCCACGATCGCACGCAGCATGCCGCAGTTCGCGCTGCTGCTGATGCTGACGATCATGCCGCTGCAGCTGCTGTCCGGCGGCGTGACGCCGCGTGAAAGCATGCCGGAGGCCGTGCGGTTCATCATGCTGGCGGCTCCGACCACGCATTTCGTCGCCGCCAGCCAGGCGATCCTCTACCGCGGCGCGGGCCTCGCCGCCGTATGGCCGCAGATGCTCGCGATCGCCGGCATCGGCAGCGGCCTGTTCCTGTACTCGCTGCGCCGCTTCCGCAAGACCATCGCGCAGATGGCGTGAGCATGCTCGCAAGCGGCGCGGCCGCTGCCGGCCGCGACCGGCGGATCTTTCCGCTTCCTGGAAAATGCCGGGGGCCGGATGTGTGGCCGCGCGCTGCGCCGAACCTTCAGGCCCTGGCGGCTTCCTCGGGTGTGCGGGCGCCGACCGACAGGGCGTGAATGTCGGTCTGCATCAGCTTGTGGAGCGCGGCGTAGACGGCGCGGTGACGCTGCAGCGGCGTCATTCCTTCGAAAGCGGCGGCGACGATGTCGACGCGGAAATGACCCTTGCCGGTCGCCCCGCCGGCGTGTCCGGCGTGCAGGTGACTTTGATCCTCGATCTGCAGCGCGTCCGGCGCGAACGCCTGCTGCAGCATCGCGCGGATGCGCTCGACGCGGCTCATGTCACTCGCCCGGCAGGTAGCGGCGCAGGAACGGGACGTGCGCCATCAGGAATACGAACATCAGGCCGGTGAAGCCGAAGGTCTTGAACTGCACCCAGACCTTCTCGGAAAAATGCTGTGCGATGTAGAGGTTGAGAACGGCGCAGAACGCGAAGAACGCGGCCCAGGCGATGTTCACGCGCCGCCACACCGGGTCCGGCAGCTGGATCGTCTTCTGCGGCAGGCGCGCCAGCAGCACCTTGTCGCCGATCACGTGGCTGGCCAGCAGGGCGAGGGCGAAGACCGCATAGACGGCGGTCGGCTTGAACTGGATGAATGCGGGATCGCGGATCCACAGCGTCAGGCCGCCGAGCACGGCGGCGACCAGCGCCGTGATGAAGTGCGCCTTGTGAATCCGCTTCTCGCGCAGCCAGTAGACGCCGACCAGCGCGATCAGCGCGACGATCAGCACGGCGGTCGCGGCGTAGATGCCGTAAAGGTAGTACGCGCCGAAGAACAGCAGGGCCGGCGCGAAATCGAGCAGCATGTTCATCGGCATATTGTACGGGGCGCATGGGCTCATGCGAGTAGAATGCGCGGCGCCATGGCCGACTGGTTCGAGCTGCATCCGGTGAATCCGCAGAAGCGCCTGCTCGCGCAGGTGGCGGTGCGCGTGCGCCAGGGTGCGGTGATCGCGTATCCCACCGACTCCTGCTACGCGCTCGGTTGCCAGCTCGACGATCGCGAGGCCGCCGAGCGTCTGCGCCGCATCCGCGGCTTCGACCGTCATCACCGGTTCACGCTGGTCTGCCGCGATCTCTCGGAGATCGCGACCTATGCCCGTGTCGACAACCGCCAGTTCCGCCTGCTGAAGACGCTCACGCCGGGCCCGTACACCTTCGTGCTGCAGGCGACCAAGGAGCTGCCGCGGCGCATCGCACACGAGCGGCGCAAGACCGTCGGCATCCGCATTCCGGCGCATGTGACGGCGCAGGCGCTGCTGGAGACGCTCGGCGAGCCGCTGATTTCCTGCACGCTGCAGTTTCCGGGCGCGGAGCTGCCGGTCGGCGATCCGCAGGACTGGCGTGAGGCGCTCGACCGCGCGGTCGACGTCGTCGTCGACGCCGGCCCCTGTGGCAGCGAGCCGACCACCGTGCTCGATCTGAGCGAGGGGGACGGCATCGAGGTGCTGCGGCGCGGCAAGGGCGATCTGGCACGCATCGGCCTGTGAGCCGCCCGCGGCTGCTCCTGCAGCGGCCGGTATAATGCCCCATGCCCGCCGACTTGACCCTGGTCCAGCAGATCGCCATCTGGGCCCTGCCAGTGCTGTTCGCGATCACGGTGCACGAAGCCAGCCACGGCTACGTCGCGCGCGCCTTCGGCGACCCGACGGCGGACTCGCAGGGCCGGCTCACGCTCAATCCCTTGCGGCACATCGATCCGGTCGGCACGGTGATCGTGCCGATCCTGCTGCTCGTGCTCGGCGGGTTTCTGTTCGGCTGGGCCAAGCCGGTGCCGGTCGACATGCGCAGGCTGCGCCATCCGCGCCGCGACATGGCGATCGTCGCCGCAGCCGGGCCGCTGTCGAACCTGGCG
Source organism: Pseudomonadota bacterium (assembly GCA_040754295.1). Taxonomy (GTDB): domain Bacteria; phylum Pseudomonadota; class Gammaproteobacteria; order Nevskiales; family Nevskiaceae; genus Solimonas. The sequence goes on along the minus strand of JBFMCQ010000032.1, from coordinate 25,944 downwards.
ATGGCGATCGGCTGGGGACTACTGCTCAAGCTCGCGCTCGGCGCCGGCAGCGAGGGCCTGTGGCTCGGCCTGCGCTACATGGCCGTCGCCGGTATCCTGATCAACGTCGTGCTGATGGTGCTGAACCTGCTGCCGCTGCCGCCGCTCGACGGTGGCCGCGTGCTCGCCGGGCTGGTGCCGGAGCCGCTCGCGCGGCGGATCGACCGGATCGAGCCCTACGGCTTCCTGATCCTCGTCGCGCTGCTGGCAACCGGGCTGCTCGGCCGTATCCTGGAGTGGCCGGTCGGCTTCGCACAGCTCGGCGTGCTCAAGCTCGTCGGCCTGGCGCCGGCCGGCGCCTGAGCTGCTCCATGATCAATCAGATTCCGCTTTCGTCGTGAGCGCACAGCAAAAACCCGTCGTCCTCTCCGGCATCCAGCCGTCCGGTCACCTGACCATCGGCAACTACCTCGGCGCGCTGAAGAACTGGCTGCACCTGCATGAGCGCTACGACTGCTACTACATGCTGGTCGATCTGCACGCGATCACCGTGCGCCAGGAGCCGGCCGTGCTGCGCGAGCGCTGTTACGAGTTCCTGGCGCTGTATATCGCCTGCGGGCTCGATCCGGCGAAGAACGTGCTGTTCGTGCAGTCGCACGTGCCGGCGCACGCGCGACTGGCCTGGGTGCTCAACTGCTACACGCAGATGGGCGAGCTCAACCGCATGACGCAGTTCAAGGACAAGTCGGCCAAGAACGTCGACAACATCAACGCCGGCCTGTTCGGCTATCCGGTGCTGATGGCGGCCGATATCCTGCTGTACCAGGCCGACGCGGTGCCGGTCGGCGACGATCAGAAGCAGCATCTGGAGCTCACGCGCGATGTCGCGATCCGCTTCAACAACCTCTACGGCAAGGACGCGCCGGTGTTCAAGGTGCCGGAGCCGATGATCCCGCCGGTGGGCGCGCGCATCATGGGGATGCAGGAGCCGACGAAGAAGATGTCCAAGTCCGACGACGCGCCGACCAATGCCGTCTATCTGCTCGACGAACCGGACGTGATCGCGCGCAAGATCAGGCGCGCCGTGACCGACCTCGGCAACGAGGTGCGCTACGACCCGGCGGAGAAGCCGGGCGTCTCCAACCTGATGTCGATTCTCGCCGCGACCACCGGCCGCTCCTTCGACTCGATCGTCGCCGAGTTCAACGGCCAGGGTTACGGCCGGCTCAAGCAGGCCACGGCGGAGGCGGTCGTCGAGGAGCTCAAGCCGGTGCAGGCGCGCTATCGCGAGATTCGCGAGGACACCGAGGGTCTGCGCCGCGTCTTGCGCGCCGGCGCGGAATCGGCGAGCGCACGGGCCGACGCGACGCTGATGCGCGTGCACGAGGTCCTGGGATTCATCCCGCAATGAACGAGGCTCCCGCCGGACCCGCCGGCGCCGCGGCTGCCGACGCCGCGCAGCGTGCGCCCAAAATCCACGGCCGGACGCTGGACAAGCTGCCGGAGGATTTGTACATCCCGCCGGATGCGCTGGAAGTGTTCCTCGAAGCCTTCGAGGGTCCGCTCGACCTGCTGCTCTACCTGATCCGCCGCCAGAACCTGAACATCCTCGACATTCCGGTTCTGAAGATCACGCAGCAGTACCTGCAGTACATCGACCTGATGCAGGGGCTCAAGCTCGAGCTCGCGGCCGAGTATCTGGTCATGGCGGCGCTGCTGGCCGAGATCAAGTCCAGCATCCTGCTGCCGCGCCCGCCGCCGGAGGACGCGGTGGAGCAGGGCGATCCGCGCATGGAGCTGGTGCGCCGGCTGCAGGAATACGAGCGCTTCAAGACCGCCGGCGAGACGCTCGAAAAGCTGCCGCGCGTCGGTCGCGACGTCTTCATCGCCCAGGCGCGTCCGGAGGTGATGCCGCAGGCCACGCAGCTGCCGACGCCGGCGCTGCGCGATTTGCTCACGGCGTTTCGCGACGTCATCGAGCGCAACACGCTGTTCAAGCATCACGAGATTTCACGCGAGCCGCTGAGCGTGCGCGAGCGCATGTCGCGGATCCTTTCGCGGCTGCGTCAGGGGCCTGTGCGTTTCGTCGATCTCGTCGATGTCGAAGAGGGCCGGCTCGGCGTCGTCGTCTGCTTTCTCGCCGTGCTCGAGCTGGCCAAGTCCGCATTGCTCGACGTCCGCCAGGACGCGCCGTTCGAGCCGATGCTGCTGGCGCCGCCGACCCAGCACGCGCAGACCGTCGAAGAGGAGCCGTCATGAGTGAGGAGCTGGCCCGGGACTTGCCGCCGCAGGGCGCGGAACAGGCCGCGGGTGACGAGCGCGAAGCGCTGCTGGAGCGGGTGCTCGAAGCCTTGCTGCTGTCATCCGAGCTGCCGCTGTCGGTCGAGCAGTTGCAGCGCCTGCTCGGCAACGAGCTGGGCGCGACGAAGAAGGATCTGCGCGCAGCGCTGGCGCGCCTCGATGCGGCGCTGGCCGGCCGTGCGGTGGAGTTGCGCGAGGTCGCGAGCGGCTTTCGCATCCAGGTGCGGCCGGACTACGCGGACTGGGTCAGCCGCCTGTGGCAGGAAAAGCCGCCGCGGCTGTCACGCGCGCTGCTCGAAACGCTGGCGCTGATCTGCTATCGCCAGCCGATCACGCGCGGCGAGATCGAGGAGGTGCGCGGCGTGGCGCTGTCGCCGAACATCATCCGTACGCTGCTGGAGCGCGGCTGGATCCGCGAAGTCGGCGTGAAGGAAGTGCCGGGACGGCCGTCGCTGTTCGGCACGACGCAGCAGCTGCTCGACGATCTCAGCCTGAAGTCGCTCGACGAGCTGCCGAGCCTGCCCGAGATCAAGGACCCGCAGCAGCTCGAAGCCGCGCTCGCGCGCCTGGGCGAGCAGCTGCACGAAGTCTCGCATGTCGCGGATGCGCCGGGGGAGGGTGCCGCGGCCGGGGCGCCGCCCGCCGAAATGCCGCCGGACGACAAGACACTGCACTGAAAGCCCGTGGCAGACCGCATCCACAAGGTTCTCGCGAGCGCCGGTGTCGCGTCGCGGCGTGAGATCGAGCGCCTGATTGGCGAAGGACGCGTGCTCGTCAACGGCCGGCCGGCGGAGATCGGGCAGAAGATCGATCACGACGACAAGGTGCGCGTCGACGGCAAGCCGATCGGCATCAGCCGCAAGCCGGAGCCGACGCGCGTGCTGCTCTACAAGAAGCGCGTCGGCGAGGTGGTGACGCGCGACGACCCCGAAGGACGGCGCACCGTGTTCCGCAAGCTGCCGGCGCTCGAGCAGGGCCGCTGGATCGCCGTGGGGCGCCTCGACATCAACACCTCGGGCCTGCTGCTGCTGACCAACGACGGCGAGCTCGCGCGCCGCCTGATGCACCCGAGCTTCGAGATCGCGCGTGAGTACGCGGTGCGCGTGCACGGTCGCGTCGACGACGCGATCGTGCGCAGACTGACCTCCGGCGTGCCGCTGGAAGAAGGCGCCGCGCGTTTCGACTCGATGCAGGCGATCGAAGGCGAGGACGCGGATGCCGCGAACCAGTGGTTTCACGTGGTGCTGCGCGAAGGCCGCAAGCGCGAAGTGCGGCGGCTGTTCGAATCGCAGAAGCTCGAAGTCAGCCGCCTGATCCGCGTCGGCTACGGGCCGATCGCGCTCGGTCGCGGCATCAAGTCCGGCAGCTACCGCGAAGCCTCGCCGGACGAAGTCGCGGCCTTGTGCGAAGCGGTCGGCCTGCAGCCGCCTGCTGCCGGCGTCAGGCGCGGCCGGCGCGCCGGTGATTCACCGCAGCGAGCGCAGAAACCGCGGCGGCGGTGAATCGACGCGCTGCACTTCCGTGCTTGAGTTGCGTGCAGCGCAGCGCATCGCTTACAGCGCCTGCCCGCTGACCCCGCGGCTGTCGGGTCCGAGCAGCCACAGCAGCGCCGGCACCGCCGTCTCCGGCAGCGGCACCTGCTCCGGGGCCTCGCCGGGAAAGCCCTTCAGGCGCAAGGCCGTGCGCAAGGGGCCGGGATCGAAGCTGTTCATCCGCAGCTGCGGCAGCGACGCCAGCTCGGCCGACCAGATCCGCATCAGCTGCTCGACGCCGGCCTTGGCGATGCCGTAGGCGCCATCGTAGGCATGCGCCTCGCGGCCGTGGCGGTCGGAGACGAAGACCACGGAGGCCTCGGCGGCGGCGCCGAGCAGCGGCAGCAGATGACGCGTCAGCGCAAACGCGGCCGTGAGATTCACCTGCAGGCTCTCGATCCATTCCCTGGGATCGACGTCGGTCATCGGCGTGAACGCCTTGAAATGCGCGGCGCAGTGCAGCAGGCCTTCGAGCCCGCCGAGCTCGCGCTCGAGCGTCGCCGCGAGCTCGGCGTAGTCCTGCCAGCTCGCGCCGCCCAGATGCAGCGGATAGATCGCCGGCGCCGGGCCGCCGCTGCGCTCGATCTCGTCGTAGACCGCTTCGAGCTTGCGCACCGTGCGGCCGAGCAGGACGACCGTCGCGCCGTGCGCGGCACAGCCGAGCGCCGCGGCGCGGCCGAGTCCGTCGCCTGCGCCCGTGACCAGGATGCGGCGTCCGCGCAGCAGGTCGGCGGCGGGTGCGTAGGCGGCAGGCGGCTGGCGATTCATGCGGTTCAGGGTTTTGGGTCAGAGGATGTCAGCCGGCGCCGAACAGCCGTGCGGTGAGCGCCTCGGGCGTGTCGACCACGGCATCTGCGCCCCAGCGGTCGATCGGCTCGGCTTCGCCGAGGTAGCCCCAGGCGGCAGCGATCGTCGGCATGCCGGCCGCGGCGCCGGCGACGATGTCACGCCGATCGTCGCCGGCGTAGACGCAGGCCTGCGGTGGCAGGCCGAGCAGCGTGCAGGCGCGCAGCAGGCTGTCGGGCGCCGGCTTGGGCCGTGCGACTTCATCGGCGCTGACGGCGCAAGCCGCGCCGCCGGCGAGGTCGAGCGCTTCGAGCAGCGGGCGCATCAGCCAGCCCGGCTTGTTGGTGACGACGCCCCAGCGCATGCCGGAGCGCGCGCAACGCTCGAGCAGAGCACCGACGCCGTCGAAGAGTCGCGAGCGCTCGGCGATATGGGCGCGGTAGTACGCGAGGAAGCGCTCGCGGTGCTGTGCGAAATCGGCGTGCTCGGGGGTGATGCCCAGCGCCTTGTGCAGCAGCCCGCGTGCACCGGCCGAGGCAACCGGACGGTAGTCGGCGAGCGGCAGCGGTGCCAGCCCCAGCGTTGCGCGCACGTGATTCGCCGCGGCGCCGAGGTCGGGCGCGGTATCGACGAGCGTGCCGTCGAGATCGAAAAGGACCGCCTTGATCGCGCTCACCCGCGTTCCGGGCTGTGCGCCCCGATTGCCGGCTTGACGCAGTGCATCAGGTAGTTCACGTCGACGTCGTCGGCCAGCGACGCATCACGCAGCAGCGGGTTGTAGCGCAGGCCCTTGAGGCCCGCGGTCTCGAGGCCCGCCGCGCGCGCCCATGCGTCGAGTTCGGAGGGGCGGATGAATTTCTCGAAGCTGTGCGTGCCGCGCGGCACGATGTTGAGCAGGTATTCGGCGCCGACGATCATCAGCGCGAAGGACTTGGGGTTGCGGTTGATCGTCGAGAAGACGACGTCGCCGCCCGGCCTGGCCAGCCGCGCGCAGGCGGCGACCACCGACGCCGGCTCGGGCACGTGCTCGAGCATCTCCAGGCAGCACACCAGATCGAAAGACTCCGGCGCCTCCGCGGCCAGCGCTTCGGCGGCAATCTGCCGGTAGTCGATGCGCCGCCCGCTGTTCGCAGCGTGCTCGCGCGCGACCTGCAGGACATCCGCGGCGAGGTCGATGCCGGTGACGTCCGCGCCTTCCGCCGCCAGCGCTTCGGCGAGCAGCCCGCCGCCGCAGCCGACGTCGAGCACGCGCTTGCCGGCGAGCCCGCCGCTGCAGCCTGCGATGTAGCGCACACGCGGCCGGTTGATCGCGTGCAGCGCGCCCATCTCGCCGCGCGGATCCCACCAGCGCGCGGCGAGGCTTTCGAAATGGGCGATTTCCTGCGGGTCGACGTTGCGCGCCGCGTCGGTGGAATCGGTCATGGGTTGATCCTGCACCGCCACTCCTGTGCGCGGGCGATCGCCGCCGGCTCGTCGAGCGTCAGCAGCTCGCGCGCGCGCATCAGCGCGCGGCCGGCGACGTAGACGTCGCTGACCTGCTCGCGCCCGGCGGCATACACCAGCTGGGAGAGCACGTGATAGACCGGCTGGGTCTGGGTCGGGCCGAGATCGACGGCGATGAAGTCCGCCGACTTGCCGCGGACCAGCGAGCCGGTCTCGCCGTCGACGCCCAGCGCCCGCGCCCCGCCGAGCGTCGCCATTTCCAGCGCCTGGGCGGCGGGCAGCGCCTGCGCGTCGGCGGCTACGGCCTTCGCCAGCAGCGCGGCCGTGCGCATCTCGCCGAGCAGATCGAGGTCGTTGTTGCACGCGGCGCCGTCGGTGCCGAGCGCGACGTTGACGCCGGCTTTCAGCAGCTTGGCGACCGGCGCGAAGCCGCTCGCCAGTTTGAGATTGGACTCCGGGCAGTGCGCGACGTGCACGCCGTGCTCGGCGGCCTGCTCGATCTCTGCGTCGGTGAGCTGGGTCATGTGCACGGCGATGAAGTCCGGACCGAGCAGCTCCAGCTCGCGCAGCCGCTGCCACGGACGCTTTCCGGTCGCCTCGAGCGCCAGGGCCACCTCGCCGGCGGTTTCGTGCAGGTGCATGTGGATGCCGATGCCGAGCTCGTTCGCGTACTGGCGGATCTTGCGCAGCGGCGCGTCGGAAACGGTGTACGGCGCATGCGGTGCGAAGATCGTGCGCACCAGCGGCTCGTGCTTGAGCGCGTCGTGCAGCTCCAGGCCCTTGTGAATGTATTCGTCCGCGCTCGTGGCCCAGGCGGTGGGGAAGTCCAGCGCGATCAGGCCGACCGTGGCGCGCAGGCCGATCTCGACCGCCACGCGCGCCGACGCGTCGGGGAAGAAGTACATGTCGTTCACGCAGGTCGTGCCGCTGCGGATCATCTCGGCGAAGGCCAGACGCGCGCCGTCTTCGCAGAACGCGGGACCGACATGCGCGCCCTCGGCCGGCCAGATGTGGTTCTGCAGCCACTCCATCAGCGGCAGGTCGTCGGCGATGCCGCGCAGCAGCGCCATCGCTGCGTGCGTGTGGACGTTGACCAGGCCCGGCAGCAGCGCGTGCTGGTCCAGGCTCCGCGTCGTGCGCGCGGTGTAGCGCGCTGCGGCTGCGTCGGCGGGCAGCAGGTCGACGATGCGGCCGGCGTCGACGACCAGCGCATGCCGCTCGAGCACCGCGCCGGCGGGCTCGATCGGCACGAGCCAGCGCGGCATGACGACGAGATCGACGGTCAGCATGTTGAAAGCTGCGGGAAGTAAAATTGCGCTCATTCTAGCCGACGCCCGATCCCCGCCAATGCCAGCTGCCGTTCAGCCCCTCGTCTGGGCGCACGATCACCTGCGCCTGCTCGACCAGCGCGTGCTGCCGCTCGAAGTGCGCTACCTCGAATGCCGCAGCGCGGCCGAGGTTGCCGATGCGATTCACGCGATGGCGGTGCGCGGTGCGCCGGCCATCGGTATCGCCGCCGCCTACGGGCTCGTGCTCGCCGTGCGTCGCGACGCGGAGGCCTTCGACCGCGCCTTCGAACTCCTGGCCGCGTCCAGACCGACTGCCGTGAATCTGCGCTGGGCGCTGGAGCGGATGCGCGGCCTGTGGCTGGCGGCCCGCAGCGCCGACGCGCTCGAGGCCGAAGCGGTGCGCATCCACGAGGAGGATCTGGCGCAGAACCTGCGCATGGGCGAACTCGGCGCCGACCTGATTGCGCCGGGCGCGCGCGTGCTCACGCACTGCAATACCGGCGCGCTGGCGACCGGCGGGCACGGCACCGCGCTCGGCGTCATCCGCAGCGCGCACGCGCGCCACCGTATCGACCGCGTCTATCACACCGAGACGCGGCCGTGGCTGCAGGGTGCGCGCCTCACGGCCTGGGAACTGCAGCAGGAGGGCATTCCGGCGAAGCTGATCATCGACGCCGCCGCCGCCCATCTGATGAGCCGCGAGAAGATCGACTGGGTCATCGTCGGTGCCGACCGCATCGCCGCGAATGGCGACACCGCGAACAAGATCGGCACGTATGCGCTCGCCGTCGCCGCGAAGCGCCACGGCGTCAAGGTCATGGTGGTCGCACCCTGCGCCAGCTTCGACCTGCGCTGCGCCAGCGGCGCGCAGATCCCGATCGAGGAGCGCGCCGCCGCCGAGCTGACCGAGTTCCGCGGCCAGGCCGTCGCACCGAAGGGTTTCGACGCGTTCAACCCGGTGTTCGACGTGACGCCCGCGGAGCTGATCGACGCGATCGTCTGCGACAAGGGCGTGGTGCTCGCGCCGACGACGGACAGGATTGCGGCGACGCTGAAGTAGGCTGCAGTGAGCCGCGGGCGAACCGCGTCGGGCGGCGTCCGCCGTGTTAAAATTCCTTGACAATTAAGCGGGCCTCCGGGCTTCGCCCAAGTTCCTGAGTTTTCATCGAAAACCGCCGGCGCGCGCCGAGCGGCGGGTAGCGCATATGACCGAATTCGCCAAGGAAATCCTCAGCGTCAATCTCGAAGACGAGATGCGGCGCAGCTATCTCGATTACGCGATGAGCGTGATCGTCGGCCGCGCGCTGCCCGACGCCCGCGATGGCCTCAAGCCGGTGCACCGGCGCGTGCTGTACGCGATGAAGGAGCTCGGCAACGACTACAACAAGGCATACAAGAAGTCCGCGCGCGTCGTCGGCGACGTCATCGGTAAATACCACCCGCACGGCGATACGGCGGTCTACGACACGATCGTGCGCATGGCGCAGGAGTTCTCGATGCGCTACGTGCTCGTCGACGGCCAGGGCAACTTCGGCTCGGTCGACGGCGACGCACCGGCGGCGATGCGCTACACCGAAGTACGCATGTCCAGGCTCGCGCACGAGCTGCTCGCCGATATCGACAAGGAGACGGTCGATTTCCAGCCCAACTACGACGGCTCCGAGAGCGAGCCCAGCGTGCTGCCGACGAAGGTTCCGCAGCTGCTGGTCAACGGCAGCTCCGGCATCGCGGTCGGCATGGCGACGAACATCCCGCCGCACAACCTGTCCGAAGTGATTTCCGGCTGCATCGCGCTGATCGACAATCCGGACATCGAGCTGCGCGAGCTGATGCAGCACATCCCGGCGCCGGATTTCCCGACCGCGGGCCTGTTGCTGGACGCGCACGGCCTCGTCTCCGCCTACGCCACCGGCCGCGGCCGCATCGTCGTGCGCGCGCGCACGCATTTCGAGGACATCGGCGCCGACAAGCAGGCGATCATCGTCACCGAGCTGCCGTACCAGGTGAACAAGGCGCGGCTGCTGGAGAAGATCGCCGAGCTGGTCAAGGACAAGCGCATCGAGGGCATCACCGAGCTGCGCGACGAATCCGACAAGGACGGCATGCGCGTCGTCATCGAGCTGCGCCGCGGCGAGAACGCCGAGGTCGTGCTCAACAACCTGTTCCAGCACACGCAGCTGCAGGACAGCTTCAACTTCAACATGGTCGCGCTCGACGGCGGCCAGCCGAAGCTGCTCTCGCTCAAGCAGCTGCTCGACATCTTCGTGCGCCACCGGCGCGAGGTCGTCACACGGCGCACGCGCTACCTGCTGCGCAAGGCGCGCGAGCGCGCGCACGTGTTGGAGGGTCTGGCCGTTGCGCTGGCCAACATCGACGAGATCATCGAGCTGATCAAGCGCAGCCAGAGCCCCGCCGAGGCGAAGAGCGGACTCATGGGGCGGCTGTGGACGCCGGGGCCGGTGACGGCGATGCTCGAGCGCGCCGGCGCCGGCGCCTCGAGGCCGCAGGGGCTCACCGCCGAGTTCGGCATCGTCGAAAGCGGCGAACAGGGTCTGGGATCGCCCGGCCAGCCGGGCTACCGCCTGTCCGAGGAGCAGGCCCAGGCGATCCTCGAACTGCGCCTGCATCGCCTGACCGGGCTGGAGCAGGACAAGATTCACGACGAATTCAAGGCGCTGCTGGAGCAGATCCTCGACCATCTGGACATACTCGGCTCGGATACGCGGCTGCTCGCGGTGATCCGCTCCGAGCTGTTGGAGATCAAGGAGCAGTACGGCGATGCGCGTCGCACCGAGATCACCGACGCCGCGCTCAACATCGCACACGAAGACCTGATCGCTCCGCAGGACATGGTCGTCACGCTCTCGCACGAGGGCTATGTCAAGGCGGTGCCGCTGGGTGAGTACCAGGCGCAGCGCCGCGGCGGCCGCGGCCGCATTGCGGCGACGACCAAGGACGAGGACTTCGTCGATCGGCTCTGGGTCGCGCATTCGCACGACACGCTGCTGTGCTTCTCCAGCCTCGGCAAGTGCTACAAGCTGCGCGTGTTCGAGCTGCCGTCGGGCTCGCGCGGCTCGCGCGGCCGGCCGTTCAACAACCTGCTGCCGCTCGAGGAGCGCGAGAAGATCAACGCGGTGCTGCCGATCAAGTCCTTCGACCAGCCGGCGCCGGGTGCCCCGGCGGACGCGGCGTCGGATCAGAAGGCCTACATCTTCATGGCGACGCGCCGCGGCACGGTGAAGAAGACCGAGCTGACCGCGTTCCAGCATGTGCGCGCGAACGGCATCATCGCCGTCGACCTGCGCGTCGACGACGAGCTCGTCGGTGTCGCGCTGACCAACGGCAACAACGAGATCATCCTCATCTCCGACGCCGGGCGCGCGATCCGTTTCCACGAGAACGACGTGCGCAGCATGGGCCGCGGCGCGACCGGCGTGCGCGGTATGCGCCTGATCAAGACCTTCGCCGGCAGCGAGGACGAAGGCGAGGAGCCCGCCGACGCGGCAGCAGAAGACGGCGCCGATGAGGGCGTCGAGGACGCCGAAGGCGCACGCGTCATCGCGCTGATCGTCGCCAACGGCGGCGAGATCCTCACCGTGTCCGAGTTCGGCTACGGCAAGCGCACGCCGACCGATCAGTTCCCGCGGCGCGGCCGCGGCGGGCAGGGTGTGATCGCGCAGGCGCTGTCGGAGAAGACCGGCCGGCTGATCGGCGCGGTCGCCGTCGGCGAGTCCGACGAGGTCATGCTGATCTCCGAGGCCGGCATTCTGATCCGCTTCAAGACCAGCGGCGTGCGCAGCATGGGCCGCAACACCCAGGGTGTGCGGCTGATGCGGCCCGGCGAAGGCGATCGCCTGGTCGGCGTCGATCGCATCGAAGGCGAGGACGCGGAAAGCGGCGAGCTCGACGTGCCGGGCGACGGCCCGGATCTAGAAGGCACCTGAGAAGACGCGGAGAACCCGCAGAAATAATTAGAGTTTCTCTGCGCCCTCTAGGTCCTTTTCGGTGCATCGAAGCTGCTCCGTTCGCACGACTGCGGTTCGCGCAGTTGACCTAACATCACCTGTTAGGTGAGAATCCGCGCCGATGAACTTCAGCGTGCACTTCGACGAAGCGACCCTGGACCGCCTGAACAAGGCGGTCGAGCGCCTGGGCATGACGCGCAACCGCATCATCGTCGTCGCGGTGCAGGAGTGGTTGGCTCGCAACGAAGAGAGGGACTGGCCGGACGCGCTCAAGGCGCATTTCCGCAATCCCGCACCGGAGCTGGGCGAGGAAACGCTGGATTTCCAGGCGTGGCGAAGCGCGGCGGCGGTCGAGCGTGAGCTGCGCTGGTGAAATATCTGCTCGATTCGGACGTGCTCGCCGGTGCGGTGCGCGGGCGGCTGCCGGTCGTGCTCAAGCTCGACCAGCTCAAGCCGACCGATGTCGCCGTTTCGGTGCTCGCGCGCATGGAAGCGGAAACCGCGTTGCGCCTGCAGCCGCGGGCGCAGGCGCGTTATGGGCGGCTGCTCAAGGAGCTGCTCGCCAGTGTCCGCGTCCTCGACTTCGGCCAGGCCGAGGCGCAGCAGGCGGTCAGTCTCGGCGCCTATCTGCAGGCTGCGGGCGCGCGGCTGTCGACGCTGGACCTGCTGCAGGCGGCGACCGCGCTGACGCACCAGCTGGTCCTGGTCAGCGATCGTTCGGCGGCCTTCGCCGATGTGCCCAACCTCGACGTCGAGCGCTGGGCGTGAAACTTCAGGAATGTCAGACAGGTTACTGAAATGAAAAGAGTAATCAACTTCAGCGCAGGTCCCGCCACGCTCCCGGTCGCGGTGCTCCAGCAGGTTCAGGCCGAGCTGCTCGACTGGCGCGGATCGGGTATGTCCGTCATGGAGATGTCGCACCGCGACAAGGCGTTCATGTCGATCGCGCAGGAGGCCGAGAAGGATCTGCGCGAGGTCATGAACATCCCCGCGAACTACAAGGTGCTGTTCATGCAGGGCGGCGCGACGGCGCAGTTCAGCTTCGTGCCGATGAACCTGCTGCGCGGCAAGGCCGGCGCGGACTACGTGCTGACCGGCGACTGGGGCAAGAAGGCGGCGAAGGAAGCAGGGCGCTACTGCAAGGTCAACATCGCCGCGAGCAGCGAGGCGGACCGGTACACGCACATCCCCGATCCGGCCGGCTGGAAGCTCGACCCGGATGCGGCCTACGTGCATATCACGCCCAACGAGACGATCCACGGCGTCGAATTCCACGCCGAGCCGGACACTCAGGGTGTGCCGCTGGTGGCCGACATGTCCTCGAACATCCTGTCGCGGCCGGTCGACGTCAGCCGCTACGGCCTCATCTACGCCGGCGCGCAGAAGAACATCGGCCCCGCGGGCCTCACGATCGTGATCGTGCGCGAAGATCTGATCGGGCAGGCGGCCGCGATGACGCCGGGCATCTTCGACTACAAGCAGATGGCCGACAACGAGTCCATGCTCAATACGCCGCCGTGCTTCGCCTGGTACGTTTCCGGCCTGGTCTTCAAGTGGATCAAGGACAACGGCGGACTTGCCGGGATCGGCGAGCGCAATGCGCGCAAGGCCGCGCTGCTCTACGACTACCTCGACGGGCAGGACTTCTACCGCAACCCGGTCAAGAAGGAGAACCGCTCGCGCATGAACGTGCCCTTCACGCTGGCGAACGCCGAGCTCGACGCCGAGTTCCTCAAGGGCGCGAAGGCCGCCGGCCTGACCGGGCTCAAGGGCCACCGTTCCGTCGGCGGCATGCGCGCCTCGATCTACAACGCGATGACGCTCGAAGGCGTGCAGGCGCTGGTGGACTACATGAAGGAATTTGTGCGCACACGCGGCTGAATGCCGTGAGGCGTGAGGCGAAAGAGTCGCCCGCCACTTCCACGCCTCACTCACTCCTCACGCCTCACGAAAGAGCCATGTTCAAAATCCAGACCCTCAACAACATCTCCGTCAACGGCCTCGAGCGCCTGCCACGTGACAACTACGAAGTGGCGTCCGAGATCGCGCATCCCGATGCGATCCTGGTGCGCTCGGCGGACATGCACAAGATGGAGATTCCGCCGACGGTGAAGGCGATCGGCCGCGCCGGCGCCGGCACCAACAACATCCCCGTCGCCGCGATGTCGAAGCGCGGCGTACCGGTGTTCAACGCACCCGGTGCGAACGCCAATGCGGTCAAGGAGCTGGTGCTGGCGGCGATGCTCATGGCCGCGCGCAACATCCCGCAGGCGCTCGAGTTCACGAGGAAGCTCGACGGCGACGACAAGGCGATGCACAAGGCGGTCGAGGAGGGCAAGAAGAAGTTCGTCGGCTTTGAGCTGCCGGGACGCACGCTGGGCGTCATCGGGCTGGGCGCGATCGGCGTCAGGGTCGCCAACGCGGCGCTCGAGCTGGGCATGACGGTCTATGGCTACGACCCGGCGATGACCGTGCACAATGCCTGGCAGCTGAACGCCGGCGTTCGCCAGGCGGTCTCGGTCGACGACCTGATGACCCGGTCGCAGTTCCTGTCGGTGCACGTGCCGCTGCTCGATGCGACGCGCAAGCTGATCAACGCCGAGCGCCTACAGCTGCTCAAGAAGCAGGCTGTGGTGCTGAACTTCGCGCGCGCCGAGATCGTCGACGAAGCGGCGATCGTCGAAGCACTCAACGCCGGCCAACTGCACGCCTACGCCTGTGATTTTCCGTCGAACGCGCTCAAGGGTCATCCGCGGGTCATCGCCACGCCGCATCTCGGTGCCTCGACCGGCGAGGCCGAGGACAACTGCGCGGTCATGGTCGCCGACCAGGTGCGCGAATTCCTCGAGGCCGGCAACGTGCGCAACTCGGTGAACTTCCCCGAAGCGGTGCTGCCGCTGCTGCCGGGCAAGACGCGCCTGTGCGTCGTCAACGAGAACGTACCGAACATGGTCGGCCAGATCTCCACGGCTCTCGCCAAGCGCTCGCTCAACATCGCGGATCTGCTCAACAAGTCGCGCGGCGATCTCGCCTACACGATCGTGGACGTCGATACGGCGGTGGGCGATGAGGTGGTCCGTGAGATCGCCGCAATCCAGGGTGTGCTCGCGACGCGCGTGATTCCGGCAAAATAGGGGCACGGACCGGGGACTCGGGACGCCGCTGCCGCCGGTCCCGAGTTCCGCGTCCCGAGCCCCGAGCTTTGATAATGACCGATGAGCTTTCCTCCGCGCGCGAGCAGATCGACGCACTCGACGCGCAGATCCAGGCGTTGATCTCGCAACGTGCGCGCATCGCCCAGACGATCGCGCACATCAAGCAGCGCCGCGGCGAGCGCGGCGACCACTACCGCCCGGCGCGGGAAGCGGAGGTGCTGCGGCGGGTCATCGCGCGCAACCAGGCCAACGGCGGTCCGCTGACCGACGAGGTCATCGCGCGGCTGATGCGCGAGATCATGTCGGCCTGCCTGTCGCTGGAATCGCCGCTGACCGTGGCCTATCTCGGCCCGGAGGGCACGTACACGCAGGCGGCCGTGCTCAAGCACTTCGGCGACAGCGTGCGCGCCCGGGCCAACAACGCGATCGACGAGATCTTCCGCGAAGTCGAAAGCGGCGCCGCGGACTACGGCGTGGTGCCGGTCGAGAATTCCACCGGCGGCGTCGTCAGTCATACGCTCGACGAGCTGGTGCACACCAAGCTGCGCATCTGCGGCGAAGTCATGCTGCCGGTGCACCACCACCTGCTGTCGATGGGCACCGACCCCGGCGCCGTGCGCAAGGTCTACTCGCATCCGCAGTCCTTCGCGCAGTGCCGCAAGTGGCTCGATGCGAGGATGCCGAACGCGATCCGTGAGGCGGTCACCAGTAACGGGCAGGCAGCGATGCAGGCGCGACAGGAGGGCGAGGGTGTGGCCGCGATCGCCAGTCTGCAGGCGGGGCAGCTGCACGGGCTCAATATCCTCGCGTCGAACATCGAAGACGATCCCAACAACACGACGCGCTTCCTCGTGCTCGGCAAGCACGACCCGGAAGCAACCGGCCACGACCTGACGTCGATCGTGCTGAGCGGTCATCGCAATCAGCCCGGGTCGCTGCTCAGGCTGCTGCAGCCGCTGGCCAACGCCGGTCTCGACATGACCCGCATCGAGTCGCGCCCGGTGAAGGGCTCGGCCGTGCAGGATTACTATTTCTTCATCGATTTCGCCGGTCACGCCGGCACGCCGGAAGCCCGCAAGGCGCTCGACGAGGTCAGCGGACTCGCGGCGTTCTTCAAGGTGCTCGGCTCCTATCCGCGCGCCGTCGTCTAGCCCGCAGCGCCGCACAACCGTCACCACACTCATGACACAGCCACTGCTTCGACATGCCGCACCCGGGGTGCTGGACATAGAGCCTTACTCGCCGGGGATGCCGATCGAGGAGCTGCAGCGGCGGCTCGGCGTCCGCGACGCGATCAAGCTCGCGTCCAACGAAAACCCGCTCGGCATGAGCCCGAAGGTCAGGGCGGCGCTGGCCCGCGCGATGGAGCGCGACAACCTCGCGCTCTACCCCGACGGCAGCGGGCATCGCCTCCGGCAGAAGCTGGCGCAGATGCACGACATCGCGCCAGAGCGGATCACGCTCGGCAACGGCTCCAACGACATCCTCGAGTTCCTGGCGCGCGTCTACGCCGGGCCGGGCCGCGCGGTGATGTTCTCGGAATACGCGTTCGCGGTCTATCGGCTGGCGGCGCAGGCGCAGAGCGCGGAAGCGGTCGTCGTGCCGGCGCGCGGCGCCGGCGATGCGATGCCCTACGGGCACGACATCGCCGCGTTCGCGAAGCTGCTGCGCGAGCGTGCGGACGTCGCGCTGGTGTTCATCGCCAATCCCAACAATCCGACCGGTACCTGGCTCGAGCCGCAGGCGCTCGAGGCGTTCCTCGCCCAGGTGCCGCCGGATGTGATCGTCGCGCTCGACGAGGCGTATTACGAGTACCAGGATCCGGCGCTGCGCCCGGACTCGCGCCGCTGGCTCGAGCGCTACCCGAACCTGCTCGTCGCGCGCACTTTCTCCAAGATCTACGGCCTGGCCGGGCTGCGCGCCGGCTATGCGCTGTCGCACGCCGCCGTCGCCGATCTGCTCAACCGTGTGCGCCAGCCGTTCAACAACAACAGCCTGGCGCTGCTCGCGGCCGAAGTCGCCCTCGAAGACCAGGCGCACCTGCGCGCGTCGGTGGAGCTCAACACGCGCGAGCGCGCGCGCCTCACCCGGGCGCTGTCCGCAAAGGGCCTGCGTGTGCTGCCGTCGCAGGCGAATTTCGTCACCGTGGATTTCGGCCGCGACGCGAAGCCGATTCACCAGGGTCTGCTGGAGCGCGGCGTGATCGTGCGGCCGATGGGCTCTTACGGCATGCCGACGTTTCTGCGCATCACCGTCGGCACCGAGGCGCAGAACGAGCGCTTCCTCGGCGCGCTCGAGGAGGCGCTCGCGCAGTGATCGTTCAGCGCATCGCCATTGTCGGCCTCGGCCTGATCGGCGGCTCGCTGGCGCGCGCGCTGCGCAACGCCGGCGCCGTCTCGCAGATCAGCGGCTACGATCCGGACCCGGCACAGCGCGAGGCCGCGATGCGGCTGTGCGTGATCGACCGCGTCGGCGAAACGCCGGCCGCCGCGGTGCGTGACGCCGACGTCGTCGTGCTCGCCGTTCCGGTTCTGAACACCGCACAGGCTTTGAGCGAATGCCTGCCGGCGTGCAAGGTGGAGCTCGTCGTCACCGACGTCGGCAGCACCAAGCAGTCGGTCCTCGACGACGTGCGGCGCGTCTGCGGCCGGCTGCCGCCGTGGTTCGTCGCCGCACACCCGATCGCGGGCACCGAGAAGAGCGGCGTGGCGAGTTCGCAGGCCGATCTGTTCCGCAGGCACCGCGTCATCATCACACCGCACGAGGGCCAGGACCCGGCAGCGCGCGCGCTGATTGCACGGCTGTGGCAGGCTGCCGGCGCCCGCGTCGTGGAGATGGAGGCACGCCGTCACGACGAGATCTTCGCCGCGACCTCGCATCTGCCGCACCTGCTCGCCTACAGCTTCGTCGACATGCTCGCGCGCCTCGACGAGAAGCACGAGGTCTTCTCCAACGCCGGCGGCGGTTTCCGCGATTTCACCCGCATCGCTTCGAGCTCGCCGCAGATGTGGCACGACATCGTGCGCGCCAACGCCGCCTCGGTCGCCGGGCTGCTCGAGCGCCAGATCGAAGAGCTGCAGCAGATCCGCGGGCTGATGCACGACGGGCGCTGGGACGAGCTCAAGGCCCTGTTCGAGCGTGCGCGAGCCGCGCGCGAGCGCTACCTGGCGCAGATCGAATGAGCAGCCTCGCCTCCGTCACCTATCAGCTGCAGCCGGGTGGGCGCCCGAGCGGCGTCGTACGTGTTCCCGGCGACAAGTCGATCTCGCATCGCGCGGTGATGCTCGGCGCGCTCGCCGAGGGCATCACCGAGGTGAGCGGTTTTCTGACCGGCGAAGACTGCCTGTGCACGATGAAGGCGTTCCGCGCGATGGGCGTGCGCATCGAGCAGCCCGAGCCGACGCGCCTTGCGATCCACGGCGTCGGCCTGCACGGCCTGCGCAGGCCAGCGGCCGCGCTCGATCTGGGCAACTCCGGCACGTCGATGCGCCTGATGGCCGGATTGATGGCCGGACAGCGGTTTCCGACGACGCTGGTCGGCGACGCTTCGTTGTCGCGCCGGCCGATGCAGCGCATCATCGCGCCGCTGGCGCAGATGGGCGCGCGCATCGAATCGAGCG
The DNA here is from genome assembly GCA_040754295.1 of Pseudomonadota bacterium. Taxonomy (GTDB): domain Bacteria; phylum Pseudomonadota; class Gammaproteobacteria; order Nevskiales; family Nevskiaceae; genus Solimonas. The sequence continues at coordinate 7,874 of JBFMCQ010000032.1, read as the reverse complement.
ACGGCCGCGCGCCGCTGCGCATCCAGCCGGTGCCGGCGCTCAAGGCGATCAGCTACCGCTCGCCGGTCGCCAGCGCACAGGTCAAGTCCGGGGTGCTGCTGGCGGGCCTGTACGCGCAGGGCCGAACCGAGATCCACGAGCCCGAGGCCTCGCGCGACCACACCGAGCGCATGCTGCGCGCGTTCGGCGCCGAGGTCGCGGCGCACGCGGGCTATGCGGCGCTCGACGGCGGCCAGACGCTGCGCGGCACGCGCATCGAGGTGCCGGCCGATATCTCGTCGGCGGCCTTCTTTCTCGTCGCCGCGGCGATCACCCCCGGCGCCGAGCTGCTGCTGACCGACGTCGGCATCAACCCGACGCGTACCGGCATCGTCGAGGTGCTGCGCCGCATGGGCGCGGAGCTCCACATCGAAAACGAGCGCCGGTTCGGCGCCGAGCCGGTCGCCGATCTGCGCGTGCGCGGCGGGCCGCTCTCGGGCATCGAGATCGGCCGCGAGCTGGTTGCGGCGAGCATCGACGAGTTCCCGATCCTCTTCATCGCCGCCGCCTGCGCGCGCGGCGAGACGCTGGTCACCGGCGCCGAGGAGCTGCGCGTGAAGGAGTCGGACCGCATCCAGGCGATGTGCGACGGCCTGCGCGTGCTCGGCATCGACGCCGAGGCGCGACCCGACGGCATGCGCGTGCGCGGCGGCCGGCTCGGCGGCGGCACGATCGACTCGCACGGCGACCACCGCATCGCGATGTCGTTCGCGATCGCCGCGCTGCGCGCACAGGCACCGATCACGATTCTGGATTGCGCGAATGTGAACACGTCGTTTCCGGGCTTCGTCGAGCTCGCGCGCAGCGCGGGACTGCGACTCGATGCCCGGGAATCGTAAACGCGGGTGCGGCCATGTCTTCGACGATTCCCGATTCCCGATTCCCGATTCCCGGCAGCGTGCCGGTCATCGCCGTCGACGGCCCGTCCGGCGTCGGCAAGGGCCTGGTTACGCGCTGGCTCGCGCAACGGCTGCCGGGCTGGCATCGCCTCGACAGCGGCGCGCTGTACCGCATCCTGGCGCTGGCGGCGCACCGGCGCGGTTACGACCTGCACGACGCGGCGGCGGTCGCGAAGCTGGCGCCGGCGCTCGATATCCGCTTCGAAGGCACGACCGAGGCCGATGAGCGCATCCTCGTCGACGGCGCGGACTGGACGCACGAGGTCCGCAAGGAGTCGACCGGCGCGCTGGCCTCGAAGATCGCGGCGGCGCCCGAGGTGCGCGCCGCGCTGCTGCAGCGCCAGCACGATTTTCGCCGAGCGCCGGGCCTGATCGCCGACGGCCGCGACATGGGCACCGTGGTGTTCCCGGACGCAGCGCTCAAGATCTTCATGGACGCAAGCCCCGCGGAGCGCGCGCAGCGGCGGCTCAAGCAGTTGAGCGCAAAGGGCATACAGGCTACACTCGCGCCCCTTTGCGAAGAGATTCGCGCCCGCGACGAGCGCGACCGCAACCGTCCGATCGCTCCGCTCAAGCCGGCGGAGGATGCCGAAACGGTTGATACAACAGGTCTTTCACCGGAAGAAGTGGTGTCGAAGGTGGAAGCGCTGCTGCAGCGGCATCGCCTGGTCTGACGACGCATCCCTGCGCAAAACACGGTCCGGTCCCATCCGAAATGGGCCGGTTTTCTTTTCGGCAGGCCCCCGAGCGAGTACGCAAGGGGTTGTTCAACATTCCGAGTTTATTGATGAGCGAAAGTTTCGCTGAGTTGTTTGAGGCCAGCCTCAAGAGTGGCCAGTCCATGCAGTCCGGCACCATCGTCAACGCCAGGGTGCTGGAGGTGAAGCCGGATGTCGTGATTGTCGACGCCGGCCTGAAGTCGGAAGGCGTGATCCCGATTCAGGAATTCATGGTCGACGGCGAGCTGAAGGTGGCCGCCGGCGACGACGTGGAAGTGGCGCTGGAAACTGTTGAGGACGGCTTCGGCGAGACCAAGTTCTCCAAGGAAAAAGCGGAGCGCATCAAGACCTGGGAGCGCCTGCAGAAGGCGTTCGAGGGCAAGGAGACGGTGATCGGCACGATCACCGGCAAGGTCAAGGGCGGCTTCACCGTCGACATCGGCTCGGTGCGCGCGTTTCTGCCCGGCTCGCTGGTCGACGTGCGCCCGGTCCGCGACACGGCCTATCTCGAGGGCAAGCCGCTCGAGTTCAAGGTCATCAAGCTCGACAAGATCCGCAACAACGTCGTGGTTTCGCGCCGCGAGGTGCTCGAGGCCGAGTACAGCGCCGAGCGTGACACGCTGCTGGCGAACCTGCAGGAAGGCGTCGTGCTGCGCGGCGTGGTCAAGAATCTCGTCGAGTACGGCGCGTTCGTCGATCTCGGCGGCATCGACGGCCTGCTGCACATCACCGACATGACCTGGAAGCGGGTCAAGGATCCGGCCGAGGTCGTCACCGTCGGCCAGGAGATCGAGGTCAAGGTGCTCAAGTACGACCGCGAGCGCCGCCGCGTCTCGCTCGGCCTCAAGCAGCTCGGCGCCGACCCCTGGGTCGACATCGAGCGCCGCTATCCGGACAAGACGCGCCTGTTCGGCAAGGTCACCAACATCACCGACTACGGCGCCTTCGTCGAGATCGAGCCGGGCGTCGAGGGTCTGGTCCACGTCTCGGAGATGGACTGGACCAACAAGAACGTCAACCCGGGCAAGGTCGTGCAGGTCGGCGACGAGGTCGAGGTCATGATTCTCGACATCGACGGCGAGCGCCGCCGCATCTCGCTGGGCATGAAGCAGTGCCGTCCGAACCCCTGGGAAGAGTTCGCGCAGAACCACCAGAAGGGCGACCGCGTGCGCGGCGCGATCAAGTCGATCACCGACTTCGGCATCTTCATCGGCCTGGACGGCGGCATCGACGGCCTGGTGCATCTGTCCGACCTGGACTGGAACGAGCCCGGCGAGACTGCCGTGCGTCGCTACCAGAAGGGCCAGGAGGTCGACGCCGTCGTGCTGGCGATCGACGCTGCCCGCGAGCGTATCTCACTCGGCGTCAAACAGGTCGGTGCCGACCCGCTCGCCGAGTTCATCGCGCGCAACGCCAAGGGCGCCGTCGTCACCGGCACGGTGCGCGCGGTCGAGCCGCGCGGTGCGGTCATCGACCTGGGCAACGGCGTCGAGGGCTATATCCGCGCCAGCGATCTTGCGCGCGAGCGCGTCGACGACGCGACCAAGATGCTCAAGGAAGGCGACAAGCTAGACGCACGCTTCGTCGGCGTCGACCGCAAGAACCGCACGATCCAGCTGTCGGTCCGCGACAAGGAGATCCAGGAAGAGCAGGAGGCGGTGGCCGAGTACAGCCGCAACGCGGCCACCGGCAAGACCAGCCTGGGCGACCTGATCAAGGAGCAGATCCGCGGCGGCAACGGCTGAAGCCGCAGCGCCGGGCGCTGACAAGGAAAATGCGGGGCCGCGCTTGCGCGGCCCCTTTTTTTTCTTTATCGTTCAAGCCGATACGCAAATAACGACTGGTCCTATCCGATGACCAAATCCGAACTGATCGAGCGTCTTGCGGCGCGCCAGACGCACCTCATGCACAAGGACGTGGAACTGGCCGTCAAGCTCGTGCTGGATCAAATCAGCAACGCCCTGGCGCGCGACGAGCGGGTCGAGATCCGCGGCTTCGGTAGCTTCTCGCTGCACCATCGCCCCGCGCGCGTCGGACGCAATCCCAAGACGGGCGCCCCGGTGAGCATCCCGCCCAAGCGTGTGCCCCATTTCAAGCCGGGCAAGGAGATGCGCGAGCGCGTCAATCTCGGCGCCCAGCAGGCGCCGGTGGCGGGAGCGAGCGACACGGTGGTGGCGAACGTCGCCTGAGCCATGTGGCGCCTCCTACTACTCGCCGTACTGCTGATCGTGCTCGTACTTGGCGCGTCGATCGGTTATTTCAATGCGCAGACGGTCAGCTTCGATTATCTGTTCGGCGCCTGGGAGCTGCCGCTGATCGCGCTGCTGATCGCCGCATTCGCGCTCGGCGTCGTGCTGACGCTGCTGGTCGTCGGCGCGCGCGTGGTGAGCCTGCGGCTGGAGCTGCGCCGGGCGCGCGGCCGCATCCGCGACCACGAAGTCGAGCTGCGCAATCTGCGCAATCTGCCGCTGGCCGGAGAATCGCGCAGCGAGGCAGGCGGATCGCCGGGTGCTTGATCCGCTGTTCAGCTGGCTGCTGCTGCCGCTGGGCATCGCGCTGGGCTGGGCGATCGCGCGCCGGACGGCGGCCCTGGCGCCGCCGCCGCCGGCCGGCGAGCCGCTCGGCGGCCTGCTGACGCAACTGAGTTCCGACGATCCCGACCGGGCGCTTGCGGCACTGACCTCGGCAGCGGGCCTCAACACGTCGACCGCGGAGCTGCACCTGACCCTCGGACGCATGTTCCGCAAGCGCGGCGAGGTCGATCGTGCGCTGCGCGTGCACGAGGCGCTCGCCGCGCATAGCGAGCTTCCGGCCGACGTCCTGACGCAGGCACGCTTCGAGCTCGCCCAGGACTACATGGCTGCGGGGGTCATGGATCGTGCCGAGAATCTGTTCGCCGGCCTGGCCGGGCAGGGGCTGCACGTCGTCGAATCGCTGGAGGCGATCCGCACGATCCACGAGCAGGCGCGCGACTGGCGGCTGGCGATCGAAGCCGCACGCCGCTTGCAGGCGGCCAAGGGCGAGTCGCAGCGCGCGGCGATCGCCCAGTATTTCTGCGAGCTGGCCGACGAGGCGCAGCGCGAGAAGCGCAGCACGGAGGCCGCGATGCTCGCGCACCGGGCGCTCGACGAGGATCCCGCGTGCGTGCGCGCGCACCTGCTGCTCGGCGCTCTCTACGAGGCGGAATCACGACCGGCCGAGGCCGCGCGTGCGTACCTGCGCGCGTTCGAGCACGACCCGCGCTTTCTGCCGGAGGTCATCGAGCCGCTGCAGCGCTGCTTCGCCAGCACCGGCGATCGCGACGGCTACCTGCTGTTCCTCAGGGACGCGAAGGAGATCTCGTCGAGCAGTCTGCCGTTCGTCGCCGAGGCGCAGCTGCTCGCGGAAACCGGCGTCGACCCGCTCGATCATCTGATGCAGGGCCTCGAAACGCGGCCCAGCCGTGCGGTGCTGGCCGAGTTTCTCGAGGCGCTGGAGCGCCAGCCCAACGTCGTTGCGGCCGGTCTCGACAAACCGGCGGCGAGTCTGCGCAAGGCACTGCTGCGGCTGATGGAGGCAACGCCGAAATACCAGTGCAGCAACTGCGGTTTCAGCCCGCGGCAGATGTTCTGGCAATGCCCGGGATGCAAACGCTGGGGAACCACTGCGCCGGCGGACGACGTGCTGCGCGGCTGAGCGTCCGCGGCAGTTCTCGCAACGCCGTTCGTGATTCGGCCCGAATCTCGGCTGCTCTTCGTCATGCCTGCGTAAGCGGCATCCAGGAGCCGGCAAGCACGTTCTTCGCACCTCTCGATTCCCGCAGTCGCTGACAGCCCCCGATTGCGCCTGGCCGAGATTGGAGCCCAATCACGACGCCGTTTGAGTACACTCGGCAAGGGGTTCGCAATGTAACGGCCAGCGCTGGAGGAAAAGCTTGGCGAAGACCGCTTTCGTCACCGGTGCCACGGGGTTCGTGGGGCTCAATCTCGTCGAGGCTCTCCATGAGCAGGGCTGGAACGTGATTGCGATGCACCGCGCCAGCTCCGACATCAGCGTGCTACAGCGCTTTGCCGGCGTCGAGCGCGTCGTCGCCGACGTGACCGACGCGCGCTCGGTGCGCGAGGTCATGCCGGGCGGCGTCGACTGCGTGTTCCATGTCGCCGGTAACACCAGCCTGTGGACGCGGGCGCAGCTCGAGCAGATCAAGGTGAACGTGCGCGGCACGCGCAATGTGCTGCGCGCTGCGCTCGAATCCCGCGCCAAGCGCCTGGTGCACACTTCGAGCATCGTCGCCTACGGCCTGCACGGCGGCACGATCACCGAGGAGACGCCCACGCGCGGCAGCGCGGTCGAGATCAACTACATTCGCAGCAAGGCGCTGTCGGAGCGCGAGGTGCGCAAGGCGATGAGCAGCGGCCTGCGCGCCGTCATCATCAATCCTTCGAATATCGTCGGCCGCTACGACACCGGCAGCTGGTCGCGGCTGTTCCGCCTGGTCAAACAGGGGCGCCTGCCGGCCGTGCCGCCCGGCGGCGGCAGCTTCTGCCATGCACGTGAAGTCGCGCATGCGCTGATCGCCGCCGCCGAGCGCGGCCGCATCGGCCACAACTACCTGCTTGGCGGCGCTCAGGCGAGCTACGTCGGCTTCGTCAAGGAGATCGCCGAAGCGCTCGGGCTCAAGCGCCGCGTGCTGGCGATGCATCCCGGCATCCTGACCGCGTACGCGCGCGTCGAAGAGTGGGTCGCGCCGATCTTCGGCCGTGAGCCCGATTTCACCCGGGATTCGGTGCTGCTGCTGTCGCAAAACCTCTACTGCAGCAGCCGCAAGGCGCAGAACGAGCTCGGCTACCGCCCGCGCCCGCTCAGCGAGATGGTGCGGGACTGCCGCGACTGGTTGCAGGGGGCGGGGTTTCTGTAGGGCGGCCACAGGCGCAGCCAGAGACAGCAGCGCGACCAGCGCCTGGCTCGGCGCGCCGCATGCCACCACGCGGTTGCTGCATGTCGCGCTGCAGTCGCTTGATCTTGATCCGTGTTCATCCGTCTCGTAGCCGACACGCTTGGCCGCGCTGGCGACGGAGACCCTGTGGATTGCGCAGCAGCAGCCCCGCCTGGGTCATGCGCCAGCGGGTCAGGTATTCAATCGGCGTGGCGCCCACGAGTTCATAAAACCTTTGCGCATCCAGCCGGAGAAACCCGGGGATGATCTGTCAAACGGACCGATCGCGCGCATCCGGTGCCGGGTCGAGGTCGTGTCGTCGCTGCCGTACTACCAGGAACTGTTCACCGACAAGCAGCGCGGCAGCGGGGTGTTCAAAAAGAGCATCGACGGCCTCAGGCGCCTCAACGCACTCGGCTATGGGATCGAGGGCAGCGGCCTGGTTCTCGACCTCGTCTTCAATCCGGTCGGCCCTTACCTGCCGGCGCCACAGGCATCGCTGGAGGCCGACTACAAGCGTGTGCTGCTCGCCCAGTACGGCGTCGTGTTCAACCGGCTGTTCACGATCACCAACATGCCGATCAATCGCTTTGCCCTGCATCTGCGCAGGGCCGGGCAGTACGACAGCTACATGGACAAGCTGGTGGGGGCCTTCAACCCGTCGGCGGCCGAGAACGTCATGTGTCGCAGCCTGATCAGCGTGGGCCCGGACGGCAGGCTGTATGACTGCGACTTCAACCAGCAGCTCGACATGCCGGTGCAGCGCAACGCCAAACCCGTGACGATTTTCGATTTCGACGCCGAGGAGCTGCTGGCGCGCCGCATCCGCGTCGCCGACCACTGCTTCGGCTGCACGGCCGGCGCGGGTTCTTCCTGCGGCGGCGCCACCACCTGAGCGGCGCGCAGACGCGCATCCCCTTCGACCGGATCATCGTCGCCGTCGGCCGCGTCGCGCGGCTCAAGGGTTACGGCCTCGAGGAGCTGGGTGTCAAGACCGGCCGCGTGATCGAAGTCAACGAATTCCTCCAGACCAGTTTCCCGAACCTCTACGCCGCCGGCGATGTCGCCGGCCCCTACCAGTTCACGCATACCGCGGCCCACATGGCCTGGTACGCCGCGGTCAACAGCCTGTTCGAGCCGCTGCTGGCGCTGCGCGGCGGCAAATTCAAGGTCGACTGCGCATTCCGACGAAATCGGCCACCGAATCCGATTTAAATCGGCCGGGGATTCCGAGGTGAATCGGCCACCCCGTAAGGCTGTGCTCGCGGGGAGGATGGATTATGCGGTCGCCGGTGCGGACCG
>JBFMCQ010000031.1:0-35083 GCA_040754295.1 Pseudomonadota bacterium | reverse complement strand
GACCACCGGCGCGACGCTCGACGAGCTGGCGCGCGTCTGCCGCGCCGCCGGCGCCGCGCGCATCGAGGCCTGGGCGGCTGCGCGCACGCCGTGACCGGGTGAGGCTTTTCCCGCTTGCGACCGGCGCACGCGATCGCCGAGGCTTGCGCCTTTCCCGCGCCGGACCGGATCCGTGACCCCAGGCCCGCTGATCACCAATGACGCCGTCGTCCTCGGCCTGCTCGCCGTGCTGCGACGTAAGCTGCGCAGCGGCTGCCCTGGACATTACCCCGGTAATGCCAGATAGTACCGGCATGGCGCTCGCTCAATCCAAGCTCACCGCTCAGGGACAGATTTCAGTTCCGGCCGCCGTGCGGCGCAAGCTCGGCGTAGGCCCCGGCTCGATCCTCGTCTGGGACGAGCAGAACGGCCAGATCGTCGTTCGTCGCAGCAACCGCTGTACCTCGGAGGACATTCACCGGGCGCTGTTCGCCAAGACGCCGAAACCCCATACGCTGGACGAGCTCAAGGCCGGCATCCGCCGTGCCGTGAGGGCGCGCCATGCGCGCCGTTGATACGAATATCCTCGTCCGCCTGCTGACCCGCGACGACGTACGCCAGGTTCGTGCCGCTGAGGCGTTCGTGGCGCCGGGGGCGTGGGTCTCGCACCTCGTGCTGGCCGAAACGGCTTGGGTGCTCGACTCGGTCTACGAGCTCGACGCCAAAGCCGTCGCAACGGCGGTGGAGATGCTTCTCAACCACCGTGATCTGGTCATGCAGGACGCGGATGTGGTCGAGGCAGCGCTCCGCCACTACCGCAACAAGCCCGCATTGGGATTCTCCGACTGTCTCGTCGCCGAGATTGCGCGCAAGGCCGGCCACCTGCCGCTCGGCACTTTCGATCGCGAGCTGGCGAAGCTCGACGGCGTGCAGCGGCTCTGATTTACCCGCCTGCGACCGCGTGGTCCAGTGCGAGCCCGGCAAAGATCGCCAGGCCGAACCAGTTGTTGTGCACGAACGCGCGGAAGCACGCGGCCGGCTCGCGCGTGCGCGCGATCCACTGCTGATAAGCCGCGAGCCACGCGGCGACGGCGATGCCCGCGAAGTACAGCGGGCCGCGGCCGGTGTTGAGGCCGAGCTGGATCAGCAGCAGCAGTGCAGCCGCGTGCAGCAGGGCGATGACGAGGCGGTCGTGGCGGCCGAACAGAATCGCCGAGGACTTCACGCCGATCTTCAGATCGTCTTCGCGGTCGACCATCGCGTACCAGGTGTCGTAGGCGATCACCCAGCAGACGTTGGCGATCATCAGCGGCAGCACCTCGGCCCAGACGACTTCGTGGCGCACCGCGGCGTAGGCCATCGGAATGCCCCACGAGAACGCCACGCCGAGCACCGCCTGCGGCATGCTGAGGATGCGCTTCATGAACGGATAGCCTGCGGCCAGAATCGCCGCCGGCGCTGCGAGCATGAGCGCCAGCGTGTTCTTCAGCGAGCTGAGCAGACCGAAGGCGATCACCGACAGCGCGACGAACAGGCGCACCGCCTCTTCCGGGCTCACCCGCCCGGCGGCGAGCGGCCGGTCCTTCGTGCGCGCGACGTGCGGATCGAAGTCGCGGTCGGCGAAATCGTTGATCGCGCAGCCGGCCGAGCGCATCAGTGCGGTGCCGGCGACGAACACCAGCAGCACGTGCCAGCCGGGCAGCCCGCGCGCCGCGAACCACAGCCCCCACAGCGTCGGCCACAGCAGCAGGTAAATGCCGATCGGCCGATCGGCGCGCATCAGGCGCAGGTAGTCGAGAAACTTTGCGGGAATCGCCATCGCCATGGCGCGCAAGCTTAGCGCGCGAAGGATTCCGGCGGATGAGTCCCGAGTCCCCCGATCAGACCTGCGCGTAGCGCTCCGGATCGCCGACCCAGCGGCGGATCAGCAGCTGCGCCAGACGCGGCTCCGTCGCCAGCCAGCGGTCGGCGAGTTTTTGCAGCGGGGCGACCAGCGGGGCGTCGCGCACGGGGTCGGCGAGCTTCATGCCGATGTCGCCGGTCTGGCGGCGGCCGAGCAGCTCGCCGGGGCCGCGCAGCTCGAGGTCGCGCTGGGCGATCGCGAAGCCGTCGGTGGTGGCGCGCAGGGTTTCGAGGCGCGCGCGCGCCATGTCGCCGAGCGGCGGCTGGTAGAGCAGCACACACTGGCTCTTCTCGCTGCCGCGGCCGACGCGCCCGCGCAGCTGGTGCAGCTGCGACAGGCCGAGCCGCTCGGCGTTGTCGATGATCATGATGCTGGCATTGGGCACGTCGACGCCGACCTCGATGACCGTCGTCGCCACGAGCAGTTGCGTGACGCCGTCCTTGAACGCGCGCATCTGCACGTCCTTGTGCTCACTCTTCATGCGCCCGTGCACGAGCCCGATCCGCAGATCCGGCAGCTCCTCGCGCAGGCGCGCCGCGGTGGCTTCGGCCGCTTCGGCGTCGAGGTCTTCGGATTCCTCGATCAGCGTGCACACCCAGTACACCTGGCGGCCCTGCCGGCAGGCTTGGGCGATGCGTGCCAGCACCTGCGCGCGCTTCTCGGCGGAGATGACGACGGTCGTCACCGGCGTGCGGCCCGGCGGCAGCTCGTCGATGACCGACACGTCGAGATCGGCGTAGAGCGTCTGCGCCAGCGTGCGTGGAATCGGCGTGGCCGACATCACCAGCTGATGCGGCGCGAGTCTGCCGCCCTTGTCGCGCAAGGCAAGACGCTGCTGCACGCCGAAGCGGTGCTGCTCGTCGACGACGGCCAGCGCCAGCCGCGCGTACTCGACCTGCTCCTGCAGCAGCGCGTGCGTGCCGACGGCGATCGCCGGCTCCGCTGCCGCCAGCCGTGCGAGCACGCGCTCGCGCGCCGCCTTCTTCACGCGGTTCGACAGGAACAGCGGCTCGATGCCGAGCGCGCCGAGCCAGTGCGCCAGCGTGCGGTGATGCTGTTCGGCGAGCAGCTCGGTCGGCGCCACCATCGCCGCCTGCAGGCCGTCGCGGTACGCGGCGAGCAGCGCCGCGGCGGCGATCACCGTCTTGCCGCTGCCGACGTCGCCCTGCACCAGCCGCAGCATCGGCCGGCTCGCGCGCAGATCCTGCGCGACTTCCGCGAGCACGCGCCGCTGCGCCGACGTGACCGTGAACGGCAGCACGCGCTGCAGCTCGGCGACCGCGGCTTCGGGCTTGCGCAGCGCCGGCGCGGGCTTGGACTTGAGTCGGCCGCGCAGCAGGCGCATGCCGAGCTGGTGTGCGAGCAGCTCCTCGCGTAGCAGCCGCAGCTGCGCAGGGTGTGCGCGCGCCAGCAGCGCTTCGGCATCGGCGTCGCTGTGCGGGTGGTGGATCGCGCGCAGCGCCTCGAGCGTTTCGGGTGCGTCGAGCCCGGGTAGTGGCGTGCGCAGGTCCGCATCGCGGCCGGCCGCGTCGAGGGCCTGCGCGATCAGCGCGCGCAGGCGTTGCTGGCTGACGCCGGTCGTCAGCGGGTAGATCGGCGACAGATGCGCTTCGGGCTGCAACTCCTCGGCGCTCGCAGCGGCCCGGTATTGCGGGTGCACCATCTCCAGGCCGTGGGCGCCGGCGCGGACGCTGCCGTAGGCCTGCACCCAGCGCCCGACGGCGAAGCCTTCGCGCTGCGGTTCGTTGAAGTGGAAAAAGCGCAGCAGCAGTCCGCCGGTGCCGTCGTCGAGCGCGACGCGCAGCATGCGCCTGGCGCCATAGCGCACGTCGGCCGCGGTGACGCGACCGCGCACGAGCGCGTCCTGATCGGGGCGCAGCCGAGCGAGCGGCGTGTGCTGGCGCCGGTCTTCGTAGCGCACGGGCAGATGAAACAGCAGATCGCGGACGCAGCGCAGCTCGAGGTTGCGCAGGCGCTGCGCGATCGCCGGGCCGGCACCCTTGAGATAGGCGATCTCGGTGTCGAGCGTCGGCGACGGCCGCACGCCGAGCCGTACGCGCGCGTCAGTCAAGCACCAGGACCGCGTCGGCTTCGATGCGCGCGCCGCGCGGCAGGCTCGCCACGCCGATGGCCGCACGCGCCGGATACGGCGCGGCGAAATACTCCGCCATGATCTCGTTGACCTTCGCGAACTGCCCGAGATCGGTCAGGTAGACGTTGAGCTTGGCGATCTGGGCGAGCGTGCCGCCCGCCGCCTCGCAGACCGCACGCAGGTTGCGGAACACCTGATGGATCTCGTCCTCGATCGTGCGGTTGAGCAGCGTCATCGTCTTCGCGTCCAGCGGGATCTGGCCGGACAGGTACACGGTCTTGCCGCAGGCCACCGCCTGCGAATAGGTACCGATCGCGGCGGGGGCCTGGTCGGTCGAGATGATCTTGCGGGCCATTTGTTCTGGACGGCGGTTGCGGGTTGCGGGTTGCAGGTTGCGGAAAAGCGCGCCGTCCTGCAACCGGCAACCTGCAACCGCATTGCGGAGCTACGCGCGCCAGACGCGCTCGATGCCGTCGATGCGACGGATGCGGCGCAGCACGCGCGCCATGTGCACGCGATTCTTCACGGTGATGACGAAGCGCATCTCGACCGCCTCGCCGCCGGCGCGGTCCGGCATCTGCACGTTTTCGATGGATGCATCGGCGCCGGCGATTTCCGCTGTGATCTTCGCCAGCAGCCCGCGCTTGTTGTAGGCCTGGACGCGCAGCTCGGCGAGAAAATCGCCCTGCACCTTGTCCGACCATGTCAGCGGCACCCAATCCTGCGGGCGCCCCTTCGCGTGCCGGCACTCGATGCGGTGCACGACGATGCCGCGGCCGACGCTGACGTGTCCGCGGATGTCGTCGCCGGGCAGCGGGTAACAGCAGCGCGCGTAGTCGAGCACGAGGCCTTCGGTGCCTTCGATCGCCAGCGGCACGGCGCGGCTCTCGCCGGGCATCTCGACGCCCTTGGGCAGGAAGTGACGCGCGACCAGCGTCGCCAGCCGCTGCCCGCTGCCGACCGCGGCGTACAGCTCCTCGATATCGCCGAGCTTGTAGGCGGCGAGCACCGGCGCCAGCCGCGCCTCGTCCTTGAGCACGCTCGCCGGCACCGACTGCTCGCGCAGGGCGATCTCGAGCAGCCGCCGGCCGAGGCGCACTGCCTCGTCCTCGTGCTGCTGGCGCAGGTAGTTGCGGATCGCCGCGCGCGCCTTGGCGGTCTTGACGAAGTTCAGCCATGCCGCGTTGGGCCGCGCGTGGCGGGCGGTGATGATCTGCACCGTCTGGCCGTTGAGCAGCACGCTGTGCAGCGGCTCCAGCTGGCCGTCGAGGCGCGCGGCCACGCAGCGATCGCCGAGCTCGGAGTGCACGGCGTAGGCGAAGTCGACCGGCGTGGAGCCCTTCGGCAGGCGGCGGATGTCGCCCTTGGGCGTGAACACGTAGACCTCATCGGGGAACAGATCGACTTTGACGTTCTCGATGAAGTCCATCGGACTCGCCGAGCCGTAGTCATCGAACAGGCCGGCCACCCATTCGCGTGCGCGCGCCTGCGGTGCGCTGCTGCCGTCGCGCGCGCCCTGCTTGTACTGCCAGTGCGCGGCAATGCCGCTCTCGGCGACGTGGTGCATGTCGCGCGTGCGGATCTGCACTTCGATCTTGTGGCCCTCCGGGCCGATGCACGCCGTGTGCAGCGACTGATAGCCGTTGGACTTGGGGTTGGCGATGTAATCGTCGAACTCTTTGGGCACCGGCTTGTAGACGTGGTGCACGACGCCGAGCGCGCGATAGCAGTCGTCCACCTTGGAGACGATGACGCGGAAGCCGAGCAGGTCCATGACCTTCAGCAACTTCAGCTTCTTGCGCAGCATCTTCTGGTAGATGCTGTAGATGTTCTTCTGGCGACCGACGACGGTCGCGCCGATGCCCTCCTCGCGCAGCGTCGTCGACAGCTTCTGCTCGACTTCGCGGATCACGCGCTTGGTATCGCCGAGCTGCGCGCTGACCGCCTGCTGCAGCACGGCGTAGCGCTTGGGGTAGAGCGCCGCGAACGCCAGGTCCTCGAGCTCGGTGCGTATGAAGTAGATGCCCAGCCGCTGCGCGATCGGTGCGTAGATCTCGAGCGTCTCGCGCGCGATGCGGCGGCGCTTGTCGGTGGTCACCGCGCCGAGGGTGCGCATGTTGTGCAGGCGGTCGGCGAGCTTGATCAGGATCACGCGCAGATCGCGCGTCATCGCCAGCAGCAGCTTGCGGAAGCTCTGCGCCTGCAGCTCCGCGCGCGATCGGCCTTCGATGCGCGTGACCTTGGACACGCCGTCGACCAGCTCGGCGACGTCGGCGCCGAACTCGAGCGCGAGCGACTCTTTGGAAACGCCGGTGTCCTCGATGACGTCATGCAGGATGGCCGCCATCAGTGTCGTATGGTCGAGACGCATCTCGGCGAGCGTGCGCGCCACCGCGAGCGGGTGGTAGACATAGGGTTCACCCGACGTGCGTCGCTGGCCTTCGTGCACGCTGGTCGCGAACTCGGCGGCGCGGCGCACGTCACCGACCTGCTTGTCCGGCAGATAGCCCTCCAGCACGCGGCACAGCGCGTCGACGCCGAACGTGCGCTCGACCCGCTGCGTGCGGATCGCGTTGCTCAGGCGCTGGATAACGGACATTTCCATGGTACCAGTATAGGCGCGCAGCTCCCGTTCCTGCCGCGGGTGCGGCGGACCGCACGGCCGCATGTGCCGCCATCTCCGACCGACCGTCGGGCTCGGCATCCACGCGGCTCTGGCGCCGCTGCTGGCGTCGGTGCAGCCGCGAGCATGCGCACATACCGGCGCCGAGGAGCCACAGTCAGCAGCAGGGACAGCGACGCCCTGCAGTCGTTGACCGCACCCAGCGCCAGGATCGCCGGCAGCTCCGCACCCGGGACGGCGTCGGCGCGGCCGAACGCTGCGCATAGCAGCACGCGCAGCGCCGCGGATGGCAGCAGGTCGAAGAGCGCAACCGCCCACAGGGGCTGCAGCCAGCCCCGGACCGGTGACGGGCTGCGCGCGCAGCCCGCAAGGGCGGTGGCGGCTGCAACCTTGGTTGACGTCTCCTGCACGGGCCGGCCGCTACGGGCACACTGGACGCAGCGCGTCGGGCGGCAGGATCTGTCCGCCGTGATCGACCAGCATCAGCACACGGACACCGCCGTCGACCGCGCAGTGCGCGACGTAGCCGACCGCGCCAGCGGTATCGGCGACGAAACGCAGCACCGCTGTCTCGGACGCGAGCACGTACGGCGGCAGCACGCCCTGGAAGTACTGCTCGTTCCAATAGTCGTCCATCCCCTCGGGCGTGCGGTGCAGCACCGCGCGCGAAAAGCGCCGGCGCAGCGGGTGATCGGCCGGCAGATTGACCGGCTGGATGCGGCTGCCGTCGTTCCAGAGCAGCCGGCGGCGCTTGTAGATCAGCGCCAGCGCCCCGCCGTCGACGTCGCCGGTATCGGTTGCCGGATGAACGATGACCGCGAGCACCGGCTCGGCTGCGCGCGCCAGCGGCGCGAGCAGCGTGCACAGCAGGGCGCAGATCAGCACCCGGATGTACATCAGAACAGCACCGCGATCGATGCGCGCAGGCCGTCGCGCACGCCGATGTCGTTGTCGGTCGCCTGCGCGTACTCCGCCTTGAGCGCGAGCGCCGGCCGCGGCCGCCACGTCAGGCCGCCGAGGTACAGGTTCAGGTCGCGTCCGGCGTCGATTTCGTGGAAGCCCTCGTAGCGCAGCACCGCGAACAGACGCCCGGACAGCGGCGCCACCGCCTGCAGGTAGTGGCCGCGTTCGTCGGCCTGATCCTCGCCGAAGTCGCGCACCCGGTAGGCGGCCTCGCCGGACAGCTCGAAGCGCCGCCACGCCCACAGAAAGTCGAGACCGTAGAGCGTCTTGCGCTCCGGCGTGCTTTCCTGCTCGAAGGTCGCGAAGGACACGCCGACCTGCGCGTGCGGCAACAGCGCCGCCGCGGTGCGCAGACCGAAGGCCTCGCGGAACGTGTCGACGTCCTTGGCTGCAAACAGCTCCTCGCCCGGCGAGGCGTACAGCGCGTACTCGATGCCGTCGGCGCCCCAGGGCAGGACGCCGTACAGCATCGCGCCGGTGGCATTGGTCGGAAACGTCGCCTCGGTGATCAGCGGCCGCGACGTCGTCCAGGTGAGCGGCGCCGCGTGAATCACGTTCCAGCGGCCGATCGGCGTCAGAAACTTGCCGAGCCGCAGCTTCAGCGGATCACGGTACGCATAGTCGACGTGGAAGCGCTCCAGCACCGGCGTGGCCTCGTCGGCGGTGCTGCCGCCGGGCTCCAGTACCAGCGCATCGTCGAGCTCGAGCTCCATGAGGAAGCGCCAGCGGTCGGCGCCGTCCCACCACAGCAGCGCGCTGAGCGCCTCCAGAGAAGCGCGCCATGGTGTGTCGCCGTCGGCGTCGCGATACGCCGCCTCGGCATAGCCGCCCAGCGTGAAGCCGGAATCGCCGAGGCGATAGCCCAGGCCCAGCTCGTAGCTCGCGTGCGTGCCGGGCGGCGCTTCGCCAGCGCGCGCAGTGGCCGCGCACAACAGCAGCACCATCTGCGCGCAGTATCCTAGGATCCTCATGAGCCTCCCCCGCACCGCTGGCGACGTTCTCGCGTGAGCATTCGCCGCATTCTGCTGCTTACGCTGCTACTCGTCAGCCTGCTGCCGGCCGCGCTGCTCACCGGACTCGCCTTCAACCGCACGCGCGCAGCGATGCTCGCCGAGATAAAGGACGGCGTGCTGCGCTCGGCGGCATCGGTGTCCGCCGACATCGACGGGCTGCTGCTCGAGCGCATGCTCAATGCCAGCACCTGGAACCACCTCGAGGTCATGCAGGACCTGCGCCTGCACGACGTCGACAAACGCCTGTCCGGCTTCCTCGCCGAGATGAAGCGCCGGCACGGCGGCCTCTACCTGGAGCTGCACGCGGTCGACACGCGTGGCCACGTCGTCGCGTCCAGCGATCCCGCCCAGCTCGACCGACAAATGCCTGAGCCGACGCCGTGGCTGGCCGCCGACCTGCCCGGCGGCCGCGTGCGCCTGGAGCGGCCGGCACGGATCGACGGCCATCGCCGCCTGCGGCTGCGCAGCGCCATCCCCTCGCAGTTCACCCCGGGCGAGATCGGCGAGCTGGTGCTCGACGTCGATACGGCGCAGCTGGATGCGCTGCTCGACGGTGCGGCCGGGCCGGAGCGCCAGCTCGTCCTGCTCGACGCCGACGACCGCGTGCTCGCCGCGTCGGCTGCGCTGCGCGCGCGCGGTCTGAGCGCAGGCGCAGTCCTGCCCGGCTGGCGCGGCGACGGCGACAGCGGCGTGATCACGCGCAGCGGTGCCCCCCTGGTCGATGCCGCAGTGATCGCAGGGCGCCAGCGCGCACGCGGTCTCGGCGACTTCGCCGGTTTCGGCTGGACGACGCTGCTGCTGCAGACGCACGCCGCGGCGCTGGCGCCGGTGCGGCACATGGCCTGGACTTTCGCCGGTCTGCTCGCCGCGACAGCTGCCGCGGTCGTCGCCGCCGCCTGGTGGCTCGCGGCAGCGATCGCACGCCCGGTCGTCGCGCTGACCGCGTTCACGCGCCGCTACACCGAGCCCGGCGAGCTGCCGGTCGCAGCCCCCGGCGGGCCGGGTGAAATCGGCGAGCTGAGCCGCAGCTTCGCCGAGATGGTGGCCGCGCTGCAGCGCTCGCAACAGTCGCTGGTCCAGGCATCGCGTCTGGCGGCACTCGGCGAAGTGACGGCACTGCTTGCGCACGAAGTACGCACGCCGCTCGGCATCCTGCGCTCGTCGGCGCAGACGCTGCGCACCGAGGCCGGCCTGTCGACCGAAGCACGCGAGCTGCTCGGCATCATCGAGACCGAAACGGAACGGCTCAACCGGCTGGTCGCGTCGATGCTCGACAGCACGCGCACACGCAGCCCGCAGCTGCAGCCGGCAGACGTCCATGCACTGATCGCGCACGCATCCGCGCTGCTGGCCGCCCAGCTGCGCGACCGCGGCGTTACGCTGCAGCTGCACTGCGCGGCGCAGCGCTTCGTCGTCGACTGCGACGCCGAGCAAATTACCCAGGTGCTGCTGAACCTGATGATGAATGCGCTGCTGGTTCTGCCGCGCGGGGGACTGATCGAGATCGCCACACGCGACGAGGTGCATCGCCTGGTCATCGAGGTGTCCGACAACGGGCCCGGCATCGCCCCCGAAGACCGGGCGCGCGTGTTCGAGCCTTTCGTGTTCCGCCGCGAGGGCGGCACCGGGCTCGGCCTCGCGGTCGTGCAGCGTATCCTTCACCAGCATGGCGGCGACATCGCCGCCGACGAAAGCCGGCTCGGCGGCGCACTGTTCCGGGTCTGGCTGCCGGCGAATGAGGCTCTGAGGTGAACGACATCCGCGTGCTCGTCGTCGACGACGAGGCCAACATGCGCCGCGTGCTGGAGATCATGCTCGCGCGCCGTGGTTACAAGACCTGGAGTGCCGTCGATGGCGCGGAAGCTTTCGCGCTGCTGCAGGACACGCCGGTGGATCTGGTCATTTCCGATTTGCGCATGCCGCAGATGAGTGGCGTCGAGCTGCTGCGCAAGCTGCGCGAGACCGGCAACGACGTACCGCTGATCGTCATCACCGCGCACGGCAGCATCGAAAGCGCGGTCGAGGCGATGCGGCTGGGCGCCTGCGACTACCTGCTGCGGCCGTTCGACGTCGAAGCGCTGGAGCTTGCGATCGGCCGCGTGTTCAGCGTGCGCGAGATGATCCAGCAGAAGGATTATCTGCGCGAACAGCTGGAGCACGGCTGGGAGGGGCTCGTCGGCAGCAGCCGTGCGATGCAGCAAGTGCGCACGCAGATCGCGCAGGTGGCACCAACGCGTGCGTCGGTGCTGCTCACCGGCGAGACCGGCACCGGCAAGGAAGTCGTCGCGCGCGCGGTCCATCGCACGTCACCGCGGCGCGAGCGCCTCTTCGTCCCGGTCAATTGCGCCGCGATTCCCGCCGAGATGCTCGAAAGCGAGCTGTTTGGTCACGAGAAGGGCGCGTTCACCGGCGCGCTGCGCCAGCACGTCGGCAAGTTCGAGCTCGCCGATCAGGGCACGATCTTCCTCGACGAGATCACCGAGATGCCGGTCGCGCTACAGGCGAAACTGCTGCGGGTGCTGCAGGACGGTGTCGTCGAGCGCCTCGGAGGCGACCGTACGCTGACCGTCGACGTGCGCGTCATCGCCGCAACCAACCGCGCTCCGCAGGGGGCGATTCGCGAAGGCCGGCTGCGCGAGGATCTGTACTTCCGCCTCAACGTGTTCGCGATCGACCTCGCGCCGCTGCGCGAACGCCGCGAGGACATCCCCGAGCTGCTGCAACATTTCATCGCCCTGCACGCGCCGCAGCAGCACGGCGGCGGCGCCCCGGGGCAGCCACCGGGCGTCAGTGCCGAGGCGCTCGAGCACCTGCAACGCTACGACTGGCCAGGCAACGTGCGCGAGCTCGGCAACATGGTCGAGCGCGCGCTGATCCTGAGCGGCGGGCGCACGCTCGATCTGGCGCACTTCCCGCTACAGGGCAGTCCGCGCAGCGCCGTCGCGCCGGCGGCGCCGGACGCCGCGCTCGATCTACGGCTCGACCCGGCAGTCGAAGCGCTGGAGATGCGTCTGATCGGTGAAGCCCTGCGCCAGGCCGGTGGGAACAAGGCTCGCGCCGCACAGCTGCTGCAGATCAGCGAGCGCTCGGTCTGGTACAAGCTGAAGAAGTATCGGCTCGGCGCATAGCGGCGGCGAAGAAGCCGTCGGTACCATGGCGGTGCGGGTAAAGCTCCAGCCAGCGGCCGGGCAGCTCGACCCCCTGGGTGGCGAGGATTCGGCCCGCGTCGTCGAGCGCAAAATCCTCGCGCATCGCCAGAAAGCGAGCGACGACACCTTGGTTTTCTGCGTGCAGGAGGCTGCAGGTGGCGTAAACCAGCCGACCGCCAGGGCGGACGTGGTCGGCGGCCCGCTGCAGGATCTGCGTCTGCAGCTCGCTCAGCGCCGCCAGGTCGAGCGCCTTGAGCCGCGCTTCCGGCTGGCGCCGCCAGGTGCCGCTCCCAGAGCACGGTGCATCGACGAGCACCGCGTCGAGCGCTCCGGGCGGCGCGGCGCCGGGATCGAGCACCCGCACGCAGTGAGCACCTGCGCGCTGCATCCGCGGCAGCAGGCGCTGCAGCCGGCGGGCGTCCGCGTCCATCGCGAAGAGCTCGCCGCGATCCTGCATCTGCGCCGCCAGTGCGAGCGTCTTGCCGCCGGCGCCCGCGCACCAGTCGGCGATGCGCTCACCCGGCTGCGCGGCGACGAGCAGTGCAAGGAGCTGGCTGCCTTCGTCCTGCGGCTCGATCCAGCCGTCGCGGAATGCGGACAGCGGCTGCAGGGCCACGCGGCGCTGCAGCCGCAGACCCGCAGGTGCATACGGCGTCGGCCGTGCGTCGAGGCCGGCGGCCGACAGCACCGACTGCGCCGCGTCGCGCGTCGCCTTGAGCGTGTTCACGCGCAGATCCACCGGCGCCTGCGCCATCAGCGCTTGTGCAAGCCGCGCGGTCTCGGGCTCACCCAGTTCGGTGCACCAGCGGGCGTGGATCGCATCGGGCACGTTGAAGCGCTGCGCGACCGTGAGCCTCGAGGCATCGAAGCATTGTAGCCGCCGCGCCAGCACGTCCGCGTCGGCGACGCCCAGTGCGGCCAGACGCGCGGCATCGGCAATGCCCGCGTCCAGTGCACGGAGCGCGCACCACTGCTGCGCCGTCGCGGCGGCGCCGGCGATGCACTGCAGCCGGCGCAGGTCGCGCAGCACGCCGTAGACGAGATCAGTCACGAGCGCGCGATCGCGCGCGCCCATCTTGCGCTGCTCGCGGAACGCGCTCTGCAGCAACCGGTCGGCGCTGCGTCCCCCGGCGACGACGGCTTCCACCGTGGCAACGGCGAGGTGCCATTGCGCGGCAAACAGGCGGCGCGCGCTCATCGACGCTCCCACGGCACGGGCGGGCGCCCCGGGAACGACCGTTCGTCGGATGGCGGACACAAGCTATTGTGACTTGACAAATCCAATGACACCATTTCTGGTAGTTGGCGGACTGTAGACGCGGGGTTTACGGAGCCAGCTGTTCACGTGACTTATGCGGAGGTCATCATGGCTGCCAAGAAAGCGACGAAAAAGGCTGCAAAGAAAACCAAGAAGAAATAGCTCGCAAGGGTTTGTGTCAACTCCTAGGGCGGCCCCCGCTGTCGGGCCGCCGTTTTTTTGCCCTCGCCGCAGCTTGCCGGCGGCGGCGAGGATGGTAGATTCGGCAGCGAACCGGAACCCGAGGAGCGGCATGAGCGAGCGAACAGCGCTGGTGGTCGACGACTCCCGCTCCGCACGCTACGCGCTGCGCAAGCATCTCGAAGGGCACGCGTTCAAGGTCGATACGGCCGAGAGCGCGAAAGCCGCCTACCGCTGGCTGGCGTCGCAGACACCGGATCTGATCTTCCTCGATCACGTCATGCCCGGCGAAGACGGCTTCGCTGCGCTGCGCCACCTCAAGGCCGATCCGCGGACCGCGGCCATCCCGGTGGTGATCTGCTCCTCCAACGAGGGCGAGTCCTTCGTCGCCGAGGCGCGCAGCCAGGGCGCCGCGGACGTACTGCAGAAGCCGCCGACGCCGGATCAGCTGCGGCGCGTGCTGGAGCAGGTCGGTACCGCGCAGCCGCAGGCGCCGCAACCGGCCGTGGCTGCGGTCGACCCGCTCGCTCCGCCGCCGGCACGAGTATCCGCCGAAGAAGCGCCGAGCGAAGCGCTCTTCGATCTCGCGCTGGGCGAGCGCTTCGCGGATGCCGCGCCGCTGCACGACGAGCTCGCGCAGCTGCGCAACGAGGCGGCGCTGGTGTCCACCGCGGTCGATGCCCGGTTGACCGCGATCGAAGCGCGCATGAGCGCGATGGAACAGCGCCTGGCGACCGATCTGGCGACGCTGCGCAAGCACCACGACGAGGAACTCACGGCCTTGCGCAAGCAGCACGGCCTGGAGCTCGCGGCGCTGCGCAAGCAAAGCGACCAGCTGTGCGAATCGCAGGCCCAACAGCAGGCGCAGCAGCTCGAGAGCCTGCGCAAGCAGCTCGACGGCGACCTGCGCGCAGTGCATCAGCAGTTCGCCGAGGAGCTGTCGCGGGCGGTCACGGCCGCGCGCGAGCAGGCCGTCGAGCAGATCCGCGAAACGCTGCTGCGCGCGCTCAAACCGTAACGCAGCCAGAGTCAGCCGGCTGGAGAAAAAGATCTTTTAAAAGATCTTTTGTGGTACAGTGGCCGGCATGTCCTCTCGGCCTCTGCCCCCAGAACCCGAACCCGCGCCACTTCCGGAGATCGTTGGTGGTTTCTCCACAGTCCTGGCCGACCCGCCTTGGCGCTTCGCCAATCGCACCGGCAAGGTCGCGCCGGAACATCGGCGCCTTGATCGGTACTCAACGATGTCCCTGGACGCTATCAAAGCGCTCCGAGTAAAGGATGTTCTCGCCCCCAACGCACATCTATACCTTTGGGTCCCAAACGCCCTCTTGCCCGAAGGGCTTGAGGTCATGGCAGCCTGGGGTTTCCGGTACGTGTCCAATATCGTATGGGCCAAGCGGCGCATCGACGGCGGACCGGACGGGCGCGGCGTGGGTTTCTACTTTCGCAACGTAACCGAGTTGCTGCTTTTCGGTGTCCATGGTTCGATGAGAACCCTGGCTCCGGGGCGCTCCCAGGTCAACATGATCGAAACGCGCAAACGCGAGCATTCGCGTAAACCGGACGAGCAATACGATTTGATAGAAGCCTGCTCGCCGGGGGCGTATCTTGAGCTGTTTGCCCGCCATAAGCGGCCAGGTTGGACGGTATGGGGCGACGAATCCGCAGACGACGTGACACCGCGCGGCATCGTGCACAAGGGCTATGTGGGTGGCCCGATTCTGCCGCCGCTATTTCCGAACGAGCATGTCGACAAACCGCGGGCGGAGGCGCTGGGCGAAAAGCTGCGGGTGATGTACCAGGCGGGCCTCAGCGTGCGGCAGCTCGCCGACGAGACGGGCTACTCAATCCAGCGTGTTCGGATGTTATTGCGGACAGCCGAGACCCGGATGCGTCCACGAGGACGGGGCTCGCAAACGCCCCAGGCAGACTTGTTTCAAGCTGTCGAGTAGGGCTTCTGATTCCAGGTAGCTGACGTAGCGGCCACAATCAACAACGGGCACGTGCCCATAACCCCGCGCCGAACTCTCAATGCGGCCTTTTCGAGATTTGTGCTAGGAAGGCCCACCGCCGCCGTATCCTGGGGTCGAGAACAACCGGATCGTCGTAGGTACTGGTCTCGAACATTGCGGGAGTCTAGAGCCTGGACAACGCGTACAACAGCAGGCCCCAGCCGGCGAGAAACAGCACGCCGCCGAACGGCGTGATCGCGCCGAGCCCGCGCACGCCGGACAGGGTCAGCGCGTAGAGGCTGCCCGAGAACAGCAGCGCGCCGGCAGCGAAGCAGATTCCGGCGAGCTGCAGCGCGGCCGACGACGTTTGGCGCAGCAGCAGCCCGACGAGCAGCAGCGCCAGCGCGTGATACATCTGGTACTCGACTGCGGTTTTCCAGACCGCGAGCTGCTCCGGCGCGAGCCGCGCGCGCAGCGCGTGTGCGCCGAACGCGCCGAACGCGACGCCGAGAACACCGTAGACCGCGCCGATCAGCAGCAGGGCCTTCGCCATCGCACTTTCAATCCGCCCCGACCGTCCGAAAACCGATACCGGCGCGCTGCAGGCGCTCGATCAGCGCACTGCCCATCGCCTGCACCGGCGTGATGACGCCGGCGCTCCCCGGCAGCTTGTCCTGCGCGAGACACAGCGCCGATTCGGCGAGCATCTTCGAGGTTTCGCCGTAGCCGGGATCGCCGCCGCTGACTTCGCAGCGCACGCGCCGGCCGGCGCCCTCGCCGATGAAGCTCACGCGGAACCAGCCCTTCGCGCGCACCGCCGCGCTCGGGCCGTCGCCCGGCTTGCGCAGCGCGAGCAGACGCTCGCGCGTCGGCTTCAACTGGCTGGCGATGAGGGCGGCGCCGGCCACGCCGATCAGCCGGGCGACGCCGGAAAGCTTCTTGACCTGCAGGAAGTGGCCATAGCGGAAATCGGGTCCGTAGCGGCCGATCGCCGTCGCGCTGCGGCGCACGATCTGCGGATCGATCGTCGGCAGCGGCAGCGTCCAGGTGCCGAGCTCCCTGATGTAGCGCAGGCCGTGATGGATCGCACCGACGCGCCGGTCCACCGGCCGGCCCTCCTCGCGCCGCCGCGCCTGCGCGACGCGCGCGTACTCGCCCAGGCGCGAGAGCGCGGTTACCGCCGAATGCAGCGTACCGCCCGAGAGCTGGCCGCCGAAGCGCACGAATCCCTGCACGCGCAGCGGGACGTCCTCGGGCAGCTGTTGCACGGTGAACCAGCAGCCGAGGTCGTGCGGAACGCTGTCGAAGCCACAGCAATGCACGATGCGTGCGCCGCTGCGGCGCGCACGGTCGTGATACGCCAGCCACATGCGGTCCACGAATTCCGGCTCGCCGGTGAGATCGACATAGTCGGTGCCAAACTCCGCGCACGCGGCAACCGCGGGCTCGCCGTAGCGGATGTACGGCCCGACGGTGGTGATCAGCACGCGCGTCGACTGCGCCATGCGCCGCATCGAGGCTTCGTCGGACACGTCGGCGTGCAGCAGCTTCAGCTCACGGCAGGCCGGCGCGAGGTCGGTCAGGCGCGCGCGCGTCATCTTGAGCTTGTCCGGATTGCGCCCGGCGATCGCCCAGCGCAGCCCGCCTCCGCCATGCCGGGCGAGGTACTCCGCGGTGAGCTGTCCGGTGAAGCCGGTGGCACCGAAGAGGACGATATCGAATTCGCGCGTCTTGCCCATGATCCTCCCGGTGGTCGGCGGCAGCGCGGATCATACCCGCCGCAAGGAACTGGCGCGCGCAGCGCGTCAGCGTGCGTCGAAGCCACGGCTGCCGGTCTGCACGTCGACGACCAGCCCGTTCTCCAGAACCACGATGCGCAGCAGCTTGTTGGAGCCGAAGTTGTAGGTCCACTCCTCGCGGTACACCGGCGACACCGCGCTGTAGAAATCGCGCAGGTCCGGGTGCATGTCGTAGGGCCGGCGCGGCTCGGGATAGAAGACGTAGTCGGCAACCCGGGTCAGCGGCTCGCCGCAGCGCATCAGCAGGCGGTACTTGCTCATTCCCGGCTGAATGTCGATCTGGCCGCATTGCCTGCGCGCCGGCGTCGGGAAGCCGTAGCCCTCAGAGCCGATGCGCGCGACACGGCCGTTGCGGATCAGCAGCACGCGCAGCAGCTTGCTCGAGCCAAAGTTGTAGGTCCACTGCTCGGTCGGCGCCAGATAGCCGTAGCCATACGCGCCCGGCGGCGTCCACACATCGCGCAGGTCCGGCTCGCCGCAGATCGCCAGAACCTTGGCCGCGAGCATGTCCTCGCTCACGAGCTTGGAGCCGCAGCGGATCGACGCGGCCGCTGCCGGCGGCAGCGGCCCCGCGAGCGATGCGGCGATCGCGCCGACGAGAAGCGCTCTGTGCATCTGCAAATCCTGCGGACAGTTCTTGCAGGACTGCAAGCGTGGGGTTGCACGCAGCCGCGCCGCGACCGCTCCGCGAAGCCGCGCCCGCAAGTGTTTCAAGCACTTGCGCGTGCGACGCGGCCCGCGCCGATGTGGCCCGCCGCTTGCGCGCAGCCATCGGACGCGCGCAGCCGCGCGCCCGTGTTCGTCGGGAGATTCCATGCTCAAACGCCTCGCCTGTCTCGCGCTCGCGCTGCTCGCCGTACCGGCGCCGGCGGCAGACCTGCCGCAGCCGCTTTCCGCTTACGCCGGTCGCGTGGTCTACGTCGACTTCTGGGCATCGTGGTGCGCGCCGTGCGCCGAGTCCTTTCCGTGGATCAACACGCTGCAGGCGAAGTTCGGCCCGCGGCTGGCAGTCGTCGGCGTCAACGTCGACGAGAACGCAGAAGATGCAGATGCCTTTCTGCGGCGCCATCCGGCGAACTTCGACATCGTGCGCGATCCCGGTGGCGATCTCGCCGCGCATTACGCGCTGCCGGGAATGCCGACTGCGCTGATCCTGGGCACCGATGGCCGCGTCCTGCACCGGCACTCCGGCTTTCGCCGAGACGAAATCCCCGCATACGAGGCGGCGATCGCCGCCGCGCTGAACCCGTCCCCTTCGACAGGAGCCCGATGATGAAACCGATTCCCGTTGTCGCCGCGGTGCTGTGTGCCGGCCTGGTCGCCGGCTGCAGCGGCTGGGGCGCGAAACCGTGGCAGCGCGGCGTGCTGTCGCGGCCGGACATGCAGGTCGAAGCCGACCCGGTGCAGACCGGGCTCGACGAGCACATTTACTTCAGCAAGGAGGCGTCCAGCGGCGGACGCGGCTTCGGTGGCGGAGGCTGCGGATGCAACTGAACGACCGGACGACCGATGCCCGGCGCGCGCTGACCGCGGCCACGCTGGCACTGCTGGGCGGTGCGTCGGTGCCGGGTGCGCACGCCGAAGAGCGCTCCTGGGACATCGATACCGCGGTGCTGGTGTACTCCGAAAGCGACGGCCGCGTACAGGCGGTCGAACCGGTGATGAAAGGCACGCTCGATCTCGGCGGCGAGCGCCTGTTCACGACGAAGATCGTCGTCGACACGCTGACCGGCGCCTCGCCCAACGGGGCCACGCCTGCGTCGACTCCGCAGACGTTCACCGGTGCGTCCGGCGGCACCGGCAGCTACACGACGCCGGCCTTCGAGACGCCGCTCGACGACCGCTTCAAGGACACCCGCGTTCAGGGCCTGCTGGACTACCAGTTCCCGCTGTCGGCCGACGGCACGCTCGGCTTCGGCGTGACCGGCGGCAAGGAGTACGACTTCCTGTCGGCCGGTGCGAGTCTGCGCTACAGCCACGACCTGTTTCAGAACAACACCACGTTGAGCGCGGGCTTTAGCTTCGAGTCGGATCAGATCGATCCGGTCGGCGGCGTCCCGATCCCGCTCGCCGAAATGCTCGCCAGCGGCGGCGACGATGATGGCCAAGGCGAGGACGGACCCGAAGGCGAGGACGACGACGACCCGGACGGCAACGGCCGCGAAGACGGCCGCAGCGACAGCAAGACTGTCACCGACATGGTTTTCGGCTGGACGCAGGTGCTCTCGCCGCGCAGCCTGATGCAGCTCAACTATTCGGCGTCGCTGTCACGCGGCTACCAGAACGATCCGTACAAGATCCTCTCGGTGGTCGGTGCCGACGGCGAGCCGATCACCTATGTCTACGAAGCGCGGCCCGACAGCCGCATGAAGCATGCTCTCTACGGCCGCTACAAGCGCCTCGCGTTCAACCGCGACGTCGTCGACGCGTCCTATCGCTTCATGACCGACGACTGGGGCATCAGCTCGCATACGGTGGACTTCGGTTATCGCTGGTACTTCGCCGCGCATCACTATCTGGAGCCGCATCTGCGCTGGTACACCCAGACCGCCGCCGACTTTCACCGCGTCGCGCTCTACGATGGCGAGCAGCTCGCCGTCGAGTACGCCAGCGCGGATCCGCGCCTGGGTGCCTTCGACGCCTGGACTGCAGGCGTCAAGATCGGCAGCGGCCAGCGTGCCGGCGGCACCTGGAGCGCCCGCCTGGAGTGGTACCAGCAGAGCGCGCGTGTCGAGGGCGTGCCGGCGCAGGCGGCGGAAGGCTTGTCGAAGTTCGATCTGCAGCCGGACCTGAGTGCACTGATGCTGACCCTCGGCTATCGCTTCAAGTGGTGAGCCGCGGAGACATCCACGTCGCCGCCGTCGCCGACGGCGGCCACGCCGGTCGCTTCCGCGCGATGGCCTCGCCGTGCGAGGTGCTGGTCGATGGCGCGCCGGCGGCGGCGGTCGCGGAGCTGACCCGCATCGCCGCCGCGGAGGTGTGGCGCATCGAGGCGCACTGGAGCCGCTACCGCGACGACAACATCGTTCACGCGATCAACACCGCCGGCGGCGCGCCGGTGCAGGTCGACGACGAGACCGCACGCTTCCTCGACTATGCACAGCAGCTGCACGCGCTCAGCGACGGCTGCTTCGACGTCACCAGCGGGGTGCTGCGCCGGGTCTGGCACTTCGATGGCTCGGACCGCATTCCCGACGCCGGCGCGATCGCCGCGGTGCTGCCGCTGGTCGGGTGGCAACGCGTGCGCTGGCAGGCGCCGTGGCTGCAGATGCCGGCGGGGATGGAGATCGACTTCGGCGGCATCGGCAAAGAGTACGCGGTCGACCGCGCACTGCAGCGGCTGCGGGCAGCAACGACGCTCCCGGTGCTCGTCAACTGCGGCGGCGATCTCGCCGCCAGCGGTCCGCGCCGCGACGGTAGCGGGTGGCGCGTCGGCGTCGAGATTCCGGATCGCAAGGACGTCCCGGTGCTGCCCCTGGCGCGCGGCGCCCTGGCATCGAGTGGCGACGCGCATCGCTTCCTCCTCAAGGACGGAATACGCTATCCGCACGTGCTCGATCCGCGAACCGGTCGCGCCGTGACCGGCGGTCCACGCACGGTCACGGTCCGAGCGGCGAGCTGCACCGAGGCCGGCGTGCTGTCGACGCTTGCGCTGCTGCACGGCAGCGGTGCGGAGAGCTATCTGCAGTCCTGCGGGGCGGATGCCGTCGTCTGGTGGTGAACCTGCCGCGGCAGCCGCGGTCTACCGCGCATTCCACTGCGAAAACACATGAAACGACAACTCTTTCCGGCGATCGCCGTGGTGGCAGCGCTCGTTGCCAGCGCCACCGTCGATGCCGGGCCGGTGCGCACGGCCGAGGTCGAGGCCGAGCTGATCAGCGAGACCACGGCCCTGCAGCCGGGCGAGAACTGGGTGGCACTGCGCATGCGCCCGGAACCCGGCTGGCACGTGTACTGGCGCAATCCGGGCGATTCCGGCATCGCGACGAAGCTGCAGTGGCAACTGCCGCCCGGCGTCAGCGCCGGCGAGATTCACTGGCCGTACCCGCATCCGGAGTCGCTGGGTGAGCTCACCAACTACGGCTACGGCGAGGAGACGCTGCATCTGGTGCCGATCACGGTGTCCGCCGACGCGCCGCAAGGCCCGCTGCGGCTCGCTGCCCAGGCGAGCTGGCTCGCCTGCAAGGACATCTGCATTCCCGGCAAGGCGGATCTGAGCCTGCAGCTGCCGCGTGCCGACGATGCACCCGTCGATGCCGACTGGGCCCACCTCTTCGCCAAGGCGCGGCGCGAGCTGCCACAACCGGCGCAGGACTGGCCGGCGCAGTTCAGCGTCGCCGACGGCGACGTCTCGCTGCGCGTCGACAGCCCGGCGCTCGCCGGCGCCGGGCACGTCGCGTTCTTCGCCTACGCCAACGATCTGGTGAACCACGCGGCGCCGCAGCGTCTGGCCTTCGACGACGACGGCCTGCGGCTGAGCCAGAATGTGAGCCCGTACTTCGTCGAGGCACCGGCGCAGGTCGGCGGGGTCCTCGTCGTCGAACGCGGCGGCGCGACACAGGCCTACGAGATCACGGCGTCGGCGGGCAGCGTCGCTCCAGTCGCCGGCCCCGGCCTGCAG
Source organism: Pseudomonadota bacterium (assembly GCA_040754295.1). Lineage (GTDB taxonomy): Bacteria > Pseudomonadota > Gammaproteobacteria > Nevskiales > Nevskiaceae > Solimonas. Next base: position 13,551 of record JBFMCQ010000031.1, on the reverse strand, counting down.
CCGGCGCCGCAGGCAGCACCCAGCGCCGAAGCGGCCGCGGCGCCACCGGCCTTCGCGCTGGTGCTCGCGTTCGCGCTGATCGGCGGGCTGATCCTCAACCTCATGCCCTGCGTGTTTCCGGTGCTGTCGCTCAAAGCGCTGTCACTGGTCAAAAGCGGCGCCGACCACGCCGGCGAGCGCCGGCGGCAGACTTATGCCTACACCGCGGGCGTGGTCGGCTCCTGCCTCGCCGTCGCGGCGGCGATGCTGGCGCTGCGCGGCGCCAGCTCGGCGATCGGCTGGGGCTTTCAGCTGCAGTCGCCGGTGTTCGTCGCGCTGATGGCGTACCTGCTGTTCGCGCTCGGCCTGTCGCTGTCCGGCGCGGCGCAGTTCGGCGCCGGTCTGATGAATCTGGGCGGCGGGCTCGCCGCGCGTCCGGGGCTGACCGGCTCGTTCTTCACCGGCGTGCTCGCGGTCGTCGTCGCCAGTCCGTGCACGGCGCCGTTCATGGGCACCGCGCTCGGCTATGCGATGACGCAGCCGGCGTATGTCGCGCTGCTCGTCTTCGCCACGCTGGGCCTCGGTCTGGCGTTGCCGTTCCTGCTGATCGGGTGGTTCCCGGCGCTCGCGCGCCTGCTGCCGCGGCCGGGGCCGTGGATGGAGCACTTCAAGCAGTTCATGGCCTTCCCCTTGTACCTGAGCGTGGTCTGGCTGCTGTGGGTGCTGGCGCGCCAGACCGACGCGCAGACGCTGGCGCGCGCGCTACTGGGCCTGGTCGCGATCGCGTTTGCGCTGTGGCTGTGGAACCGCCGCGGGCCGCTCGCGGCGACGCTCAAGCTCGGCTCGCTCGCCGCTGCGATCGCGCTGGTCTCGGTGGCGCCGGCGCCGGCCGTCGCGATCGCGACGCCGGCCGACGCCGAAGCCTGGTCGGCGCAGCGCGTCGCCGAGCTGCGCGCCGACGGCCGCACGATCTTCGTCGACTTCACCGCCGACTGGTGCCTCAGCTGCAAGGTCAACGAGCGCGTCGCGCTGAAGTCGGAGCGCGTCGAGCGCGCCTTCGCCGAGCGCAACGTCGCCCTGCTCGTCGGCGACTGGACGCGCTCCGATCCGGCGATCACCGCCGAGCTCGCGCGCTTCGGCCGCAACGGCGTGCCGCTGTATCTGCTCTACGTGCGCGGCGGCGAGCCCAAAGTGCTGCCGCAGCTGCTGACACCCGACATCGTCATCGACGCGTTGGATGCCGTCCCCGGCACAGCACGCGAAATCCCTGTCGCGGGCTCCAAATAAGGAGCCATCATGCGCTACGTGTGTTTTCCGTTTTCCTGTCCGCCGCCGTCTTCATCGCCGCGATCGTCACTGCCGCCGCACCGGCCGTCGGCGAGCCGGCCCGTCGAACCAGGGAAGAATCGTCGAGCTTCCTCTGCGCTCTCTGCGGCGAACCAATGGCTCGCCTTCATCGGGCGCGTCGCCGGAATCCCGGCTCCGGCTGCGGCAATTCGTGCCGGCGCCCCAGCGGCGATAGCAGCAGGTAGGCGGCGAGCGCCGCGGCGAGCGAGGTGAGATAGGGGTAGTCCGCGGCGCCGAGGTGCGCGGCGGCGATATAGGTGCCGAGGCCCGCGATCATCGCGGCATAGGCCGCCGGCGCAGCGCCGATGCGCGGACCCCAGAGCGCGAACAGCATCGCGACGAGAATGCCGGCGGAGCCGAGGCTCGAGGCTTCGACGACGAGGTCGTAGACACCCTCGCTGGCGAGCGCCAGTCCGTACGCGGTCAGCCCGAAGATCACGACCGCGCCGCGGTTCACGGTGACGCGCGCGGCTTCCGACAGCCCCGGCGCGAGCGGCAGCACCAGGTTGTGCGCCGCCAGCGACCCGGCGACGAGCAGCGCCGAGTCGACCGTCGACAGGATCGCCGAGACCAGTGCGCCGACGAACATTGCGTACAGCAGCAGTGGCAGCTGGCTGGCGGCGACGTGCATCAGCACCTGCTCCGGCTCGTCGAGCTCGCCGACGTAGTGCACGCCGATCAGGCCGATCGTCACCGGAATCACGCCCACGGCGAGATACAGCACGCCGGCACCGACGGTCGCGCGGCGGGCGAGACCCGGACTGCGGATCGACAGCACGCGCGCGACCAGCTCCTGTGCGACGATCGAGCCGCAGATCGGTACGGCAAAGGCTTCGACCGTCGCCAGCCAGGACACGTCCGGATCGATGAAGCGCAGATCCTCCACCGGCAGCTCGGCGACATGGCCGGCACCGCCCGAGAGCAGCACCAGCGCACCGACCGCGACGATACCGGCGACCAGCACGAGGCCCTGCACCAGATCGCTGACCGCATCGGCCCACATGCCGCCGCTCGTCGTGTAGACGATGACGACGAAGGCGGCGAGCGTGACTGCCGCGGTCACACCCAGCTCCGACGACGACGCCAGCACCTGGCCGAACGCGCGGATCTGCGCCGCGGCCCAGAGCAGCGAGGTCGGGATCATGATGATCGCCGCGAAGCGCTCGACGCCGGCACCGTAGCGCAGGCGGAACAGGTCGGCGAGCGTGACGATGCCGCGCTTCCACAGCGGGATCGCGAAGAACAGACCGACGATGACGATGCCGGCCGCATAGCCGAACGGATCGGTCTTCACGCCGCCGAGCCCCTCGGCGTAGGACTGCCCCGCCGCACCGATGCAGGTCTCGGCGCCGAACCAGGTCGCGAACACGGTGAACACCGCGAGCCAGGGCCCGAGCCGGCGGCCGGCGAGCAGATAGTCCTCCTCGCTGTGCACGCGTCGCGACGCCCACCAGGCGAAGCCGAGCTGCAGGCCGACGTAGGCGAGGATGAAGGCGAGGACGAGGTTCACGGCGGCGGAGAATACCAGCTGCGCCGCCAGCTATTGCTTGTTTTGAAAGCCGGGGGCATCGATGGACCCGGCTTGCGCAGGACGCACACTGCTGCCGATGCGCTCGACGGCCGCGGTGACCATGCGCTGCAGCGCCGCCTCCAGCGGCGTGTTGCGGTACAGGCGCAGCAGGCCCGGAATCTTGACGATGTCGCCACCGATGTCGAAAAAGCCGGTGAAGTCAGAGGCGAAGCGCCAGTGCCGGCCTTCGACGGCTGTGGCGTTGAGCACGCGCGCGGTGCGCGCGTCGATCACGCGCAGATCCATCGCGACGTAACCGCGTGCCGCGCGCACGTTGAGAATGCCGAAGCCATCGTCGTCGCCGATCGGCACGGGGATCGGCAGGGCGCCGCCGGACAGCCCCGGGTCGATCGCGGTGATCGCGCCGACGACGAGCAGCTCCGCACCTTCGAGCGTCGCCTCCGGCAGCGCCAGCGCCGCACCGTTGTCCAGCTCGAAGAGCTGCTCGGCGAGCACGTCGTCGAGGGCCGCGCGCTCGAGCACGATGAAGCGGTCGGAGACGAACAGCTCGGTCGTCAGCAGATCGCGGATGCCGGCGCGCAGCTGCTGCGGCGTCAGCAAGGCGTTTCCGGGCATGCGCAGATTGGTCGCCGCGACGGCCGCGTCCAGGCTGTTCGGCGCCGTCGTCCGGTCGATGATCGCGGCGACGGCGATGCGCGGGCGGGCGTGCGCATCCAGCGCACGCGCCGCGGCGATCCCGCTGCCGCCGCCGCGGCTGACCTGCGCCGCCGGGGCACAGGCCGCGAGCAGACAGGCCAGCAGCGAGGCGGCGAGGCCGCAGCGCAGGCTCACGTCGGCGGCGCGCGCAGGCTCAGAGCTTGGTCGTCGCGATGTGCTGCACGGCCGCTTCGATGCAGCTGCGCATCGCCTGCTCCATCGGCGTGTTGCGATATGCACCGAGGCCGATCGGCAGATCGCTGCGCGCGTAGGTGAAGCCGACACCGACGTTGCGCGAGGTGCCCTCCACCGTCGTCGCGTTGACGACGCGGCCGGTGCGCACGTCGATGATGCGCAGGTTGATCGCCATGCACGCCTGCCGTGTCGACGCGAGGATCACCGAGCCGCCGGAGCAGTCCTCCTGGAACTGCACGACGGAGCCGCGGATCAGCAGCTCGGCGCCCTCCAGCTGGCCGGTCGGAGCGACGGTGTTCTTGTCGAAACGGCCGGTCGCGGCGAAGTCCTGCTCGGCCTTGACGTCGTCGAGGCGCGCGCGCTCCAGGACGATGAAGCGGTCGCTGTTGAACAGCGCCGCGGTGAGCATGTCCGCCATGCCGGCGCCGACGCCCTCCTCCCCACGGAACTCGAAGGCCGAAACGGCGATGCGCGGCTTCGGCCCCTGCGCCGGCTCGGCCTGGGCGGCGCGAATCCCGGGCCCTTCGCTGGAGACGACTTGCGCGGTGGGCGCGCACGCGCACGACAGCAGGGCGGCGACGACGGCAACAGCGACACGCGGCATGGCAGGCTCCGGCAGCGAAGATGCGCTAAGTTAGCGCGAATGCGCGCCGTGGATTGAGCGGCGTTTCACCACTCCTGGTCCGAGCATGATCCGACTTGCCCTCCACGGCGGTGCGGGCGACCTCGCCGCCGACAAGCACGACCCGCGCGAGCAGCGCGCGGCGCTGCGCCATGTCGCCGAGGAAGGGCGCCGGCTGCTGCAGTTCGGTGCTCCGGCCGTGGACGTCGTCGAGCACTGCGTGGTGCTGCTGGAGGAGTGCCCGCTGTTCAACGCCGGCGTCGGCGCCGTGCTCAACCGCGACGGCCAGCCGGAGCTGGACGCAGCGATCATGTCGGGCATCGATCGCGCCTGCGGCGCGGTGACCGGTGTGACGCGCTCGAAGAGCCCGGTGCGCCTCGCCCGCGCAGTCATGGAGCGCTCGCCGCATGTCCTGTACATGGGCGCCGGCGCCGATGCGCTCAACCGCGAGTTCGGGCTGGAAGAAGTCACGCCGGATTACTTCATCACCGAGGCACGCTTGCGCCAGCTCAAGGCGGTGCACGCCCGCGGTGCGATCGTGCTGGACCACGACACGATGGAGCCGCAGGGCGATGGCGGCTTCGGCACGGTCGGGGCCGTGGCGCGCGACGCGGACGGGCACCTGGCCGCGGCGACCAGCACCGGCGGGCTCACCAACAAGCATCCCGGCCGCGTCGGCGACACGCCGATCATCGGCGCCGGCACCTTCGCCGACGATCGCAGCGCAGCGATTTCGTGCACCGGCACCGGCGAGTGCTTCATCCGCAGCGGCTTCGGGCTCGAGGTGCACGCGCGCCTGAGCTATTGCGGCTGGACGCTGGAGCGGGCGTGCAGGGAAGGGCTCGACGAGGTGCGCCGGCTCGGCGGCCGCGGCGGCTGCATCGCCATCGACCACGAAGGCCATCTGGCGCTGCCGTTCAATGCCACGGCGATGTTCCGCGCATGGATGGGCGCCGATGGCAACATCCACGTCGCCGTCGGCGCCGGCGATGCGGACTGAGCGCCGCGGGTTCGGCGCACGACTGATGCGGCTCGCCTCCGCGGTCAACTGCTTCTTTCTCGGGTCAAGCATCGGCCACTGCCGCCGCATAATGCGGCATCGCCTCCGAAAACCCCTTGAACGCCAGCGGCGCCCGTGCCTGAAGCCCGTCGGCGCCGGCCAGCTCGGCGGTGCGCGCGTCGACGAGGATCTCGCCGTCGGCGGCGTGCTCGCAGAGGCGTGAAGCCAGATTCACCGCGGAGCCGACCGCGGTGTATTCCAGCCTGGATGCCGAGCCGATGACACCGATCGTCACGGTACCGGTCGCCACGCTGACGCCGATGCCGAGCGGATGGCCGGGCCGGCTCCAGCGTCGTGTGAGCTCGGCGCCGACGCTGCGGATGCGCGCGGCCAACTCCACTCCGCGGCGTGCGTGATAGGCAACCGGCAACGGCGCGCCGACGAGAATGAGGATGCCGTCGCCGGCGAAATCCTTGATCGTTGCGCCGAAGGCGGCAACCTCGCGGCCGACGGCGTCGTAGTACTCGCGCAGCACCGCCAGCACCTGGCTCGACGGATGTGCCGCCGCGTACGCGGTGAAGCCGCGCAGATCGCAGGCGACGATCGTGATCTCGCGGCTCGCCTCGCGCATCGCCTGGTCGAGTCCGCGCTCGGACACCAGCCGCGCGACCTGCGGCGACAGGAAGCGCGACAAGAACTCGCCGCGGCGACCCTGCAGCACGTGGTAATGGACTGCGCCGACAAGGAACACGACCTCCGCGATGGCGACGGCCAGCGCCGCGGCCTGCAGCGGCAGCACGAAGCCGGAGACGAAGAACGGCGCGGCGATCGCCATCGCGACGACGCGAATCGATTCGCCGCGGTCGGGCCGGCGGTTGAGCAGCAGCCGGATGCTGAAGCAGCCGGCGAGCATCGCCAGCATGAGCGGCCCCATGAACAGCCAGAACGCCGGTGCCAGCAGCTGCGGCGGATGGCTGCCGGCGTGCAGGAAGGCCGCGGCGCGCAGCTCCGGCCACTGCACCGAGAACAGCGCGTAGAGCAGCGCGACCAACTGGCCGCCACGCAGCGCCCAGTCGCCGGCGCGCGGATCCATGTCGGCCGGGACCGGCACCGTGCGGCGCACGCGCAGCACCCAGTCGAGGAAGCAGACGGTCGATGCAGTTTCGCCAAGCGCCAGCCAGCCGCTCCATGACGGCAGCTGCGCGTAGCTCGCGAGCAACACGACGTTGAAATAGATCGACAGCCCCATCAGCGCAAAGCCGCCGGCAAGCGCGCGCGAGGCCGGTGACTGGCGGTCCGCCGAGTAGAACGCCACCCCCATGCCGACCGAGATCAGCGACACCAGCACATGCGGCAGCCGCTCCATCGGCATCAGGCGGGCACCGGTGCGCTCATCGCTGCCGCGGGTCCTGCTCGAACAGCTGCTCCAGCTCGCGCGCCGCGTCCTGCGAGCTTTCAATGAGCAGCTTCTCGTCGTGCGCGAGTGCCTGCTGCCGCTTCAGCAGCGCCTCGTCGTGGCGGCGGAAGGTGTCGATCGTGCGCTGCGCGTCATCCTCGCTGCCACCGAGCGCGACCAGCACGTCGCGAGTCATCTCGAGCGACGAGAAGAAGCTGCGGCGCACGACGTCGGTGATGCCCATGTCCATCAGCCGCAAAGCGTGCATACGGTTGACGGCGATGGCGAAGATGCGCAGCTGCGGGAAATTGCGCCGCACCACGCGCGCCACCTGCAGCGAGGCCTCGATGTCGGGGATCGTCAGCACGAACAGGCGCGCCTTGTGCGCCTGCGCGGCGCGCAACAGATCGATGCGCGACGCATCGCCGTAAAAGACCGTATTGCCGAAACGGCGCACGAAGTCCACCTGCTGCGAGTCCTTGTCGAGCACGGTAAACGGAATCTGCTTGACGCGCAGTATGCGCGCAACGATCTGTCCGACCGGGCCGAAGCCGGCGATGATCACGCTGCGCTCGCCCGCGTCGATCTGGTCGTAGGGCCGCGGCGCCGAGCGCTGCAGGCGCGCCTGTAGTGCGTACAGCGCCGGGGTCGCAATCATCGACAGCGTGACGACGACGACCAGCTCGGCCGAGCGCTCGGGACTCATGAGCCCGGCGGCGACCGCGGTCGTGAAGACGATGAACGCGAACTCCCCGCCCTGCGGCAGCGCCATCGCGAGCGCCAGGGCAGAAGGCGCGGGCAGACGCGCCGCGCGGCCGAGCACGTAGAGCAGCGTCGCTTTGACGAGCAGCAGGCCGGCGACGAGCAGCAGCAGCTGCACCGGCTGCGAGAGCAGCAAGCGCAGGTCGGCCGACATGCCGACGGCGATGAAGAACAGACCGAGCAGGATGCCTTTGAACGGCTCGATCTCCGCCCGCAGCTGATGGCGGTACTCGAAGTCGGACAGCAGCACGCCCGCGAGGAATGCGCCAAGCGACATCGAAAGACCGACCGCGTCCATGGCGAGCGCGGTGCCGATCACGATCAGCAAGGCCGCTCCGGTCAGCAGCTCCGGCATCTCGGCCGAGGCGACGAGGCGCATCAGCGGCCGCACCGCATAGCGCCCGCCGAGAAACACCAGCGCGAACACGGCCAGCGTCTTGAGCGTCTCGATCCAGCCCGGCGGCCCTTCGGCGTCCGGCCCGTACGGGGACAGCAGCGGGATCAGCGCGAGCAACGGGATGACCGCGACGTCCTGGAACAGCAGCGTCGCGAAGGCCGCGCGGCCGTGCTGGGTCGCCAGCTCCTTGCGCTCGGCGAGCATCTGCAGCGCGAACGCAGTCGACGACATCGCCAGCGCGAAGCCGACGATCAGGGCCACACGCCAGTCGAGCCCGAGCCCGATGCCGGCCGCCATGAGCGCCGCACCGGTCAGCAGCACCTGTGCGCCGCCGAGGCCGAAGACCATCCGCCGCAGCGTCCACAGGCGGCTGGGCTGCAGCTCGAGCCCGATGATGAACAGCAGCAGCACGACGCCGAATTCGGCGACGCGCAGAACGTCCCGGGCGTCGCCGATCAGTCCGAAGCCGCTGGGGCCGATGGTGATGCCGGCCGCCAGATAGCCGAGGACGGCGCCCAGACCCAGGCGGCGGAAGAACGGCACGAACAGCACGGCCGCCGCGAGCAACAGCGCAATGTTAGCCAGCACGAGCGCGTTCCGGCAGCCGCATCTTCCGAATAATCCCTTTCTAAATCGCCAAGATAGCCACTGTACCTCAGGTTTCTGTTGAAGAGGCTACAGCTTTGCCGGACAATCGCACAGTTTTAAAACATCTACAGTTATTTAAACTTGCGGCCCTTATTCACAGAAGCCTTCACCGATGGACGAGCACGGCAAGTCCGAACGCATCTTACAGCTGGTGCAGAAGCTCGGCGTCCTGCGGCCCCGGGACCTCGTCCCGTACGGCATCCAGGCCGAATATCTGCGCCGCCTGTGTGATCGCGGGCAGCTCAAGAAGCTCGGCCGCGGCAGCTACGTCGGCGCCGGCTCGCGGCTGACGCCGGAGCTGGTGCTGGCGATCGTCGCACGCGCGGTGCCCAACGGCGTGATCTGCTTGGAATCGGCACTCGGGTTCCACGGCCTGGCGGAGTTCGACATGGACGAGATCAGCGTCGCCATCGAGCGCCGCGCGGCGAAGCCGCGGGTCGACTTTCCGGACATCCGCGTCGCCCGGCTCGGCGGCGCGGCATTCACCGAGGGCGTCGAGACGCACGTGCTCGAAAACGTGAAAGTGCATATCTACAGTCTCGAGAAAACGCTCGCGGATCTGTTCAAGTTCCGTAACAAGATTGGCCCGCACATCGCCGTCGACGCGCTGCGCTCGGCGCTCACGGAGCGCGATGTGAATCTGCGCAAGCTCTGGCACTATGCGCGGCTGTGCCGCGTCGAGCGCGTCATGAAGCCGTACGTCGATGCGCTGTTGCCGACCTGAGCCGACGATCCACTCTCAACGTCCGTTTCCTATGCGCGTCCTGACCGCTGCGCTGCTGGCCATTCCCGTTCTCGGGCACGCCGTGGAGCCCGACCTCGAGGGGCCGGTCCCCGCGACCGTCGAAGCAGCGGAAACGCCGGGCAGCCCGCCGAGGCAGAAAGACAGCGTGTTCGACAATCTGCGCCGCGAGGCGGGGACGTTTACGCTGGTCAGCGAAAAGCGTCGTCTGTCCTTCCACAAGCCGATGTACGCGATGCCGCTGACCTGGAGCCCCGATTACAGCAGCGAGTCCTCGGAGGTCGTGTTCCAGATCAGCTTCAAGCAGCGCCTGTTCAACCGCAACTTCTTCTTCGGCTACACCCAGCGCTCGTTCTGGCAGCTGTACAACGCCACCGAATCGCGGCCGTTTCGCGAGACCAACTACAACCCGGAGCTGTTCTATCGCTGGAAACCACGGTGGGAGCGGGCGCCGGGGCTGGGTTTCGACGCGGGCGTCGATCACGAGTCCAACGGCCAGCCGCTGCCCGACTCACGCAGCTGGAACCGCATCATCGGCGCCGCCTACTACGAAACTGCGCGCCAGCTGCTGCATCTGCGGCTGTGGTACCGCCTGCCGGAGGACGACGACCGCGCCGCGGACGATCCCAAGCGCGACGACAATCCGGATATCTACAAGTACTACGGTTACGGCGAACTGCGGCTGCAGCGCGAATTGTTCGGTGAGCGGGCGCACCAGGTGTCGCTGATGCTGCGCGGTAACCCCGCCACCGGCAAAGGCGCCGTGGAGCTGGTCTACAGCGCACCGTTCTCGGACTGGGCGTTCTGGAACGTGTACGTCTGGAACGGCTACGGCGAGAGCCTGATCGAGTACGACCGCAGCGTCACGCGCGTGGGCATCGGTCTGATGCTGGCGCGATAGGCGCGCACCCGCTCCGCACGAACCAAAACGGGCGCCCGAAGGGCGCCCGTGGGTATCGACACGATCCTTGGGCGCGCTGTTATTCGACGGCGGCGGCCGGCTGCGGACGCTCGACCAGCTCGACGTAGGCCATCGGCGCATCGTCGCCAGCGCGGAAGCCGCAGCGCAGGATGCGCAGATAGCCGCCCGGCCGCGCCTTGTAGCGCGGGCCCAGCTCGTTGAACAGCTTCTGCACGGCGTCGCGATCGCGCAGGCGCGAGAACGCGATGCGGCGGTTGTGCACCGAATCATCCTTGGCGCGCGTGATCAGCGGCTCGGCGAAGCGGCGCAGCTCTTTGGCCTTCGGCAGGGTCGTCTTGACCAGCTCGTGCTTGAGCAGGGCCACGGTGATGGCCTGCATCGTCGCCTTGCGGTGGGCGCTGGTACGGCCGAACGTGCGGCCTGAAATCTTGTGGCGCATGGCTTTGACTCAGTTTCCAGTTTCCAGTTTCCAGTTTCCAGTTTCCGGTTCGCTCGACTCCAGCCCAGGTTCTTCTTCTGGAAACTGGAAACTACAGACTGGAAACTGCTTTTCAGGCCGAAACCTTGGGCGAAGACCAGTTGTCGAGCTTCATGCCGAGCTCGAGCTCGTGCGACTTGAGCGCTTCCTTGATCTCGTTGAGCGACTTCTTGCCCAGGTTGGGCGTCTTCATCAGCTCCATCTCGGTGCGCTGCACCAGATCGCCGATGTAGTAGATGTTCTCGGCCTTGAGGCAGTTGGCCGAGCGCACGGTGAGCTCGAGGTCGTCGATCGGACGGAACAGGATCGGCGACAGCTCCTTGCGGCCAGGCGCCGCAGCGGCCTGCGCGGCCTCGGCCTCGAGGTCGACGAACACCGACAGCTGGTCGCGCAGGATGCGCGCGGCCAGGCGGACCGCCTCGGCGGCATCGACGCAACCGTTGGTGTCGACGTCGAGGATCAGCTTGTCGAGGTCGGTGCGCTGCGCGACGCGCGCACGCTCGACGCTGTAGCTGACCCGGCGCACCGGGCTGTACGAGGCGTCGAGCTTGAGCACGCCGATGCCGCGGCTGTCCTCTTCGCGCACGGCGCTGACGGCGGGCACGTAGCCGCGACCGCGCGTGACCTTGAGGGTCATGTTCAGCTTGCCGCCGGTCAGGTGCGCGAGCACCAGGTCCGGGTTGACGATCTCGACGTCGTGGTCGAGCGCGATGTCGGCCGCGGTGACGACGCCCTTGCCGGACTTGTCCAGACGCAGCGTCGCTTCCTCACGCGCATGCAGGCGCACGGCGATGTTCTTGACGTTGAGCAGGATATCGAGCACATCCTCCTGGACGCCCTCGATCGCGCTGTACTCGTGCACGACGCCTTCGATCTGCACTTCGGTGATCGCAGCGCCGGGGATCGACGACAGCAGGATGCGGCGCAGCGCATTGCCCAGCGTATGGCCGAACCCTCGCTCCATCGGCTCGAGCGTGACGCTCGCGCGGTTCGGCGACAGCGTCTCCACCTCGATCTGGCGCGGCTTGAGAAGATCGGCAATGACGTTCTGCATGAACTACCTCGCTTGATAGCGAATATTGCGTTTCCGTCAAACGAATTGCACGACGTGCAGTCCGCGGACGGCAGTAGCCGAGGGCGCCGGTTTTCGGCGCCGCCGACCTTACTTGGAGTACAACTCGACGACGAGCTGCTCGTTGATATCGGGCAGAATCTGATCGCGCGTCGGGGCCGCCTTGTAGGTGCCTTTCAGCCCCTTCTCGTCGACTTCGATCCAGTCGGGCAGGCCGATCTGCACGGCAATCGACATCGCCTCGGCGATGCGCGTCTGGTTGCGCGCGTCGTCGCGGATCTGCACCACGTCACCGGCCTGCACCTGGTACGACGGAATGTTCACCGGCTGGCCGTTGACCAGCACGCCCTTGTGGCCGACCAGCTGGCGCGCTTCGGCGCGGGTGCGTGAGAAGCCCATCCGGTAGACGACGTTGTCGAGCCGCGACTCCAGTAGCTGAAGCAGGATCAGACCGGTCGAGCCCTTCTTCTGCGCGGCTTTCTTGTAGTAGTTGAGGAACTGCCGCTCGAGCACGCCGTACATCTGCTTGAGCTTCTGCTTCTCACGCAGCTGCAGCGCGTAGTCCGACAGACGGGTCTTCGCCGCGCCGTGCTGGCCGGGGCGGGTTTCCATGTTGCACTTGCTGTCGATCGCGCGCGCGCGCGACTTGTGCAGCAGGTCGGTGCCGGCGCGGCGGGACAGCTTGCACCTGGGGCCGATGTAACGAGCCATATGTTATTCCTTCACCTTAGACGCGGCGGCGCTTCGGCGGACGGCAGCCGTTGTGCGGAATCGGCGTGACGTCCGTGATGCTGGTGATCTTGAAACCGGCGTTGTTGAGCGCACGCACGGCCGACTCGCGGCCGGGACCCGGTCCCTTCACGCGCACTTCGACGTTCTTCACGCCGTGCTCCGCGGCGGCCTGCGCCGCTTTGTCCGCTGCGACCTGCGCGGCGAACGGGGTCGACTTGCGCGAGCCCTTGAAGCCGGCGGCACCGGCCGTGCTCCAGGACAGCGTGTTGCCCTGGCGGTCGGTGATCATGATGATCGTGTTGTTGAAGGAAGCATGAACGTGCGCCACGGCGTCGGTGACGTTCTTCTTGACCTTCTTGCGCTTCGCGGTGGAAGCGGACGACGGAGTGGCCATGTGTCAGATGATCTCGAAGTGGTGCGATTACGCTTTCTTCTTGCCGGCGATCGACGCACGGCGTGGGCCCTTGCGGGTACGGGCATTGGTGCGGGTGCGCTGACCGCGCACCGGCAGGCCGCGGCGATGGCGCTGGCCGCGGTAGCAGCCGAGGTCGATCAGGCGCTTGATGCTCATCGACACCTCGCGTCGCAGGTCGCCCTCGACGACGTACTTGCCGACCTCGGCACGCAGCTTGTCCAGCTCGCCCTCGGTGAGCGCGCGGATCTGCACCGTCGGCGCGATGCCGGCGGCAGCACAGATCTTCCTGGCGCGCGTGGCGCCGATACCGTAGATCGCCCGCAGGGCGATGACAGCGTGCTTACGATCCGGGATGTTGACGCCCGCGATACGTGCCATAGCGGAAACCTCGACTCGAAAATGCCGCGCGGAAAAGCCGCGTATTGTAGTGAAACCGGGTAAATCATTCAATCGGCGCCAGTGCCGGGCCGGCGGTGTTCTGGCCGTCCCTGGCGCGGCGGCGTGACGCTGAGCCGACCCCTCGTTGGGCCGCACGAAGCCCCACCGGGGCTTCGCAAGCGCGGCCCATCACCCCTGCCGCTGCTTGTGCCGCGGGTCGGTGCACAGCACGCGCACGA
>JBFMCQ010000030.1:0-36453 GCA_040754295.1 Pseudomonadota bacterium | reverse complement strand
TGCTTCCTCGTGGTCATGGTTTGCCCTCCTTACGGGTTCAAGGTCGATCTCGATAATCAACCTCTTACCATGACCACCCGCCCCCTTCCAACCCCGGGCGCTTTTGCACACAAGTCAGCACACTACCACGGAAGTTCTCTACCGTCCAAGGCGCAGCAGGTTCATCGGATCTGGCAGAGGCGCAGGCTGGCAGCCCAAAGCTGGATTTTCTCGGCGACGCCAACGCCCTCCGGGTGCTGGTCGAAGGCGAGCGCCTCTCCTACGGGCATCTGTTCAACCCCGCGTTCGCCACCGAAATCAGCGAAATTGACCCGCTGCCTCACCAGCGCATCGCGGTCTATCAGCGCATGCTGCCGCAATCGCGCCTGCGCTTCTTGCTGGCGGACGACGCTGGCGCGGGCAAGACCATCATGACGGGCCTTTACGTCCGCGAGTGCCTGTCGCGCCGAACGATCCGGCGCGTGCTGGTCGTTGCCCCTGCGGGGTTGGTGGGCAACTGGTACCGCGAACTGCAGAAGCTCTTCCAACTTCAGTTCAAGATCGTCGTCGGCGCCGACGCACGAGATGGCAACCCCTTCGTGGGCCCCGACAGCGACCTCGTGGTGGTAAGCATCGACAGCCTGCGGGCTGCGCGACTTTTCCAATGCCTGCGTGACGCGGCTGTTCAGCCCTACGACCTCGTGGTCTTCGATGAAGCCCACAAGCTCTCGGCCAACCGTGACCTCGACGGCTCGTTCCGCCCCACCGACCGCTACCGCCTGGCCGAAGCCATTGCCGGTGTCCGCGAACTGCCCGACGACTGGCGTCTGCCTTGGGCGGCGCAACACCTGCTGCTGCTTACGGCCACGCCGCACATGGGCAAGGAGTACCCGTACTACTGTCTCTGGCGCTTGCTGGAACCTGAGCTGTTCAGCACTGAAACCGCCTTCGCCAAGTTCCCCCGCGAATCGCGCGACCGCTACTTCATCCGCCGCGTCAAGGAAGAGATGGTCGATCTGCGCGGCAAGCCGCTGTACCCGGAACGCCTGTGCGACACCGTCAGCTACGACTTGAGCCTAGGCGAAATCAGCGAACAGGCGCTTTACGATCGCACCACGGCCTACATCCGCCACTACTACAACCAGGCTCGCCTGCTGAACCGGCAGGCCGCCCGTTTTGCGATGACGGTATTCCAGCGGCGGCTGGCTAGCAGCACGTGGGCATTGTTATGCTCATTCCGCAACCGCCTCAACAAGCTCAACGGCCTCATCGACGACATTCAGTCCGGTCGCATCTCCGATGAAGAACTGCGCACCCAGCAGGAGAAACTCAACCGGAAAGTCCGCGAAGGCCGACTGGTCGACGTTCTGACTAGCAAGACGGCAGACGAAGAAGGTACCGTAGCAGGCAACAAGGAAGAGCACGAAGAAAACGAAGCCGAGGCTTTGGGGGCGTTCATCGCTACCAGCCTCGCCGAATTGCTGGTCGAACGCGGTCAAGTGCAAGAGTTGATCGCGCTGGCCGAAGCCGTTCACAACAGCGGACGCGAATCCAAGTTCGAGCGCATGGCCGCCATGCTGCGCGCGCCGCAGTACCGCGACCAAAAAGTCATCATCTACACCGAGCACCGGGACACGCTCGATTTCCTCGCGCGGCGGCTCGAAGGCATGGGCTACGCCGGTCAGGTGGCCTACATCCACGGAGGACTGGGCTTCGAGGAACGCGATGCCCAAGTCGAGCGCTTTCGCGCGCCTCACGATGGCGAGGGTAAGGGCGCACGCTTCTTCATCGGCACCGACGCCGCTGCCGAAGGCATCAACCTTCAGTTTTGCGGAATCCTGTTCAACTACGACGTGCCGTGGAATCCCGCGCGGCTCGAACAGCGCATGGGCCGCATCCATCGCTACGGCCAGAAGCGCGAGCGCGTCGCCATCGTGAATCTGGTTGCAGGCAAGACGCGCGAGGGCAAGGTCATCAAGACCCTGCTCGACAAGTTGGAGGAAATTCGCAAGCAGCTCGGCTCGGATAAGGTGTTCGACGTGGTCGGCCGCATCTTCGAGGGCATGTCCATCACAGAATACATCCAGCGCGCGGTCGAATCGGACAACGAAGCCGATAAGGAGGCGCTCGACCTCGCGGGCGAACTCACGGTGGAGCAAGTCCGCGCCCTCGCAGCGCGCGAGGAATCCATCTACGGCACCGGCGGCGATGTGATGGCCGATCTGCCCAAGCTGCGCGATGCGATGGCCATCGAAGAATTGCGCCGCCTACTGCCGGGTTACGTCCGCCGCTATCTGGAACACGCTGCGCCCGTGATCGGCATCGACCTCGTCGGCGATCTCGGCGGGCAGTTTTTCCTTCGCCCGCGCAAGCGCGGCGTCTTGGAGCCCCTGCTGCCCCTGCTCGATTCCTACCCGGAGTCGGCACGTAATCGCTTCACTGTCTACCGGCCCGATGACAAGCGTGATGCGATCTTCCTGCACCCCGGCGAGCCGGTGTTCGAGTACTTGTCCGCACTGGCCATCGAGCACGCCCGGCACGCCGCCCTGCGCGGCGCGATCTTCACCGACGTCAGCGCAACGGCTCCGTACCTGCTCCATGTGGCTCGCGCGACCGTGGTGCGTGGCGTCGATCCGGGCGTGCCTGCCTTCCACAGCCAGGAGTTGATCGAACAGAAGCTGGTAGGCCTCAAGCAATTCGCCGATGGCCGTCTGATCGAAGCCCCCGTCGAACACCTGCTGTTACTCAAGGAAACGACCAAGACCAATTCCAGCAGCGTGGTATTCCTCGCCCAAAGCGATACGTGGCGTTTGGCCGCGCAGGAACACCTCCAGCAAGAGGTTGGGACCAAGCTCGGCGAGCTTCAGCGCATGAATGCGGCCAACCGATTGCAAGAAACCGAGGACTACCTCAAGCGCGCCTTCGACTATCAGGAATCCGAACTCGCCGCTGCCCGCAAGCGTTACACCGATAAAGCGCGCGAGGGCAACCGCGCCGCCGGCGTCGAGTTGGAACGCATCAAGCAACAGCAACGCACCGTGGCCGAGCGCCGCACGCAGGCGCTGCTGCAAGCCCGGCGCGAGGTGGAGTTGATCCAGCCGGGTACTGTAGAAATTCTGGCCACGGCGCTGGTGCAACCCTCGCAAGACCCGGAAGACATCAAGGCGCGCGACGCCGAAGTCGAGCGCATCGCAATGGATGTCGCCATCGCTTTCGAGGCCGCGCGCGGTGCCGATGTGCGCGATGTCTCCACGCCGCCCAAGGCCAAGCTCGCGGGTCTGGGTGACTACCCCGGCTTCGATCTGTTCTCCAGGCGAGGCAATGGGGATGCACTTGAGGAACGCGGCATCGAGGTCAAGGGCCGCGTCGGCGTCGGCGAAATCGAACTAACCGAGAACGAATGGGCGCGCGCCTGCAACCTGCGCGACAAGTATTGGCTGTATGCGGTGTTCGACTGCGGCGGCAACCAGCCCCGGCTGTTCCGGGTTCAAGACCCCTTCGCCAATCTGATCGCCAAGGCGCGCGGCAGTGTCGTGGTCGGATACAGCGACATCGTGGCCTGTGCAATGGATTGAAGAGAGGAGTAACCGGCAATGGACATCGAAATCTTCGACGTGGAGCATGGTGGATGCTCGCTAGTCACGGCCGATAACGGCCGCAGGATTCTGGTCGATTGCGGACACAACTCCTCGACCAACTGGCGTCCGTCACAAGCATTGCCAGCACGCGGCATTCAGCATGTAGACCGCCTGATCGTTAGCAACTACGACCGCGACCATGTAAGCGACTTGCCTGACCTGCTTACCAATATCGGCGTTCCTGTCCTCAGCCGCAATCCGTCTGTATCACCGGAGCTGCTGCGTGCCATGAAGGCAGAGAACGGAATGGACCCCGGCATCGGTACCTTGGCGTACATGGCCGGCAACTACTACACGCAAGACCTGCCGGTACCGCAAGACTTCGGCGATCTCCAGATCTCGTATTTTTGGAATATCTACCCGGCGTTTACCGACGAAAACAACCTGAGCTTGGTCACCATCCTGCGCTATCACGATTTCGGGATCATTTTTCCGGGCGACATTGAGAAAGCAGGTTGGATCAACCTTCTCCAACGGTCGGACTTCCGTGCCGCCCTTGCTGGCGTCAACGTTTTCGTGGCGTCCCACCATGGGCGCGAAAACGGTTACTGCACCGACGTGTTCAATTGGTGTAGTCCGGAAATCGTCGTGTTCTCCGATGGCGCCGTCATCCACGAGACGCAGAAGACGACGGGCTTGTACCGTCAGCACACGAGAGGCATCGCGTTCTTCGACGGCGTCACGCGCCACGTGCTCACGACTCGCCGTAACGGGGCAATTCGCTTCCGTCAGATTGGGTGGGGCGGTGGCCTCGTCTGGATCAGCAAGGGGTAACCGGCGATGAAGCAATTCGACTTCTACGAATTCACCGGGATCCTGTTGCCCGGCGCAATCGTTCTGACCGCTCTGGTGCTGCTGTTTCCAGGCTGGGGGTTGCCCACGCTCATCAAAGACATCAGCGTAGGCGGGCTGGGTGTATTCGTCGTGCTTGCGTATGCCGTTGGCCACGTCGTGCAGGCAGTGGGCAACCTGATCGAGGCTGTGTGGTGGAAGGCCTGGGGCGGCTTGCCGTCGGACTGGCTTCGCACCAAGCCTTCACGGCTTCTAGCCGCCCAGCAAACCCTGGCCCTGGAGAAACGCCTCCGTGAGCGGCAAGGGCTGGACGGCTTCGATATCACCACGGCTGCTGCGACCGACTGGTACGCGGTCACGCGGCAAATCTATGCCGACGTCGCGAGCGCGGGGCGCTCGGCGCGGGTCGACACCTTCAACGGCAACTATGGGTTGAATCGAGGTCTTGCCGCCGGTCTGTTGGTAGTGCTCTCTCTCTTGCCCGTACCAGCGCCGGCGGACTGGCGCGTGGCAATCTGCGTCCTCATTGCCGAGGGCTTGGCGCTGTACCGCATGCACCGCTTCGCGCGCCACTACGCACGCGAGCTTTTTGTTCAGTTCCTGCAATTGCCAGAGCGGGAGAATCAGAAGGAGAACAAATCTTGACATCCCCGCTCGACAAACGACTGATCGAAGTCGCGTTCCCGCTGAAACAAACGTCCATCGACTCGGTGCACGAGAAGAACGTGCGCCATGGCCACATTTCGACGCTGCACATCTGGCCCGCCCGCCGTCCGCTGGCGGCCAGCCGCGCGGCGCTGATCGCCACCCTGCTGCCCGATCCTGGCGACAAGGAAAAGCGCGATGCCATCCTCAAGCGCCTGGGCGGAACGCTCGCCAAGACGCTCAAGAAAAAGAAGATGCCCAATGGGCGTGTCGAGGAAATCGAGGCGCTGGAAACCGAGGGTGGCGTGCTGCATTGGGGGCGCGAAGCCGGCCCGGACATGGACTGGTTCCGCGAGGAAATTCGCAAGGCTTACGGCGGCCGCGCGCCGCGCGTGCTGGACCCCTTCGCCGGAGGCGGGGCGATTCCGCTCGAGGCCATGCGCCTTGGCTGCGAGGTGACGGCGGTCGATATCAACCCGGTCGCGTGGTTCGTCCTGAAATGCACGTTGGAATACCCACAGAAGCTCGCCGGGCAAACCCGACCGTTGCCGCCATTTTCATTGCGGGATACGGCGTTCATGGCCGACTACTTCAAGGCCAAGGGGCTGACGCAAGCCGAGATCAAGCGGCACTTGCGTACGCTGGCCAACGAACAGGCCGTGCTGCCGGTGGCAAAACACGAAGAGGTCGCTCGTGGGGAAAACTTCAGCCTGTTGGAGCACGGTGGCATTGATCCCGCCCTGCTCGACGCCGATCTGGCTTGGCATGTCCGCGCATGGGGACGCTGGGTGTTGGGCGAAGCGCGCAAGGATCTGGCGCGCTTCTATCCGACCTACGCGGAGTATTGCTCTTTAAAGCCTTATCGACGGGTTGAACTTGATACGGACGAGCCGCTGAAGTTGGTGCCCGTCAACGAGAACGGCGAGCCGCAGGTCGATCTGCTCAATGCCGGGTTCGATGCCGACTACCTCGCCAATCCGGCGAATCCGCGCTGGGTCGCCAAGCCCACGGTCGCTTACCTGTGGGCGCGCACGGTGCGCTGCAAAGCCTGCCGCGCGACGGTGCCGTTATTGAAGACACGCTGGCTGGCGAAGAAGGATGCGAACCGGGTCGTGTTGACCATGCGTCCGCTGGAAGACAAATCGGGAGTTGAATTCGGGATTGACCGCGATACCAAATCGCAAGGTGGGAATGCGGCGCAGCGCCGCGAGTACGACAAGCGGCTTGGCGCGGGCACGATGAGCCGTGCGGGTATGACGTGCCCTTGTTGCGGCACGATCATGACCGCTGAGGATTTGCGCTTGGAAGGTCAGGCGGGTCGGTTAGGCGAGACCTTGACGGCGGTTGTCACCGACAGCCCCGCAGGCAAGGAGTATCGCTTGCCGACGAAGGAGGAAGTGCTGATTCCTCAAGAAGCAAAGGCCGAACTTGATTCGACCTTTGAGGCGATTCCTTTTGGATTGCCCACCGAGCCTATCCCGACAGGGGCCAGCAGGCAAGGCGGTGGCTCGCCATTCACGACGCCGCTCTATGGGCTGGATCAATGGCACAAGTTGTTCACCGCCCGCCAACTCAATTGCATTGCAGCCTTCATTCGAGCAACTCGTGACCTACGTTTGCAGGGCGAATTCCTCGCCTACGGCAAGGAGCAGCAGGAAGCCATCTTCGCCCTGCTCTGCATAGCAATAGACAAGGTAGCGGATCGAGGAAGCTCGCTTTGCTCTTGGACGGTTGGGTGGGACAAGATTCGGAACACCTTTGCCCGTTTTGCTCTGCCTATCACGTGGGATTTCGCTGAATCTGTTCCGACAGCGGATTCTTCTGGAGGCTATCCCGGTGGGGTTGAATGGGGGGCTCAGTACCTGGAGCACGCCAGTCAATTTGCCGGCGCTGCTCCTAAGCCAACCATCACAAAGGACTCGGCAATCAATGGTCGGGACGGGACCTTCGATGTTGTCCTGACCGATCCGCCGTATTACGACGCGATTCCGTATTCCGATTTGATGGACTTCTTTTACGTGTGGTTGCGTCGCGCGCTGCACGGCCTGTCCGCCGATGTGGATACCGCGTTTTTCGAGTCGCTTTCGCCCAAGTGGAGTCATGAAAGGAATGATGGCGAACTGATTGACGACGCCTCACGTTTCGAGGGCAACAAGGAGGCGTCGAAGCGAAACTACGAGGAAGGGATGGCACGTGCGTTCAAGGCGTGCCACGGCGCACTGAAGGCAGATGGTCGCCTTGTCATCGTGTTCGCCCACAAACACCCGGATGCGTGGGAGACATTGGTCGGCGCGATCATCAAGGCTGGCTTCGTGGTGGACGGCAGTTGGCCGATTCAAACAGAGATGGGAAATCGCACGCGTGCGCAGTCTTCCGCCGCACTCTCGTCCTCCGTCTGGCTGGTCTGCAAGAAGCGCGACCCGATGGTCAAGGCGGGTTGGGATGCCCAAGTGCTCAAGGAGATGGAAACCGGCATCACCGCCAAGCTGCGCGACTTTTGGGACGCAGGTATTCGCGGCCCGGACTTCGTGTGGGCAGCGACTGGCCCGGCAATGGAGGCATACAGCCGTTACCCGGCGGTTAAGAAGGCTTCCGAGCCCGGTCAGTTGATGGCGGTCAGCGAGTTCCTCGGGCATGTGCGTCGCATCGTGGTGGACTTCGTCGTGGGTCGGGTGCTGTCGCACGGGCAAAGCGAGCCGGTGCCGGGCGACCACCCGCTTGATGACATCACCACCTACTACCTGCTGCACCGGCACGACTTCGGCTTGAAGGATGCCCCCGCCGGCCCCTGCATTCTGTACGCGGTGTCGTGCAGCCTGTCCGAGCGCGAGCTGGTGGATCAGTACGAGGTGCTGGCCAAGAGCGGCGGCTCTGCCGAGCCGGACGAAGCCGATGACGAAGGGGACGAGGCCGAAGACTCGGGCGCCTCCAGTGGCGGTGGCAAGTTCAAGCTCAAGGCGTGGAGCGCCCGCAAGCATCGATCCCTCGGGTTGGAAACGGCCAGTGGCCGGACGATCCCGCTGGTTGATCAGGTGCACAAGCTGATGCAGCTCTGGGTGGCGGGCGACGTGGTGAAGGTCAACGACTATCTGGATGCACGCGGCCTTCGCCGCAGCCAGGTGTTCGCGCAATTGATTCAGGCGCTGATCGAACAGAGCCGCACCGAAGGCAGCGCGGAAGAGTGCTCCATTCTGGAGCGTTTGCAGAATTACCTGAAGTCGGTGGGCAGCACGGCCCAAGCGGCGTTGGGGCTGGAATAAGAACTGGAGAAGACGATGGCCAAGACGAACGCCAAACCGTGGCACCAAGTGGTGCAACTGCGCGACGACATCACCAATCAGGAACTGTCGCAAAAGCAGTTTGCCGCCGATCTCTACGACGTCGTGATGGACGTCAATCCCGGCGTCTATCACGATCCGCACGAGTTCTTCGCGCTGACGTACCCCACGGTGAAATTGCGCGATCTGGCGCGCGATGTGACGCACCGTCTGGCGGGTAGGTCGGAAAAGGCCGTGCGCCAGTTGCACATGACCTTCGGCGGCGGCAAGACGCACTCCCTGATCACGCTGGTGCATCTGGTCAACGATCCGGCTGGTTTGCCCGACATCCCGGCTGTGCAGCAGTTCAAGGCGCATTGCGCGCTCGAAGGCGGCTTCCCGAAGGCGCGCGTGGCGGCAGTGGTGTTCGACCGTCTGGATGCCGAGATGGGCATGGAGGCCAAAGCCCCCGATGGAACGAAGGCGACGCTGAAGATGCCGTGGAGCCTCATCGCGTGGCAGCTTGCAGGTGAAGCCGGGTTGAAGTTGCTGAAGCAAGACGGCACCGAGCGCGTCAGCCCGCCGGCCACCGGCGTGATGGAAGACTTGCTGAAGCTCGCGCGCAAGGATGTGCCGAGCGTGCTGATCCTGTTCGACGAGGTGCTGTGGTTCGTCCGCGTGATGGCCGACATCGACTCAGCATGGATCGGCCGCATGCGCGAGTTCATGCACAGCCTGACCCAAGCGGTGGCCAAAGTGCCTCAGTGCTGCTTGGTGGCCTCTCTGCTGGCGTCCGACGTCAACAAGATGGACGACCTCGGCAAGCAGATCAGCAAGGAACTGTACGACGAGTTCAAGCGTGTGGCCGACGAGGGCATCCAGCCCGTCGAAAGTCAGGACGTGCCGGAAATCCTGCGGCGGCGGATGCTGAAGCTGGAGAGCTACATCGACAAGTCGCAGTGGCCGAGTCAGGTGGTGGCGGTGCTGAACGGCATTCAGGCCATTGACGATCACACGGCGAAGAACCGCGCCGCCGAGGAAAAGCGTTACGAGGATGCTTACCCCTTCCACCCTGCGCTGATCGAGACGCTGTACCAAAAGTGGACGCAGCTCGAAGGTTTCCAGCAAACGCGCGGCATCCTGAAGACGCTGGCCTCGGCGCTCCGCGACGCCGTCAAATGGGACAAGCAGCCGCTGATCAGCGCACAGGTGTTCCTGGGCGATCCGGGCACCGATGGCTTGAGCGTGGCAGCGCGCGAGCTGGCGAACGTGGCGCAACTGGAGCAGTACGAAGGTCGCCGCCAGAACTGGACGGCAATTCTGGAGGCCGAACTCGCCCACGCCCGCAAGGCGCAGGATGGGCTGCTGGGCGTGCAGCAGCGCGAGATCGAGCAGGCCGTGATGTCTACCTTCTTGCACTCGCAACCCATCGGCCAGCGTGCCACGACGCGGGACTTGAAAGTCCTGATCGGCGTCGGCTCGCCGGACAAGATCGAACTGGACAAGGGGCTGACCCGCTGGTCGGAGATGTCGTGGTACTTGGACGACACGTTCACTACCGACCGTGAGGCTGGCTTGCCGAAGGTTTGGCGCTTGGGGTCGAAGCCGAACCTCAAGCAGATGCATCACGACGCGCGGCAGAACGTGAGCGCGAGCCTGGTCGACGAGGTGCTTGAGAAGGAGATTCGCGGTGCCGGCAAGCTGACCGAGGGTGCTCGCGGCGCGGGCGCGAAGGTGCATGTGCTGCCCGCGCGCCCTGCGGACATCGAGGACGACGGCGAATTCCACTACGCCGTGTTGGGCCCCAAGGCGGCTTCGAACGGCAAGCCGAGCGCGGAGGCGCGGCGCTTCATCGACGAAACCACCGGCCCCGAAAAGCCGCGCGCCCAGAATCGCAATGCCGTGGTGCTGGCTGCACCTTCCGGCGACGGCATCGAAGTCGCTCGCGAGAAAGTGCGCGACCTGTTGGGCTGGGAAAAAGTGCGCGAAATGCTCAAGGAGCGCACCGACATCGACACAGCGGCCACGACCCGCCTTGAAGGCAATCTGCGCGCGGCACGCGGCGAGATGGTGTCGCAGATCGTGATGGCGT
The DNA here is from genome assembly GCA_040754295.1 of Pseudomonadota bacterium. Taxonomy (GTDB): domain Bacteria; phylum Pseudomonadota; class Gammaproteobacteria; order Nevskiales; family Nevskiaceae; genus Solimonas. The sequence goes on along the minus strand of JBFMCQ010000030.1, from coordinate 26,050 downwards.
ACTGCATCGCCGTCACGGTGAACGACTCCAATGACGTGGCGGCCTACCGCATCAATGTGGACAACGATCCGCTGTTTGCCAAGATGGCTGCCGACAAGCGGCTGCGCATCGAGAGCACGGCGGTGAATGCTGAGGCGCTGCTGCCCGGCGGCCCGTTCGATTTGTGGGCTGCGGGCGACAAGGCGCGCTTCGTGAAGGATTTGGTCGGCGCGTTCGCCGCCACCGCCAGGCTGCCGAAGATGCTCAATCGCTCGGCGATTCTGGAAACCCTGCTGCAAGGCTGCGAAGCGGGCGACTTCGTGTTGCGCGTGACGCGGGCCGACAAGTCGGTGCGGACGTTCTGGAAGAGTCGGCCCGACGACGCGGCGACTCAGGATTCCAGTCTGGAAGTGGCGCTGTCGGATGCCGTGACCCTGACGGAGCTGGATGCGACGCTCCTCGCGCCGGGCGTCCTGAACGGCTTGTGGAAGACGGACGCGATCACGTTGACGGACATCAGCGCCTACTTCTCCGGCAAGCACATCGTGGAAGTCGACAAGGGTGGCTACACAGAGAACGTGCTGATCCCAGCAGCCGAACCGGCGGCCGTTTCGGCTGCGGTGGCGGGAGCCGTGAAATCGAGTCGCGTTTGGCTGGTCAATGGCACCATCAGCGTACTGGGCGAGGACGTTCCGGCCGGATTCGTCAACGAGTCTGCACAATTGCTGGCGCCGCCGCCTTCATTTTCCAGCGTGGACATCCTGCCCGAACAGCTTGCGGCTGCGTGGTCGGGCGGCCAGAGCAATGCGCATCTGATTCACGGAGCGCTCTCCGCGAAATTCGGCAAACCCTTGCCTTGGGTACGCACGGCGCAGGCGCTTGATGAGGCATTCCGTTTGGGGCTGATCGAGCGTTCCCTTGACTCAACCTCGTGGCCCTGCGACATGGGTGGGGCGTCAGCGGTCAAGATTCGTGTCAGCAAGAATGAAGTGAAGCAGTCTCAGCCGCCGAAGCACTACGGTTCCAAGGTCGCCACGGCGGAATTGCAACTGCACGAAGTGCAAGACTTGGCAGACCACGTCGATGCGCTGCGCGAAGCCACTGCTGGCCATCCGCTTCGTATCCGCGTCACGGTGGAGGTCGGCGAGAACGGACAAGTCGATCAGGCCGTGGTGGATAAGGTCAATTCCGTGCTGGCCGAGGTGAAAGCTGGGTGGAAGGCGGAGTAAGAGGAGGAACGCACAATGGGAAAACTGATCGATGAGGACGATGACCTACTTGCCGACGATGGATTCGACAGAGGGTCAGGCGATCAACACTCCTTCGGTGGCGCTTGGACTCGTATCAAGCTGGAGGCGCTGGAGAAATATCTTGTGGCGTTCAATACTGCGCTCAGCAAGCAAAGCTTCACGAGGATTTATATCGACGCTTTTGCTGGAACAGGTCGATGCGACATCAAGGTAGATGGCGAGAAAACCAGCATCGACGGTTCTGCACGGAGGGCCCTAGCCACCGCTCCCGCATTTCACAAATTCTGTTTCATTGAGCTTAGACCGAAGAAGCTTGCGGCCCTGAATGCGCTGAGTGCGGAGTACCCGGGAAAGGTCATTGATGTAATTCAGAACGATGCCAATGCCGCGTTGAAAGCTCTATGTAGCCAGTACCAGTGGAGAAACGAACGTGCTGTCTTGTTCCTTGACCCGTTCGGAATGCATGTTGACTGGTCAACACTCGAAGCCATAGCCAAAACCGGTGCGATCGATGTCTGGTACTTGTTCCCGTATGCCGGCCTGTATCGGCAGGCGGCAAAGAACGCCGACGCTCTGGATGCCGACAAAGAGGCATCGCTCACGCGCGTACTTGGCACCGATGAGTGGCGACAGGCATTCTATGTACAGAAACGACAAACAGCATTGTTCGGTGGAGATGATGGCGATGAACGCAATGCCGATCACCGTCAAATGCTCGAGTTCGTGTCCAATCGACTGAAGGGACTGTTTCCCGCCGTGACCACCCCCAAGGTTCTGTATCAGGGTGGAGACTCAAAGAACCCGAGCGGAGCGCCGCTCTTCGCGCTCTACTTTGCAGCGTCCAATCCCAAGCCTGCCGCGTTTGGTCTGGCGACCAAGATCGCCAAGGATATTCTGGATACGCTATAGGCCAGCTTGAATGGCCTGAGGATAGGCGTCCCACGTGCGCCCGCGAAAGATGCGGCCGTTGGCCTTCTTGTGGCGCTTGACGCCGTCGGCGCCCCAACCACCCCACTGCTTGAAAAAGAACGCGGCATCAGCCTCATCGGCTTGAATCTTCACGTTCTCTACCCACTCCGGCTTCATGGGCCGTGCTTTCGGCCCGGACTCGCCACCCACGATCACCCAGTGAATGCCGGTGAGATCCATTTCGCCGACATCCTCCAGCAGCGGCTCGACTGACAGGAACCGGATGTGAGCATCCACCTGGCGCAGGTAATCGATGCGCGGCACACCGTATTGGCGATCCTCGACTGATACGCCGAGCCACACATTTTTCGGGCAGCCGCGATTCTTGAAATACTCCGGCAAGCGCTCGGCACGCTTGGTCAGGATTTGATAGGTGTGCTGCGGTGTCTGCCGGATCACCGAGAACACCTGGTCGAGAAACCGGTCCGGGATGTCCTCGTGAAACAGGTCGCTCATCGAATTAACGAAGTAGATCGTCGGCTTCTTGCGTTGCAATGGTTGGGCAAGCCGTTCAGGCAGTATCGCCAGCTTGAAGCCGTTCTCATAGCCCGGAGCGCCCATGGCATGAAGCCGCCCGGCCATCACTTCGGCGTAGCAATGCTTGCAGCCAGGGGAAATCTTGGTGCAACCCGTCGTCGGGTTCCACGTCTGCTCTGTCCATTCGATGCGTGATTGGGTCGTCATTTCACCCTCCATCCTAGTTGATGTTGTGGCTCATATCGCGAGCCATGTCTATCCGGCAGCCAACCCATCTATCAGCTTGGACAATGCCACCCGCAAAGGTGCCTGATCGGCTCGCCCGAGCTGGGTGCGCACCTTGTTTGCGAGCTCGTCAATCGATGGTTCCCGTTCCTGGTCGCCCCAATGCACGAGACGCATACAGTGCTCGATCACTTCAGCCTTGGGATTTGCGCCGCCCTTTTCGTACCGGCAAAGCATTGACTGCGAAACGCCCAACTCCTGGGCGAAATCAGCCTGGCTGCGCCCATCACGGGCAGTTTTGATGAGCTGTGAAATGCTGGTGATCGCCACGCGCAGATGTCCACAAAATGCATGGTGCGCATTGTATATGAAATTCAATGCATCCGATACATAACCATCAGGGCGACAACAGCAGGGCTGCTTCGTGGCTTCGCCGAGTGATCAAACCAGGCAGTGGCCGACCGCCACCGTATATCCATCGGCGTAATTCACTGACCGCCTGCTGCCAGTCCCTCTGGTTAACTCGCCTCCGTAGGGTCGACGTCTGCAATCGCCCTGCCCCGAGGTTGAACGTAAAGTCCACGATGGCTGCGAGCCGCTCCTCAGGCTCCGTGGCCAGCACCGGGCAGTAGCGCAGCGTGGCGACGAGCGCCGATTGCAGGTCGCGTGCCAGATAGACCTCCGCTTCGACCTCGGTGATCGGCGGGTGCTTCGGATCGCACAGATGGCCGTACCCAATCGTCCAGTACCCTGCCGGACAGACGTAGGGGACTGCGGTGATCTCGCCCCCACGCTTTGCCTTGCGTTCGAAGCCCTCGAAGCGCTTGGCGAGATCGATAGCCGCTTTCGGCACATCGATCACGGCCGCACCCGGTCAAACACACGCCCAAGGAACCAGAAATTCAGCACACCGGCCCACAAAGCCTGATCGGCCTCCGTCCAGGCGTGCAGGATCGCAGTCCCCCACCCCGCACCGGCGGTGACGGCAGCCGCAAACGCCGCCGTCTTGGCCGCACAGTACAAGGCCATGAACCAGTAGGTGATCACCGGGCGCACACTGATCGACAAAGCATCGGCCCAGCGCACGCCGGATCGCTGCCCCTGCGCCGCGACGGCCTCGCGCAAGGCATCGATGGCCCCGGTGTTCCACGCGGCGTCGGCAGCGGCACCGATCTCTGCCATCCTCTGTGCCCCGCGCAGCTTCTCGAACTCCAGCGCCTTGTCCTGCATCGCCAGTTCGTGGCTGCGCTCACCCTTGCGGTCGAGCCACTTCAGAACTTCGGGTGCAAGGCGGAAGACCCCCCCGAGGAGGCCGCCGAGCAGAGTCTCGATCATTGCCCACCTCCGAACAGCTTGAGTTTCAGGAACGCGCCGGCCAGCAGCGCCATCACCAGGCCCGTGACCAGCATCTTGATGATGGTCAGGCCGGCGGTCTTCTTGGCCTCGTTGAAGGCATCGAGCAGACCGCGCAATTCACGGATGTCATGTGCCGCCTCCGGCCCATCGAGGCCGACGTCGGCCAAGGCGTGCCGGGCACCGCGCTCGGCGGCGCGCTCCAGGATCGCCTCGAATTCTTCCTGCGGGATGGTCACCATCTTCCGGCGCTCGGTTTGGGTGGAATCCATGTTTTCGTCCTCCAGAAATGCGGAACCCGCCTCGTGGGCGGGTTCGCGGGGTTGGTGATACGGTGTCAGATGGCGATGCCGGCGCTCCAGCCTGTCGTCTTGAAAGCCGAGAGCACCGCCTCGTCATCGATGTAGCAGAGCCAACCCACCTTGGGCGTGTAGTACTCCCAGGTGCTCGCCACGCGGACGGCGATCTGGTTGGTCTTGCCGACCCAGACGCCAGTCGCGGCGGCAGGAATGATGTAGCGGTCGCCGTCGACCGGACTGGCCGGCGGTGTGGTCAGATCCCGATCCTTGACCGAGAGCCCGACCACTGCACCGAGCCGCTTCAGGTTTGCGTCCATGCTGGCATTCCAGCCCGACTCGCCGAGCGTCCAGCCGTAGGTAAGTCCGAGATTCGGATCAGTGCTTGCCATCAGATGCCTCCGTAGTATTTGCCAAAGTTCAGGCCGTACCCTGCCCGGTCGACGCTGCGCGTCTGCTTCTGCCAACTGGTGTAGCCGGCGCGCACGGCTTCGATTTCGACCTTGAACTTGCCGTTGATGCGGCCCAGTCCACTATCGGTCGCCTCGTCGGCCGTGAGATACGTCCAGGCGGTCGTGGTGAGCCCCGTCAGGGTTTTCTGGAGGGCGTTGTTCTCGTTGTAGAAGCGCACCGTGTAGGTCACGCCGGCCTCCGGGCCGATGTTGCCCTCGGACTGCGTCACCAGATACACGCTCTGCTGCATCCGGTCGCGATGAGCCCAGGTCAGCGCTATCTGGCCGAGAATCGCCGTCGGCCACATGACGTTGTTCACCCGGACATTCCCCGGCGGATAGGGCCGGATCATCCGGCCCGCAAAGGTATAGCTGTCGGCGGTCGCGGCGGATTCGGCCAGTCGTCCGAGACCGGTCGCCGGCAGCATCTTGACCTGCAACGACTCGCCGGAGAGATATTGCTCCGTGATCAGCACCTCTAGGGCATCGGCGAACCAGATGCGCGCCGATGCCAGGTGCGGTGCCGGCACCGTATCGAGTACACCACGCTCCACCGTGACCGTGCCGGCCACGAGATTGATTGCCTTCACCGCCACGATCTCGTTGTCGAGGTAGGCGTAAGTGTCGAGTTTCACGACGTCCAGATCCTGGCCGTTGCCTATGGCAAGCACGGTCATCTGCTCGTCGATGGCATTGGTCACCGTCGCATTCGGGGTGAAGCCCATCGTGTCCACTTCGGCAAACGCGGCGCTGCCCTGGCGCGTCAGCAGCTTGACGTTGAGCGAATCGCCGGATGGTCGACTTGCACAGACCACCAGCAGCCCGCCTTGGGGATCGAGCTCGTTTTGTGCGGTCGCCGATTCGCCGACCACCCGCTTGACCACCGTCCACCACGGCGCCTCGCCCAGTCGGCGATACGGCACCTGAGCCGGTGAAGTCAGCGGCGATACCCAGGAGGTCGGGGTCGGGGACACGTAAGAGGCAGACGGCAGGCCAAAGATGTCCTCCACGCATTCGATCCGTACCCGGCCGTCGGTCAGCGTGCCATACGACACGCGCACGACACGCATCACCAGCTGGGCCACACCCAGTTCCGGCCAGGTGAACTTGAACACGTCGCCGATGTTGAGGTTCGACGCTTGTCGATTGGCGATCAGCGTCACCTTGGCCAGCGGCACCGACAACTGCTTGAGATCACCCAGCGCCACCCGGGATGCCAGGCTGCCATTGCTGATGCCGGGATAGTCGACCGTGGCCGAGGACACCACGCCCCCCGCCAGTTCCAGCGCGGCCAGGTCGTGCACGGTGATCGCGGCATCCTTGTCGGTGGAACGATCACGGTAACGAACGGTGATCTGATTGACGAGTTCCGATTCCGAGGGCCGCGAGAAACTCTCCAGTTCCAGAATATTCGAGGCATCGAGCACCAGGAGGCTGGAGACGTTGTAGTCGGCTCGGGCCAACTTGAGCACAAACTTGCCGGTACGCGGATGAACGTAGAGCGTGCCATCGATGTGGCGCAGAATCTCGGCGATGAATTCCTCCAGCGGCTGCTCGCGCTCCCAGAGCAAGGACAATCCGTACTGCTCCGAGGCCAGCGTATTGGCGGCGGTCTGGAAGCTGGTCGCATCGATCTCGCTTGCCGCATAGCCCAGGCCCCACGTGGCGTTGTTCAGGCACTCGTAGATGATGTGCGCCGGATTGGCGTCGCCATTGATGTAGCCACTCCCCAATGCCGCCGGTGCCGGGATGCGTCGCGCCTCGATGCTCCACGGCTTGATGTAGGGGTTCATCGCCGACAGCTGGCACTGCTGGGCGATGATCGACACCACCCCTCGGAAAGCCGGAATGACGCTGCCGAGCTTCTGCTGCAGGTAGCCCGATACCGTTTCCGCCGCGCCACCCATCTTGATTTCGACGTAACCCTGGACGCCGCCCTCGCGCGAATCCCCGCCGAACAGTTCTGGCGAATTCACGTAGATAGTCTGCGAGGACGTGATGCTGCCGCTCCAGGCCGTGCGTTCGCCGACGATGATGCGCGTCACCGCGTCCACCGGCCCGTGGCAGATCGCCAGGTGCAGGCCGGCGTAATACCGATGGCCGACGACGTAGGATGACGAGCCGCCGCCTTTTCCGCCGCCGCCCATTTACACGCTCTCCTGCGATTGCCGGAGCCGTTCGCGCATCTGTTCAACCTCGTCGGCCAGCCGAGCCGCCATCGCATCGCCCGTCGCGCGCAGCCACTCGGCCGTCACGCCGTGTTGCCGGAAGTCGTCGAAGGTCACGCCATCGCGCGGGAACCACTTGCGCAGGCCAGCATTGCAATAGCCGAAGGCCTTGGCGTCATCGTGCGTCACAATCATTTCTTGCCTCCACTGCCGGACGACTGGCGAATCTCGGTGGTCTTGACGTCGCCGTACCAGACCACGTTGGCCTGACGGATGACCCGGGTGCCGAACAGCACCGGGATGGGTTTGCCGGATTCGGCCACCGGCACGTCGAGGTTTCCCGGCGTTGGGGCCGCCGGTTTTGGCGGCTTCGGCGCAAGCAGCATGCCGATGACCGTGGTGATGACCCAGATCGCGATCTGTACCCACATGGTGTGCCCTCAGACGATGGAATCCCCGGCGAAGGGGTTCTTGGCGGGAATCCAGGGGAACCCGCCGAAGTTGAGACTGTTGCCAAACTTGGACTGGCAGATGGCGAACGTCCGGTCGCAGCCGGCGAAGGCCTCGAACGCCACGCCCACGACGAGCCCCGGCAGGACGGCCGAGAGCGTGATGGTGTCGCCCGAGTGATTGGTGATCATCCGTGGCACCCCGGCCACGCGCAGATAGCCCCCCGTCAGCCAGCCGGACGCCTGCGACAGGAAGGTGCTGGAGGTCACGTTCAGCCCGGAGAAGGACGCAATCGTGCCGGCGAGCTTGTACGCCTGGTTGTTCACCCCGCATCCCGGATCGAACAGCGCGTGGCGGCAACCAGTCTGGTAGTGGGCGCGCAGTCCGGGCCGCTTCAGCGCCGTGAAGATCGATTCGCAGCGAATCTTGGCGGTGCTACCGGCAAACACGACGGAGGCGACGCGCCCCTTCCACCAGGTGATGTACTCCGAGTCACCGAGGTGGTTGCGAAACACCGTGAGCGAGACCACGCCATTGGGGCGGGCCGCCGCGAAGAGTTGCGCCACGGCGAAGTCCCGCGCGCACTCGAGGTCGATGCCGTTGCGGGCGAATTCCGGCGACTGCTCGACCGCCGAGCGGCGGATCACTGCCGGCTGGTAGCTCTCGACCTGATAGGTGATCGCTTCGCGGCCGCTCGTCACCGTCCATACCTGCTGGCCAAGGACGAAGCGATAGAGTTCCACCGGCTGGCCGGCGGCCGCCGAGGTTTCCTGCGTGTTGTAGCTCATGGGGGTGTCCGGTCAGGCTTTCACGGAGAGCATCGGCACCGAGGCCTCCACGACACTGTCGGTCTGCCAGTTGAGTTCGATCTGGTCGGCGTCGAGCCGGGTCTTTTCCAGGAAGTAGATGGCGACCCAATCCTCGGGATTGGCATCGAAGCCGAAGGACTGGTTGATCGTCATCACTTCCTCGTCGCCGGTGGTGCCGGCCCCGAAACCCTGGATGGTGCGGAAATACCAGGTGCCGTTCTTGTGCAGAAAGGCCGCCTCGGTGCGTCCCGGCATCGGGTTGAAGTACAAGGCGTAGCCACGCGAGGCCACGGTCATCACCGTCTGGTTGGACAGGATTTTCTGGGTCGGAACGATGGAGGCTTCCCAGGTCGGATGCCAGAACGCCGTCAGCCGTCCCGCCCGCGCGGTCAGCCAGCCCCGGAAGGCGGCGATCTCACTGCGGCTTTTGAAGATGTAATCGAAGGCGCGGCGCACGAAGGGCCGCGCGGCGTGGTCATCCACCGCCGTGATGCCGGTGTCGAAATCGAGCACCTCGGCCAGTCGCCGGTAATCCGTCTCGACATCGCGCACCCGGTTCGGCCGCGTCGTCCACACCGCCGTCGAGTTGAACGTGGTCGCCGACTCCTGCTTCGTGATCGCGGTGGTGCCGGCAATGTCGAACACCAGGCGCGCCGTCGCGATGGCGTCGGTCACCCTTGATACCGTCTGGGTCACGCGCAGCCTCGCCGTGCGCGCAGGCACGACGAACGATCCGGCCGACCAGTTCGACAGAAGCGGTTGCTTCAGGGTCACGGCATTGCTCGCCACCGACAGCACTTCGGCCGCCTCGGTGTTGCGGCTGTCGCTGCCGATTACCAGCAGGCCGTCGGCCTCGTACTCGAGGTTCGTGGTCGAGATCGGAATCACCGTGCTCCCGGCCGTGATCGCGGCCGAGAGGAACGCCTTGTCAGGCCAGATGGGCAAGGCATAGACGCGCGACTGCCAGGCCGACAGAAGAACGTCCAGCAACGCCGCATCGTCGCGCCCGACCAGGATCGAGAACTCCAGCGAACGACGCGGCTTGGCGCGCAGACTGACGCGCTGCTCGGTGCCATCGCGGGCAGTCAGCACGTCGGTCGCCCACATCAGGCGCTCCAGCCAGCCGTCCGCCCAGTTGGGCTTCAGGCCGAACACCACGACGCGCCGACCGGAGATCGACAGGGTCGGTGCTTCGTCGGGAAACTGGAACGTAAAACTCGCTTCGATTACCGGCGGCCCGTCGAGGCTCACCGAGACGTTGTGCAGGCGCGACTCCAGCATCCCGTAGGTCGTGGGCGGGTTGGCCGGGGCAGCCAGCGTGATGCCGCCGTCGTTCTGGCCGACAACCGCCGACAAGGTCTTGGGGGCAAAGTGGGCATTCCACACCTCGACCTGGCGGATCTGCGTCGACAGCAGGTTGCCCAATGCGATCTGGGCCGGCAGCAGGTGGACGTGGTGATACCAGTCCTGCTCGAACTGACGAACCATGTTCCCCGCGAAGGTCGACACGATCTCGGCGACCGGCAGGTTGTTGGTAAGCAGGCCCGCGTTCGGCGGATTGTTGGCCAGGGCACTCGGGTACGGCAACGTCAGGGGTGCCGGCAGGAACTTGTACGCAGCGCCATAGGCGGGATCGGACGGCAGCCCGGAGGGCAGGATGGCTCCAGCGTAGGTGGTCATTTCAGGAAGGCGTAGCCGCCGTAGCTCATGCTGAAGACCATCCAGTCGCTGCCGCCCAGCGTGACGATGTCCTTGTTGACGTACTGCCCGTTCATCCTCAGCAGGCGCACGCCAGGTGTATAGCCCATCATCGAGTAGAAGTAGCTGGGCGTCGGGCGGCCGACTTCAACCGTGCAGGGATAGAGCGGCGTCACCCCGTTGAAGGCGATGGGCGAATAGCTGTCGAGTTGGCGCGTGGTCGCGTTGTAGAAGGCCCGCACCGCATCCGTGCCGTAGGCGCCGACCTTCCACTTGTTGGTGTTGCCATCGATGTCGGCCCGCACGTAGGTGCTGTAGGTGTCCGACAGGAAGGCTCCACCGGTGAAGGTACAGGTCTTGGTGATCGCGCCAAAGATGAGCGGCCCGTAAGTGGTGCTGGCCGTCTGCACGATGCAGTAACACCAGCCGTCGCCGCCGAAGAGGAAGTACTCGGCACTCCCCGACATCTGCGACACGGAGAACGAACCCGAGGCGACGGTCTGCGAGCCGTAGGCCAGCCCGCTGTTGAAACTGGTCGAACCGTACCAAGCGACGTAGCTCGCGTAGGAATGCAGATGGACGTACTGGCCGCTCGCCGCGTGCTGCAGGTGCAGACGGTAGTAGCCGGCGTCCGCCTGATACATCAACTGCGTGTAACCGCAGACCCCGGTGGCAAAGAGCCGGATCTTGTCGAGAAGGTCGTTCGGCGAAGTCGTGATGCCGGATTGAAATGCCATCGCTTACCTCACGCGAGCTTCAAAGCCCAATAGTCGCTGTAGCCGGTGCGATACACGTCCTGCACGACCAGATGATCGACGCCGCCGACGCTGATGATGTTCTCCGCCGCATTCGCATAACCGGGAATGGCGTAGCAGCCATCCATCTCCCCGAGGCCATTGAGGATGAAGGGCAGCAGCGGGTAGGAACCATCCGGGCATTCCCGGGTATTGCTACCCCAACTGCTCGGCCACATCGCCGACACCCCGGTCCACACACCAGTCGGCGCGTAGTACGCGCCCGAATACCCGGACGACTTGGGCAGGTGATTGCGGTATTGGTACGAGTTGCTCCAGCGCGTCGAACCGTTGTAGGTGCCACCAACGAGCAGCGGATACGGGTATTGCCCAGGTGTGGCATAGGGCAGGAACAGGCCAAGATGCATCATTTCGTAGTAGGTGCCGGTCTTCGCCACCATCACGATGCGGCGGCCGTTGGCCACGATCCAGTACGGCATGGCGGACGCCATCAGCAACGCGTAGAACGTGCCGCTCGGGTTGTACTGGCCGTCGAAGGTCTGCGCCGCATTCCAGCCGACGAAGCCGCGCAGCTTCCAGTTGCCGTAGTCCGCGCCGGCCTCGCTGAGAATCCCCACGTTGATCTGATCGGTGCCGGCCAACCCCGGGCCCTGCAGCACCAGTTCGGCGGGCGGCCCGGGTACCCAGCGCAAGACCGACCAGCGCTCATTGGCCGGCAGCATGTCCTGGGTGACGAACTGCTTGAGCCGATTCAGCAGGTCGAGATAGTCGGTGGCGGTGCCACTGGTAAAAGCCATGGCTTACCTCAGCAATTCACGCACGGCGGAACCGTTGCGCGAGAGCACGTTGAGAATGGTTTTTTCACCGGCGGCGGAATTCAAATAGTCGGCCGCCATGCCGGGATCGATGACGTTGACGATGCGCACCGCTTGCGACGGTGCGGCAGCCGAAGCTTGGGCGACTTCCGGTACCAGGCCACCGTCGGCAAAGGCCAGACGCGGCCCGGACCAGCGCGGCGCGGAGAGGCCACCGTTCAGCGCGTGCAGGAAGTCCACGCCCACCCGGCGCACGGCCTCGGCGCGCAGGACGTACTCCCCGGCGGAAAGTCGCGCCGGAATGGAATCCGATGTCGTGGTGCCCGGCCCGGTGACGTAGCCTCCCGAAGCAAAGCCGGCCCATTGAAAGAGTCCAGAGATCAGGCCGCCCAAGCCACCGCCACCTTTGCTCATGCCGCCGAACAGTTCCTCGGCGATCTTCTGCGCGGCGATGCGGTTGATGGCCGAGATCACGGATCGGGCGAAGTCGGCAAAGGCATCCTTGGCCGACTTCGCACCCGAACCGATCTGCTCGAACATCGTGGTGAAGGCGTTCTCCACGTCGCCATTGATGCGCGTGGCGACATCGTCGGCCGCCGTCTTCAGGCCGGCGACCTCCACCTTGAGGCGGGCCACGCGGTTGATGGCTTCCTCCGACCCGGTAGCGGCGGCCAGTTCCTGCATCTTCGGGATCAGGCCTTCCACTTCGGCGGCAGTCTGTTGGTGCAGTTCGAGCACGCCGCGCCGCATCTGCGACTCGGTGAGCATGCCGGCATCCTTCTGCACCTGCAGTTCCCGCTCGCGGATGGCCATGCGCTCGGTGACGGTCTGATACTGGCGCTCGAGTTTGCCGAGTTCGGCCAGGTCGGCCTCGACGTTGATCAGGCGACCGACATCGGCCACGCCGGTGGTATCGCCAATGCGTTGCAGTTTCTCGATGAGCGGCTGGTACTCGCGTTCCAGGCGCGCCCGGGTGACCTCGCCACCGGCACCGCCGCGAATTTCAGCCAACCGGTCGCGCACGCGGGCGAGCTCGTTGGCCAGTTCCTTCTCGGCCTTGGCCGCCGCGTGGGCGTTGGCGACCTCTACTTCGCCGCGCTTCATGTTGAGGACGGTGATCTCGCCTTCGAGCTTCTTGACCTCGGCCTTGGCGCGCAGGCGCTGCGCCTCGTCCTTGCCGTCGACCGCGACGGCCGATTGGGCAGTCAGTTCCTGCTGCTTGGCCGCCAGTTCCTGATCGATGGCCTGTTGCTCGATCTGCGTCTTGCGGGCGTAGTAGTCGCGGATCGAGACCAGACGGTCGTCGAGCGCGCGATCCAGTGCGGATTTCTGCAGATCGAGTCCTTCCTTGAGGACTTTGAACTCGGCCTCGGCCTGCGCCTTGACTACCGCCAATTGCGCGCCGGTCGTGTCCTTCTCGGCACCTCCTGCAGACTTCTTCTCGCACTTGCCATTGACCCACTGGCCTCCCGACACCACGCAGGCGATGCGCTGCATGTCCTCGGTGGGCTTGCCGGTCGGGGTCTTTTCCTCGGGGCGCTTCGGGCTGGTCAGCGCATCCAGGCGCTGCTTCGCCGCTGCCAGTTCTCGCTCCCATTGCGCCAGGTTCTTCCTCAGCGTGGCCATCGCCGCTTCGTTGAACTTGACGTCGAAGGGCATGAACGGCACCGGGGCCTTGCCGGTATCGACCTTCTTGCGGGTTGAGTCGACCAGTTCCTGAATCCGCGCAACCTCATCGCGGGCGCGCTTGATCTCGGTGCCGTTGAAAATCAGGTTGCCGACACCGCCCAGGCCGACCCACAACGCCTTCAACGTTCCGGCCTCGTTGGCCGCTTCGCGCATGGCATTGGTGATGTTGGTCAGTTCCGGCAGGAAGTCACGGGCGAGCGCGATGCCGAGCGAGGAGCTTGATGCCTTGAGCGCCGTGAGATTGTCGTTGAACGCCTCGGCGGAACGCGCCGTTTCTGTGGTGAGCTTCAGGCCCAGCCGCTCGGCCTCGGCGGTCAGTTGATTGATACCGGCCGCCCCTTGATTGAGGAACGGGATCATGTCCATGCCACTCTTGCCGAAGAGCTTCACGGCCAGCGCCGTCTTGACCGCCCCATCTTCCAGGTTGGCGAAGACGTCGGCCACCTGCAGCAGCACGGCCTCGGTGGTCTTCATGCTGCCGTCGGCATTTTTGACGGAAATCCCCAGGGCCTCGAACACCTGCGCCCCGTCGCCGATGCCAGTATTGGCCTCGGTGATGTTCTGCGACAGGCCCTTGATCCCCTTCTGCAAGGTTTCCAGGCTGACATCCGACAGTTGCGCGGCGAAGCGCAAGGTCGACAGCGCCTCGACCGAAATGCCGATCTTCTGCGAGAGCTTGTTCAGATGATCCGCCGCGTCGATGGCGCTCTTGATCATCGCGGCGAACCCAGCCACCGAGAGCGAGACGCCGAGTCCGGCGAGCAGCCCCTTGACTCGGTTCGACTCATCGCCGAGCTTGGCCAGGTTGCCGCGAATCGAGTCGAAGGCCGAGCGGGTCTGGTCGACGGCGGTGATCAGCAGTTGCGCACGATCCTGGGTCACGACGGGTTCATCTCTCTCAAATCTTGTTCAGTTGCTTTTCGATGGTGCGGGCCAGGACGGGCAGCTGGCCACGCACCGCGCCTTCCAGATCGAAGCGACGTTTCAGCGTCACGTTCGGCACCAGCACGGCGATAGGAATCTCCGTGCCGCGCTTGATGGATTTCGCCCCGGTGCGGCTCCGTTCGGCCCGCTTGAAGCGGCGCAACTCGCTCTGGTTTTCCTTGATGACCCCGGCCATCAGAATGACCTTGCCGCTCTTCTGGATGAAGTAGGCATTGCCGGTGCGCAGCAGACCATCGATCACGCGCCGGAATGCCTTGCGCCCGATGCGCTGATGCTCGGGCAGCAGCGGGATCAGCATCCGGCCCGTAAGGGTGCCGCCCCGGACATGGATGCCAAGCCACGGTATCCGCGACCCAATGAGCAGCGCCGGCAGCTTGTCCGGGTTGCGGTCGTAGACCTTGGCCCGCAGCGATCTCACGAACGCCGCCTTCCTGACCGTGAAATCGGCATTCATCCTGCTGCGCACGGCATCTGCCATTGGCTTGCCGCCCGATTGCATTCCGGCCGCGACCGCTTTGTGGATGGCCGCCTGCTTCTGCCGGGCCCAGGCGTCGAGCTTGGACTTATCCAGCAGGCCGGTCGCGGTCAGGGAGAGCTTCAGCACGACAGCGCCTTCATCATTCGACGCAACGCCTCACTGCTACCCTGACTGCCGGTCACAATTACCGACAGGAGATTCGCCAGTTGCCGGGACTCCTGCCGGTCGATGGCAGCAAGAAACGCATCGGTTTGCGCCAGCGTGTAGTCCAGAATGTCAGCGTAGGAGTGCCCCGCGCCGATCAGACGTTGGATGGCATTGCTCCACGCGTCGGGCTTTCCAGTGTCTGGCCGATTCGCGCCGCTGCCTGCGTCACGCTCGGCCACAGGCGCCGGATAAAAAAATCGGCATTCACCGCGAAAACCGCTTCGGCCAGGCGCACGGCTTCATCGAGGTCGAGCCCGGCCACCCATTCGACCGGGCGGCGCGTGGCAATGGCGATGGCGGCGATCACGGCTTCGCCGTGTTCGGCCAGAAGCGCCAGCCAGTCGGGCGATGCCGACAAACTGGCGGCGATGGGTTGCACCGCCCGGGCGAACGCCGGCACCTCGCCCACCTTGAGCGGTGTGAGATCAATGCGCTCGCCAGCAATCTCGACGGACACCGGCACCGGCGGCAGTGCCGCGAACGTGTCGTTGTCCATCACAGCAGCACGATCCGACCGAATTGACCGAGCGCACCGGCGGCCGGCTTGGTGAGATCGGCCAGCACCTGCCCCGACAACTCGAATTTCATCAGGTCGGTGCCGATCACCGACAAATCCTTGGCCGGATTGATCGCTACTCGATACAGGTCGATCACGACTTCCTTGTTGGCGTCGGCCGTGTTCAGCCCTTCGAAGCGTACCCAGCGCTCCGGCAGGGGCTGCGTGAACATCGCGGTGGCACTGGATGCCCCGTAGCTGTAGCTCGCGGTGATGGCACCCGTCACGCCGGTGATGTCGGTGAACTGGATGGAGCCGTGTTTGGCATTGACGGTGTATTTGGTATTGGTGACCGTGGTCGCACCAGCCTTGATGACCACGCTGGAGACGTTCTGCTTGCCAAGCAGGTAAAGCTTGCCGAGTTCAGCCGTCGCGATGACGGGCTCGTCGGTCACGGTGCCGCTGGTGACCGTCGTCGTGGATCCGTAAAGGGACAGTTCGAGGTTGGTCTGGATCAGTTCTTCCAGGGTGCAGGCAAACTCGCCCTTCTTGGTCTTGATCAGTTGCAAGTCGGTCAGACGCTGGCCAGATTGCGACTCCTGGTGTTCGAGCGTCTCGACAGACAGCGAAACCTTGAGGTCGGGTACGTTGCCGACGAAGACAAGCCCCTGCGGGTTGCCGTTACTGTCACGCGCGCCGATGAAGACGCGACCTTGTCCGGAAAAATAGGCCATGGCGGATTACTCCTTTGCTTTGCGCTGGGATTGGGTTTCAGGGATGACCGCCGTGCCGGCGGCTGTCTCTTGCACCGCTCGCGAATCGTCGACGGGTTTGCCGACACCCTTCTCGATGAGCCAGCGGGCAGTGATCTCATCCACATCGATCACGTGACCGGCGAAATGGACTTCGTTGGCATGGGTATGGGTCATAAGGAGTTCGATTCGATGCATGGGATTTATCCTTTGCTGGTGAGGTCGGTAACGAATGTGCGATAGGTGATGCGGTAAGTTGCAGGGATGGCGACGGCCTCCATGTCGGCGTCCTCTACCTGCCAGTCGGCTTCCATCTCGGCGATACCAAGTGCCAGATCGCCGAGCGCCGGATCGGCCATCAGTGCAGCGTGCGCCCGGCAGACAAGGTCGTCTGCCACGGCATAACCGTCGACCGGATCGCGTGCAAAACCGGTGACCCGCACAATGAGATCGCGCTCCATGCGGTCGTTGGCGCGTTTGACCGGGGTGTCCGATTCGACGGCGACGACGAGGGCCGGCGTCCTCTCGCGCGGGATAGCCGTGACGGGCTGGCGCAACACGGCGATGGGCGATACCGCCACTGCGGTGCGCGCGAGGATCTCGCGAACGATCTGCTCGCGCCTGGATTGGGGCATAGGGACTCCGATAAAATGGTCCTTCAGACATTTCTGTGGGTAGGTAGTACGCTTTCGCGCATGGTCTTCATGGGAGGCATGCGATGGAAAGCGCGGAACTGTATCGGCAACTGCTTGGGCTGACGGCCCCCTGGACGGTGGAGCGAGTCGAATTGGATGTAGCACGGCAACATGTGGAAGTCTTTGTCGGCCACCCGGCGGGGCAGCGCTTTGCCTGCCCCGAGTGCGGGCGCGAGTTGGGCGTCTACGACCACCAGGCCGAGCGGGTCTGGCGCCACCTGGACAGCTGCCAGTTCCTGACCTACCTGCACGCGCGGCCGCCGCGCGTGTCGTGCCCGGAGCACGGCGTGCGGCAAGTGGCCCTGCCGTGGGCGCAGGCGGGCAGCCGTTTTACCCACCTGTTCGAGGTTCTGGCCGTCGATGTCTTGCTGGCCACCGACGTCAAGAAGGCGGCGGCACTGCTGCGCATCAGCTGGGACGAAGCCTGGCACCTGATGGAGCGTGCGGTGCTGCGCGGGCGGGCGGCGAAGGACGGACAGATGCCTACGCACATTGGCGTGGACGAGAAGGCGATTGCCAAGGGCCACCGCTACATGACCCTGGTGTGCGACCTGAAGGAAGCGAGGGTCGAATACATCGGCGAAGAACGCAAGGAGGCGAGTCTGGCTGCCTACTTCGAGGCCTTCCCGCAAGAAGCGCGGGAGGGAATCGAGGCGATCGGCCTGGACATGTGGCCGGCCTACATCAAGGCCTGCCGCGAACATGTGCCTGGTGCCGAGGCCAAGATGGTCTTCGACCGCTTCCACATCATGCGCCACGTCGTCGAGGCCGTGGACAAGGTCAGAAAGCAGGAACACAAGGCGCTCATGAAGGCGGGCGACACCACTCTGTCCAAGAGCAAGTACCTGTGGCTGACCAACCCGGCGAACATGACGGACAAGGCCCGGTCGCGCTTCGAGGAGCTGAAAGCGGCCGAACTGAAGACCGGCCGGGCTTGGGCGCTGAAGGAGGCGTTGCGCGAGCTGTGGAACTACACCTCGGAGCGCTGGGCGGCGAAGTTCTGGCGGCGCTGGTACTTCTGGGCAACCCACAGCCGGCTCAAGCCCATGATCGAGGCAGCCAAGCTGATTGCCCGTCATCTTCCCAACGTGCTGACCTACTTCTCGCATCGCATCACCAATGCCGTTGCCGAAGGCCTGAACTCCAAGATCGCCACCGTCCAGAAACGGGCTTGTGGCTATCGCAACCCAGACCATTTCAAGATCGCCGTCTATTTCCACTGCGGTGGCCTTAACCTATACCCGGCCGCCGTGACCCACACGAAAGTCGGATGAACCGATAAAATGAAACCGATAAAGGGAGATGCCGTTTGGCAACGGAAACCAAAACCAAGAAACACCGCAGCAGTCAGTCAACGCCCGACCACTACGTCCTGCGCGTCGAACTCATGGGCATACAGCCGTCCATCTGGCGCCGTATCCACCTCGATGGCCGCACGCGGCTCGATGCCCTGCATCACATCCTTCAGGCCGCCATGGGCTGGTCGGATTCCCACCTGCACAAGTTCGAGATACGCGGCAAGCATTACGGCGTCCCGGATCCCGAGTTCACCGACCCCGGCTGGGAAGTGCTCGACGAGAAGAAGTACCGCCTCAACCAACTGCTGGCCGAGGGCGATGCCTGCGACTACCTGTACGACTTTGGCGATAGCTGGATGCACCGCATCACGGTCGAGACGATCAAGGACGTCAAGCCGAGTCCGAGCGACGGCGGCTTTGCTTGGGTCGAGGCTGGCGAGCGCGCCTGCCCGCCCGACGATGCGGGTGGTTCAGGCGGCTACCAGGACTTTCTGGATCGGTTGAACGACGACCCCTACGGCGACGAAACCAAAGCCTTCCAGGAGTGGGCCGGACTGGATTTCGATCCAGAGCGCTTCGGCCGTCAGGCCGTGAATGCCACCATCAGTCGCATGCTCTGGAACCGCTGGATCAAGATCGGCCCCTGATCGGCTCACAGCCGCGCCAGACGCGCTCGGCACTCGTTTCCGTCCCGCAAGGCAATCACTTCCCGCACGCGGTAGGGCTGCCCTGCGATCTCGACCGTGTCCCCGACGACGAGTAGCAGGCGCTCGGTCGGGAACTCGATCTCGTAATCGCGGGAGAGCGCCAAGCCATCCAGCACCGTCTCGTCGGGTGCGCGGAAGCCGCACTCGACGATCAGGGTGCCGACCTTGACGGGGGTGAGCAGCCCGGCCCGGGCGGCCGCGTCGTACAGATCAGCCACGCCTACCATCAGGCGCTCGTCAGCTTCACCAGCACACCGGGGCGGTGACACATCGGCAGCGGGTTCGACTGGGTGTGCAGATCCGTGCCGCGCTCGAACTTCCTCGGTTCCTGCTTGGCATAGAGCGGCTGGCCGAGGGTGTTGACCGTCTCGTTGAAGTCAGCCGGGGCCAAGTAGGTGCCGAAGGTGTCGACCGTGCCCAGCGGAAAGGCGTGAGCCTCGCCCGGGGCGATGAACTTGCGCACCGTACCGTTGATGTCGCTCGCCTGGCCGCGATACTCCTCGAAGGTGATGCCGCCGAAGGTGAAGCCGGAGCGCACGTCGTTGATCAGGATTGCCCCTTGCTGCCAGTTGGTATAAGCCTCCTTGACCGCCTTATGGGTGGTGAGCGCCCGGAAAAACTGAGGCGAGCAGAGCACGTGCACATCGGTCATGAACTCACCCTTGAGGTTGTCCTCGATTTCGGCGAGCACGTCGTAGCAATGGCCCTTGATGTCGCTGTTGGCGTTGGCAAGATCGAAGTTGATCGACGTCTGGGAGAGGCCGAACTCGGTGTAGAGGTCGTAGATGGTGCTGCCGTCGGCATCGAGGATTTGGCCCTTGAGTGCCCCCATGCGCAGGTGTTCCAGGGTGATGGCGTGCTTGTTGCGCATGGTTTCCAGGTGACGCGCCATCACGCCGGCAATCGCCTCCATCTCGGTTTCGGAGCCGAAGGCGCGGATGCCCTGCACCTCCTCGGGTAGCACGACGTCGTCGTGCGGGATGTGAGGGATGACGAAGGAGCGCAAGGTGCGCGTGCCGCGCTCGCCCACGGTGCCCGGCGAGCCAGGCGGTTTCGTCGGCAGGAGGTTCAGCCGCCCGGCGTACTCCTCGACGATGATCTGCCGGGTGCGCACCGGCTTGGCCGGAAAGAGACCCAGCTGCTCGATGCGGCCGTAGCGGTTGGGGATGAGGTTGATGGCCGTGGTGAGGCTCGCCATCGAGAAGCCGGGGTTGTCGAACGGGTTTTGCATTTTTGATCTCCACAACGAAGTTGCGGCGTAGGCTCATGCGGCGAAGCCGCGTTATGCCGAAGCCAAAAAACGAAACCCGCCGTGTGGCGGGTTTTCGGGGGGATGAGAGGAGCTTGCTTACGCTGCGTCGCGCACCAGAATGCCAATCGCCACGAGTTGCGCTTCGGCTGCGGCCTTCTGTGGTGCGGTGATGCCAGCCGGCCAGATCAGGGCGTTGCGCGCGACGATGGCGTGACGGGCCACCGCGATGGCGTCGTCCCGATCGATCAGCGTCGCGTCGGTGTCGGTGGCCAGCACGCTCACGGCGGTTTCGGTGCCGTCGGTAGCGGCCGGTGCCAAGGCATACAACTTGCCGTCGGCAGTCTTCTTGCCGAGCACGGTGCCAAGTTGCAGGTTCTGTCCGGCGGCGACCGTCGCGGCCTCGCGGGAATAGAGATTCGGCGCCTCGTACTTCAGGAGGTCGCCGAGGTTCTTGCTCTGGGTGATCGAGGGCATGTCTTACTCCTTGTGGATGAGTTTCTTGACGGCGGCGACCACGGTTGATGCCTCGGGTCGCTCGGGGGCTTCGGTGCCGGCTTCCGGCGTGATGGTGGAATGGATGGGCGTAGCCTCGGATCGTGCGGCCTTGGCCTCACAAAGCGCTCGGCGCACGTCAGCCTCGCTCTTGCCTTCCGCAATGAAGGCGGCGGCCTTGTCCGGGCAGCCGGCGATCAGACACAACTCGGCGATGGCTTGGGCGGATTGAGTAACCTCGCGGCGGGCCTCGGCAACCAGGACGGCTGCCTGATCCACACCGATCATTTCCATTTGGGTTTCTTCGAGAGACATGTCGTCCTCCTGTAGGTGCGTCGCCCCGGGTCGTGCAACTGCCCGAGTCGGGGGCGCCTTGCGGCCTCGGGAGCTTAGGTAAATCGAGAATTCAGTGAGCGTTGCCTCCAGCGTGCCAACGGCATCGGCCAGACCGGCCGTCGTTGCGTTCGGGCCGAAGTAGAGCCCGGCCTCCGTCGCGCGCACGGCCGTCTCCGGCAGGCTGCGCATGGCGGACACGTGGCCGACGAAGATGTCGTAGAGACGGTCCACCTCGCCCTGGAGCTCGCCTTTCGCGGTGTCGGTGAGGGGCTCGTGGGGCGAGAAGTCGTTCTTGTGCCGGCCCGCCGTGATGGCCGTGTAGCGGTAGCCCTCGTTGGCGTCCCGCACCGACTGGTCGATGTGTAGCGCGATCACCCCGATCGAGCCGACGCCGCCGGTCTCGGTGACGACCAGGCGCTCAGCGGAAGAGGCGATGGCGTAGGCCGCCGAGAAGGCCGCGTCGTCGGCCACGGCCCAGACGGGCTTCACGGCGGCGGCCTCGCGCACACGCCGGGCGAGCTCGAAGCTGCCCGAGGCCTCGCCGCCCGGCGAATCCACGTCGAGCAGGATGCCGGTGACGCTCGGGTCGGCGAGCGCCGCGTCGAGCATCGCGCCGATGTCCTGATAGCTCGTGAGCCCCGAAGTCGCTTCCAGCCCCAGGGTGCGCTTGACCAGCGTGCCGTGGATCGGGATCACGGCAATGCCGACAGCACCTTGCCTGTTCGGACGGGGTGCGGGTACCGCCGCGAGCAGTTCCGTGGCATCGGCAGAGATCGGGCTGTCGATCCCCAATCGTGGACCAAGGGCGGACAGGATCACGTCGAGCTTGGCGCGATGGACGAGCAACGGCGTCCCGAAGATGCGGGAGGCGAGATGTGGCAGCATGAATTACTCCGTGGGTTGTTCGGTTTGTGGAGGCAGCGCGACCGCCGGTGCCTGGTCATGCCGTGGATCGGAATCGAAGACGAGACCCAGTGCATCGGCGCGGGCGTTATCGGTCGCAATCTCCCGGTCGACATCCTCGGCGTCGTAGCCATAGGCCGAGATCGCCTCCGAACGGCTGGTGAGGCCCGCCCGGATGGCGAGCTTCATGGCGTTGAACTCCTTCTGCGGGTCGACCCACTGCCAGCCCTGCGGAATCCACTTGGCGGCTTGGTATTCACGCCGACGTCGGCTGTAGCCGGGGAGCGTGAGCGAACCTTCGAGCACCGCCTGATCCATCCAGGCCCGCCAGATCGGTCGGCACAGCTGGTGGACGATCACACCGTGCTGGATCACCTCGCAGCGACGGCGGAACTCCAGTAGGCCGGCGCGGATCGACGAGTAGTTCACTTGCGTCAGGTCGCCGGTGAGCATCTCGTAGGTGATGCCCATGGCGGCCGCCACTGCCCGGAACTGCTGGCGCATGAACTCGGCGTAGGAACTGCCGACATCTGCCGGGGCCGAGAACTTGATGTCCTCGCCCGGCTCGAGAATCTGCAGGGTGCCCGGTTCGAGTCCGGCCAGTGCCACTCCATTGGGGTCGGCCAGTCCCTCGCCCATCAGGTTGTCCTCGGGGGCGACCCGGGTGATGAAGCCGGCGAACATGGCGGCGGTCTTCTTGCGCACGAGTTCGGCGTCGTCGTACTGGTCGAGCTCGTTGAGCTTCACCAGCGCACGGGCGAGCCAGGGCTCGCCGCGAATCTGCCCGGGGCGCAGCGGCCGGAAGAGATGAATCACTTCCTCGGCCGGCACCCGAACCGTTTCGACGCCGCCCGACCCGGACATGGGCGCGAGACCGCCATCGTTCGGATGAGAGCGATACAGGTGGTAGGCGACGCGCCGTCCCAGCCGGTCGAACTCGATGCCGGCACGGATGACGTTGCCGTTTTGCAACTCCCGGTTCATCGCCAGCGGCAGGTGCTCGGCTTCCAACACCTGAATTTGGAGCGCCACCGGCAGCCCGTCCTCGGGACGCCGCCAGCGCAGTCGCACGATCGCCTCGCCGCCCTCCAGCATGGCCCGGCAGGCAAGCGACTGAAGCCCGTAGAAATCGGTGAGCCCCGCTGAATCAGCGGCCTCACACCAGTCCCACCACAAGCGTTGGATGGTTTCGCGTTGGGCCGACTCTTCCACCATGCTCTGCGGCTTGATGCCGGTACCGATGGTATTGGCAACGAAGGCCTCGATGCCGGCGGCGGCCCAGGCGTTGCGCCGCACGAGGTCGCGGCTCTTGGCGCGCAACTGCTCCTGCGTGTAGGCGAGTGCCGCCACCGCTCCTGGATTGGCCACCGTCCAGGCGAGTGTGCGCCGGCCAAGGCCTGCACCGTCGTAGGTGGGCGTGCCGCCGAAGACGCGGCGTTTGATGGTTCCAATCCAGCCCATCAGAATCCCTTCCCGGTGGTCACGCGGATCTGGCGCGGTGCGCGCGGATACAGGCCAGTGGAAACGGCATCCTTGTGCATCGCGGCTTCGACCTCGGTGATGGCCTGTTTCAGTTCGTCGACAGTGCGGTACTCGACCGTCTTGTCGCCGAAGGTCACGCGCTTCTCGCCACGGGCCAAGCTATCGCGCAATGCCTGCAACTGCGCTTCGGTGTAGGTCGGCGTGCTCATCGATAGACCACCAGACTGATCTCGGGCGTGTCGGCCAGCGACGCCGCCGAGCTGGCGCAGACCACTTCGAGGTAATTGGCGGTCTTGCCATCGGTCGTACCGCGTGCCGCCGCAAAACGGATGGTTCCCGTCGCGGTGTTGCTCCTGCCCGTGGCGACCCAGCAGTACTTGGCGTCGGGAAACGGCGTCTCGAACGCGATGCGGTAACGCCCCTTCGCCAATCGGGTCACCGAGGCGACGTTGTAGGCGGCGCGCAATTGCACCTCGCCGCCCACGTAGCCGAAATTGACCCAGGCGCGGGCCAGTCCGGGATGGTCGGGGCGAATCAGCCCCTTGATCTCGGTGCCGATGCGGGTGGCGAGCGCCGACAGTTGCGCGACGAGGCTCATCACTTACACCAGGGCCGCGTTGAAGATCGCGACAAAGTCGGTCGCGACGTCGCCGATGTCGGTGGCCGCGACCGCACCGATGTTGTCGCGGGCCTGCTGTTGCTCGGGCACCGTCAGCGTTTGCGCCGAATCGAAGCGCACCCGCTTGTCGATGGCGGCGGTCAGCGCGGCGATGCCGGTCTGATCGTTCTGTAGCGCCTGCTGGAGTTCCAACAGGGTGTCGTAGGCCGGGTCGGCACCGCCCAGGATGTCGGCCTTGAGGGCATCGAGCACCGAGACGATCTTCGACGAGGAGTAGGTACTGGTCGTGGCAACCGTCAGGTCGTCGATGGCCACCGCCGTCAGGATGGCGGCCTTCAGTTCGTTGATCGCCGCCACCAGGCTCGACTTGTCGGTGGTGGTCAACGCGGTCAGCGTGCCGGTGCGCCCTTTGACGGTGTTGAATTCCTCGGCGACGCGCAGGACGAAGCTGTTGAGTTGGGTTTGCAGACTCATGGTGGGGTTCTCCAGGGGTGGTGATCAGCTGAACCAGCGGCTGCGGATCAATTGACGTGGAAGCCGGTCGGTTCTCGGTGTTCCAGAAACAGCGAGGCCACCGCGTTGGGTGGCCTCAGTGGGTTGCTCGATTTGTGGATCGGGATCGCCGGGCGGCGAGAGTCCGATCTGTCGTTCCAGTTCGCGCCAGTGCCTCTCCTCGAAGCGGTCGAGACCAGCGGCACTGGCCGCAGCACGGGCATACACATAGCAGTCGAGTGCCTCGTTGCGCTCGCGCATCTTCTGCCATTCGCGCACCGGGTAGCCGTTGCGATCGCGCCGGGTCACCAGTTGCTCGGCGCACAACTGCTGCAGGTACTCGGCATCCACCTTGGGCAGATGGACGAAGCCGGTGGGGTAACGAATCGTGACCCCATCCTCGGCCACCTCCGGCACCTTCCTCAGGCTGTTGTAGAACTCCAGCTTGGCGATGCTGACCGCGACGGTGAACAGCTTGATGCCCCGGCGTAGTTTCTTGCCGCCCGTCGTGGCATCCACCGCCGTGGGTGTGCCTACCAAAGCCGAGCCCTTGGCCGAACCTTTGACTGCCATCAAGCGAAAATCACGCGCCAGCCGCACGAAGGCATAGGCTTCCTGTGTCGCAAAGCCGGTGTCCAGCGCGAAGCGCGCCAATGGCATCAGCGCGCCTGTTTCGTGCTCCCATTGTTCGCCGAGCATCGCGCCAATCTGCCGCCACACCTCGTCGCGGGCGGTGTCGCCCATCAACACGCGATGCTCGACGAGCCATGATTCCTTGCCGCGCCCGAAGGCCCAGATGGAGACCTCGATTCGATCCTTCTGCACGTCGGCTCCACCCACGAGCAGCAAGCCGCCCGCAGGCACAGAACCGATGCGGTAATCCTCACGGCGCTCCAACAGGCGCTGCCAGTCGGGGGCTTCGCCCTCCTCGACCCAGGCCTCGCCCAGTTCCGAGTTCTTGAACGCTTTGATGGTCGCCACCGAGCGGCTCTCCGACATGGCGGCCTTCTCCCACGACTCCGCAATCTCGCGCCATTTTCTCCAGGGACTGTAGAGGCTGGACAGGTGAAACCCGGCGCTCGTGCCTATTCCTTGTGCCATCCATTCCCCAAGTTCCAGCATCCGTGGTTTGTGATGCTCGGCAATCGATGTTTCGCAGTCCTCGCAAAGATAGGCGGCGGTTTCCGGCTGCCCACGATCCCAGCGCAGCCGTTCGAACCTCAACCACTGGCGGTGACCACAATGCGGGCACGGCACAAAGTAGCGGCGCTGGTCTGACGCCTCGTATTCCCGCTCGATGATGCTCGCCCCGGAGATGGTGGGCGTGGACACCAGCAGAATCTTGCGCCGCGCAAACGTCCGGGTGCGCGCTTCGGCCAGGTGGATCGCGTCGCCCTCGCCATAGACGTCCAGCGGATAGGCATCCACTTCGTCGAGGAAGAGATACCGCACCGGCATCGAGCGCAGGCCCACGGCGCTATTCGCGCCGGTCATCACCAGCACGCCGCCGC
>JBFMCQ010000029.1:0-37623 GCA_040754295.1 Pseudomonadota bacterium | reverse complement strand
CGCCGGAGTACGCGCACCTGTCGTCGTCGCTGGTGCGCGAGCTGGCCGGCCTGGGCGCGCCGGTCGAGAAGCTGGTGCCGCCGGCGGTGATCCCGGCGCTCAAGGCGCGCATCGGTCGAAAGTAGGAGCGGCCTTTGGGCCGCGAGCTTGCGCGGGCGCAACTCCGCGAAAAGCAGCACGACCTTGAAGTATGGATTGGTTCGCCTTCGGCGCGTCTCGTGCATCGGCTCGAACGCCTCCACCTGATCAGCGACGACACCGACCTGCAGCATCGACGGCGAGACTTCTTCGCCCGCAACGCCGGATTCAAGCGCCACAACGCCCTCGACGACGCCTTCGCGCTCAGGACCGCGATGATCTCTTGCCGCCGGGATTTGTGACTGACGCGACACCGTTTGTCGCGTGAGGCGATAAGCTGATCCCGTTGAAAAGCGGGGTACGCAGATGAAGAAGAGCGCAGCATCGAAGCGCGGCCACGGCGTGCGGCATACCGTGCTGCGGTACTGGTCGATGGCCCAGATCATCCCGCGATGGCCCGCCGCGCTTTCCACGGCGGAGATCACCGAGCGGCTTCAGGCGGAGGGATACAGGTGCGACAAGCGCACGGTCGAGCGCGATCTCCTGAAGCTGAGCGATATCTTCAACTACGGAGAAGTCACCGAGGGGAGAACCAACAAGTGGTTCTATCCGGCCATGGCCAAGGTGCTGGAGATCCCTGCCATGCAGCAGCCGTGCGCGCTGGTCATGGCGATGGCGGAAAGCTACCTGCAGCCGCTATTGCCGGAATCAACGCTGCGAATGGTGAAGCCATACTTCAATCGAGCGGAAGACGTATTGCAGCAGGCCGAGCAACTGGGCGGCTGGCGCCGGCGCATCCAGGTCGTGACGCCTGGCCTGCGGCTGAAGGCCCCCGGCGTGGAGCCTGCCGTGCAGGATGCCGTGTATCAGGCGGTGCTCCGCGGCAAGCAGCTGCAGATCGACTACAGCGCGCTCGGGGCAGGGGCGCCAAAGCCCCAGCTCGTGCATCCCCAGGGCCTGGTGCTGCGCGACGGCGTGATCTACCTCGTCGCTGCTGCCTGGGACTACCGCGAGGCGCGGCACTACGCGCTGCACCGCATGCGCAAGGCCGAGTGCCAGGAAGCCGCGGCGCGCACGCTGCCGGACTTCGACTTCGCCGCCTACGTGGAACGCGAGTTCAGCTACCCGCAGAGCCCGTCCAAGCTGAGTCTGCGCCTGCGCGCGAAGTCCCACCTTGCCGCGCATCTCGAAGAACGCCCGCTGGGCGACGATCAGCGCATTGAGGCGGAGGATGAAAGCAGCATCGTCACCGCCACGGTTGCGGACACCGACGAACTACGCTGGTGGTTGCTCAGCTTCGGCGCGCAGGTGGAAGTGCTCAAGCCCCTCAAACTGCGCCGCGAACTGGCCCGAAAGACCGCGGAAATGGCGGCGATGTACGTCCCGGAGTCGCCGTGAACCTGTCCGGGTTTCCATCATGGCGGACGTGCGGCGCGCGACCGCCACCGGCGCCGTCGAGATCGGGGTCAGGTCCTCGTCGAAGGTGAAAGACTACCACTTGGAAGATCGCACAACGCAACGGCACGTCATCGAGAAGGCCGGCCTCAAGGTCCGCTGCCTGCGGCTCGCGCACGTCGACACCCGCTTCGCCTACCGCGGGCTGCTGACCGAGAAGGACCTGATGCCGCAGACCGAGCCGCTGCGTGAACTCGTTCCGCGAAGGATCGCCGGGGCCCTGTGCAGCGCGCTGATCGGCAATTCGTACCGGCGCAGAGGTCCGTCCGATACTCGAACAATGCCGGATTTCCGATGGATCCAGCCGTTGACCCCTGGAATGCGAGGGCATAGCAGCCCGTGCCTGGCTTCTATAGGAAAGTGGTGGCACGAACCGCGATTGTAGGCGATCTGCCTCACGGAGCGCTGACGGCAGGGTCTCCCGGGCGCAGAAACGCCTTGAAGTGGCGCTCGTTCAACCTAAAAACCACAGTTGAACCCCCGAAAACGGGGTCGTCTGTGATTGTGTAAACGTTTGAGAACGTTCGCCGTTTCACCCGTTTGGTGATACTGCGCCGCAGTTGACAAGCGGTGCCGCTGCCGAGCACCGGGTTCCTGGCGGCCGGCCAACTGCGGTTTTTTGGTTCAAGGTCAGCAGCGATGTCGCACCATGCTTGCGCGCTGCCGACAGATGCAGGAATTCGTAGCACGCGCCGCCGCGCACGAGGACGCGGAGTTGGAGTTGGGGGAGATCAACTATCCGGTGGTTTGAAGGATGGGGCAGCATTCAGCAGGTCCGGTTTTCGGCCTTCCGGTACGCGCTCCCACGCTTCCGCGGGCAATAAGGAGCCGAAAAGGCTCGCGTCGAAAACGCGCTGGCGGCGCATGACCCGATCCCACTGGAACGCGTCGTAGGTCCCCTCGAAGACGAGTTGCCGGACTTCGACGAAGGGCGGTTCCCCTTGGGCACCTTCGGCGAGCCACTTCCGAGCGCGGTGCTCCCAGAGGCTGCCCTTCCGATCGACACGCCCGATCTGCTGTTCGAGGACGGCGGGGTTCCATTCGGCGTGGAACTGCACGACGACGCGGCAGGACTCGTGGAGGTTGAGCCCTTCACGTCCGACCTGGCTCTGCGCGATGAGGACCCACGGTGAAGCGCTGGGCCGGTTGAACGCGGCCTGGAAGTAGCGTCGGGTCGCCCACCGCGTCGCCCCCTGAAGGAGCCGGGCGTGCAGAGGCTGAAGCCCGTCGTCGTCTTCGAGGAGCGCATGTAGCGCCTGCTGGCGCAGCACCGCTTGCTCTTCGTCGACGTCGTCACCGCCCAGCTCGCCGAGCAACGGGCGCAAACGCTCCTCGACGAACTCGGTGGTGAGCGTGGCGAACCGCTCGTCGGTCACCTCATCGGACTCCGAAGTCGTTGCGAGGAAGTCATCGAGGACGAACGACACGAGGTGGTCTTCGAGCGCGCCCTCCAGCTTGCGGTCGATCGGCGCACCGCCGAGCAGCGATGGATCGGCACGCCATGCGACGACCGGCTTCTTCGCACGCCGACGCACCTTGCCCCTCAGCCCCTTGTAAGCCTTGTGGCTGTCGGCGAGCGCGCGACCCATCTCGACGCCGTTTCCGCTCGCGAGCCTTCCCTTGAGAACAGGCTCCGCGTTGTCATCACGCTCGGCCCTCATTCGATCGAGCTGCTGGGCGGCGATGCCGAGGAGGACCTTGGAACGGCGGCTCTGCTCAGCGTCCGTCAAACCTCGACGCTCCGGGAAGAAGTTGAGCGCTGATGGACGCTCCTGGTCTGCGTCTCGAAGCGCACGCCGAACGTTGAGAACATCCGTGAGAATGTGAAGTGGCCGGAGGAAGACCCCGAAGACCAGCGCCTTCTCGCGCTTCAACGTCCAGCCCTCGATCTCCTTCACAGCGGCGAGGATGCGCGGGTGCTCGGTGTCAGGGTCGAGCTCGGCGTCGTTCATGGGTGGGAGTGCTTCGATCACGCGCCTGCGCCCGTCTCGGAGCCGCCGATACCAGTAGGCGGCGCGCGTGATCTTGCCTCGAGTGTGATCGTCGACGACGCCAGCCTCGGGGACCCGAAGCGGCTCGCTGGTCTCGGAGAGGTCGATGCTGACGTGTCCGGCCGACAGTTTGGTGTATGCGTCGCGAACCGCCCGCGGCCAATCGGGGGTGTCCTTCAGTGTCAGTCCCCGAGTGCTCTGGCTCATGCACTCGGCTGCGAAGAGGACGTCGAGCCAGGGCGAGTTCTGTCCAACCGTCTCGGCCCACCCGATCTGCACGCGCCGAAGTCGTCGGTGGGGATGCGGCAGCCCCTCGGGCAGCGCCGCGCCCTCGCGGAACGTCGTGATCAGCGGGTCCTCGTCACGCCGACGCCTCGTCACGTAGTCCTTTAGTGCCCGTTCGAAGTCTCCCGCGGCACCACAAAGATCGTCGAGACGGCCCCCTTCATCAGGGGCAGTCGCTGCATTGCGTATGGAGGATTGAAACTTCTCAATGACCTCCTCTCCTTTTTCCCAATCCAGGCCGCAGCGCGCTCGGCGAAGAAGGTGGAGCCACTGCGACAGATCGAGTTCCATCGGCGTCGCCGTAAGGCAGAGCCGCCGCCCGTTTTCGGGCTGCCTCAGCAGCTTGTCGACCAGGCGCGCCAACACCGTGCCCGAAGCTGCCCCCAGCGCCGTGTCCTCGACGTCTACCTCGCCCCGGCTCTTGTGCGCTTCATCGATGACGAGCAGGTCGAACTCGCCGAGCCAGAGCCCCAGCAGCTCCTCGGTCAGCGGGCGCCCGTCGCCGCCGTTGCCGAACTGCGCGAGCAGCGCGTCGTTGTTCCAGCTCGATACGTTGAGCGGCGGTAGCGCCTCCATTCGTTTGCGCAGGTCTCGCCGTCCACGAACGCGCGGGGCGACCTCGCTCGCGATCCGAGCCATCCCGTTCCAGCCCCACCAAGAGGCCCGGGCGTTCTCGATCTCGCGTTGCAGCTTGCCGATCCGCGTGCGCCCGTCTTGGCGATCGACACGCGACGCAAGATGAAGCTCGACGAACGCGGGCAGCGCTGCGCGCCAGACGTAAGAATTGCTGCGGACCAAGGGCGCGCGGAATCCGTGAGAGATGAGCCACCACTCGGACTCGTCGGGGCGCGGGCTGAAGTCCTTCCACGACGCCTCGTTCGGTGAGACCTCGCGCAGGAACTCAGTGAACGTCGTCAGCTCCTTCGGTGCAGGGCTGTTCGCGCGGAGCTTGCGAGACTCCACAGTCCACTGGTGCATGAGGCCATGCGGGACGACGACGGCCGCGCGACCGCCCGCCTCCAGCACCGAGTGAACCACGGCGCACGCGATGCGCGTCTTGCCGGTGCCAACCTCGTCGGCGAGCACGACGCCGGAGTGTGGCAGGCGTTCGGCAATCCACGCCAGGGAGGCTCGCTGCCCCCCGTCGAGATGTTGCTCATCGCGCGGATTGGCCGCGTCCTCCTCGACGAGCCTCCGAAGCGCGGTGGCCGCGCCCGCCCACGAGAAGCTCATCGCAGCCCCCAAGCGCGGGCGGCGCCGTCGAGCACCTCGAAATACCGGGCTCGCTGCTTGTCGGTCAGGTGCGGCGAGCGAAGCTCTGGCTCCCGAAGGTGCGCGAAGACGTCGAGGCGATGTGCACGCCAGGTCGCGATGAGCGTCTCCGGGAACGTAGCGCGGAACATCCGGTCGAGGTGGTCGATCCAGTCGTCGAGCATCGACTCGGGCAGCGCCGCCTGTAGCGCGGCTACCTTCTCGACAAGCTCGGCCGCTGCGTGGAGGACGTAGCTCTTCTCCGGCTCGATCGCCTCGCCAACGCCAGGCCCCTTGGATCTGCCGTCGTCACCGTCATCGCGATCGTCGTCGTCGGTGGCTTCTGCCGGGCGGATCGGGAAATCGAGGAGCGCGGCGAGCGCGTCCACGTAGGTGTCAAAGCGTGGCGGCTGCCACCCGACCCGACCGGCCGCGTCGACGACAGGAACGACCCACTTGCGGTCGCTCTCGTTACGCACGTGGAGCGTAGTCGGGTTCTCCTCGTCCTTCAGCGGGACCTCGTCGGCTCGCTGCGCCTCGAACCAGTCGCGCCCGATCCACGAGATACTTGCACGCGCTGTCGCAGCATCTTCGCGCCAGAGCAGACGGAGATGGCGGGTCGGCGTCGTCTCAATGGTCGCGGAGAGGATCGGCGGCGCCTCCAAGATGGGCTGCGCGTCCGGCGCGTCGCCGACCTGACCAACGGCCCACTCGTCTTCACCGACAACCTCGGCGTGTTCCTGCGTCCAGAACAGCCAGCGCTCGAGGTCTTCTGGGGCGAAACGCTCG
Source organism: Pseudomonadota bacterium (assembly GCA_040754295.1). GTDB lineage: Bacteria > Pseudomonadota > Gammaproteobacteria > Nevskiales > Nevskiaceae > Solimonas. The sequence continues at coordinate 31,774 of JBFMCQ010000029.1, read as the reverse complement.
GCGACCTCGAAGACGACGCCGGTCTCCACGTTCCCCTCACGCATGCCGCCGTGGGAGAGGATGCCTCTGCGCGAGAGGTTGCCGGAGCCGAGGTAGAGCCAGCCGTTGCTCGCGTAGCCGTCGCGAAGGTAGCCCGCGTACACGAACTTCGCGTGGAGCCGCCGGGCACGGTCAAGGGAGTCATAGGGCCGAACGATCTCCCAGCCGTCCGTGTCTCCTTCCCGTGCCCAGTCGGCGACCGCGCCTGCCTCACCGGGCTCCACGAGCGCCACCCGGTAGGGCTTCGGCGTGAACACCCCGAGGTCTTCGAGCTTGCGGAAGACGGCAGGCTTGCACGCCTTGCCCGATGGCTCTTCGTAGAAGCCGGAGCCGCAGAGAAGAAGGTTCCTCGGCTTGTCGATGGCGCTGCGGAAGCGCTCTCGGATCTGGTCGTAGAGCGGCCGGTCCAGCGAGTGGATGAAGCGGGGCTTGCGATTTGTCGCGAGGGACGAAGCCGCCGTGAGGAGGGCATCGAGCCGCGCAGTGAGCTTGCGCTCCTTCGGCGCGAGGCTCTGCTCGTCACGGTGGAAGCGTTGGGTCAGTAGCGTCTCCACGAACGCGCCCGCCGCGACGGCGTCGGCGCGGTCTTCGGCGCGCGCGGTGCCGTCGAGCGGTACATCGACGAGCCAGACCAGCTCGAGCTGCTGTCGGGCGGACGTGTACGTGAAGTTGGCCGTGAGCACCGCGAGGCGAAGATGGATCGGAGCCCCCGTCCGGTTGGGGGCGAACGCGAGCAGCGCGACTTTCGCGTGCAGGAGCGAGCCAGCGTCGACCGCGCGCGGCTGGAACTCGTGAAGCCCGGGGATGCGCCCTGGCGGGAAGACCTCCTTCCGCGACGACGACGCGTGTCCGTCGAGCATCAGGTAGACGAGGACATTCCCCAGCTCGGCGCGCTGTCGCGGTCGAAGACCAGTGAACCGCTGCATGGCGTCCTCGAGGAAGTCCTCGGCGCCGGTCATAGCAATGAGAGCCGCGCTGTGCGCAACCATCCCTTCGGGCGGAACGAAGGTGTCGAGCAGCGTCTCAGCGCTCATCGCGCACCTCGCTGGTCGACGTCACGCAGGAGCGCGTGCAGATTGGCGATGCGGAACGTTCGCCCTGTGCGATCAGGCTCGATGCTCGCTGCGCCGTCCTCGAGGTCGCTGGCCTCGTCGGTGCCGTCGACGACGCGGAACAGGGCTCCGCGAACCACCCAGCTATCGGCGAGCCCGAGCACCTCGCCAGCACGCTGAACGACGAGCCTGATCGTCTCGGCGTCATCGGCGGCTGCCACCGCGTCGGCGAACGCGCGGCTCGTTGGCTCGTTCACACCAGCCACGCTCGCTCTCTCCACATAGCTCTTCGCGGCCGAGCGCAGGTCCTTGAGCGCGCGCTTGATGCCCGAGTCCGCCACCAGGGTCGGAATTTTCACGCCTCCGCGCGCGGGCTCGACCGCACGGGTCAAGCGCGCCACCGCGTCGCGGGCACGGTCGAGCACAGCGCCGAACGCGCGCGCGGCGACAACCTGATCCGCCTGCTCTCGGTGGCCACCGCTTCGCAGCCGCACAACGACAGCCGCCTCGATGTCCGGCATCACGGCCGCACGCCCCACCGCTTGCGCCAACCGTTGCCGCTTCTCGCTCGCCGGGCTCGACGTCCAGAGGAGCCGTGAGCGGACGAGTGCGCGCTCATCGTCGGTGGCGTGTTCGGGTGAGAGTGCCGTACGGAAGCTCGCACGCGACGAGGGCAGCCTCTTCTCGTCGCGGAGCCAGCCCACGATCCACTTCCGCAGCGTCGTGCCTCCTTGGCCGACGTTCTGATTGAGGAATGCGTTCGCGAGGGCGCGCCCAACCGGCTCCAACTCGAGGAGATCGAAGCGGGAGCCACGTGCGAAGCCGAGCCCACCATCGACGCGAACCGCTCGAGTTGCGGCCTGACGATGGGTGTTCCGCACGTAGTGCGATGCCTGGCGAAGCCTGTGGAACGACCACATCTCCTGGCCGTCTTCACGACCAAACGCACGGGTCCCGAGAATACGACGTGAACGGGTCTCGCGGTCGGAGTTGGCGTCGTACTCCAGCTTGCACGCCAGCGCCTCGATGCCGTGGCAGATGGCGGTAGGCTTCGGCGCGTTCGAGCCGTGGCTCGCCAGCTCTTCGTAGAGCGCCAGCGCTGCCAGCGGCCACGAGAACTGCCGGGCGAACCAGACGCGGCCTAGTTCCGGAACGACAAGTTCCCGGAAAAACAGGTCGGACGATCGCAAGCCGAAGTCTAATGACAGTCGGGAGGCTGAAAGTTCGTTGGGCTTGATAGAGAACCAGTGCATTGCGTTCTCAATTGAATGCGATGAAAGCTAGCTAGCTAAACCCGTCGCCTCACACATCAACGCGCATTTATTTGCGCGCGCGACTTCTGGAAGGCCATGGGAAACTATTGCGATATGAACCGCTATCCAGCCAGTACGATTTCTTTTCTTCCGACACAACTTGCACGGTAACTGGTGACTGTCACACGGTGTCTTCCCGCCCTTGCCGGACCTGCCTTCACAGTTTGTGCAGCGCACGTCACCGCAGTTCTTGCGGTGGAACACCGAAGATGAATTCTTGCCGCAGCTTGGATAATCACAGTCCTCCCCCGTTCGTACGTCGAATTGGCCAGCGATCTGTAGCGTAACCCGACGCTGGGCCAATTCGCTACATTCATTCGATCTCAACAGGGACCCGCAGGCGTTGTGTCACGTGTCATTCCAGATATCGTGGCGCGCGTTCTTCATCGCCACTTCTAGCGGAAGGAGCCAGAGGCGGACGCCGGGGATGCGCGGGGTGCCGGTGGGCCAGGGTGCGTTGGTACGTCTCATTGACCCGGTCCGGCGGAATGTCGAGGTACAGGTGGCTTCGTACGGGGCGGTGATGAGTCCGTCCGACCAGACGCCGTAGCACTGTTCGTGGGGCAGCTGCTCCGAGCCGGCTGTGCGTGGGGCGTGAAGCTGAGCATCAGCACGGCGCGTCGATTCTTGGCCGGACGATGGTGTCGATGATGCGGAGGATGACGGGCATGGAAGACTCGTCGTGGATGCTTGTGCTCACAGTGAGCCTGTGGCGCGACATGCAGTGTCGCTGTCGTCGATCGCTTGACGAGAACGTGGCCGCTCGACCGCGACATTGTCTGTCGCGTCCGGTCTGCATGATGTCTCCGGAAACTGGAGTCGATCATGCACAGACGCAGACATATAAAGGGCATTGCCCCTTCGGATCTGTTCGAGCACAGGGTTCTGCTGGAGTACGTCGACAACCTTCGACGCCATGCGCGTACGTTGGGGGTCAAGGGCGGCGCCGTCAAGGACGCATTGCTGGCTGTTCTCGCGGAGCCGACAGGGCGCGCGCACGATTCGGGTGATGTCTTCGAGGTTGACGGCAGTGACCTGACTTTCTCCGAGGCGACGCGCCGGTTTTGTGAGGAAATGGCGCAGGCGAGATCCGCGAAGGAACCGCCGCCGAGCGTTCTCGAACGGCACGTGGAGGCTTTGGCGCGGTACTTTGGTCTGGATCACGACACGACGGCGCTGCTCGGGGCCATCGTGCGGATCCGTCATATCGAGAACGTAGCCGACATCTGGTCCGCCGTGGTGCGCAATGGCGGCGTTTCGGTGAAGCCCCGCTGCCTGGCGGCGGTCGCGGCGATGGCCGGTGTGCCGATGCCCTGCGTCGAGCGCGCCTTGCTCGGCGACGGCGTTCTGATCAAGTCGGGGCTGTGCAGCGTCGACAGCGACGGCGACATCATCATCCCGGAGGCGATCAATCGCCTGATCGCCACCCGCGCCGATCCACCGGCCGACCCGACGGACGTTCTGGTCGGCCGCGTGCAGACGGCGGACCTGGCGTGGGAGGCGTTCTCGCACCTGGGGCTGCACCGCGATCTGCTCGCGCGGATTCTCGGTAGTGCCTGCGAGGGCAGGGCGGCGGGCGTGCACGTCGTGCTGCACGGGCCGCCGGGCACCGGCAAGACCGAGTTCGCGAAGACGCTGGCGCAGAAGCTGTGCCTGCCGCTGGTCGCGCTGGGGGAGGTGGACGAGGACGGCGATGAGCCGGATCGCAACGAGCGGATGGCTGCGCTGCGCAGAGCCGCACGCGTGCTGGGGCGCGGGGAGCGCAGGGCGCTGCTGATGGTGGACGAGGCGGAGGACGTGCTCGGCATCGCGTCCGCTTTCGAGTTCCTGGGTCTGCGGCTCCCGCGAGAGGCTGGATCGAAGGTGTACCTGCATCGCTTGATCGAGAGCTTCCCGGTGCCGGTGATCTGGGTCGTCAACGACCTGGAGCGCGTGCCGGACACGGTGATCCGGCGCATGAGCTATGTGCTGGAAATGCAGCGTCCGGGGATCGAGGTGCGGCGGCGGGTGTGGAGTCGGGCCTTGGCGGCATCGGGTCTTCCAGCCACCGAGCATGACGTGGATCGGCTGGCGCGCGAATACGACGTCGCGCCCGCCGTTGCGGTGTCCTCGGCGCGCGCGGCGGCACTGGCCGGTGGCGGCTTGACGGAAGCGCGCGCGGTGGCGATGAGCCTGATGCAGGCGCTGAAAGGCGAGTCCGCGCTGCGTCCGGTGCGACCGGACGCGGGCGATTTCCGGCCCGTGCTGGTGAATACGGATCGGCAGGCGTTGCAGGCCCTGGAGCGGATGGCGCCGGACGGGCGCGGCCCCTTGCCGTTCTCGCTGTGCCTGTACGGGCCACCCGGCACGGGCAAGAGTGCCTGCGCGCGGTATCTGGCCGGCCGCATGGGGCTGTCGGTCGTGCAGAAGCGGGCGTCGGACCTGCTGGGCATGTACGTGGGTGAGAGCGAGAAACGCATCGCCGCTGCGTTCCGCGAGGCGCGCGGGGAGGGCGCGGTGCTGATCTTCGATGAGGCCGACTCGCTGCTGCGCTCGCGCGAGCTGAGTCGCACGAGCTGGGAGGTGTCGCAGGTCAACGAGATGCTGACGTGGATGGAGTCGCATCCGCTGCCTTTCGTTTGCACGACCAATCTGTTGGACGCGCTGGACCCGGCTTCGCTGCGGCGCTTCACGTTCAAGCTGCGCCTCGACTATCTGACGCCGGCACAGGCGCGGCTGGCGTTCGCGCACTTTTTCGGTCGCGCCGCGCCGACGGAGCTGGACGGCATCGGCCTGCTGACGCCTTCCGACTTTGCGCTGGCGCACAAGCGGGCCGAGCTCGGCGGCTTCGTGCAGGACGACGGGATGGTGCTCGGGCTGTTGCGCGATGAGTCGCGGCTCAAGCCCGACCACCGGCGTCCAATGGGGTTTCAAGCGGCATGAGCGCCGATGTGCGGGCGCACGACGGGATGACGGAGTTTTTTCAAGAGAGAGGAAAACATGAGCGATGCGGAACTGCTGTTGCTGATCGAGTCACGGAAGAAGTCCGGCGGCATCGCCGCGCTGCTGAACCTGTTTCTGCCGGGCGCCGGCTACATGTACTGCGGCCGCTGGTTTCTCGGACTGATCGCGTTCGCCTTCACGGTCACGCTGTTCGTGCTGAGCTGGGGCTTTGCCGCCATCGGGCTGGTGCTGATGCTGGTGATCGACGGCTTCCTGTGCGCGGGACGCCATAACCGGCTGCTCGTCGAGCGGACGCTCAGGGAGCGCGCGAAGCTGCAGCGCGTGCAATGACTGCGCGCGATGAGCGGCCCTTGACGGTCGCGCTGACGGGAATCGGCGAAGCGGGGATCGCCCTTGCGGAAGCGGTTGTCGGTGATCTGCAGCACGGCTTCGTATCGAGCAGGCAGAACTTCGCGTCGTCCTCGTGGGCGCGGCTTGAACTGCTTGGCAAGGAGGGCAGCGCGTTGGCGGTGATCTGGCAGTCCGAGGCGGATCGGCCGCCGCCGCTGCCGTCGGAAACAGTCGATCTGGCTCGGGCGAACAGCGTTACGCATCGGCTCGGGCTGTGGCGCCGGAGCTGGTGAGGAGTCGGCCGGCCGGCCGCGCTTCTGCGGGCGCGATGTCCCGCCCGGATCAGAAATCCGCCGCCGTCTGCGCCAGCCATTGCAGCGCGGCCTGCCAGGACCGCCGGTCCGCTGCTGCGCGCTCGAACAGTGCGCGGGTTTTCTCCAGGACCAGCGTGTAAGGCCGTCCGCTGCGGCGGGTGGTGTGGACCACCGGCAGGTCGTGGTCGTCGATCAAGCGGTGCACTTGCGCGCGGCCGGCTTCGGCGAGCGGCCACTCGAGGCGGGTCCGCGTCGCATCGCGCAGGAAAGGCATCAGCGTCGGGCCGAGCGCGCGCGGGCAGCTCAGGGGCGTCGCGATCGACCAGTCGCCATCGGCGCGCACCGGTGCCTCGAGCCGCTGCGTGAACGCCTGCGTACAGCGGGCGTGCACGGGGCCGAGGCCGAGGCTGCGCCTCACGGCGGGCGGGTAGGCGCCGTGCGCCTGCTGCAACAGCACGAGCGACAGATCATCGTCGCTCGCGGCGTCGATCAGGCGGGCGTGCAGCTCCGGCTGATCGGTGATGCGGCTGCTCTCGATCAGTGCCAGCAGAGGCACGCAGAACGGCTGCAGGAACCCGGGCAGGTCGCGCGGCCGGGCATGCCTGCGGATCTCGTTGATGCAGGCGGCGGTCCAGGCCCACTGCTGTCCGGCTATCCGCTGCGCCAGCGTCGTCGCTGCGTCCACGGCATGCTGCGCGCACAGACCGCGGCACAGCTGCGGGAGCGTTGCTGCGATCCATGACCGCCGCGCCTCGGTCGGCTCGTGGGGCTTGTACTGGGGCGACCATTGGTCGAACAGCGCCGCACACCAGGCCGGGCCGTAGCGTACGAGCAGGGCGGCGAGCAGCGGCGCGGACTTCGGTCCGAGCCCGGTCAACGCAAAGGGCTTGAGCAGGGCCGCAGCCAGCGTCGCATCGTCGAGCGCAGCGGCGGCCTTCAGCGTGGCGGCGAGCAGGGTCTTGCCGGAATCGCGCCGGACCGCCTCTGACCAGAACGGCAGCACGCGCCGCGCGAGCGCCTGCGCCGCTGCGGCGCCGTCCTTGCGCAGCGTCTTCGCGATCTCGGCCATCGCCCAGCTCGCCGATGCCTTGGCACGGACGACGAAGCTGCGCTCGCGTGGCCACAGCACGACGGCGGCGCGGTGGTACCAGTGGTCGACCGTGTTGCCCCAGTTGCCCATGTAGCCCTCGTGCTCCGACTCGAAGGGCTCGAACTCGACGGAGGGTCGGGTGTAGCAGAGCTCGCCGTCGGCGACGAGCGAGGCGATCTCCCGGGGCCGTTCGCCCGGCCCGACCCAGTGGCGCAGCTCCACGGCGCTGTCGAGCAGGTCGGTCAGCTCCAGGTCGGCGCCGGATTCGTCCGCATCTGCATCGTCCTCGTCCTCGTCCCCATCGTCCCACCGGCGACGGTGGCCGGAAGCGCCGTAGGCATCCACGCAGGACCAGGTTTCGTGCACGTCCGCGAGCGCCAGGAAGCACTCGCAGTCCAGTTGCCGCGCGGCGTCGCGCAGGGCCGCGGCGCGCTCCGCGTCGGCGCCCTTGAGTCGCGTCCACGCCAGCCCCCGCTGGGTGTACTGGTGGTCCAGCAGGTAGACCAGGCGGTCGGGCGGACCCGGTTCGCGATCGCCGCTCCAGCGCGGCGGGACCGGCGTGTCGAAGAAGCGGCGCAGTGCATCGGCCAGCGCCGTCGTCGCGGCAGACGGACCGGCCGGCGCGGGCACCGCTCCCTCGGCGATGAGGTTGTAGGTCAGCACGACCCGGTAGCCGCTCTTGACCGGCTTCACTTGGTGATGGCAGTCGGCGTAGAAGGCGATCAGCGACAGGCGCTCCGCGGAGCCGCCGAAGCTGCGGGTTTCGCCATGGTGCTCGACGACGAAGGTTCCGCCGGTGAACGACGACGGCAGGCCGACCACCAGCGTGCCGATCATCGCATCCGACTTCTCGGAGTCCTGGTGCGGGACGAAGAACTGGCCCGGCCCGTAGATCAGCAGATTGTGCAGCTCCGCGTGCAGCCGGCAGGCATGGGGCAGCCCGAGATCGCGGCGCAGGTGATCGAGCTGAGGGATCAGCGTGCGGTTCCAGCGCGACGGGTCGATCGAGATCAGCTCGGCCGGGATCTCCCAGCAGTCCCGAACGCGACGGTCCAGGCGCGTCTGGTCCTTGTAGCCGTGCTGCGCCGGCCGCGCGATCCCGCACAGCCTGCGCGCCGCCGCTGCGGTGAGCGGAAACCGCAGCCGGCCGACGCCGTAAACCTCGATGTGCAAGTCCTCGGCCTTGGCGCTGCGGCTGCTCGCGAATGCTCCCGGCGTGCCGATGCGCGCCAGCAGGTCGCCGATCTGTTCAAGGGGTCGCTGGGCCATGGGATGGCTTGCGTCGGGCTGCGGATTCACTACCATGGTAGCCGCCCGCACGAACCTGCGGCGCGAATCGCGAAACGCCCGCCTGCCGCCGCATGTCTCAGACGCACCGTCCCCAGGCCGACCTGTTCGGCGACATCTCCGCCGACTCGGGCGCGCTGGTCACGGTCGGTAAGCCGAAGGCCGCGCTCAGCCGCGAGCAGCGCAGCTTCAATCGGCTGACCGAGCAGATCCGGACCAGGCGCCGCGAGCTCGCCGACTGGCAGATCTGGTTGCCGGGTTATGCGCAGCGCGTTGCGCGCGAATGTGCGCCGCTGGCTGAGCGCCTGCACGCGATCGAAGTGCGCACCGTGAAGTGCCTGGACGGGCTGCTGGCTGCGGGCACGGACCAGGGCCTGAGCCGGCGGCAGCGCAAGCTGCTGCGCCGCGAGCTGACGGAGCGCCTGGACGGTCTGCTCGATGACGACGAGGCGCCCGATCCCGAGCTGGAGGCGATGTATGCGCGGCACGCGGGCATCAGCCTCGCGGAGAGCCGCCGCCTCGACCGGGCGTTCGAGAAGGAAGCGGCCGAGGTCGTGCTCGGTGCAATGTTCGGCGAAGACGCCGTCCGGGGTCACGAGGCGGAAGACGCCGAATCGCTGTTCCGCCATGTCCGGGACAGGCTCGGCGCGCAGGACGCGGCGCGTTCGGGTCAGCGGCGCTCGAAGCGCGCCGAGGCCGCCGCCGAGCGACGCCAGGCAGCCGAACGCGAGGCCACGCAGTCCGTGCGCGAGATCTTTCGCAAGCTCGCCAGTGCCCTGCACCCCGACCGCGAGACCGATCCGGCCGAGCGCGAGCGCAAGACCGCGCTGATGCAGCGCGTGAACCAGGCCTACGACAAAAACGACCTGCTCGAGCTGCTGTCGCTGCAGATCGAGATCGAGCAGATCGACGCGGAGCATCTGGCCGGCGTGCCGGAGAGCCGGCTGAAGCATTACAACGCCGTGCTGCGCGATCAGCTCGCCTCGCTGGACGCGGAACTCCGCGCGCTGCTGGCGCCGGTGGCGACGGACATGGACGTGTGGCGGTCGCCGCCGCGAGTCGGCGACTTCGAGCAGGCGCTGAAGCGCCGCATCGGCGAGCTGCGCCGCTGGTGCCTGGAGGCGGAAGCCGAGCTGGAAGCGCTCGGCGACCCGCGCCGGCGTGCGGCCTGGATCGCCGCTCGGGCCGCCGAGCAGCAGCGCGGCGACCGGCTCGATTTTCCGGTAGAGGTCGACGACCTCGCCTTTTTCTCCGACCCGCCGGACCCGTTCGGTGCACCGCCGCCCGACTGGCCGTTTCCGGGAATGTTTACGCCCCCGCGGGACGGCGGCGGGCGCAAGCACAAATCGAAGCGCAGGAAGCGAAAGAACGCCCGGCCGTGAGCGATGCCGCGGCCGCGATCCCTGCGCGCGTATCTGCGTGGCACAATGCCGCCATGGCGCTGAAGATCACCCACGAGTGCATCAACTGCGATGTCTGCGAGCCGGTCTGCCCCAACCACGCGATCTCGCAGGGCGTCGAGATCTACGAGATCGATCCGGACCTGTGCACCGAGTGCGTCGGTCACTTCGACAAGCCGCAATGCCGTGCGGTCTGTCCGGTCGACTGCATCCCGCTCGACCCCGCCCACGCCGAGACGCAGGAGCAGCTGATGGACAAGTACCGGCGGCTGACCAGCCTCGGTCTGCACATGGATGAACGCGGATAGGCGCGGATGAACAGGGCCAGCCCGCATCTGCGTGCAGCGGCGTTCATCTGCGCCCTGCTGCTGTTCACCGCAGCGGCCGCCGCCGACAGGCCGCCCGGCTACGCCTGCGCGACCGCGCATCCGCTGGCGACACAGGCGTGCATGGACATCCTCGCCGACGGCGGCAACGCCTTCGACGCCGCGGTCGCGGCGAGCGCCGCGCTCGCGGTCGTCGAGCCGACCGCCTCGGGTCTCGGCGGCGGCGGCTTCTGGTTGCTGCATCGGGCGTCCGACGGTGTCGAGGTCTTCGTCGACGGCCGCGAGACCGCGCCGGGCCGCGCGCATCGCGACATGTATCTCGATGCAAAGGGCAAGGCGGATCCGGCGCGCTCGCGCGACGGCGTGCTCGCCGCCGCGATTCCCGGCGAGCCGGCGGCGCTGGACCACATCGCGCGCCGCTACGGCAGCAAACCGCTGGCCGAGCTGCTGGCGCCGGCGATTGCCTACGCGCGCGACGGTTTTGCCGTCGACGCCAAGCTGGCCGCGGCGATCGAGCGTCATCGCGACCGTCTGTCGTCGGCTGCGCAGCAGCTGTTCGTCCCCGGCGGTACGCCGCTCGCGCAAGGCGCGCTGCTGCGGCAGGCCGAGCTCGCATGGACGCTGGAGCAGATCGCCCGGCGCGGGCGCGACGGCTTTTACGAAGGGGCCGTCGCCGAGCGCCTGGTGCTGGCGATGCAGCGCACGCAAGGGCTGTGGAGTGCCGCGGATCTGGCGCGCTATGCGGTGGTCGAGCGTGCGCCGCTGGTGACCGCGTTCCGCGGCTATCGCATCGTCAGCAGTCCGCCGCCCTCGGCCGGCGGCGTTGCGCTCGCGCAGGTGTTCCAGCAGCTCGAGGTGCTGGGCTGGCGCGACGACGGCAGCGCACAGGCGCAGCACCTGCTGATCGAGAGCCTGCGCCGCGCCTACCGCGACCGCGCCGAATATCTGGGCGATCCGGATTTCGTGCAGATTCCGCTGATGCGGCTGTCGGGCCGCAGTCATGCGCTGCAGCTGGCGCGCAGCATCGACCCGCTGCGCGCGACGCCGAGCCGTAGCCTGCCGCCGGCGCCGGTGTGGCGCGAAGGCAGCGATACGACGCACCTCTCGGTGCTGGACGCACAGGGCAATCGCGTCGCCGCGACGCTGTCGATCAACCTGCCGTTCGGCTCCGGCTTCATGGCGCCGGGGACCGGCGTGCTGCTCAACGACGAGATGGACGATTTCGCCGCGGCGCCGGGCGTGGCCAACGCCTACGGCCTGGTCGGCTCCGAGCCCAACGCGGTGGCGCCGCACAAGCGGCCGCTGTCGTCGATGACGCCGACCTTCGTCGAAGGCCCGCGCGGACTGCTGGTGATCGGTACGCCCGGCGGCAGCCGCATCATCACGATGGTGATCCAGGGCATTCTCGGTTGGATCGGCGGGCTCGAGGCCGAGGCCATCGTCGCGCTGCCGCGGCTGCATCATCAGTACCTGCCGGACATGGTGCAGCTCGAGCCGGACTACGCCGACGCGGTGCGCCGCGACGCGCTCTCCGCGATGGGCCACAGGCTGCAGGTGGCCGATGACCGCTGGGGCAACATGCAGGTCGTCAGCTGGGATCCGGGCACCGACCGCTTGCAGGCCGCCAGCGACCCACGCGGCGTCGGCAGCGCTCGCGTGCAGCGGCTCGAGGCGGTCGCGACCGCGCCCTGATCGCCGATGCTCGGCGAATGGCTGCGTCTGGGCGGTGTGCCGATGGCGCTGCTGCTGCTGCTGTCGCTCGCAGCGGCGACGCTGGTCATCGTCAAGCTCTGGGAGCTCTGGGAGTGGCGCGCGTCCGCGCGGCGCATCCCGCCGGCGCTGGACGCCTGGCGCCGCCAGCGGCCCGAGCAGGCGATCGCCCAGCTCGGCGCCGAGACGTCGCCGACCGCCGCCGCGGTCGCCGCCGCGATGGCGGCGCTGGCCGAGGACGGCCTGGACGAGGCGCAGGCGCGCGAGCGCGCCGAGCACGCCGCGGTCGCGGCGCTCGAGCGTATGCGCAGCGGGCTGCGCGCGCTCGAGCTGATCGGCCAGCTGGCGCCGCTGCTGGGATTGTTCGGCACCGTGCTGGGGATGATCGACGCGTTCCGCGCGCTGCAGCTGGCCGGCGGCGACGTGCAGCCGGCACTGCTCGCCGGCGGCATCTGGCAGGCGCTGCTGACGACCGCCGCCGGTCTCGCCGTCGCGATGCCGGTCATCGCCGCGCTCGCTGCACTGGAGCGCGTGGTCGATCGCCAGCGCCTGACGCTCGAAGCGGCGCTGACCCGGCTGTTCACCCAGCCGCAGGCCGCGGCGCCGCGCCGTGCGGCTTGAGCCGGCTGCGCGCCGCCTGCGCGCACCGGCGCTGACCGCGCTCGTCGACGTCGTTTTCATCCTGCTGTTCTTCTTCATGCTCGCCGCGCGACCGGCCCCGCCACGGGCGCTGGAGCTGCGCGTCGACGTGGCGGGCGCCGGTGTCGTGGCGGCGATGCCGCAGGCGCTGATCCTCGCTGGCGCGCGCATCGCGTACCGCGGGCAGCGTTTGTCGCCATCGGAGCTGGCGGTGCAGCTGCGCGCCGAGCGCGCCGCGGCCGTGCGCCTGCACGCCGACCCGCAGGCGCAGCTGCAGGACCTGGTGAGCGCCTTCGACGCGCTGCGCGCCGCCGGCATCGCGGCGCAGCTATCGGCGGCGGCGCCGTGAGGCTGCCGTCCTCCGGCCGGCGCGCGCCGGTGCCGGCGGAGATGCTGCCGATCCTCAACGTCGTGCTGCTGCTGCTCGGTTTCTTTCTGATGCTGGCGCAGCCCGGCACGGCTTTGCGCAGCGCGGAGCTGCCGCGCAGCCGCTCGGCGGCGCCGGCCGCGGCTGGCAGCGTGCTGCTGCGCCTGCATGCGGACGGCACGCTCGAGGCCGACGGCCGCGTCCTCCCGCAGACCGAGCTCGCCGCGTGGCTGCGTGCATCCGCTGCCACCGAGCTGCAGCTGCAGGCACCGCCCGCCGTACCGGCACAGCGGGTGCTCGCACTGCTCGCCGTGCTGCGCGGCGCCGGTGCGCAGCGGGTGCAGCTGCTGGTGAGCGCGGAAGCGCCGCCGTGATCGTGCCAATGCCGACGCCGACACCGGCGTGGCGCTGGCCGCTGGCGGCGGCGCTGGCCACGCTGCTGCACGCGGCGCTGCTGTGGCCGCTGGCGCAGAGCCCGCTCGATGCGTCGCAGGACAGCCCCGGCCGCGGACAGGGTGCGGGTGATGCCGCGCGCAGGCTCGAGCTGCGCCTCGCCGTTGCGCCCGCCGCGGCGCCGAGCGGTGCCACCGCCGCAGCGCGAGCCGAGTCGGTGGCGGCGCAGGCGCCGCAGGATGCCGGCGGCGGCGGAGATGACGCGGAGCGCTACTTCGAGCGCCTGCGCGCGCATTTGCAGCGCTACCGGCGGCCGCCGCTGGTCGAGGATGCAGTGCGCGGAACGGCGCTCGTCGGCTTTCGCGTCGACGGTCGCGGCGACGTGTCGCAGCTGCGCCTGGAGCGCAGCGCCGGTCATGCGACGCTCGATGCCGAAGCGCTGGCGCTCGTCGTCCGCGCCGCACCGCTGCCGCCGCCGCCGCGCAGACGCGCGCTGCGCCTGAGCGTGCCGGTGGTTTTCGAATAGGGCGTCGCGATGGGGGTTCGCTGTGCTTTCCCCATCCTACGATTTCGCCGAGTCCCGAGTCCCGAGTCCCGAGTCCCGAGTCCCGAGTCCCGAGTCCCGAGTCCCGAGTCCCGAGTCTGCGCTATGCCGGGCGACCCTGGCTCGTGCCGGCGGTCCGCGCGCGTGCAGGACGGCGCGCCACCGAGCGGCCGAGCATGCGTCGCAGGCGCTCGGCATTGATCGGCACCGGGCGTCGGCTCAGCTCCGCGAGTCGGCCCTGGCGCGCGAGGCGCTGGACCCGCGTCAAGTGCTCGTTGATGGCGCGCACGTAGGGATTGGGGGCGTCGAAATGCGCGTCGAGATAGCGGTGCACGCCCGCAAAATAGCCGTCGAGCCGCTCGTCCCACAGCTTGCGATTGAAATCCGGCGTCTTTTCGAGCAGCTCGCGCGCCGAGCCGTAGATCGCGCCGCTACCGGTGCCGGCCAGCCCGCACAGCGAGAACTCGCGGAACAGAAAGTCGCGGCACTTCTCGAGGTAGCAGCGGTCGGCGGTCTGCGCCAGGATGTCGGCGCTGCCGAGCATGAAGCCGAGCAGGCGGTCCTTGGGGTGCGAGACGCGAATCCTGTCGAGCGCGATCTCGTAGCCGGTGAAATGGACGATGCGCGCGGCCAGGCGCGCTTCGGTGCGGTAGCCGACCGTCGGCAGGAAATCCGCCAGAAATTCGCCGCTGCGGCGGACGTGCGTCAACGTGTACTCGGCGCCGTTGCGCGCCTCGTCGCCGTCGCGGCGGATGTAGCCGGCGTCATGGAACAGTGCGATCATCACGCCCAGCGCCGCACGGCGTGGCCCGAGGCGCTCGGCGGCGGGTACGCTGCGCTCGTAGCCGTCGAGCAGCCGCGCCATCGCCAGCGTGCAGTCGAGGCTGTGCTGGGCGTCGTGATACCAGGTGTCGCAGCCGCGATAGCCGGGCAGCGTGCCGGCGTAGAGGCGGGCGAACGTGTCGAAAGCGCGCTGCACCGGCGCCGGCGGCGCGGCGGGGTAGAGCCGCTGCAGAAGCGCGCAAACCGCAGTACAAACCGCGCGCGGATCGGAAACTCGCACGGTATTGGTGACGTCGTAGTGATTGCGCCGTTGCGAGCCCATCGCGCTCCTCCAGCGCCTGCGGTCGTGCTGTGATCCCGGTCAATGTTAGACCCGCAGGGGCGGGCCTGAACAGTGAACGGGTGCTCAGTTGGCGCTCGACTCGCCCAGCTCGACGACCAGCGGTGCATGGTCGGAGGGCCGTTCCAGTTTGCGCGGTGCAACATCGATCCAGCAGCGGCTGCAGCGCGCCGCAAGGGCCGGCGACAGCAGGATGTGGTCGATGCGCAGGCCCATGTTGCGGCGGAACGCGGCCTGCCGGTAGTCCCACCACGTGTAGCTCGCCGGCGGCTGCTCGAACAGCCGGAACGCATCTTTCAGGCCGAGCCCCAGGAGTGCTCGCAGACCCTCTCGTTCAGGCTCCGAGCAGAGGATCCGCCCTTCCCAGAGCTGCGGATCGTGCGTGTCCTGCGGTGTCGGGGCGATATTGAAGTCGCCGGTCACGACGAGGTTGGGATGACGCTGCAGCTCGGCGGCGAGATAGTCGCGCAGCGCGGCGAGAAACCGCAGCTTGTGCGCATATTTGTCGCTGCCGACGGCCTGCCCGTTGACGACATAGACGTTGACCACGCGGAGGTCGCCGACGGTCGCGGTGATCACGCGCCGCTGCTCGCAGTCGAAGCCTGGCATGTCCCGTGCGACGTCCTCGAGCGGACGGCGCGACAGCAGCGCCACGCCGTTGTAGGTCTTCTGGCCGTTGTGGACCGCCTCGAACCCGGCTGCCCTGAGTTCAGCATATGGAAAGGCATCGTCGACCAGCTTCGTTTCCTGGATACCGACGATGTCGACAGGCTGGACCGCGAGCCAGTCGAGCAGCTGCCTCAGGCGGACCTTGAGGGAGTTCACGTTCCAGGTGGCGACTCTCATGGCTTCGATGGCCGGCGGTTGGCGGGACGGCAGCATAGCGTCGCCCGGCATCGGTCGCAGGCGCTGCGCGATACTGCCGTTGGTCAGTTCATTGGCGCCGGATCATCGCCCCGGCACGAACCAGCGCGGAACTTGCATGGTCTTCTTCGGCAGGCGGTGCGCAATGGAACCGGTTCGCACAGCGAGACGATGCGGGCTGGCATGAATCCTAAGCGCACTGGCGTGCAGACTAGCCGGATGCGGCGTACTCTGAGAGGGTACCTGCGAGGTCCGGGATCGCAATCGAGCGGAGGTCGCTGATGAGCATTGTGGAGAGCTTTCGTAGCCACTACCTGAAGGCACGCGACGAGGAGATGTCGCTGATCGACTACCTCGAGTTGTGCAAGCGCGAGCCGATGGCGTATGCCACGCCGGCGGAGCGCATGCTCGCCGCGATCGGCGAGCCGGAAGTGATCGACACGCGCAACGATTCGCGCCTGTCGCGGATCTTCACCAACCGGATCATCCGGCGCTACCCGGCTTTCCGCGAGTTCTACGGCATGGAGGACGTGATCGCGCAGATCGTCGCCTACTTCAAGCACGCCGCGCAGGGCTTGGAAGAGCGCAAGCAGATCCTTTATCTGCTCGGGCCGGTTGGCGGCGGCAAGTCCTCGATCGCCGAGCGGCTGAAGACGCTGATGGAGGTGCATCCGATCTACGCGCTCAAGGGCTCGCCGATCAACGAGTCGCCGCTGGGCCTGTTCAATCCGGAGCGCGACGGCGCCGCGCTGGAGAAGGAATACGGCATCCCGCGGCGGTATCTGACCGGCATCGCCTCGCCATGGGCGGTCAAGCGCCTGGGCGAGTTCGACGGCGACATCACCCAGTTCAAGGTCGTGCGCGTCCAGCCGTCGGTGCTCAGGCAGGTCGCGATCACCAAGACCGAGCCCGGCGACGAGAACAACCAGGACATCTCCTCGCTGGTCGGCAAGGTCGACATCCGCAAGCTGGAAAGCTACGCGCAGGACGATCCGGATGCCTACTCGTACTCCGGCGGCCTGTGTCTCGCCAACCAGGGTCTGCTCGAGTTCGTCGAGATGTTCAAGGCGCCGATCAAGATGCTGCACCCGCTGCTCACCGCGACGCAGGAAGGCAACTTCAAGGGCACCGAAGGTTTTTCGGCGATCCCGTTCCACGGCATCATCCTCGCGCACTCCAACGAGGCGGAATGGCAGAGCTTTCGCAATAACCGCCACAACGAGGCCTTCCTCGACCGCGTCTACATCGTCAAGGTGCCGTACTGCCTGCAGATGTCCGAGGAGGTCAAGATCTACCAGAAGCTGCTGCGCCACAGCTCGCTGGCGCATGCCCCGTGTGCGCCGGGCACGCTGGACATGATGGCGCAGTGGTCGGTGCTGACGCGCCTCAAGGAGCCGGAGAACTCGAGCATCTACTCGAAGATGCGCGTCTACGACGGCGAGAACCTGAAGGACACCGACCCGGCGGCGAAGTCGCTGCAGGAGTACCGCGACTTCGCCGGCGTCGACGAGGGCATGGACGGCATGTCGACGCGCTTCGCCTACAAGGTGTTGTCGGCGACGTTCAACTACGACCAGACCGAGGTGGCCGCCAACCCGGTGCACCTGATGTACGTACTGGAGCAGCGCATCCTGCGCGAGCATCTGCCGGAAGAGAAGCAGCGCCGCTATCTGGAGTTCATCAAGGCCTGGCTGGCGCCGCGCTACGCCGAATTCATCGGCAAGGAGATCCAGACCGCCTACCTGGAGTCCTACGGCGAGTACGGCCAGAACATCTTCGACCGCTACGTGACCTTCGCCGACTACTGGATCCAGGACGAGGACTACCGCGATCCGGAGACCGGCGAGTCCTTCGACCGCGGAGCGCTCAATGCCGAGCTGGAGAAGATCGAAAAGCCGGCGGGTATCGCCAACCCGAAGGACTTCCGCAACGAGATCGTCAACTTCGTGCTGCGCGCGCGCGCGCAGTCCGGTGGCAAGAACCCGCACTGGACCAGCTACGAGAAGCTGCGCGAGGTCATCGAGAAGAAAATGTTCTCGTCGACCGAGGAACTGCTGCCGGTGATTTCGTTCAACGCCAAGGCCTCCGCGGAGGATCAGAAGAAGCACGAGAACTTCGTCGGCCGCATGGTTGCCAAGGGTTACACGGAGAAGCAGGTGCGGCTGCTGTCGGAGTGGTACCTGCGCGTGAGGAAAAGCTCGTGAGACGTGAGGAGTGAGGCGTAACGGCGAACAGCTCTCCTGTCTTCCGCCCCTCACACCTCACGCCTCACGTCCACGCGAGCGTAGCGAGCCATGAGCACGATCATCGATCGCCGACTCAACGACCGCAACAAGAACGCGGTCAACCGCCAGCGTTTTCTGCGGCGCTACAAGGCGCAGATCCAGCACGCTGTCGACGAGATGGTGTCGAAGCGCTCGATCACCGACATGGAGCGCGGCGGCAAGGTCAATATCCCGGTCAAGGACATCTCGGAGCCGAGCTTCCGCCACGGCAAGGGTGGCGAGCGCGAGGTCGTGCACGCCGGCAATCACAGCTTCTCGCCGGGCGACCGCATTCCGCGGCCGCCGCCGGCCGGGGGTGCGCCGGGCGGGCACGGCGAGGGCGAGTCCGAGGACGACTTCGTCTTCAGCCTGTCGCGCGAAGAATTCATGAACCTGTTCTTCGACGACCTCGAGCTGCCGCGGCTGGCGCGCAATGTTCTGGGCGACGTGCGCGAATACAAGTGGCGCCGCGCCGGCTACACACCGAGCGGAGTGCCGGCGAACCTGTCGATCCTGCGCTCGCTGCGCAACGCTACGGCGCGGCGCATCGCGCTGCGCGGCGCGCTCGAGCACGAGATCGAGGAGATCGAGGAGGAGCTGAAGACCGCGCCGACCCCGGAGCTGGAGCTGCGCGCGCAGCGGCTGCGCAAGCGCGTGGGCCAGGTACCGTTCCTCGACGAGATCGACCTGCGCTTCCGTCACCGCGTACGCGAGCCGCAACCGGTCGCGCGCGCGGTGATGTTCTGCCTCATGGACGTCTCGGCGTCGATGACCGAGGATAAGAAGGATCTAGCCAAGCGCTTCTTCGCGCTGCTGTACCTGTTCCTCAGCCGCAAGTACGAGCGCGTCGATATCGTCTTCGTGCGCCATACCGACAACGCCCAGGAAGTCGACGAGGACACCTTCTTCTACGGCACGCAGAGCGGCGGCACCGTCGTACTCTCCGCGCTCAAGCTGATGCAGGAGATCATCGAGGCGCGCTACGATCCGTCGACGTGGAACGTCTACGGCGCGCAGGTTTCCGACGGTGACGCTTTCGGCGCCGATCCGGAGAAGAGCCGCTCCTTTTTGCAGGACCGGCTGCTGCCGCAGCTGCGCTACTTCGCCTACGTCGAAGTGCCCGACGAGCCCGGCCACACCGGATCGCTGGCACATGCCTACGCGCGCATCGAAGACCCGCGTTTCGCGATGAAGAGCGTCGTCGCGCGCAATGAGATCTATCCCGTGCTTCGCGAGCTGTTCCGGAAGGAGGCCGCGTGACGGATCCGGACAAGCGCAGCGGCGTGCTGTCGACCGGCGCCGAGTGGACCTTCGAGCTCATCGAGACCTATGACCGGGTGATCCGGGAGATCGCCGTCGGCGAGTTCGGGCTCGACTGCTACCCGAACCAGATCGAGATCATCGCCTCCGAGCAGATGCTCGACGCCTACGCATCGCTGGGCCTGCCGATCGGCTATCCGCATTGGAGCTTCGGCAAGGACTTCATCCGCAACGAGCACCTGTACCGCAAGGGGCACCAGGGTCTCGCCTACGAAATCGTCATCAACTCCAATCCCTGCATCGCCTACCTGATGGAGGAGAACACGATGGCGATGCAGGCGCTGGTCATCGCGCACGCCTGCTACGGCCACAACTCCTTTTTCAAGGGCAATTACCTGTTCCGGCAGTGGACCGATGCCGACGCGATCATCGACTACATGGTGTTCGCGAAGAAGTACATCATGCACTGCGAGGACCGCTACGGCGAGGAGGCGGTCGAGGAGATCCTGGACTCCTGCCACGCGCTGATGAACCACGGCGTCGACCGCTACCACCACCCGGCGCCGCTGTCGGTCGAGGACGAGCAGAAGCGCCAGATCGAGCGCGAAAAGCACGCGTGGCGGCACTACGACGACATCTGGCGCACGCTGCCGAAGAAGTCGCGCAACCACGAACGCAGGGGCAAGCGCGCGGAGCGCCTGTTTCCGGCGGAGCCGCAGGAAAACCTGCTGTACTTCGTCGAGAAGCACTCGCCGAAGCTCGAGCCCTGGCAGAGCGAGATCGTGCGCATCGTGCGCAAGCTGGCGCAGTACTTCTATCCGCAGGGCCAGACCAAGGTCATGAACGAGGGTTGGGCCACGTTCTGGCACTACACGATCATCAATCGGCTGTTCGACAAGGGGCTGATCGATTCCGGCTTCATGCTCGAGTTCCTGACGGCGCACACCAACGTCATCGCGCAGCGCGGCTACGACCAGCGCGGCTACGGCGGTCTCAACCCGTACGCGCTCGGCTTCGCGATGTTCTCGGACCTGCGGCGCGTCTGCGAGGAGCCGACGCCGGAAGACCGCGCGTGGTTTCCGGACATCGTCGGCGCCGACTGGCGCAAGGTGCTGGACTTCGCGATGCGCAACTACAAGGACGAGTCGTTCATCGGCCAGTATCTGAGCCCGCGGCTGATCCGCGAGTTTCGCCTGTTCGCCGTCGCCGACCACGAGGACGAAGACGAGCTGGTCATCGACTCGATCCACAACGACGAAGGCTATCGCCGCGTGCGCCGCCTGATGGCGGCGCAGTACAACCGTGACAACCAGATCCCGGACGTGCAGGTGCTGCGCTACGACCGCAGAGGCGACCGCTCGCTGACCTTGCGCCACCGCCGGCATCGCGGCCGCCCGCTCGACGAAGCCGCCGAGGAGGTGCTCAAGCACCTGCACCGCCTGTGGGGCTTCACCGTGCGGCTGGTCACCGTCGACGACAACGACAAGGAAGTCGATACACGCGAGATCAAGGGGTAGAGCAAAGGCGGTTGCGGGTTGCAGGAAAGACGATGCCCGCCTTTCTGCAACCCGCATCCGGCAACCGCTTCTGCTTCTTTACGCCCGCGCCGGCAGCGGCGCGTCGTCGAGCAAGCCGCTGTGCCGCAGCAGCGCCTCGACGCTGGGCTTGCGGCCGCGGAACTCGATGAACAGCTCCATCGCTTCCTTCGAGCCGCCCTGCGCGAGCACGGTATCGCGGAAGCGCAGGCCGGTTTCCGGCGAGAATCCGGTCTCCTCGAACGCGGCGAACGCATCCGCCGAGAGCACTTCGGCCCACTTGTAGCTGTAGTAGCCGGCCGCGTAGCCGCCGGCGAAGATGTGCGAGAAGCTCCACGGCATGCGGTTGAACGCGGGCGGCTTCATCACCGCGACCTCGTCGCGCACTGCCTCGATGGTTTCGATCACCCGTGCACCGCGCACCGGGTCGTAGTCGCGATGCAGGCGCAGATCGAACAGCCCGAACTCGAGCTGGCGCACGGTCGCCAGCCCGGACTGGAAGGTCCGCGAGCCGCGCAGCCGGTCGATCATCTCGTCCGGCAGCGCCGCACCGGTTTGCCAGTGCCGCGCGAAACCGCGCAGCGTCGGCGGGTCGAACGCCCAGTTTTCCATGAACTGGCTCGGCAGCTCGACCGCGTCCCAGGCCACCCCGCGGATGCCGGACACCGAAGCTTCGTCGACTTGCGTCATCAGATGATGCAGGCCGTGGCCGAACTCGTGGAACAGCGTGAGCACTTCGTCGTGCGTCAGCAGCGCCGGCCGGCCTGCGACCGGCGGGGCGAAGTTGCAGACGAGGTAGGCCACCGGGTTCTGCAGGCCCTGCGAGTGCCGGCGGCGCACGACGCACTCGTCCATCCACGCGCCGCTGCGCTTGTCGCTGCGCGCGTACGGGTCTAGATAGAACAGGCCGAACTCGCTGCCTGCGGCGTCCTTGAGCGCCCAGGTGGTGACGTCCGGATGCCACACCGCGATGCCCGGCGCCGCCTCGATGCGGATGCCGTAGAGGCGCTCGACGAGCGCGAACAGGCCGCGCAACACGCCCTCGAGCGGGAAGTACGGACGCAGCGCTTCTTCGTCGAGGCCGAGACGCTCGATCTTGAGCTTCTCCGAGTAATACGCCGCGTCCCAGGGCTGGAAGTCGCTCAGGCCGTCGCGGTGCGCGGCGAAGCGGCGCAGCTCCTCGAGCTCGGCCTGCGCGCGCGGCCGGGCGCGGCGCGCGAGGTCCGAGAGGAAGTCGTCGACGTGCTGCGGCGACTCGGCCATCTTCGTCGCCAGCGACAGCTCGGCGTAGTTGGCGAAGCCAAGCATGCGCGCGAGTTGGTGGCGGATCGACAGGATCTCCTCCATCAGCGGGCTGTTGTCGAAGCGGCCCGCCTGCGGACCCTGGTCCGAGGCGCGCGTCACATACGCGGTGTAGATTTCGCGGCGCAGCTCGCGGTCGGCGGCGTAGGTGATCACCGCGTCGTAGCTCGGGAAGTCGAGCGTGAGCAGCCAGCCGTCGAGCCCTTTGGCCTGTGCCTTGTCGCGCGCGGCCTGGCGCGCCGATTCGCTCATGCCGGCGAGCCGTGATTCGTCGGTGACGTGCAGGCTCCACGCCTGGATCGCGTCCATCAGGTTTTCTTCGAACTTCGTCTGCAGCTCCGAGAGCCGCAGCGACAGCGTCTTGTAGCGCGCCTTGTCGTCTTCGGGGAGCGCCACGCCGGACAGACGGAAGTCGCGCAGCGCATCGCCGACGACCTTGCGCCGCGCCGCGCCGGCGCCGGCGAACGCCGGGCTGTCGGCCAGCGCCTGGTAGGCGCGGAACAGCGGCTCGGACTGCGATAGCTCGATGCTGTAGGCCGTGAGCTTGGGCAGGCAGGCGTTGTAGGCCTTGCGCCATTCCGGCGTGCTGCAGACGCTGAACAGGTGCGAAACCGGTCCCCAGACGCGCTGCACACGCTCGCCCAGTTCCTCCAGCCGCCCGACGAGGTTGTCCCAGGTCGGGGCCTCGGCCTGCGCGAGCAGCGCTTTCAGCGCCTCGCGGTTGGCCGTGAGCACGGCGTCCAGCGCCGGCTCGGCGTGCTCCGGACGAATACGGTCGAACGCGGGCAGCGGGGTGCCGAGCGGGTCGAGGAGGAGGGGGTTTTGCATGAGCGCTGACGGCGGTATCGGGCCGACTATCGTGGGGACGGCACCCGGCGATTTCCAGTCGGTGCGGACTAAGCCCTTGATCGGCAGCAGCTTTGAGCGACTTATCCAACGGCGTCAGAAAACGCCGCGGGCCGTGAGCGAGAAAATGCCGCAAGTGCCCGATAGAACAGATAAAACGAACATGAGCGCAGCGCCGGACCGGTAGCGGCGGGCCAGGCGCGGCTGCGGCAGCGTCGACAGGATGTAGGGCCGGCCGTCCGCCGCCTGGCAGAGGACGTGCACGTCCGGCTCGACGGCGCGCCGCAGCTGCTCGCCGCGCAGCTGCGCCAGCGCGGCCCGCCGCGCCGCCTCCCATTCGTCGAGGTCGATGCGGCCGTCGCCGTTGGCGTCGAAGCGCGCGAGCAGCCTGCGCTGGTCCGCCTTCCATTCGCGCAGCAGCGCGGCGAGGTCCGCGGATTCGTCGATCTCATGCTGCGCGGACTGCGTGCGAAACCAGCCGAGCGCGTACAGCGGGTCGCCGACCTTCACCAGCTGCTCCTCGTAGCGATAGTCGCCGAACTGCAGCAGCGGTGTTTTCTCCGGTGCGCGGACCGGTTGCGGTGAGTGTCCGCGCCACTGCCGGCGCAGGCTCGGGTAGACGCGTGCACCATGCGGGTCGACGACGCACTCGCCGGTCGGGTCGGCGAGCACGAACAGCTCGTCGGAGGTGCCCGAGCGGATCGTCCGCCACCGGGTCCTCCGCCAGCCGTTGTGCCAGCTGCTTTCCCGCTGCTGCACGCGGTAGCGCCACCAGCAGCAGCGCGTGCCGGTCAGCGGCGAGTGGATTTCCGGACCAGGCAACAGGCGCGCGTAGCCGTCGAGCTCGACATAGCCCTGCGCCGCCGAGCGCACGCGCGAGGTCGGCGTGTTCTCGATCAGGCGTGCCTTGTGCAGCGAGAAGAACGCGCCGGCGAAGGCGGCCACCGAGCCGGCGATCGTGGCGGCGGTCCAGAACCAGAATGGGCCGGGGTCGGCGGCGGCGATCTGCTGCGCGAGGCCGGCGAGGTCGGGCATCGCTATTCACCCCGCCGCGCGCAACCGCGAGCGGCCCACCCCTCCTTCGGCGGGGGAGGGGCGCAAGCGTCGCTGCGCGACGGTCACGTTCTGAACAGCTCGCGCAGATCGACGTCCTTCTTCTGCTCTTCCGTGAACACCAGCAGATCGGCGCTGCGAAAGCCGAACAGCCGTGCCACGACCACGTCCGGGAACTGCTCGATGCGCACGTTGTTGAGGTTGACCGCCTCGTTGTAGAACTCGCGGCGGTCCGCGATCGCGTTCTCCAGACCGGTGATGCGCCCGAGCAGCTGCTGGATCGACTGGTTGGCCTTGAGTTCCGGGTAGGCCTCGACGGTGGCGACGATGTTGCCCAGGCCCAGGCGCATCGCATTCTCGGCCCGGCCGACGCCTTTGACGTTGCCCTGCTCGCGCGCGGTGTTCGCCGCCGCCCGCGCAGCCATGACTTTCTCCAGCGTCGAGCGCTCGAACTGCATGTACTGCTTGCAGGTCTCGACCAGCTTCGGCAGCTCGTCGTGACGCTGCCTGAGCAACACGTCGATGTTGCTCCAGGCTTTCGACACGCCGTGCTTGAGCGTGACCAGGCCGTTGTAGAGGATCACCAGGTACACAGCGAGGGCCGCGCCGATGGCGAGCCAGATGAATGTCGTGATCATTATGACCAGCCCCCAACCGGTCAAAAGCGCGACGTTGAAGCGCACAGCATGCGGCAATTCGTCGATGCGCGCTACCATACGGCGCCCATGAATCCCTGCAAGACCATGATTCCACGCTGGCTCGTCGTACTGGGCTGCGCTGTCGCAGGCCTGCTCGCAGGCTGCACATCGCCGCAGTCGCTGAACCGGTTTTCGTCGGACAAGGGCTTTCAGCTCACCGAAAACCTGCCGTACGACCGCGAGCACGGGCTGAGTCTCGACGTCTATTACCCGCCGCAGGGCGCGGCGCGGCCGGTCGTCGTGTTTTTTTACGGTGGTCGCTGGCAGTCCGGCGACAAGGCCGAGTATCGCTTCGTCGGCCAGGCGCTGGCCTCGCGCGGCTTCGTCGCAGTGATCCCGAACGTGCGCAAGTATCCGCAGGTGCGCTTTCCGGAGTTCGTCTACGACGGTGCACGTGCGCTGCGCTGGGCTCGCGACAATGCGCAAAACTACGGTGGCGACGCCGACAAGCTGTTCGTCATGGGGCACTCGTCCGGCGCGCACATCGCCGCGATGCTCGCGCTCAACGAGGAGTACCTGAAGAAGCTGGGCGGCACCCGGAGCTGGCTGCGCGGCATGATCGGGCTCGCCGGCGCCTATGACTTCATGCCGATCACCGCGCCCGACCTGCGCGACCTGTTCGGGCCGGTCGACCGCTTCCAGTATTCGCAGCCGATCTACTACGTCGACGGCAACAACCCGCCGCTGCTGCTGATCCACGGGCGCGACGACGAGGTGCTGTGGGTGACGAACACGACCAAGCTCGCGCGCGCGGTGGCCAAGGCCGGCGGCGCGGTCGAGACCGTGATCTACGACAAGCTGTCGCACGAGATGATCATCGCCTCGCTGGCGTCGTTCCTGCGCGGGCGGGCCGACGTGCTCGACAATATCGAGGAGTTCGTGCTGCGCATCTCGTCGCAGCCGCGCAGCGTGCGCCCGGAAACCGAGATCCGCGGCACGCCGCTGATCGCCGAGCCGCTGGACACCGCACCCCTCCAGGAACTGCCGCCGCCGGAGCGCATCGAGGATGATCCGGCGCCGGAGCCGCTGCAGCTGGAGCCCCGGCCGATGGAGCTGCCGCCGCAGCCGGTGCCCTAGATGAAACGCCGTTTCATCCCCACCGGAGGGCGCACAGCGCCATGGGACAACTGAGATGATCCGGCCGTATCGGGGTCAGCTGCCGCGTCTGGGCGCGCGCGTCTGGGTCGATCCCTCGGCGCAGGTGATCGGCGACGTCGCGCTCGGCGACGACGCCTCGGTGTGGCCGCTCGTCGCGATCCGCGGCGACGTCAACCGCGTGCGCATCGGCGCGCGCAGCAACGTGCAGGATCTGTGCGTGCTGCACGTCACCCACGACGGCCCGTACTCGCCGGGCGGCGAGCCGCTGACGATCGGCGACGACGTCACCATCGGCCACCATGTCGTGCTGCACGCCTGCAGCATCGGCAGCCGCTGCCTGATCGGCATGGGCGCGATCGTGATGGACAAGGTCGTCGTCGAGGACGAAGTGCTGCTCGCCGCCGGCAGCGTCGTGCCGCCGGGCAAGCGTCTGCACTCCGGCTGGCTGTACCGCGGCGCGCCGGCGCAGCCCGCGCGCGAGCTGACCCGGCAGGAGCGCGAGCACTTCATGTATTCGGCACAGCACTACGTGCGCCTGAAGGATCAGTATCTGAGCGAAACCGCGGCATGAAGACGGCGGCTGCACCGATCTGGACGCCCGACGCGGCCCGCATCGAGGCTTCGAACCTGACGCGCTTCGCGCGGCCGCTGGGCTTCGAGCCACCGGATTACGCGGCGCTGTGGCGCTGGTCGGTCGACCGGCCCGCCGAGTTCTGGCGCGCGCTGTGGGAGTTCTGCGACGTGCAGGCGCACGCGCCGCCGCGCGCGACGCTGGAAGACGGCGCGCGCATGCCGGGCGCGCGCTGGTTTCCCGGCAGCCGCCTCAACTTCGCCGAGCATCTGCTGCGCCATGGCGGCGATGCGCCGGCGCTGATCGGCATCGACGAGCGCGGGCGCCGCCGCGTGCTCGGCCGCGAGGCGCTGCGCACAAAGGTCGCCGAAATCGCCGCGGCGCTGGCGGCCGATGGCGTCGGCGCCGGCGACCGCGTCGCCGGCTTCATGCCGAACACGCTGGAAACCGTCGTCGCGATGCTGGCGACGACGAGCCTCGGCGCGGTCTGGTCCTCGTGCTCGCCCGACTTCGGCGAAGGCGGCGTGCTCGAGCGCTTCGGCCAGATCGAGCCCAAGCTGCTGTTCGCCTGCGACGGCTACACGTACGCGGGCAAGCCGGTCGACACACGCGCCCGCGTTGCCCGGATCGCCGCCGCGCTGCCGGGCTTGCGGCGCGTCGTCGTCGTGCCGTTCCTGGAGGATGCGCCGGACATCGCCGCGCTGCCGAAGGCGGTGTCGATGCCGGACTACGGCGTTGCCGGTGCACCCCTGCGCTTCGTGCCGGTGGACTTCGACGCGCCGCTGTACGTGCTCTATTCCTCGGGAACCACCGGCAAGCCCAAGTGCATCGTCCACGGTGTCGGCGGCACGCTGCTGCAACACCTCAAGGAGCACGTGCTGCACTCGGACCTGCGGCCCGGCGACCGCCTGTTCTTCTTCACCACCTGCGGCTGGATGATGTGGAACTGGCTCGTGTCCGGCCTCGCCGCCGGCGCGACGGTGGTGCTCTACGACGGCTCCCCGTTCCACCCCGGTCCCGAGGCGCTGTGGACGCTCGCCGATTCCGAGCGCCTGACGCAGTTCGGCACCAGTCCGAAGTATCTGTCGGCGCTGGAGAAGAGCGGCTACGTGCCGCGCGCGCATCACGACCTCCCGGCGCTGCGCACGCTGTTCTCGACCGGCTCGCCGCTCGCACCGGAGCAGTTCGACCACGTGTATCGCTCGATCAAGGCGGACGTGCAGCTCGCGTCGATCTCCGGCGGCACCGACATCGTCTCCTGCTTCGCGCTCGGCAATCCCTGGTCGCCGGTGTATCGCGGCGAGCTGCAGGGGCCGGGGCTGGGCATGGCCGTCGACGTCTACGACGGCGAAGGCCGGCCGCTGCGCGGTGAGCCCGGCGAGCTGGTCTGCACGAAGCCGTTTCCGTCGCTGCCGGTGTTCTTCTGGAACGATGCCGACGGCAGCCGCTACCGCGCCGCCTACTTCGAGCGCTTTCCGGGGACCTGGCACCACGGCGATTTCGCCCAAATCACCGCGCACGGCGGCCTGGTGATCAGCGGACGCTCGGATGCGACGCTCAATCCGGGCGGCGTGCGCATCGGCACCGCGGAGATCTACCGTATCGTCGACGCGCAGCCGGAGGTGCTGGAATCGGTCGTCGTCGGCTATCGCCGCGACCACGACGAGGACGTGATCCTATTCGTGCGGCTGCGCGACGGCCAGCCGCTCACCGACGAGCTGATCCGGCGCATCCGGACGGCGATCCGCAGCGAGCTCACGCCGCGCCATGTGCCGGCGAAGATCCTCGCGTGCCCGGAAGTGCCGCGCACGATCAGCGGCAAGATCACCGAGCTCGCCGTGCGCAGCCTGCTGCACGGCAGGCCGGTGCACAACGCCGAGGCGCTGGCCAACCCCGGCGCGCTGGATTTCTTTCGCAGGCTGCCCGCCGAAGCGCTTCGATAGCGCTCCCAGACTTCTCACGCAACTCGACGTAACATGACCGCAACAGACCACGGGAGCGACGCCATGATTCGCAAGCTCGTTCTGCTCCGCCACGGCCAGAGCCAGTGGAACCTCGACAACCGCTTCACCGGCTGGGTCGATGTCGATCTCACCGAGGCCGGGCGCCAGGAAGCCCTGCGTGCCGGCGAGCTGATGCGTGCCGAAGGCCTGCTGTTCGACGTCGCACACACCTCGGTGCTGCGCCGCGCGATCCGCACGCTCGATGCCGCGCTCGACGTGATGGATCAGCTGTGGCTGCCGGTGCACAAGACCTGGCGCCTCAACGAGCGACACTACGGCGCGCTGCAGGGGCTCGACAAGGCCGAGACCGCGGCCAAACACGGTGAGGCGCAGGTCAAGGTCTGGCGGCGCTCGTACGACATTCCGCCGCCGCCGCTGGACGACCACGATGGCGCACATCCGAAGTACGATCGCCGCTACGCGAAGCTGGACGCGGCGGTGCTTCCGGCGACCGAGTCGCTGAAGACGACACTGGAGCGCGTGCTGCCGTACTGGCACGACGTCATCGCGCCGCAGCTCAAGTCGGGTCAGAACGTGCTGATCACCGCGCACGGCAACTCGCTGCGCGCGCTGTACAAGTACCTCAACCAGATTTCCGACAAGGACATCGTCGACCTCAACATCCCCACCGGCATCCCGCTGATGTTCGAGCTGCGCGAGGATCTGAGCGTCAAGTCGTATCGCTACCTCGGCGACCCGGAAGCGGCGAAGAAGGCCGCCGAAGCCGTCGCGAACCAGGCGCGCGTGCGCGCCTGAGCGGCGCGCGGCGCGCAGGCCAAGCCGCGTTCTCTGCGGTGAATCCAATGCGCACCGTCGTCCGGCGCGCACCCTCAGAACACGAAGCGCAGGCCCGCGTAGCCCGAGCGCCCCGGCGCCGGCACTTCGTCCTTGACGAACGACGTGTGGCGGCGGATCTCCTCGTCGAGGAGATTGGCGCCGCGCAGATAGACCTCCGCATGCAGGCCTTCGGCGCTGCCGAAGACGCGCAGGCTGGCGTCGGCGCTCAGCAGATCGTAGCCCGCGGTCGGCGTTTCCAGCGCTGCGACGCGCGTCTGCTCGTCGACGCGGGTGTAGGTCAGCCCCGCGTGCGCGCGCGCGGTGCGCAGCTCCAGGCCGGCGCCGTAGCGGCGCGGCGTGATCCGCGGCAGATCGCCGCCGTCGTCGAGGCGCGCGCGCACCGAGTCGGTGAAGACGCTTAGCGTGAGGCCGACCGGTCCCTGCAGCAGCGCATAGCCCAGCTGCAGCTCGTAG
Source organism: Pseudomonadota bacterium (assembly GCA_040754295.1). GTDB lineage: Bacteria > Pseudomonadota > Gammaproteobacteria > Nevskiales > Nevskiaceae > Solimonas. Next base: position 2,159 of record JBFMCQ010000029.1, on the reverse strand, counting down.
CCGTACAGGCGTGCATCGGCCTGGCGATAGTCGACCAGCAGGAATTCGCCATCCGGCTCGAACAGCCCTTCCTCGTCGACGCGGTCGGCCTCACCGTCGCGGATGCCCATACCGCTGCCGTCGGCATCGAGCCCCTGGTCGACCTCGCTGAGGAAGATGTAGTCGCGCACGCGGTTGTAGAACACGCTGGCGTCGACGAGCACGCGGCCTTCGTGGTAATCGAAGCCGAGCTCGACGTTCTCGAAGCGCTCTTCGTCGAGATCGACGTCGCCGCGCTCGAAAGTCGCGGTCGCCGCATGCGGACCGAACGCGTACAGCTCTTCCTGCACCGGCGAGCGCTCGGATTGCGTGAGGTAGAGCTTCAGATGGCTGTGCGTGCCGACGTCGAAGATCGCGCCGGCGGCGAGGCTCAGCGGCGTGAAGTCGCGCGAGACGTCGTCGTCCGGATCGCTCTCGTTGCGCTCGACGCGTGCGCCGAGCTCGATGCGCCCGAACGGCATCGGCCGTTCCTCGACGACGAACAGGCCCACCGAGCGGCTGCGCACCGGCGGCACGTAGGCTTCGTCGCCGAGCGCCTGGAAGTCGCGCTCGTTGACCTGGATGCCGACGACGCCGCGCAGACCGGCGAGCGGTGCGTGCACCGCTTCCACGCGGCCCTGCAGCTGCTCGTTCTCGAACACGGTGCCCGGCTCGCCGGGCGCCTCGAACTCGGTGTGCGTGTAGTCGGAATAGCCCAGGCGCAGGCTCAGCGACTCCAGCGCCGCGAACGGCTTGGCGAGCACGCCGCGCAGGTCGTAGCGATTCTGCTCCAGGTCGATGAAGCCCTGCGGCGCCTCCTCGTGCGCTGCCTCCGTCTCGCCCGGCAGCGGCTCCTCTTCCTCCTCGTCCTGGTGATGGCCGAAAGGCAGTCCGTAGCGGGTCTCGAAGCGACTGTACGAGAGCCCCAGCAGGCTGCCGCCGTCGTCGATGAAGCTGTACGAGGCCGCGCCGGAGGTGCTGCGCGCGTAGCTGTTCGGCAGCGTGCCGCGGGCGCCGTCGCCGTCGGCCTGCGCGGCGCCGGGGATCTCGTAATCGTCGGCCTCGCGCCAGCCGAAATCGGCGTGCAGCTGGTTGCGCCCGAAGCCGTAGTCGAGCTCGCTGTGCGTGCGCCCGGCGTCGCCGTTGCTGCCGTAGTCGCCTTCGAGCGTGCCGTGCCAGCCTTCCTTCACTTCATCAGGCAGGCGATCGTCCTTGATGTTGATCGCGCCGCCGGACGCGGAGTTTCCGTAGAGCAGCGTCGACGGACCCTTCAGCACTTCGATTTGGCGGGCGTGCGAGGTGTCGATGGCGACCGCGTGGTCCGGACTGAGGTCGGAGACGTCCATCGACGACAGGCCGTTGTCGAGAATCTCCACGCGCGGACCGGCGAGTCCGCGGATCACCGGGCGGCCGGCGCCGGCACCGAAGTCGGTCGTCGCCACGCCGGGCTCGTTCTCCAGCGTTTCGCCGATCGTCGCCCGGCGCTTGCGGTCGAGCTCCGCGCCGGCAAGCACGTCGACCGGCTGCACCAGATCGTCGGCGGTGCGGCCGAGCGGGCTGGCCGTGACAATGATCTCTTCCAGCTGTGTTGGAGCCTCTTGTGGGTCTTGGGCAGGCTCCTGTGCGGCAAGCGGCAACGCGGTGCACAACGGGATCAGCAGCAACAGGCGCGCCGGCGGCACGCCACGGAAATCGCAGTTCATAATCGGTCCCCAAAAGCTGCGCGCCAGCCGCGGCGCGCCGTGATCCGTGGGTGAAAGGCTGAGCTTTCAGCCGGACGCGGGAGGACCTCGGATCGGTTGCCGGCACGGTGTTGCTGCTGTAGCCGCGAGCGGCGCTCGATCCGCCACCGTCGTGGCGGAAGGCGCCGGCGCGGGCAGGCGCGGCTTGGCAGCGGGCAGTGCACCGTGACCGCCGGGCGCGTGCAGGCAGATCTCGCAGTCGAGATCGAAGCCCGCCGCCGGATGTCCGGCCGCATGCGCGACGACCAGCCACTGGCTGAGAACCAGGGCGGCGACGAACAGGAGCTGGCGGATGCCGGGTGCGCGCATGACCGCCGATTGTAGCCCGATCCTGCCAGGGCGGGCTGTAGGTCGGGCTGTAGGTCGGGCTGTAGGTCGGGCTTCAGCCCGACGACGGAC
>JBFMCQ010000028.1:0-39296 GCA_040754295.1 Pseudomonadota bacterium | reverse complement strand
TTCGTGCGCCCGCTGGCGGCAAGAGCCGCCGCGGGCGCCGCCGCAGTACAACAAAAAACGGACGTATTTTCCCACCCCAGGAGACTTCGTATGCACGGCTTGCTCAAGTACGGGGCGCTTGTCGCGCTGGTTGGGGCTTCAGGCGCAGCGTATGCTGATTCTGCCTCCACCAAAGGCGGGCTCTCGATCAAGTCCGACGACGGCCGCTTCGAGGCCAAGCTCGGCGGTCGCATCCACTTCGACACCTACCTTGCCGTCGACGAGGACGACATCACCGATCGCGGCGAGGACCTGACCAGCACGACGGATTTTCGCCGCACGCGCCTGACGCTCGAAGGCAAGGCCTACGGGTGGAAGTACAAGTTCGAGTGCGACTTCACCAGCTCCGGCAAGGGCTGCTACCGCGAGATGTGGCTCGGCACGACGCTCGGTCCGGCAAACCTGCGCATCGGCCAGGCCAAGCCGTACCGCGGCATGGAGGAGCTGACCAGCTCCAACGAGATCCTGTTCATGGAGCGCCCGTTTGCGACCGCCTCGGGCGTTTACAGTGGCACGCAGTACGCGCAGGGCCTGTTTGTCGACGGCAACGGCGCCAACTGGACCTGGGGTGTGGCCGGCTACAGCCTGCGCAGCTCCGGGGAGCCGGCGACCGAAGGCGTCGGCGCCGCGGCGCGCGCGACCTTCGCCCCGGTGGCGACCGAAACGACGGTGTTCCATATCGGTCTGTCGGCGAGTACCGATCGCCCGACCGACGAGGGGATCGAAGAGCTGGAAGCCGGCGGCCGTCCCTACGGTCGCATCGCCGGCGGCACGAATCTCGCCGTCACGCCCGACGAGCGCACCGGCTTGGGCGTCGAGCTCGCGGCCAAGGCCGGCCCGTTCTACGGCCAGGCCGAGTTTGCCAGCGTGGACTTCAAGAACGAGGCAGCCGGCGACGAGAGCGTCGACGCTTCGTACATCCAGGCGAGCTGGCTCCTGACCGGCGAGTCGAAGCCCTATGATCCGAAGAAGGGCGTGTTCAAGAGCCCGAAGCCGAACGGCGCGATCGGCGCCTGGGAGCTCAAGGCGCGCTACGATTTGATGGAAGGCGAGGATAACCCGAACGACGAGATCAGCACCTGGATCGTCGGCGCCAACTGGTACGTCAACCCGAACGTGCGCTTCATGCTGGAGTATCTGACCGGCATCGTCGATCAGGGCACCGAGGTCGAGGCGTCGGTGGTGCAGCTGCGCAGCCAGTTCAACCTCTGACCATGCACTCCCTGTCCCGGCGGCCATGCAGCGCGGTGCGCGCCGGGGCACTTTCTCGAGGTGATCGCCACGGTCGGCTCGAGAAAGTGCGGCGGGATCGACTGCCGCGTTCGTCAATTTTCGTGCACCGACCGACCGCATGAACGAGCAGTCTGCAGCGCTGGCCACGGCACCCGATTCGATCGTCGCCGGAAAGGCTGCCGGCGTGCGCGCGCGCTACCTGAAGGACAGTATCGCGCGCTGGATCGTCTGGATCGGCGGCCTTGGCGTGATCGGTGCGCTGCTGCTGATCTTCGTCTATCTGCTCTCGGAGGTGCTGCCGCTGTTCCAGTCGGCGGACGTCGAGGCACGGCAGCAGTTCCAGCTCCCCGGTCCCGCTGCGCAGACGGTGTACGTGGCCTCGGAAGAGCAGGGCGAGATCGGCCTGCGTCTGACGGCGGCCGGCGATCTCGTGTTCTTCGATCTGTACGATGGCGCGGTGCTGTCCGCGCGCAGGCTGCCGCACAGCGAGGCCGGCATCGCCGATGCGGCGACACTCTCGGCAGAAGGGGGCGAAGTCGCGGTGCAGTTCGGCGACGGACGCGTCAGCGTTTTCAGCCATACCTACGAGCTCAGCTACCCGAACGACCAGCGCGTGATCACGCCGGTGATCGGTTATCCCTACGGCGACGAGCCGCTGCCGTTCATGGAGCAGGCCGGGCGCTCGCTGGTCGTTCGCGCCGAGCGTGGCGCACTGGTCATCGCTGCGGCGGATCGCAACGGCGACGTCGTGCTCAAGCGCTACGAGATGCAGGAGTCGCTGTTCGGCGATGCCACGCTCGAAGAGGGCGCGCTGCTGCGCTTTACGCCACCCGTGCGCGCCGACATCCTGCTGCTGGAGCCGCTGCTGTCCTGGCTCTACGTGATTGATCGTGAAGCGGGCAGGATCGCGTTCTACCGCCTCGGCGAAGCGGAGCCCGAGCTCGTCGACGTGTACGAGGTGGGCTCCCCGGTCCGCGATGCACGCTACCTTTCCGGCGGCATCTCGATCGTCGTCGCACAGGCCGACGGCGTCATCTCGCAGTGGTTCCCGGCACGCGACGGCGACGGTGGGCATTACCTGGCACGCGTGCGCGGATTCGAGACCGGAACGGGCGCGCCGATCACGGCGCTCGGTGTCGAGCAGCGCCGTCGCGTCTTTGCCGCCGGCGACGAGAACGGCAACGTCGCCCTGTTCCACGCAACGGCCGATCGCCGCATCCTGCGCGAGAAGCTGCTCGACGAGCCGGTCGAGTTTCTGTCGTTCAACCCACGTGCGCAGTACCTGATGGCGATCGGCGCCGATGGCCAGCTGCGTGGCTACGACGTCCACAACGAGCACCCGGAAGTCTCGCTCAAGGCGCTGTGGGGTCGCGTCTGGTACGAGAGCTACGACAAACCCCGCTTTCTGTGGCAGTCGTCGGCGGCGACGTCCGACTTCGAACCCAAGTTCAGCCTGACGCCGCTGTCGTTCGGGACGCTCAAGGCGGCGTTCTACGCGATGCTGTTCGCCGTGCCGCTGGCGATTCTCGGTGCGATCTTCACCGCGAACTTCATGGCGCCGCAGATGCGGCAGGCGGTGAAGCCGACCGTCGAGCTGATGGAAGCGCTGCCGACGGTGATCCTCGGCTTTCTCGCCGGTCTGTGGCTCGCCCCCTTCGTCGAAGCCAATCTGCCGGGCGTCTTCCTGACGCTGATCCTGCTGCCGCTGTCGATCCCGCTGGCCGGATTTGCGTGGTCGCGCACGCCGCGCGCGATCCGCCTGCGCGTGCCCGAGGGCTGGGAGGCGGCGATGCTGATGCCGGTCATCGTCGCCGTCGTCTGGTTCTGTTTCGCGCTGGCCAAGCCGCTCGAGACGCTGCTGTTCGGCGGCAACATGCAGGCCTGGATGGACCGCACGCTGGGGATCGGCTACGACCAGCGCAACGCGCTCGTCGTCGGCATCGCGATGGGTATCGCGGTCATTCCGACGATCTACTCGATCGCCGAGGACGCGATTTTCAGCGTGCCCAAGCAGCTGTCGCTGGGCTCGCTGGCGCTCGGCGCGACGCCCTGGCAGACGCTGGTGCGCGTCGTGCTGCCGACCGCGAGTCCCGGCATCTTCTCGGCGGTGATGATCGGCATGGGCCGCGCCGTCGGCGAAACGATGATCGTGCTCATGGCCACCGGCAACACGCCGGTGATGGATCCGAGCCTGTTCCAGGGGCTGCGCACGCTCTCGGCGAACATCGCCGTCGAAATGCCGGAATCCGAAGTCGGCAGCACGCACTTCCGCCTGCTGTTCATGGCGGGCCTGGTGCTGTTCCTGTTCACGTTCCTCTTCAACACGCTGGCCGAGACGGTGCGCCAGCGCCTGCGCCAGAAGTACGCGACGATCTGAGCAGCCGGAAGCCCACCATGCACAGCCCGACTCCGAACCCCGCCGCCGCCGATCTGACCGTCAGAGACACCGGTGGCGTGCGCTCGTACGTGAAGTCGGGCCAGCCCTATGTCTGGACCACGGCGGCTGCGATTGCCGTGAGCGTGATCATCACGGTCGCGCTGCTGGTGCTGACCGCCGTGCGCGGCATGGCGCATTTCTGGCCTGCGGATCTGCTCCAGGCCACGTACGCACCGCCGGGCGAGGCGCCCGCACCGCTGCTGGTCGAGGTCCGTTCGGCGGAGGAGGTTACCGGCGCGCGGCTGCAGACCGCCGGTCTGCCGATCGAGGATCCGGAAGCGCTGTATACGCGAGCGCTGGTCAAGGTGGGAAACCGCGACCTGTACGGCGCGGATTTCCGCTACGTCGTCGAGGAGTGGATCGGGGACCGCAGCTGGCCCGAGGACGCGACGGTCTGGGAGCGCGTCGAGTGGGGGAATCTGCACGGCTTCCTGCTCTCGGCGAGCATCGACGGCCGTACGATTGCCGGCCCGCAGGCCTGGACGGCCTATCGTGAGGCCCAGCGCCGTGCCAACGAGCTGCGCGAGCAGATCGACGCGATCGAGCGCGACGAGATCGGCGCGATCAACTACCGCATGGAGCGCCTGCGTCTCGAAGAGCGCCGGCTGGAGCTGGACGGGCTCACCCGCGCGCAGGATACCGCCGCGTTCGCAGCCCTCGATGCGCGGCGCGCGGCGCTCGACGGCGAGTATGCCGAGCTCAACGCCGAGCGCACCCGTCTCTACGAGGCGCTGAACCGCGACAGCATCGCCGTGCGCACGATCGACGCCCGCGAGCTGACCGTCCCGCTGGCCAAGCTCGTGGCCGGCTGGCAGCCGAACGACATGAACCTGCTACAGAAGATCGGCTTCTGGTTCGGCAAGGTCTGGGAGTTCGTTTCTGACGAGCCGCGCGAGGCGAACACCGAAGGCGGCATCTTTCCGGCGATCTTCGGCACCGTGCTGATGGTCATCATCATGTCGATCTTCGTCACGCCGTTCGGCATTCTGGCGGCGCTGTACCTGCGCGAATACGCGAAGCAGGGGCCGGTCACGCGCGCGATCCGCATTGCGGTCAACAACCTCGCCGGCGTGCCGTCGATCGTGTTCGGCATGTTCGGCCTGGGCTTTTTCGTCTACTTCGTCGGCGGCAGCATCGACCGGCTGTTCTTCCCGGAAGCGGCGCCGGCGCCGGTGTTCGGCACGCCGGGCATCCTGTGGGCGTCGCTGACACTGGCGCTGCTGACGCTGCCGGTCGTCATCGTCGCCACCGAAGAAGGCCTCGCGCGCATTCCGCGCTCGATCCGCGAGGCATCGCTGGCGCTCGGAGCGACCAAGGCCGAGACGCTGTGGCGCGTCGTGCTGCCGATGGCGTCCCCGGCGATGATGACGGGGCTGATTCTGGCGATCGCGCGGGCGGCGGGCGAGACTGCGCCGCTGATGCTCGTCGGCGTCGTCAAGCTCGCGCCGAATCTGCCGATCGACGGCAACTTCCCGTTCCTGCACTTCGAGCGCAAGTTCATGCACCTTGGCTTCCACATCTACGACGTCGGCTTCCAGTCGCCCAACGTCGAGGCGGCGCGGCCTCTGGTGTATGCGACATCGTTCCTGCTCGTGGTAGTCATCGTCGTGCTCAACGTCGCCGCCATCACGATCCGCAACCGGCTGCGCGAGCATTACAAGGCGCTGGAGGATTGATCCGGCGCGGCGCGGACCTTACTTTATGGAAGACTCCACCATGTCCGGCGTTCAAACCAAGACTCCGCTGACTCACGGCATCGACATCGAATCGCTCGAGCGCGAGCAGACCGGCTCCCGCGTGGACGACGGAACCATCGCGGCCGAGGTCGACGGGCTCAATCTGTTCTACGGCGCCAAGCAGGCGCTGAGGGACATCAGCCTGCGCGTCCCGGAGAAAAAGGTCACCGCGTTCATCGGCCCCAGCGGCTGCGGCAAGTCCACGCTGCTGCGCTGCTTCAACCGCATGAACGACCTGATCGACGGCTGCCGCATCGAGGGTCAGATCCGCCTGCACGGCAAGAACATCTTCGATCGCGACGTCGACGTCGCGATCCTGCGTCGCCGCGTCGGCATGGTGTTCCAGAAGCCCAACCCGTTTCCGAAGTCGATCTACGAGAACGTGGCTTACGGGCTGCGGCTGGCCGGACAGAGCAAGAAGCGCGAGCTCGACGAGATCGTCGAGTGGGCGCTCAAGGGCGCGGCGCTATGGGACGAGGTCAAGGACCGGCTCGAGGACTCCGCGCTGGGTTTGTCCGGCGGCCAGCAACAGCGGCTCGTGATCGCGCGCGCCATCGCGATCCAGCCGGACGTGATCCTGCTCGACGAGCCGTGCTCGGCGCTCGATCCGATCTCGACGCTGAAGGTCGAGGAGCTGATCAACGAGCTGAAGAACCGCTACACGATCGTCATCGTTACCCATAACATGCAGCAGGCGGCGCGTGTCTCGGACTTCACGGCCTTCATGTACATGGGCGATCTGGTGGAGTTCGGAAACACCGACCAGCTGTTCACCAAGCCGAAACAGAAGCAGACGGAAGATTACATCACCGGCAGGTACGGGTGAGGCGGGGTTGTCCGGTTCGTCCGGCCACAGATGGTCGGGCCGGGACGGTCGGAGCGCAGCTTAGAGGGCAGAGCACATGAACACTCCTGGTTACAAATCGCACATCTCCAGCCAGTTCAACGCCGAGCTCGAGGATGTGCGCCAGCGCGTGCTGGCGATGGGCGGCCTGGTCGAGCAGCAGATCGTCGACGCGACACACGCGCTGATGGATCGCGACGCCGAGCGCGCGGCCGAAGTTGCGAAGAACGACTACAAGGTCAACGGGCTGGAAGTCTTCATCGACGACGAATGTGCACGCATTCTCGCGCGCCGCCAGCCCACGGCCAGCGATCTGCGCCTGGTCTACGCGGTGATCAAGACGATCACCGATCTCGAGCGCATCGGCGACGAGGCCGAAAAGATCGCGCGCATGGCGATGGACCTCGCGCAGCACGACCGCTTCAGCGAGGGCATGCTCGAAGTGCAGCATCTGTCGCGGCATGTCACGCAGATGGTGCACGACGCGCTGGATGCCTTCGCGCGCATGGACGCCGAGGCAGCGTTTGCCGCCGCGCGCGAGGACCAGGCGATCGATCGCGAGTACGAGGCGCTGATGCGCCAGTGCATCACGTTCATGATGGAGGATCCGCGCACGATCCGCCGCGTGATGGACATCATCTGGAGCGTGCGCGCGCTGGAGCGCATCGGTGACCATGCGAAGAACATCGCCGAGTACGTGATCTACTACGTCAAGGGCAAGGACGTCCGCCACGTTTCGCTGGAAGCGATGGAGAAGGAGGTCAAGGGCGGCTGAACGGGCATGAAGCCGGCGATCGCGACAGTCGGGCGTCGCCCATCATCCTGACCGTTGCGCCTCCCGCCGGGGCGATCGGCTACACTTTGCGCAGATGTCACGCCGCCGCCGCCGTTCCCTCTCCATCGGCCTGTTTTCCGCGCTCGTCGTTGCCCTGAGCGTCGGGCTCTTTGCGTTCAGCGCCTATCTGATCGGTCTCGATCGGCAGATCCGCGCACGCTTCGCCGGCGCGCGCTGGGCCCTGCCGGCGCAGGTCTACGCCGCACCGCTGGAGCTCTACGCCGGCCTGGACCTCAGCGCGACCGAGCTCGTGCACGAGCTGGGCCGACTCGGCTATCGCGAGGATCCGCGGCTGAGCGGCACCGGCACCTACCTGGGCTCGCGCGGGCGCGTGGATGTCCACGTGCGGCCGTTCCACTTCTGGGACGGCTTCCAGCCCGAGCACCGGCTCGCGGTGCGCTTCGATTCCGCCGGCGTCTCCGCGATCGAGCGGCTCGACACCGGCGCGCAGGCCGACATCGTGCGTCTCGATCCGATGCTGATCGGCAGCATCTACCCGCAGCACGGCGAGGACCGTGTGCTGGTCAAGCTCGGCGAGGTGCCGCCGCTGCTGCCGGATGGACTGATCGCCGTCGAAGACCGGCATTTCTACGAGCACTTCGGCGTCAGCCCGCGCGCGATCAGCCGCGCGATGCTCGCAAACCTGCGCGCCGGTCGCGTGGTCCAGGGCGGCAGCACGATCACGCAGCAGCTGATCAAGAACTTTTTCCTCAGCAGCCGGCAGACCTGGGGGCGCAAGATCAACGAAGCCTTCATGGCGCTGCTGCTGGAGCGCCAGTACGGCAAGGACGAGATCCTCGAGGCCTATCTCAACGAGGTGCACCTCGGGCAGGACGGCAGCCGCGCGGTGCATGGGTTCGGGCTGGGTGCACAGTTCTACTTCAACAAGCCGCTGTCGGAGCTGCAGCCGCAGGAAATCGCGCTGATGGTCGGCCTCATCCGTGGACCCTCGTACTACAACCCGCGGCGCCATCCCGAGCGCGCGAAGCAGCGGCGCGACCTGGTTCTGGGCGTGTTCCGCGATGAAGGGCTCATCGACGAGGCGGCCTATGCGCGCGCCGTCGCCGCGCCGCTGGGCATCGACGGCGGCGGTGTCGGCGGTGTCGAGCGCTACCCGGCGTTCGTCGAGCTGGTGAAGCGCCAGCTGCGGGGTCAGTACCGCGAAGAGGATCTGACCGACGAGGGTCTGCGCATCTTCACGACGCTCGACCCGCGCGCGCAGGAGGCGCTCGAGCGCAACATCGTCGAATCGCTTCCGGAGATCGAGCGCGCGCGCAAGATGGAGGCGGGCGTGCTCGAAGCGGCCGGCGTCATCACCAGCGTCGACGGTGGCGAGGTGCTGGCACTCGTCGGCGGGCGTGACGTGCGCTACTCCGGCTTCAACCGCGCACTCGATTCGGCGCGTCCGATCGGCTCGCTGGTCAAGCCCTTCGTCTACCTCACCGCGCTGGAGCGCCCCGGCGAATTCGACCTGGTCACGATGCTGCCGGACGAGCCGGTCGAGCTGCGCATGCCGCACGGCCAGCTGTGGGCGCCGCGCAACTACGACAAGGCGTTCCATGGCCCGCAGCCGCTGTACCGGGCGATCGCGCAGTCGCTGAATCTGCCGACGGTGCACGTCGGTCTGCAGGTCGGTGCCGAGCACGTGCTGCACACGCTGCGCCGCGCCGGCTATACCGGCGAAGCGCAGCCGCTGCCGTCGCTGTTCCTCGGCGCCGTCGGCATCGCGCCGCTCGAGGTCGCGCAGATGTATGCGACGCTGGCCGGCGGCGGCTTCCAGGCGCCGCTGTCGGCGATCCGCGAGGTGCAGACCAAGGACGGCGCGCCGCTATCACGCTACCCGATCCAGGTCAAGCAGACGCTCCCGGACGGACCGGTGTACCTCGTCGACTGGGCGCTGCGCCAGGTCGTGCTGCAGGGCACCGGGCGCGGGGTCTACGCGTCGCTGCCGCGGGGTGCGGCCGTTGCCGGCAAGACCGGCACCACCGACGACTACCGCGACAGCTGGTTCGCGGGGTTCTCGGCCGATCGCGTCGCCGTGGTCTGGGTCGGTCGCGACGACAACCAGCCGACCGGGCTGTCCGGCTCGAGCGGTGCACTGCCGATCTGGTCGCGCGTCATGCGCGATCTCGGGGTGCAGGGAATCGAGCCGATCGAGCCCGGCAGCATCGAGCGGGTGTCGGTCGACCCGGTCAGCGGGCTGCGCGCCGACGAGGGCTGCAGCGGTGCGATCGAAGTGCCGTTCATGCGTGGCTGGGGGCCGCGCACCTGGGCACCCTGCGCGAACGGCCCCGGCAATCCGCTGCGCTGGCTGCGCGAAATCTTCGGCTGAGCGCGTGCCGCGCCGCGGCGGTCATGCCCGTGCGCGCGCTGCTCTACACTAGCGCCGTGAAAACCGACAAGGCCACGGTCTGCCGCATTGCAGCGGTGCTGCTGCTCGCCGCCGCCGCGGGCGGCTGCGCGTCGAGCCAGGGCACGCACCGCGTCTGGCCCAAGGACGAGCAGGGGGTCATCGGCCGGCCGGCGCCGCCGGTGTCGCCGCCCGTGCCGCAGCCGGTGCTGCCCGGTGTCGCCGGCGAGGAGGCACTGCCGGAGTATCCGCGCACGGCGGACGAGGTCAGCAGCGCCGCCGTGACCGCGTTGATGCGCCAGGCACGCGCGGCGCTCGACAGCGGCAAGCCCGATCAGGCCGCCGCCACGCTCGAGCGGGCGCTGCGCATCGAGCCGCGCAACTATTTCGTCTGGTCGATGCTCGGCCAGGTGTATCTGGCACAGAGCAACTACAGCCAGGCCGCCAGCGTCGCCGACAAGTCCAACGCGCTGGCGCGCGGCAACGTCTACGTCGAACTGGAGAACTGGCGCACGATCGCTGCCGCACGGCGCGCGAGCGGCGATGCCGCCGGCGCCGAGATGGCCCAGGCACGGGTGGCGGATCTGGAGCGGTGGCTGTACGCGCCCTCCGCGCCCTGAGGCGCCGATGAGTGCGCTGTACGGCGAGGAAACCGCCGGCGCATTGCTCGGCGCCGCCGGGCCGCTGGCGCGCGCGATCCCCGGCTTCGCGCCGCGCCACGCGCAGCAGGAGATGGCCGATGCGGTCGCGGCAGCGCTCGGTGCCGGCGAGAGCCTGATCGTCGAAGCGGGCACCGGCACCGGCAAGACCTACGCGTATCTCGTGCCCGCGCTGTTGTCTGGGCTGCGCACCGTGGTCTCGACCGGCACGCGCACGCTGCAGGACCAGCTGTTCCACCGCGACCTGCCGCGCGTGCGCGCGGCGCTCGGCGTGCCGGTGCGCGTCGCGCTGCTCAAGGGCCGCGCCAACTACCTGTGCGTCTACCGGATGAAGCGCGCGCGCACGCTGCCGCTGTTCGGCGACGCGACCGACCGGCTGCGCGCCGTGGAAGACTGGGCGCGGCGCACGGAGTCCGGCGAGCTCTCCGAGCTCGGCGAGTTCCGCGAGGATGCGCCGCTGACGCGGCAGATCACGTCGACCGCCGACAACTGCCTCGGCAGCCGCTGCGCGGATTTCGACCGCTGCTTCGTCGCGCGCGCCCGCCGCCACGCGCAGGCCGCCGATCTGGTCGTCGTCAACCACCACCTGCTGTTCGCCGACTTCACGCTCAAGGATCAGGGTTTCGGCCAGATCCTCTCCGGCGCCGATGCGGTGATCGTCGACGAGGCGCACCAGCTGCCGGAGCTGGCCGCGCAGTTCTTCGGCAGCCGCGTATCGACGCGCCAGCTCCACGAGCTCGCCCGCGATCTGCATCTGGAAGCGCAGAACTGTGGGGACCTGCCGCAGCTCGCCGAGTGCGCGCAGCGGCTGTCGGGCGACGCGCTGGCGCTCGAGCAGTGCTTTGCGCCGGCGGCCGGGCGCCTCCCGCTGGAGCGCTTCCGCGCAGCGAGCGCGGTGCGCGCCGCCGTCGATCGCGTCGGCGAATCGCTGGAAGCGCTGTACGCGGCGCTCAAGCCGCTCGAGGAGCGCAGCGCCGAGCTGTCGGCGGCGCTGGAGCGCGCGCACGGACTGCGCGAGCGCTGGCAGCACATCCTCGATCCTGCCGGAGCGTCGGCCGCGGTCGAGGTGCGCTGGACCGAGCCGCTGACGCGTGGCGGCAGCCTCAATGCGACGCCGGTCGACCTCGCGCCGGGCTTCCAGCGCATGCGCACGACCTATCCCGGCGCGTGGGTCTTCACCTCGGCGACGCTCGCCGCGGGCGCCGACTTCGCGCACTACGAGCGCGCGCTGGGGCTCGACGGCGTGCGCGCGCAGCGGCTCGACAGCCCGTTCGACTACGCGCGCCAGGCGCGGCTCTATCTGCCGCGCGGCCTGCCCGAGCCCAACGCGCCCGGCTATGCCGAGGCGGTCGCGGACTGCGTGCGGCCGGTGATCGAGGCGGCCGGCGGCGGCGTCTTCGTGCTGTGCACGAGCCACCGTGCGCTGCGCATCATCGCCGAGCGCCTGCGCGCGCAGCTCTCGCTGGCGGTGCTCGCGCAAGGCGAGGACGCGCGCGCGGCGCTGCTCGACCGCTTCACCGCCGACGGCAACGCCGTGCTCGTCGGCACCAGCAGCTTCTGGGAGGGGGTCGACGTGCGCGGCCGCGCGCTGCGTGTCGTCGTCATCGACCGCCTGCCGTTCGCGGCGCCCGGCGATCCCGTCCACGAAGCCAAGCTCGACGCGATCCGCGCACGCGGCGGCTCGCCGTTCACCGAGCTGCAGCTGCCGGAGGCGATCGTGACGCTGCGGCAGGGCGTCGGGCGGCTGATCCGCGACCCGGCTGATCGCGGCCTGCTGATGCTGTGTGATCCGCGGCTCGTCGAGAAGAGTTACGGGCGCCGCGTGCTCGCCGCGCTGCCCCAGATGCCGGTGCTGCGCGAGCTCGAAGCCGCCCGCGCCTGGCTGCAGACGATGGACACGCAGGCCGAGGGCCGGCCGTGAACGTCCTGGCGATCGACACCGCGACGCAAGCCTGCTCGGCGGCGCTGCGCGCCGGCGCGCACACGCTCGCGCGCTTCGAGCGCGTCGAGCGCGCGCATACCGAGCGCCTGATGCCGATGGTGCTCGAGCTGATGGCCGCGGCCGGGCTGCGCTTCGGCCAGCTCGACGGCTATGTGTGCGGCGTCGGCCCCGGCAGCTTCGCCGGCGTGCGCATCGGCGTCGGCTACGTCAAGGGCCTGGCGCTCGCGGTCGACCGGCCGGTGGCGCCGGTGTCGTCGCTGGCGATGCTCGCACTGCCGCCACTACGTGCCGGCGCAGCGCAGGTCATCGCCGCGCTCGATGCGCGCATGAACGAGGTCTATCTCGGCAGCTACCGCGCCGCCGCCGATGGCCTGCCCGAGCCCGCCGCTGCCGAGCTCGTCTGCGCGCCGCAGCAGGCGCCGCGCGCGCAACCGGGGCGCTGGACCGCCGTCGGCAGCGGCTGGGCTCGCTACGAGGCCGCGCTGCGCGGCGCGACCGCGGCCGATATCGTCGCGCTCGACGCACAGGCGTTGCCGCGTGCAGAGGACGCGCTGGCCATCGGTGTGCCGGCGCTGATCGCGGGCCGCGGTCTTGCCGCCGAAGGGCTGACACCGGCCTATCTGCGCAACAAGGTCGCGCTGACGCTCACCGAACAGCAGGCCCTGCGCCAGCCCTGAGACCGCGCCCTACAATTCGCCGGCCGTTTCAGGCACACTTCGCGTCCTTTGCGCGACGTCGCGAGCCCTTCCAATGGTGGCCCGTGCCGGCCCTCCGCGACGGCAAACCGTGAACCCCGCCAGGCCCGGAAGGGAGCAACGGTAGCGGCGACGCCGGGCGCCGGAGCCAGCTGGTACGGGTCCACCGCCAAAAACGCAGTTTCCAGTTGGGAGTTTCCAGCAGTTTCCAGTTGGGAGTTTCCAGTTTCCAGAAGAGCTGATGAGCGAAGACGCGCGGTGACTGGAAACTGGAAACCGGAAACTGGAAACTGACGCACATGAGCTATCTCGCCCTCGCCCGCAAATACCGCCCGCGCCGCTTCGAGGACGTGATGGGGCAGGACCACGTCGTCAAGGCGCTGTCGCACGCGCTCGCCGGCGACCGGCTGCATCCGGCGATCCTGCTGACCGGCACGCGCGGCGTCGGCAAGACGACGCTGGCGCGCATCATCGCCAAGAGCCTCAACTGCGAGACCGGCGTCAGCAGCACGCCGTGCGGCGCCTGCACCGCCTGCAGCGAAGTCGATCAGGGGCGCTTCGTCGATCTGCTGGAGATCGACGCGGCGAGCAACACCGGCGTCGACGACGTGCGCCAGCTGATCGACAACGCGCAGTACGCGCCGGCGCGCGGGCGCTACAAGGTCTATCTGATCGACGAAGTGCACATGCTGTCGAAGAACGCGTTCAACGCGCTGCTGAAGACGCTGGAAGAGCCGCCGCCGCATGTGAAATTCATTCTCGCGACGACCGACCCGCAGAAGCTGCTGGTGACCGTGCTGTCGCGCTGCCTGCAGTTCAACCTCAAGCGCCTGCCGCTCGGCGTGATCCGCGATCAGCTCGCGCGCGTGCTCGAAGCCGAGTGCGTGAGCTTCGAGCCCGGCGCCGTGGCGGAGATCGCGCGCGCGGCCGACGGCTCGATGCGCGACGGCCTGTCGCTGCTCGACCAGGCGATCGCGTTCGCCGGCGGCGAAACGCTCAGGCGTGCGGCGGTCGAGGACATGCTCGGCACCAGCGGCCGCGAGGCGCTGTTCGCGATTCTGCATGCGATTGCCGGGCGCGACGCCGAAGGTCTGCTCGGCGGTCTGCAGCGGCTGGAAGCGCAGGCGCCGGACTACGCCGCGCTGCTCAACGACCTCGCCGCCGCGCTGCAGCGGCTCGCGGTGCTGCAGGCACTGCCGGCCGCGCAGACCGAGGACGACGACGCGGCGCTGCTGGCGCTCAAAGGCCGCTATGCGGCGGAGGATCTGCAGCTGCACTACCAGATCGCGGTGCAGGGGCGCCGCGATCTGCCGTGGGCGCCCGATCCGCGCCTGGGTTTCGAGATGACCGTGCTGCGCATGCTCGCGTTCCAGCCGGACGGCGGTGCCGCTGCGCCGGAGTCTCTGCCGGGTGGCGCGAATACGCCGGTGCGCGCCGCAGGCACAGCGGCGGGGGCGAAGGCCGCGTCTGCGGCGTCGATGCCGCCGATGGGCGCCTCGTGGCCGCAGCGCGTGGAAGCGCTGCCGGTGGCGGGCCTGGTGCGGCAGCTGGCGCGTCATTGCGCGCTCGTCGAGCACGGCGACGGCCGCATCGCGCTCAGCCTCGATCCCAAGGCGCGTCACCTGCTCAACGACGAACGGCGCCTTGCCCTCGAAGCGGCGCTCGCCGCGCAGCTCGGCGCACCGCTCGAGCTGCGCATCGAGGTCGCTGCCGAAGCGCTGCCGGCGTCGCCGGCGCAGCTCGCGCAGCAGCGCGAAGCCGAGCGCCAGCGCGCCGCCGAGGAGTCGATCCTGAGCGATCCCGTGGTGCGCGCGTTTCGCGATCAGTTCGGCGCCCAGGTGCGCCCCGGCTCGATTCATCCGCTCGACAGCTGACGCCGCAGGCGTCGTTGCCGGACGGCCCACGGATTTTTCGGAGAACCGCCATGAAAAGTGCCCTCGGCCAGATCATGCGCCAGGCGCAGCAGATGCAGGAAAACCTCAAGCGCGTGCAGGATGAGATCGCGCAGATGGAAGTCAGCGGCGAGTCCGGTGCCGGCCTGGTGAAGGTGACGCTGACCGGCAAGCATCAGGCGCGGCGCGTCGAGATCGCGCCGGAAGCGCTGCAGGAAGGCAAGGAGTTTCTCGAGGATCTGATCGCCGCAGCGATCAACGACGCCGCGCAGAAGGTCGACGACGCGAGCAAGGCGCGCATGGCGCAGGCGACGGCGGGCATGCAGCTGCCACCGGGGTTTGCGGGCTTGAGCTAGCGAATGTCCGGTGGACATTCGCCAAGCCCGCAAACGCCCGGCCGAGGATGGCCGGGCAGGGCTCTCTAACTAACCGGCGCGCGAGGTCGCGCCACGGACGGCAAGTGCGAAGTTTTCGCGGCGCTACGTCACCAGCGTCGCCGCCTTGCGCCCGGTAATCTCGCCGATGCGCCCGAGCGCATCGGCCGCCTGCGCCAGCGGCGCCAGCGCGTCCGCGGGCTTCCAGTTCAACGCGGTGGCATCGCGCTCGTAGCGCTCCAGGTAGACGCGCAGCGTCGCGCCTTTGGTGCCGGTCCCGGACAGGCGCATGACGATGCGCGCGTGATCGCCGCAGACGACGCGCAACCCCTGAGCGACGGCAACGCTGCCGTCGATGCGGTCGTGATAGCTGAACTCGTCGGCCGCGGTGACCTCCCAGTCGGCGAGCCTGCGCCCCGGCAGCGTGGCCGACGAGCCGGCGAACGCCTGCATCACCGCCTCGGCGTCCGGCGCCGCCAGCTCCTCGTAGTCATGCCGCTGGAAGTAGTGGCGGCCGTAGCGTGACCAATGCGCCTTGGCCAGGTCGGCGACCGGCTTGCCGGTCACGGCGAGCACGTTGAGCCAGGCCAGCACCGCCCACAGCCCGTCCTTCTCGCGCGTATGCGCCGAGCCGGTGCCGAAGCTCTCTTCGCCGCAGATCGTCACCTGACCGGCATCGAGCAGATTGCAGAAGAACTTCCAGCCGGTCGGCGTCTCGTACAGCGGCACGTTCGCGGCCCTGGCGACCTGGTCGGCGGCGCGCGAGGTCGGCATCGAGCGCGCGATGCCCTTGAGCCCGTCGCGATATCCGGGCAGCTGCGGCAGCTGCGCGGCGAGGATCGCCAGCGAGTCGCCGGGCGAGATGAAGATGCCGCGGCCGAGAATCATGTTGCGGTCGCCGTCGCCGTCGCTGGCGGCGATTAGCTCCGGGGCGCCGGCACCGAACGCGAGCTCGACGAGGTGGCGGCCATGGACCAGATTGGGGTCGGGATGGCCGCCGCCGAAGTCCTCCAGCGGACTGGCGTTGAGCACCGCGGCCGGCGGCGCGCCGAGCTGCTCGACGAGAATACGGCGCGCGTACGGACCGGTCACGGCGTGCATCGCGTCGAAGCGCAGGCCGTTGCCGCGCCTGATCCAGTCGCGCATGCGATCGAAGTCGAACAGGCTATGCATCAGCTGCGCGTAGTCGTCGACGCAGTCGATCACCTCGACGTGCATCGCCTCGATCCGCTGCACCGTGCGGCGGTCGAGATCGATGTCGACGTCCTCGACCGTACGGTAGCCGGTGATGCGCTTGCTGTGCGCGTAGATGCGCTCGGTCAGCCCTTCGCCGGCCTGGCCGCCGCCGGCGATGTTGAGCTTGACGCCGAAATCGCCGTCGGGACCGGCCGGATTGTGGCTCGCCGTGAACAGCAGGCCGCCGCCGGCACCAAGCTTGCGAATCAGATGCGAAGCCGCCGGCGTCGACAGCAGACCGCCCTGGCCGACGACGACGCGTGCGATGCCGTTGGCGGCCGCCATCGCGATCGCAGTGCGGATCGCGTCGCGGTTGTGGTAACGGCCGTCGCCGCCGATGACGAGGGTCGCGCCCTTGAGCTCCGGCACACAATCGAAAATCGACTGCAGGAAGTTCTCGAGGTAGTGCGGCTGCTGGAAGACTGCGACCTTCTTGCGCAGACCGGCGGTGCCCGGCTTCTGGTCCAGGTAGGGCCTTGTCGTGATTTCTCGTATGGCCATGCGTGACCACCTCTCGTTGTAGGGGGCTCGCGGCTATCTTATAGTCGATCGCATGCAGGCCTCCACGCATCTCTGCCCCTGTTGCGGTAAACCGCGGCGCATCGCTCATCTGATCGAGCTGTACGAGCGCAACTACCGCCTGATCCAGCGTCTGGTTCCGGAACTGGACGCGCCCTACGAGCGCGCCATTTCGCGCAGCCAGAGCGATTGTCCGCTGCATCTGCAGGTCACCGGCCGCGATCGCTACACCGTGACGCTTCACCTGACCTACGAGTTCACCGACGAGGCCGGTGTGCGGCGCCAGCCGGATCTGTGGGTGCGCCTGTACCGCGACGCCGGCGTCGCCGAGGCATTGCAGTGCAGCCAGCGTCCGCCGTGGCTCGCCGAAGACGAGGCCGATCCGGCCGCGCATGCGTTTCTCGCAGCGCAGTGGCAGCGCAATCTGCTGCTGAACAAATGGCTCGAATACCTGCTCGACCACGGGCACGGCTTCGGCATGGCCGAACGGCCGCGTGCATCGGCCGCCGCCTGAGCTCGGCGCAGGCCAAGCACGGCACGGCACGTGCACGGCGGGCCGCGGGCAGCAGCATCGCCGCTTGCGGCAGCAGCAGCCACGTCGGCACACTCCGGCCTCGGTTCGTCTCACGGTGCTCCCATGCTCTACACGCTCGAGGATCGTCGCCCGCAGATCGCGGACGACGCCTGGGTCGCGCACAATGCCAGCGTGATCGGCTCGGTGACGCTGGGCAGGCGTGCCAGCGTCTGGTTCAACTGCGTGCTGCGCGGCGACAACGACCCCATCGTCGTCGGCGACGACAGCAATGTGCAGGACGGCTCGGTGCTGCACACCGACGAAGGCGTGGTGCTTGACATCGGGCGCGGCTGTACGATCGGGCACCTGGTCATGCTGCACGGCTGCAGCGTCGGCGACAACAGCCTCATCGGCATCGGCGCCGTGGTGCTCAACGGTGCGCGCATCGGCGCCAATTGCATCGTCGGCGCGCGCGCACTGGTGACCGAAGGCAAGACGTTTCCCGACGGCGTGCTGATCCTCGGCGCGCCGGCGAAAGTCGTGCGCGAGCTGTCGCAGCCCGAGATCCAGCTGCTCGGCGCGACGGCGCAGCACTACGTCGCCAACGCGGCGCGCTACCGCCGCGGGCTGGGCGCGCTCAGCTCTTCTGCCTGAACTGCCTGGGGCAGGCGTAAAAGCGCTGCACGCCGCTGCGCTCGTCGACGTCGCTCCACGCCTTGGCGTCGAAGCCGAGCTGCACGACCGCGCAGGTCGGCATGTCGTCGAAGCTGCAGCGCGCGAGCAGGTGCGCCAGCTCGCTCAAGCCGGGGTTGTGGCCGAACAGCATCACGTGACGGTCGCTGTCGTCGAGCAGTTGCACGATCCTCAGCAGCGTTTCCGGTGAAGCCTCGTAGATCCGCGGCTGCACGACCACGCGGGACCAGTCGATGTGCTGCGACTGTGCAAATGCGCGCGCGGTCGATTCTGCGCGCACCGCCGGGCTGGTGACGAGCCGGTCCGCCGGCCCGAGGCTGCGCCGGACGTGCTCCGCCATGCGCGGCGCGTCAGCGCGGCCGCGATCGTTGAGCGGGCGGTGGAAGTCGTCCAGCTCCGGGTAGTCCCAGGACGACTTCGCGTGTCGGACCAGGGTCAGCAGTCGCATGGCGGCTCGGACGGGTGGCTCGGATCGATTTTAGCCGGCGTAGCTAGCGGCTGCTGCGAGGCGCCGCCGGGGGGCGTTAGCTTGCGCCAAGGGGACGCCGCCGGAAATTCAGCGCAGGTAGACGTCGTAGCGCGCCTGCGTTCCATGCAGCTGGAAAGCCGGTGCGCAGCCGGCGAGAAACGGTGCATGGCGCGGGCGCTTGACGACCACGCGCCGGCTGCATGCCCGCAGCGCGGGCGCGAGCAGCTGATCGGCGTCCGCATCGCCGCCGCTGAGTTCGCGCAGGATCTGCATCTCCTTCTGCGGCAGCGCCTGCTTGCCGCGATGCGGATACATCGGGTCGAGATGCACGACATCCCAGCGCTCGCCGCTACCAAGCACGGTCCGCGCGTCGGCGACGACGATGTGCATGCGCGCCGCGGTGTCGCGCCATGCGGGGTCCGCCTGCAACTGCTGCTGCGCGTCGCGCAGCAGCGCGGCGAGCAGGGGATGGCGCTCGACCAGCGTGACCGTTGCGCCGAGCGCGGCGAGCGTACAGGCATCGCGGCCGAGGCCGGCGGTTGCATCGAGGACGGTGGTGTCCGGCGCCTTGTGCAGCCCGATGGCACGTGCCAGCAGCTGCCGCCGCCCGGCGGCGACGCGGCGGCGCAGCGCCGGGCTGCGCCATTCCGGCGCAATCGGCCCCCAGCCGGGGTGATGGCGGGCATACAGCGCCAGGCCGTTGCCGCCCGCGCTCAGCTCAAACGCCAACTCCGAGTATCTGCGCCCGGGGTTCCGGTCGGCCGCCCAATCACTCAGAGCTTGTTGCCATCGAAGAAGCTGGACATCCGCTGCGCGAGCATCAGATCGCCCTCGATCTGCAGCTTGCCGGTCATGAACGCGGTCATGCCGTTGAGCTCGCCCTTCATCAGCGCGACGAGATCCTCGTCTTCCATCGTGATGGTGACGTCGGCGCCCTCGGCCTGGCCGTCGCCGACGGTGCAGCTGCCGTCCTTGATCACGGCGTGCACCGGGGTCGAGCAGTTGAACTGAATCGTGCAGTTGGTCCCGGCGGCTTCGCTGGCGTTGAATGCGGAAGGCAGTTTCTTGAGCAACTCGGCGGCAGACATTGACGCTCCCCAAAGAGTCGTGAACGAGGCTCATCGTACCGGGGGTGGGGGGTGGCGGCAACCACTCGGACGGGCGACGGAAAGGCGTGTTACCGCATCGAGGTTCCGATCCGTTGCGCGGCGCCGCGGCCGAGCAGCACCACGTTGAGGCTGCCGGGGTAGATGCGCTGCTGCCGGCGCAGTGCGTCGATCGCCATGCGGTCATGCAGCTGATGCAGGACCACGTAGTCACGTCCCTCGGCGAGCTCGGCCTCGAGGCGCTTGAAGCTGCGGAACGCCGTGCCCTTGGCAGCGCCATGCGCGGCGTCGAGCTCGCGCAGCGTCGTCCACTGGCGGTAATCGCTCATTTCGCTGCGGCCGGGAGGAGACGCGCGTGCGGCGTGAACCCGGCGAAGCGCAGTACCTGCTGGAAGCTGTTTTCCGGCATGCCGCGATTCTACGGGAAGGCACGGCGGCGTCGGCTAAACTATGCGTATGAGCGCAGAGGCCGCCGCAAGCGAGATGACCGAACTGGAGCGCCGCCTGCGGCGCGCGCTGGCGGCGACGCGCCTCGATGCACCGCGGCCGATGGCTGCGCTCGAACTTCCGCTCCTGCTCGACAAGCTGGCGCCCACGCTGGCCGGCAATCTGCGCCCTGCTGCCGTACTGGCGCCAGTGATCCGCCGCGGCGCCGAGCTGTCGATGCTGTTCACGGTGCGCGCGAGTCACCTGCGCGCGCACAGCGGCCAGATCAGTTTTCCCGGCGGTGGCCGCGACGAGGGCGACGGCGACGCCGTGGATACCGCGCTGCGCGAGGCGCGAGAGGAGATCGGCCTGCCGCCGGCGCACGTCGAAGTGATCGGCTATCTGGACGACTACCCGACGCTGAGCCGCTACCGGGTCACGCCGGTCGTCGGCATCGTCGACGGCGCGCCGCAGCTCACGGTCGACGAAAACGAGGTCGCCGGCGTGTTCGAGGCGCCGCTCGCCTTCGTGCTCGACCCGGCGAGCTTCGAGCGCAAGTGGATCTTGCGCGACGGCCTGAACCTGCCGTTCTTCGAGCTGAACTGGGGGCCGCATCGGATCTGGGGCGCGACCGCGGGCATGTTGTGGAATCTCGCGCAGAAGGTGTCGGCAACATGACCGCGCCGGAGCCGCTGCGCGAGGCCTGGCGGCTGCAGCACGACGCGGCGGCGCTGGGTTTCGACTGGCGCCACCTGGACGAGCTCTGGGACAAGCTCGCCGAGGAAGTCGCCGAGCTGCAGGCCGCGGCAGGGCAGGGGCACGACGCCGCGGAGGACGAGCTCGGCGACCTGCTGTTCATGGCCGTGAATCTGGCACGGCATCTGCGTGTCGATCCGGCCGCGGCACTGGCGCGCGCCAATGCCAAGTTCCTGCGGCGTTTCGCGCACATTAGCGCGCAGCTTGAGAAACTGCCCCCGATCGGGGCAGCGGGCCGCCTCGATGCAATGGAAGCCTTGTGGCAGGACGCCAAGCGCCTGGAACGGGACCGGTAAGCCATGCGTCCGCCATGTCCGGAAGCGCAGACCCGCATCGCCGTCCTCGGCGCGACCGGCCGCATGGGCCGCGCGGTCATCGAGGCGACCCTGCAGTCGTCGCAGACCGTCGCGCTCGGCGCCGCGATCGAGCGCAGCGGCCACACCGATCTCGGCCGCGACACCGGCGTGTTGATCGGGCTCGCCGACAGCGGAGTGGCGGTCTGCGACGACGCTGCGGCCTGCGCGCCGGCCTACGACGTGCTCGTCGACTTCACGCGCCCCGAGGGCACGCTCGCGGCGCTGGCGGTCTGCGTCGCCGCCGGCAAGGGCATGGTCATCGGCACGACCGGCTTTTCGGCCGCGCAGAAGGCGCAGATCGACGCCGCCGCGCGCCGCATCCCGATCTGCATGGCGGCGAACTTCAGCGTCGGCGTGAACCTGTGCCTGAAGCTGCTCGAAGAGGCGGCGCGGGTGCTCGACGACGGCTTCGACATCGAGATCGTCGAGGCGCATCATCGCCACAAGGTCGACGCGCCGTCGGGCACGGCGCTGGCGATGGGCGAGGCGGTCGCGCGCGGCGCCGGCCGCAAGCTCGCCGAGGTCGCGGTCTATGCGCGCGAGGGCCACACCGGTCCGCGTCCGGACAAGGCCATCGGCTTCGCGACCCTGCGCGGCGGCGACGTCGTCGGTGATCACACGGTGATGTTCCTCGGCGATGGCGAGCGTGTCGAGATCACGCACAAGGCGTCGAGCCGGCAGAACTTCGCGCGCGGTGCCGTGCGCGCGGCCGCCTGGCTGCACGGCAAGCCGCCGGGTCTGTACTCGATGCGCGACGTGCTCGGTCTGTAGCCATGCACGTGGAGATCCGGCCGGCGCAGCCGCGGGACGTGCCCGTGATCCTGGGGCTGATCCGCGCGCTCGCCGAGTACGAGCGGCTGCTCGATCAGGTGAGCGCGACCGAGGCGGCGCTGCACGAAAGCCTGTTCGGCGCGCGGCCATACGCCGAGGCGCTGCTCGCATGGCGCGGCGACGAAGCGGCCGGCTTCGCGCTGTACTTCCACAACTACTCGACGTTTCTGGCCAAGCCGGGGATATATCTCGAAGACCTGTTCGTGCAGCCGGCACACCGCAAGCACGGGATCGGCAAGGCGTTGCTGGCCGAGCTTGCGCGGATCGCGGTCGCGCGCGGCTGCGGGCGGCTCGAATGGGCGGTGCTCGACTGGAACGCGCCGGCGATCGCGTTCTACGAAAGCCTCGGTGCGCGGCCGCTGAAGGAATGGATCGTCAACCGCCTGAGCGGCGACGCACTGCAGGCGCTCGCGCGGCAGGCGGCGTGAGACTCACGCGCCGGAGAATCCCATGCGTTTCGTGCTGACGACGATGCTCCTGTTGCTGGCGCCGGCCGCCGCGGCCGCCGATGGGTTCGACGCGCTGATCGACGGCGTCGAGGCCAAGGTGGTCGAGCACCGGCGCTATCTGCACCGGCATCCGGAGCTGTCCAACCGCGAATTCGAGACGGCGAAGTACATCGCCCGCCATCTGCGCGAGCTGGGCATCGAGGTCGAGACCGGCATCGCCCATACCGGCGTCGTCGGCGTGCTCCGTGGCGGCAAGCCGGGACCGGTCGTCGCGCTGCGCGCCGACATGGATGCGCTGCCGGTGGCCGAGGAGACCGACGTGCCGTTCCGCTCGACGGTGCGCAGCACCTACGACGGCAAGGAGGTCGGCGTGATGCATGCCTGCGGCCACGACGGCCACATGGCGATTCTGCTCGGCGTGGCCGAAGTGCTCGCTGCGCGCAGGGCCGAGCTGCCGGGCAGCGTCAAGCTGATCTTTCAGCCGGCCGAGGAGAGTCCGCCGGCCGGCGAGGAAGGCGGCGCGGAGCTGATGGTCAAGGAGGGTGTGCTGCGCGAGGCGCCGCAGCCGGATGCGATCTTCGGTCTGCACCTGCTGTCGATGTTCGAAGTCGGTCAGGTCGGCTACCGCAGCGGCGGCATCATGGCCAGTGCCGACGACATGCGCATCGTCGTGCACGGCAAGCAGACCCACGGCGCCGCACCGTGGCTGGGCATCGATCCGATCGTCGCCGCCGCGCAGATCGTGCTCGGCCTGCAGACGATTCCGAGCCGGCAGACGGTGGCGACCAGGGCGCCGGTGATCGTCTCGATCGGCAAGATCGAAGGCGGCGTGCGCGACAACATCATTCCCGACCGCGTCGAGATGAAGGGCACGCTGCGCGCGCTGGACCCGCAGATGCGCGAGGACCTGCACGCGCGCGTGCGGCGCACCGTCGAGCGCACGGCCGAAGCCTCGGGCGCGACCGCCGAAGTCTTCATCGCGGAGCGCCATGCCTATCCGGTCACCTACAACGATCCCGCGCTGCTCGAGCGCATGCTGCCGGGCCTGCGCGAGGAATTCGGCGACGCGCTGTTCGAAACCGATCCGATTCTCGGCGCCGAGGACTTCTCGTTCTTCCAGCGGGAGATTCCGGGCGTGTACCTGTTCGTCGGCATCCGCCCGCCGGGCGTGAGGCCCGAGGAGTTTCCCGCCAACCACTCGCCGCGCTTCTACATGGACGAAGCGGCGCTGAAGACCGGCGTGCGCGTCCTCACGCGGCTCGCCTGGGATTATCTCGCGGGGTCATAGTGGCCGAGCCGGTCAAAGGCCGCGGTGCGACGCTCAACCCGGAAGGGCGCTACGAAACCTCGGGTCGCGAGCGCGTCGACGATGGCTGGGACTTGCCGGAGGATCCCGCACCGGCGCCCGAAACCCGGCTGTTCATCGACCACGCGCGCAGCCTCATCACCCGCAACGACTCGCCGGACATCCCGTTCACGCAGTCGATCAATCCGTATCGCGGCTGTGAGCATGGATGCGTCTACTGCTATGCGCGCCCGGCGCACGCCTATCTGAATCTATCCCCTGGTCTCGACTTCGAGACCAAGCTGTTCTACAAGCCCAACGCAGCCGCGCTGCTCGAAGCCGAGCTGCGCAAGCCGGGCTATCGGCCGGAGTGGATCTCGCTGGGCGCGAACACCGATCCGTGGCAGCCGGTCGAGCGCAAGCTCGGCATCACCCGCTCGCTGCTCGAAGTGCTGGCGCGCTTCCGCCACCCCGTCGGCATCGTCACCAAGGGCGCGGCGCTGATCGCGCGCGACGTCGATCTGCTTGCCGACATGGCGCGCGACGATCTGGTGATGGTCGCGATCTCGATCACGACGCTCGATGACGCGCTCAAGCGCAGGCTCGAGCCGCGCACTTCGTCGCCGGCGACGCGGCTGCGCGTCGTGCGCCGGCTCGCGGACGCCGGCGTGCCAGTCATGGTGATGTTCGCGCCGGTGATCCCGGCGATCAACGACGCCGAGCTGGAGCGCGTGCTGGAGGCGGCGCGCGATGCCGGCGCGCGCCAGGCCAGCTACACGCTGCTGCGGCTGCCGTACGAGGTAAAGGATCTGTTCCAGGACTGGCTGCAGACGCACGCGCCGCTCAAGGCCGCGCACGTGATGAGCCTGATCCGGCAGATGCGCGGCGGACGCGATAACGCCAGCGATTTCGCCACGCGCATGCGCGGGCAGGGCGTCTTCGCCGATCTGATCGCGCAGCGCTTCCGCGCCGCGTGCCGGCGCCTGGGGCTCAACGCCGAGCGCATGCCGGCGCTGTCGGCGGCGCATTTTCGCGTGCCGCCGCGCGCGGGCGACCAGCTCGGGCTGGATCTCTAGCCGGTCGCAAAAAATCGTGGACGCTGACGGGCTGGACCAATATAATGCCGGTCTAATCCTGACGGGGGCGCAAAGCCCCCGTTTTAGTGTGCAAAGACCGGATTAGAACCACGATGCCAGACCTCAAACCGGCCCTGCTCGCGCTCGCGGACGGCTCCGTTTTCAAGGGCGTTTCCATTGGAGCTGACGGGCAGACGGTCGGCGAGGTCGTGTTCAACACGGCGATGACCGGCTACCAGGAGATCCTCACCGATCCCTCGTACCGCGAGCAGATCGTCACGCTGACCTATCCGCACATCGGCAACGCCGGCACCAACCCCGAGGACGCCGAATCCGACCGCGTCCATATCGCGGGGCTGGTGCTGCGCGAAGTGCCCAGCGCACCGAGCAATTTCCGCTCGACCGGGGACTTTTGCGCCTATCTCAAGGCGAACGAAGTCGTCGCGATTGCCGGCATCGACACGCGGCGGCTGACGCGCATCCTGCGCGACAAGGGCGCGCAGAACGGTTGCATCGTCGCCGGCGGACGCATTTCCGAGAAAAAGGCCTTGGCCGCGGCGCAGGCCTACCCGGGGCTCGAGGGCGCCGACCTCGCGCAGGTGGTTTCGGTGACCAAGCCGTATCAGTGGACGCGAGGCAGTTGGCGCCTCGACGGCAACCGCGAAGTCGAGCGCCCCGACGGGAAATATTCCGTGGTCGTCTACGACTACGGCGTGAAGCGCAACATCCTGCGCATGCTCGTCGACCGCGACTGCCGCGTGACGGTGGTGCCGGCGAAGACGCCGGTGGCCGAGGTGCTGGCGATGAAGCCGCACGGCGTGCTGCTGGCCAACGGCCCGGGCGACCCCGAGCCCTGCGACTACGCGGTCGAGGCTGCGCGCGCGCTGATCGAGAAGAGGCTGCCGCTGTTCGGCATCTGCCTCGGCCACCAAATCCTCGGGCTCGCCGCCGGTGCAAAGACGCTGAAGATGAAGTTCGGCCATCACGGCGCGAACCACCCGGTGCAGGATCTCGAAACCGGCCGCGTGATGATCACCAGCCAGAATCACGGCTTTGCCGTCGATGAATCGACGCTGCCGGAGTCCGCGGTCGTGACCCACCGCTCGCTGTTCGACGGCAGCAACCAGGGCATCCGCCTCAAGGACGCTCCTGCCTTTTCCTTCCAGGGACACCCCGAAGCGAGCCCCGGTCCGCATGATGTCGGTTACCTGTTCGACCGGTTCGTGGCGACGATGAAGACGGGAATCGGGAATCGGGAATCGGGAATCGGGACAGCATGACCACCGATTCACACCCTGCCGACCAGCCGCCGATGGGCTCGGCACCGAGCAGCAGGCACTGTTCGCCGCCCGCCGCCGGTTTCAACGATTCCCGACTCCCGATTCCCGATTCCCGGCCGTCTCCCCATGCCTAAGCGCACCGACATCCAGTCCATCCTCATCATCGGCGCCGGCCCGATCGTCATCGGTCAGGCCTGCGAGTTCGACTATTCCGGTGCGCAGGCCTGCAAGGCGCTGCGCCAGGAGGGCTATCGCGTCGTTCTGGTGAACTCGAATCCGGCGACGATCATGACCGACCCGGAGATGGCCGATGCGACCTACATCGAGCCGGTCCGCTGGCAGGCGATCAAGAAGATCATCGAGAAGGAGCGCCCGGACGCGCTGCTGCCGACGATGGGTGGGCAGACGGCGCTCAACTGCGCGCTCGACCTGGCGAAGCACGGTGTGCTCGAGAAGTACGGCGTCGAGCTGATCGGGGCCAAGGAGCAGGCGATCGACGTCGCCGAGGACCGGCAGAAGTTCCGTGACGCGATGACCGAGATCGGCCTGGGCTCGGCGCGCTCCGGTGTGGCGCACACGATGGACGAGGCGCGCCGGATTCAGCTCGAGATCGGCTTTCCGGTGATCGTCCGCCCGAGCTTCACGCTCGGCGGCACCGGTGGCGGCGTGGCCTACAACATCGAGGAGTTCGAGGAGATCGTCGCGCGCGGGCTCGATCTGTCTCCGATCAACGAGATCCTCATCGAGGAGTCGCTGCTCGGCTGGAAAGAGTTCGAGATGGAGGTGGTCCGCGATCGCAAGGACAACTGCATCATCGTCTGCTCGATCGAGAATTTCGATCCGATGGGCGTGCACACCGGCGACTCGATCACCGTCGCGCCGGCGCAGACGCTGACCGACAAGGAATACCAGCTCATGCGCAACGCCAGCATCGCGGTGCTGCGCAAGATCGGCGTCGACACCGGCGGCTCCAACGTGCAGTTCGCGATCAACCCGCAGGACGGGCGCATGATCGTGATCGAGATGAATCCACGCGTGTCGCGCTCCTCGGCGCTGGCGTCGAAGGCCACCGGCTTTCCGATTGCCAAGATCGCAGCGAAGCTCGCCGTCGGCTACACGCTGGACGAGCTGAAGAACGACATCACCGGCGGCGCGACGCCGGCGTCGTTCGAGCCGAGCATCGACTACGTCGTCACCAAGATCCCGCGTTTCACCTTCGAGAAATTCCCGCAGGCGGATTCGCGCCTGACGACGCAGATGAAGTCGGTCGGCGAAGTCATGGCGATCGGCCGCAACTTCCAGGAGTCGCTGCACAAGGCGATGCGCGGCCTCGAGGTCGGCTCCGACGGTTTCGAGCCGCAGGTCGCGGACCATTCCGCCGAGTCGCTCAACGAGATCCGCGCGGAGCTCGCGATTCCGCGCGCGCAGCGCCTCTGGTACATCGGCGACGCGTTTCGGGCCGGCATGAGCGTCGACGACGTTCACCAGGCGTCGAAGATCGATCCCTGGTTCCTGGACCGGATTCAGGAGCTGATCGCGGTGGAGCGCGAGATCGCCGGGCGCAAGCTGAGCCAGCTCGGCGCCGAGGACCTGCGGCGCTACAAGCGTCTGGGCTTCTCCGATGCGCGTCTCGCGCGGCTGATGGGGGTCAAGGAGGATTCGCTGCGCCGCGCGCGCTACAAGCATGGCGTGCGTCCGGTCTACAAGCGCGTCGATACCTGCGCGGCCGAGTTCCCGACAGCGACCGCCTACCTGTACTCCTCGTACGACGAGGAGTGCGAGGCGATGCCCACGCACCGCGACAAGATCGTGATCCTCGGCGGCGGGCCGAACCGCATCGGGCAGGGCATCGAGTTCGACTACTGCTGCGTGCACGCGGCCCTGGCGCTGCGCGAGGATGGCTTCGAAACCATCATGGTCAACTGCAATCCGGAGACGGTGTCGACGGATTACGATACCTCCGATCGCCTGTACTTCGAGCCGCTGACCTTCGAGGACGTGATGGCGATCATCGACCTCGAGAAGCCGAAAGGCGTCATCGTGCAATTTGGCGGACAGACGCCCTTGAAGCTTGCGCGGCGCCTGGAGGCCGCCGGTGCGCCGATCATCGGCACGACGCCGGATGCGATCGACCTCGCCGAGGACCGCGAGCGCTTCCAGAAGCTCGTGGACCAGCTGGGTCTGCTGCAGCCGCCCAACGGTACCGCGACGTCGGAGAAGCAGGCGCTGGCGGTGGCCAGAAAAGTCGGTTATCCGCTGGTCGTGCGCCCGTCCTACGTGCTCGGCGGCCGAGCGATGGAGATCGTCTACGACGACGCCGATTTGCTGCGCTACATGCGCGAGGCAGTCAAGGTCTCGAACGACTCGCCGGTGCTGCTCGACCGCTTCCTCAACGACGCGATCGAAGTCGACGTCGACGCGCTCGCCGACGGCAGCGAGGTCGTCATCGGCGGCATCATGGAGCACATCGAGGAGGCCGGCGTGCATTCGGGCGATTCCGCCTGCTCGCTGCCGGCGCATTCGCTGCCGAAAAAGGTCCAGGACGAAATCCGCCGGCAGGTCGTCAAGCTGGCCCAGGCGCTCGACGTGGTCGGGCTGATGAACACGCAGTTCGCGGTCCAGGACGGCAGGGTCTACCTGCTCGAAGTCAACCCGCGCGCCTCGCGCACGGCGCCGTTCGTGTCCAAGGCGACCGGCCGACCGCTGGCGAAGATCGCCGCGCGCTGCATGGCCGGGCGGTCGCTGAAGGCTCAGGGGGTGGTCCGCGAGATCCTGCCGCAGTACTACTCGGTCAAGGAGTCGGTCTTTCCGTTCAACAAGTTCCCGGCGGTCGACCCGCTGCTCGGTCCGGAGATGCGCTCCACCGGTGAAGTCATGGGCATCGGCGGCTATTTCGGCGAGGCCTTCCACAAGGCCCTGCTCGCGCAGGGCATGAACATCCCGCGCAGCGGTACCGCGTTCATCTCGGTGAAGGATGGCGACAAGCGCAAGGCCGTCGAGCTGGCGCGGATTCTCGCCGACAAGGGTTTTCGCATCGTCGCCACCCATGGCACGGCGGCGGCCGTGCAGGCCGGCGGCATCGCCTGCGAGGGCGTGAACAAGGTCAAGGAAGGCCGCCCGCACTGCGTCGACATGATCAAGAACGGCGAGATCCACTTCATCGCCAATACCACCGAGGGCAAGCAGTCGATCGAGGAGTCGCGCTCGATCCGCGCCTCCGCGATCCAGGCCAAGGTCTGCTACTTCACGACGATCGCCGGCGCGCTGGCCGCTGCGATGGCGATGGACCACCTCGACCGGCTCGATGTCAACCGGCTGCAGAGCTTGCACGCCTCGCTTTAATCGGTACCATAGACGGGGTTGATCTGAAACTCACGGCCTGCCGCGGATGCGCGGCGGGCATTGCTTTTGCCCGAAGACCGCCATGAGCAAATTTCCGATGACCGCGCGCGGCGCCGACAAGCTGCGCGAAGAGCTGCGTTACCGCAAGAGCGAGCTGCGCCCGAGAATCATTGCGGCGATCGACGAGGCACGCAAACAGGGCGATCTGCGCGAAAACGCGGAGTACCATGCCGCCCGCGAGCAGCACGGGTTCAACGAAGGGCGCATCCAGGAGATCGAGTCCAAGCTCAGCGCCGCGCAGGTCATCGACGTCTCACAGATGCCGGCCTCGGGCCGCATCATCTTCGGCGTGACCGTGGATCTCGCCGATGCCGATTCGGGCGAGGAGATGCGCTACCAGATCGTCGGAGAGGACGAGGCCGACGCCAAGAACGGCCTGTTGTCGGTAAATTCGCCGATCGCGCGTGCACTGATCGGCAAGAGCGAGGGGGACGTGGTCCAGGTCGTGACCCCGGCCGGTGCCCGCGAGCTTGAAATCGTCAAAGTGCACTACATATGACAGGACCGGGAATCGAAAAGGGGAACCCACCCGACCCCAAGGAGCCCGGCACCGATGGTCGCCTCGAGCATGAGTCAGAAACGTCGTCCCAGCTCCGCCAGGTGGCTGGCCGAGCATGAAACCGACCGCTACGTCCAGGAGGCGCGGCGGCTGGGCTTGCGCTCGCGCGCGGCGTTCAAACTGCTGGAAATCCAGGAGCGCGACCGCATTCTGAAGCCCGGGCAGATCGTCGTCGATCTGGGCGCCGCGCCGGGCGGCTGGAGCCAGGTCGCACGGCCCTTGCTCGGCAGTCGCGGGCAGCTGTTCGCGCTCGATATCCTGCCGATCGAGCCGCTGCCCGGCGTCGACATCCTGCGCGGCGACTTTCGCGAGGACGCGGTGCTGCACCAGCTGGAGACGCGCGTCGGCGATCAGATGGTCGATGTGGTGCTCAGCGACATGGCCCCCAACATCAGCGGCGTGGACGTCGCCGATCAGGCGGCGAGCATCCAGCTGTGCGAGCTGGCGCTGGAATTCGCCAAGGCGCATCTCAAGCCGCGCGGCACGCTGCTGGTCAAGGCCTTCCAGGGCGAGGGCTTCGACGGCTTTCTCGCCGCCGTGCGGGAAGCCTTTGAATCGGTGGCCATTCGCAAACCCAAGGCCTCCCGTCAGCGGAGCAGCGAGGTTTATCTGCTGGCGCGTAACTTTCGCGCAGTGTAGTGTTCTGATCGTGCGGCACGCCTGTTGCAGCACCACCGCTCCGGTGCGGCGCAGGCTGCGGTCCCTGGTTCGGCCACCTGCCGGTTCCGGGTCGGTGCGGCGCGGTACGCGGTCTGTGAGGATTTGAATTGAACGATCTGGCCAAGAATCTGTTGCTCTGGGTGGTGATTCTCGTCGTGCTGATGAGCGTCTTCCAGAGCTTTTCGTCGCGCTCGCGCAGCCAGCCGGAGCTCGCCTACTCGGAGTTCATCAATCAGGTCGAGCAGGGCAACGTCGCCGAGGTGTCGATCAGCGGCCAGACGATCCGCGGCGAACTCAAGGGCGGCTCGCGCTTCGTCACGATCAGCCCGGAAACCGACAACCGGGCGATGGTCGGCACGCTGCTGGAGAACGACGTCAAGTTCAGCGGCGAGCTGCCCAAGGAAACCCCATGGATCCTGCAGCTGCTGTTCAACGCCTTCCCGATCCTGCTGTTGATCGCGGTGTGGGTCTACTTCATGCGCCAGATGCAGGGCGGCGGCGGCGGCCGCGGCGCGCTGTCCTTCGGCAAGAGCCGCGCGCGCATGCTCAATGCCGATCAGGTCAAGATCACGTTCAATGACGTCGCCGGCTGCGAGGAGGCCAAGCAGGAAGTCTCCGAGCTGGTGGATTTCCTCAAGGACCCGGCCAAGTTCCAGAAGCTGGGCGGCAAGATTCCGCGCGGCGTGCTGATGGTGGGCTCGCCGGGCACCGGCAAGACGCTGCTGGCCAAGGCGATCGCCGGCGAGGCCGGGGTGCCGTTCTTCACGATCTCGGGCTCGGACTTCGTCGAGATGTTCGTCGGCGTCGGCGCCTCGCGCGTGCGCGACATGTTCGAGCAGGCCAAGAAGCACGCGCCGTGCATCATCTTCATCGACGAGATCGACGCCGTCGGCCGCCATCGCGGCGCCGGTCTGGGCGGCGGCCACGACGAGCGCGAGCAGACGCTCAACCAGCTGCTGGTCGAGATGGATGGCTTCGAGGGCAACGAGGGCGTCATCGTCATCGCCGCGACCAACCGCCCCGACGTGCTCGACCCGGCGCTGCTGCGTCCCGGCCGCTTCGACCGCCAGGTCGTCGTGCCGCTGCCCGACGTGCGCGGCCGCGAGCAGATCCTGAGAGTGCACATCCGCGCCGTGCCGCTGGCCGACAACGTCAAGCCGGAGATCATCGCGCGCGCGACGCCGGGCTTCTCCGGCGCGGACCTCGCCAATCTGGTCAACGAGGCGGCACTGTTCGCCGCGCGCGCCAACAAGCGCCTGGTCGACCACGACGACTTCGAGCGTGCCAAGGACAAGATCATGATGGGCGCCGAGCGCCGCTCGATGGTCATGTCCGAGGACGAGAAGAAGCTCACTGCCTATCACGAGGCCGGGCATGCGATCGTCGGCCTGTCGGTGCCCGAGCATGATCCGGTCTACAAGGTCACGATCATCCCGCGCGGCCGCGCGCTGGGCGTGACGATGTTCCTGCCCGAAGAGGACCGCTACAGCTTCACCAAGCAGCGGCTCAACTCGCAGATCTGCTCGCTGTTCGGCGGGCGGCTCGCCGAGGAGATCATCTTCGGGCCGGACAAGGTCACGACCGGCGCCTCCAACGACATCGAGCGCGCCACCGAGATCGCCCGCAACATGGTCACGAAGTGGGGGCTGTCCGACCGCCTCGGCCCCTTGTCCTACTCTGAAGACAACGGCGAGGTGTTCCTCGGAAAATCGGTCACGCAGACCAAGCACGTCTCCGACGACACCGCGCACGCGATCGACGAGGAAGTGCGCAAGGTCATCGAGAGCAACTATGCGCGCGCGAAGAAGATTCTCGAAGAGAATCTCGACAAGCTGCATGCGATGGCCGAGGCGCTGATCCGCTACGAGACGATCGACAGCGAGCAGATCCGCCGCATCATGGCCGGCCAGGACCCGGGACCGCCGGAGAGCTGGACCGACGGTGGCCGGGCGGGCGGGACGCCGCGGCCGTCGCCGGAGCCGGCACCCAAGCCGGGCGTGCCGCCGGCGAAGCCGGCGAGCCAGACTTAAGTCCTGCGCCCGCCCGGCCGGCCGGGCGGGCTCGCCGAGTCGCCGTGGATACAGCCGTGGATACAACCGCGTAGCTCGACGGCCGCATCCGTGCTGCCGACGCTCCTGCGCCCAACCGGCTGACCTCTCGGCAATGAAGCTGGCGCTGCCAAACCGGACGCTGGATCCATGCATGCCCTGTGTGATGGGCGTGCTCAACGTTACGCCGGACTCGTTCTCCGACGGCGGTCGCTATCGTGAACGCGACGCCGCCGTCGCGCATGCACTGCAGCTCGTGGCCGAGGGCGCGGCGATCGTCGACATCGGCGGCGAGTCGACGCGTCCGGGGGCGGCGCCGGTCGCCGAGCAGGAGGAGCTGGACCGCGTCGTGCCCGTCATCGAAGCGCTGCGGGCGCGCTCGGATGTCGTCATCTCGATCGACACGATGAAGCCGGCCGTGATGCGGGCCGCCTGTGCCGCCGGCGCCGAAATCGTCAACGACGTCGGCGCTCTGACGGCTCCGGGTGCGATCGAGGCGGTGCGTGAGGCCGGCGCCGCCGTCTGCCTGATGCACATGCAGGGCGAGCCGCGGACGATGCAGGCGGCGCCGCACTACGCCGACGTCGTCGCCGAGGTGCGCGCGTTCCTCTTGGAACGGCTGCAGGCCTGCACGAAGGCGGGCATCGACGACAACCGCATCGTCGTCGACCCCGGTATCGGCTTCGGCAAGACGCTGGAGCACAATCTGAGCTTGCTGGCGAATCTGCGGGCGCTCGCCGTCGGCGGACGTCCGCTGCTCATCGGCGTGTCGCGGAAATCCATGTTCGGGCGCCTGCTCGGACGCGAGGTCGGCGAGCGCCTCGCCGGCGGGCTCGCCGCCGCCGCGCTCGCGGTCTGGCAGGGTGCGGCCATCGTGCGCGCCCACGACGTTGCCGCAACCGTGGATGCGGTGCGCACCGCGCATGCGATCAGAGTGAAGCGGGGGAGCGCATGAGCCGCAAGTATTTCGGGACGGACGGTATCCGCGGCCGTGTCGGCCAGCCGCCGATGACGCCGGAACTCGCGCTCAAGCTCGGCTGGGCGGCCGGCCGGGTTTTCGGCAAGGGACGCGGCGCGCGCGTCTTGATCGGCAAGGACACGCGCCGCTCCGGCTACCTGTTCGAGTCGGCGCTGGAGGCCGGCTTCGCCGCGGCCGGCGTCGAATCGGACCTGCTCGGTCCGTTGCCGACGCCCGGCGTGGCCTACCTGACGCGCGCGCTGCGCGCACAGGCGGGGGTCGTCATCTCGGCTTCGCACAATCCGCACGACGATAACGGCGTCAAGTTCTTTGGTCCCGATGGCGGCAAGCTCAGCGACGCCACCGAGCTCGAGATCGAGCAGATGCTGGAGCAGCCGATGGTCTGCGTGGCGCCCGAAGAGCTGGGCCGCGCCAAGCGCCTCAACGACGCGGCCGGTCGCTACATCGAGCTGTGCAAGGGCAGCTTCGGCGAGCGCTCGCTGGGCGGGATGCGCATCGTGCTCGACTGCGCCAACGGCGCCGCCTATCGCGTCGCGCCCGCGGTGTTCGAGGAGCTGGGCGCGGATCTCACCGTCATCGCCGACCAGCCGGACGGCCTGAACATCAATCGGGATTGCGGCTCGACGCATCTCGACGCCCTGCAGACGCGTGTGCGCGAGAGCGGTGCGCTGCTCGGGATCGCGCTCGACGGCGACGGCGACCGCTGTCTGATGGTCGATGCGCAGGGCACGCCCGTCGACGGCGACCAGCTGCTGTTCGCCATCGCGCGCATGCGCCTCGCGGACGGCGGCCTGCAGGGCCCGGTCGTCGGCACGCTGATGTCGAACCTGGGCCTGGAGCAGGCGCTGCGTGCGATGGGTGTAGAGTTTCTGCGTGCCAAGGTCGGCGACCGTTACGTGATGGAGCTCCTCAAAGCGCATGGCGGCGTGCTCGGCGGGGAAACCTCCGGGCACGTGATTTGCCTGGACAAGGCGACGACCGGCGACGGGATCGTCACGGCGCTGCAGGTGCTGACCGCGATCGTGCGCGAAGGGCGTGGCCTCACCGACCTGATCCGAGGTATGCACCGCTATCCGCAGGTGCTGATCAATGTGCGCGTGGCCGGCGCGGCAGCGGATGCAGTAGCGTCTGCGGCAGTCGCCGCCGCGCAGGCGGAGGCGGTCGCGCAGCTCGGCAGCCGCGGTCGGGTATTGTTGCGGCCCTCGGGCACCGAGCCGCTGATCCGCGTGATGGTCGAGGCGGAGGACGAGGGCACGGCGCGGCGTGCCGCCGAGTACCTCGCGGCGGCCGTGGACGAAGTCTGCGGGACGAACGACAGAAGAGGAAGCGAAGCATGAACCGACGCGCCCTGGTGGCCGGCAACTGGAAGATGAACGGCTCGCGCGACAGCAACGCGAGCCTGGTCCACGACATCGTTTTCGAAGCGCGCAAGTATCCGGACATCGACATCCTGGTCTGTCCGCCGGCGACCTACCTCGAGTCGGTGGGGCGCCAGCTCGAAGGCAGCGCCGTGCAGCTCGGGGCGCAGACTTTGAGCGAGCAGGAAAAGCCCGGCGCCTTCACCGGCGAAATCCACGGCGGGATGCTCCGCGACGTCGGCTGCATTTACGTCATCGTGGGCCATTCCGAGCGTCGCTCGCTGTACGGCGAGTCCGATCCGCTCGTCGCCGCCAAATTCCGCACGGCGCAGGAATGCGGTCTGATCCCGATTCTGTGCATCGGCGAGACGCTGCAGGAACGCGAGAATGCACAGACCGAGGCGGTGCTGGCACGCCAGCTGGGCGCGGTGCTGGATCTGTGCGGTGCAGCAGCGTTCAAGCACGCGGTCGTCGCCTACGAGCCGGTCTGGGCGATCGGCACCGGGCGCACGGCGACGCCCGAGCAGGCGCAGGCGGCGCACGCCTTCGTGCGCGCGCAGATCGCGGCGGCAGATGCTAAAATCGGTAGTTCAGTCCGCATCCTCTATGGCGGCAGCGTCAAGGCCGAGAACGCGGAATCCCTGTTCAACTGTCCGGACGTCGACGGCGGCCTCATCGGTGGCGCGTCGCTGAAATCGGGCGAGTTCATCGCGATCTGCGCAGCCGCGCAGTCGCGCAGCAAGTGAGCGAGGCACAGAGCGAGACATGTACACGATTCTGATCGTCGTGCAGGTACTGGTCGCGGTCGCGTTGGTCGGCCTGATCCTGCTGCAGCACGGCAAGGGGGCCGACGCCGGTGCGGCATTCGGCAGCGGCGCCTCTGGCACGGTCTTCGGCTCGCGCGGCTCGGCCAATTTCCTGTCGCGCGCGACCGGCGGGCTGGCGACGGTTTTCTTCGCCGTCAGCCTCGCGCTCGCTTACCTCGTCCACGGCGAGCGCGAGCCGGAGTCCGTGGTCGACCGCGTGCAGCCGCAGGGCGCACCGGTGACCGCCGTGCCGGACGCCCCGACACCGGCACCGGCGGGCGAGGAGCAGCCGGCCGCGGACCGCACACCGGTGGTTCCGGAGTGACCGCTCGCCGCATGGCGAGCGACAAAAAATGCTTAGAGACAAAACCGGTTTCGGGCGCTAAACTTCGCGCCCCTTCGCTGCCCACGTGGTGGAATTGGTAGACACGCTACCTTGAGGTGGTAGTGGCGAGAGCCGTGGGAGTTCGAGTCTCTCCGTGGGCACCAGCAGGGGCGTTGCAAGGCGGGTACCGGTTTTTGCG
Source organism: Pseudomonadota bacterium (assembly GCA_040754295.1). Lineage (GTDB taxonomy): Bacteria > Pseudomonadota > Gammaproteobacteria > Nevskiales > Nevskiaceae > Solimonas. Next base: position 2,928 of record JBFMCQ010000028.1, on the reverse strand, counting down.
GGGCCGTTTATTCCGGGTTCTCGCGTTGACGCGGCGGCCGTTTCTGTTGATTGGCTACAGGGCGGCAGCTATACTTTCTGTCTGTCTGGTGCGGGGTGGAGCAGTCTGGCAGCTCGTCGGGCTCATAACCCGAAGGTCGCAGGTTCAAATCCTGCCCCCGCTACCAACTATTCGGCGGTCCGCTGCGGCGGTGTGCCGGATCAATTGGCTTGGAAAGGGCCCCTTGAGGGCCCTTTTTGTTGGTGCAACCCGCCGGAGGCGGATCGATTCTGGAATGACGGTACTGCGCGATCGATTGCAGCAGCTGCTCGAGCCGGTGGTGGAATCCCTGGGCTATGAGCTGTTGCTGCTCGAGTTCAGCCCCAGCGCGAAGCACGGGTTGCTGCGCCTGTACATCGACAGCCCGGGCGGCATCACGATCGACGATTGTGAGCGCGTGAGCCGCGAGGTCGCCGCAGTGCTCGACGTCGAAGACCCGATCAGTGCCGGATACCGGCTCGAAGTGTCTTCCCCCGGCCTGGATCGCCCGCTGGTCAAACCGGAGCACTTCGAACGCTTCATCAACGAGCAGGCGCGCGTGCAGCTGCTGGCGCCGCGCAACGGTCGCCGTCGCTTCGTCGGCTGGATCCGCGGTGTCGGCGACGCTGCCGTGCGCCTGGACACGGCGGAAGGCCCGGTCGAGATTCCCCTCGCGGAAATCGACCGCGCGCGGCTGGTGCCTGAATACGATCGGGAGTAGCGGATCATGAACAAGAACATCCTGCTGATGGTGGACGTCGTCTCCAACGAGAAAGGCGTCGACAAGGACCTGATCTTCGAGGCTCTCGAAGCGGCGCTCGCGTCTGCGGGCAAGGAGCAGTACGGTGACGAGGCGGACCTGCGCGTCGCCATCGACCGCGAGACCGGCGACTACGAAACCTTCCGCCGCTGGACCGTCCTCGAAGACGACAGCGAGGAGTTCGAATACCCGGAGCGCCAGATCAAGCTCTCGTACGCGGTCAAGGAAAAACCCGACGCGCAGCCGGGCGACGTCATCGAGCACAAGGTCGATTCCGTCGACTTCGGCCGCATCGGCGCGCAGAAGGCCAAGCAGGTCATCGTGCAGAAGGTGCGCGAGGCCGAGCGTGCGCAGGTCGTCGACGCCTACCGCGATCGCGTCGGCGAGCTGATCACCGGCCAGGTGAAGCGTATCGAGCGCGGCAGCGTCATCGTCGATCTCGGCGGCAACGCCGAAGCGATCATCCTGCGCGACCAGTTGATCCCGCGCGAGCCGGTGCGTCCGGGCGATCGCATCCGCGGCTATCTCTATGAGGTCAGCCCGCAGACGCGCGGTCCGCAGCTATTCCTGTCGCGCACCTCGCCGCAGTTCCTGATGGAGCTGTTCAAGCTCGAAGTGCCGGAAATCGCGCAGGGCCTGATCGAGCTCAAGGGTGCGGCGCGCGATCCGGGGCTGCGCGCGAAGATCGCGGTGCAGGCCAAGGACAAGCGCATCGATCCGGTCGGTGCCTGCGTCGGCATGCGCGGCTCGCGCGTGCAGAGCGTTTCCAACGAGCTCGCCGGCGAGCGTGTCGACATCGTGCCGTGGGACGAGAACATCGCCCAGTTCGTCATCAACGCGATGGCGCCGGCGGAAGTCGAGACGATCATCGTCGACGAAGAGTCGCATTCGATGACGATCGGTGTCGCCGAGGAGAAGCTCGCCCAGGCGATCGGCCGCGGCGGCCAGAACGTGCGGCTGGCCTCCGAGCTCACCGGCTGGGTCCTCAACGTGATGACGACTGCCGAAGCGGAAGCCAAGAAGGAGGAGGAGAACCAGTCGGTGCTCCGCAACTTCATGGAATGGCTCGACGTCGACGAGGACATCGCCAGCATCCTCGTGCAGGAGGGCTTCACGACGCTCGAGGAGATCGCTTACGTGCCGACGCAGGAGCTGACCAAGATCGAGGAGTTCGACGAAGGCATCGTCGAAGAGCTGCGCAACCGTGCCCGCGACGTGCTGCTGACGAAGGCGATCGCCAAGGCCGAGCAGCGCGCGCACGCGCAGCCTGCGGAAGACCTGCTCACGCTCGATGGGATGGACGAGGACACCGCGTATCAGCTGGCCGAGGCCGGCGTGGCCACCTGCGAAGGCTTGGCCGATCTGGCGACGGACGAGTTGCTCGAGTTGCTGCCCGAGATGGCCGAGACGCGTGCCTCGGAGCTGATCATGGCGGCACGCGCCAAGGCATACGCCTGACGGCGGTGCAGCGCGAATCCGGGGAAGGACTGAGATGACTACGGTAACCGTACAGGAATTCGCAAAGGAGCTGGGACGGCCGATCGATGAGCTGCTGATGCAGTTCAAGGAGGCCGGCGTGTCCGTGGCGAAGGCCGACTCCGCGGTGAGCGCGGAGGACAAGGTCGCGCTGCTCAACTACCTGCAGCAGAAGACGCGCAGCACGGTCTCGGGCGAGCCGCGGCGTATCACGCTCAAGCGGCGCGAGACCACCGAGCTCAAGCTCGGCGGCGCGCGCGGAGCGCCGGCCAAGACGGTGAGCATCGAGGTGCGCAAGAAGCGCACCTATGTCAAGCGTGAAGAGACGGCGCCGCCGGAAGACGCCGAGGCGCTGCGGCTGGCCCAGGAGGCCGCCGCTCATGCCGAGGCCGAGCGCGAGGCGGCCGCGCGAGCGGTGGCGGAAGCCGAGGCGCGGCGGCATCAGGAGGAGATCGAGCGCAAGCTGCACCAGGAGGAAGAGGCGCGCCGCCAGGCCGAGGCAGCGGCCGCCGAGCAGCAGGCCAAGGCGGAGCACGAAAAACGGCTCGCCGAAGATCCGCTGTATCGCGCGAAGTGGGAGGCGGAGCAGGCGCGTGTCCGCGCGACCGAGAACGTGCGCCGCGCAGCGGAGGCTGCGCGCGCCATGGCGGCGCAGCCCGCCCCGGTGCCGGCGC
>JBFMCQ010000027.1:0-41789 GCA_040754295.1 Pseudomonadota bacterium | reverse complement strand
AGCGCGCGCGTGTAGGCCGCCTTGGCGACGTCCTCGCCGCGCTCGACTTCCTCGAGCACGGCGACGTTGTTGTCGCCCGCTGCCGCACGCGCCCTGACCCAGCCGCGATGCGCCGCGCCGGCGATGCTGCCGGATTCGACCGGCTCGCCGCCGAAGCTACGAACCAGCTGCTGCAGCTCGCTGACCGCAGCCGCGCAGCTGCGCGCGTGCTCGGCGAGGGTGGTCTTCAGGCGCGGATCGTCGGCTTTGGCCGCCGCGGCTTCGAAGCCGCGGCGGCCGTCTTCGGAGGTGCGGATCAGCTCGTTGAGCACCTCGATCGTGCTGTCCCGGCTCATCGTCCTGCTCCGCTGCACACGGAGGCTGCACGACGCGGGCGCCGGCTGCGTCCGTGCGGGTCGGATGGCTGCGGCGCGGCATCGGCCTGCCGCGCCGCCGCCAGCGGTTCCGGCACGCCGTCCGCGGGCAGGGCGCGCAGCGGCGGCTGCGGCAGCGGCGGCGCGTGAATCAGGGCATCGTCGCGGCGCATGGACTCGGGCAGCGTCGCCGGCGGGTCTGCTTTGCGCAAGCTCTGGGTCCTGTGCATGACGTGCACTCCTCATTCGGATTTACGTCGGCATCGGTGCTCAAGATCCGTGCCGCGCACGGGATCGCAGCGCAGGCGTGCGCCCCGGCCGCGTTGTGCCGGCACGCGACAGCGCGGGCGTGCATCCTGCCGCCCACGCGCGCGGGCGCGGCGCTTGCTCGCTCGCGCCGTGTGCCGAGTGGAGCATGAGCCGATGCCATACAGCAGTGAGCCCGCGGCTGCGGGTGCAGAAGCGTTTCTGCCCGGACGGCGCACGCTCGACGCATTGCGCGAAGCGGTTCATGGCTGCCGTGGCTGTCCGCTGTACGCGAATGCGACGCGGGCCGTGTTCGGCAGCGGGTCCGCGACGGCGCGCATGGTGCTCGTCGGCGAGCAGCCCGGCCACGAAGAGGATCTTCGCGGCGCGCCTTTCGTCGGCCCTGCCGGCCGCGTACTCGACGAAGCGCTCGCGGCCGCCGGCATCGCCCGCGCCGACGCCTACGTGACCAACGCCGTCAAGCATTTCAAGTGGCAGCCGCGCGGCAAGCGGCGTCTGCATTCGAAGCCGGCGTACCGCGAGGTGAGCGCATGCCGGCCGTGGCTGGAAGCCGAGCTTGCTGCGCTGCGCCCGCAGGTGCTGGTCTGTCTGGGCGCGACCGCCGGCCAGAGCCTGTTCGGACCGGGCTTCCGCATCAGCCGTCAACGCGGCGCGCAGCCCGGCGGCCGCTGGGCGCCGCACATCGTCGCCTCGGTGCACCCGTCCGCGGTGCTGCGCCAGCCGACGCACGCCGGCCGCATCGAGCTGCTGGCGACGCTGGTCGAGGATCTCAGGGCGGCGGCCGCGCTGCTGCGCGGGGACGGCGAAGACGACGTCGCCGGAGCGTAGGCCGGACGCCGGACTTCAGCAGTCCGACATTCTCCGTCGCGTCGTCGGACGAAGTCCGAGTTGCAGGCAACCGCCGCACAGCCTCCTCAGTCCGCCACCGCACGACATTCGGTGGCGCAGTTGCGGCAGGCCTGTGCGCACTCTTCCATGTCGCCGATGCGCTCGCAGCTCTGTGCGCAGGCGTCGCAGACTTCGGCGCAGGCCGCGCACACGTGACCGTGCAGCGGCGACCCGCCGAGCATGAAGTTGGCAGCGGTCTGGCAAATCTCGGCGCAGTGGAGCATCAGCCGGAAATGCTCCGGCTCGACGTGGTCCTCGCCGAGCTCCAGACAGGTGATCATCGCCGCCTGCAGGCAGGCGTTGTGGCATTGCTGGCAGGCATCGATGCAGGCTTCCAGGGCATCGGTGCCGGCGCGTGAAGGACTGTCGGGCATGGGGTGAAACCTCCTCACCGGGTTTGCTGCGTGGGCTGCGGCTGCGTCGGCCGCGGCGCATTGCGCCGAGTGCGGACAAGAAGCGTGCCCGCGGCTGCGGAGCCCCCATGGAGCTGCAGTCCGGGCGCAGTTGAGGCATAGTGGCCGCGCGGGGCGGTGCGATTTGCAGCCGGCCGGAGGGCCGGAGTGCAGGCCGCACGACCGGGTGCGCAGGCGGGGGCCGCGAGCTCATAAGGACGGAGCGAGGCCGCGTCATGATGTGGAGCGCAACGCGCAAGCCGATGCTGGCGTCAGCCGGCAGCCCACGCCCGTCGCGGAGGACGGCCGCGGCGCGCGCGCGTATGCCGGGCAGCTCGCGGCACTGGCCGTACTTCCGGCTGCTGGGCGTCGCCCTTCTGCTGCTGATCGGCGCCGCCGCGGCGTATTCGCATTACCTGGCGCAGCAGCTGACGCGCAGCATCGCGCAGATGGAGTCGCTGCGCGAGACGCTCGAGGAGAGCCGCCGCTTTCTCGGTTACGTCGTCGACCTCGAATCCGGGCATCGGGGCTATCTGCTCACCGGCGATCCGCAGCAGCTGCAGAGTTTCGAGATCGCCGACGCCGCACTGCCGCGGCAGCTGGCACTGCTCGAAAGCCTGGTCGCCGACCGCCCGCGGCTTCGCGGCCTGGTGGAGGAGATGCGCCGCACGCTGGCACGCAAGCGCGCGGAAATGGCGACGATGCTGGTGTTTTACGAATCGGCCGGCACGCGGCATCCGCTGCCGGGCTTCGGCAGCGGCGACCTCGGCAAGTTCGAGATGGACCGGCTGCGCCTGAGCACGGAGGCGCTCGAGCAGGCGATCAACGAAGCCGTCAGCGAGCAGCGTCGCAGCGTCGCCGGGCTGATCGCAGCGCGCACGCTGGCGACGAACACGACGCTGGTCGTCATCGCCCTGATCGGCATCATCGCCATGCTTCTCGGTGCGCGCCACTTCGATGCGCTGCGCCGGCAGGAGCTGCTGCAGAGCGAAGTCGAGCGCTCGCGCCATCAGAGCGATGTCAAGAGCGCGTTTCTCGCGCACGTCAGCCACGAGATCCGCACGCCGATGAACGCGATCTTCGGATTCGGCGGGCTGCTGCAGGACCGCCTCCACGATCCGGTGAATCGGCGCTATATCCAGGCGATCACCGAGAGCGCGCGCTCCCTGCTGGGCCTGATCAACGACCTGCTCGACATGTCCAAGATCGAATCGGGCAAGATCGAGATCGCTCCGGCGCCGTCGCGGGTGCGTGACATCGTCGACGGCGTGCTGACGATGTTCTCGCAGCAGGCGGCGCACAAGGGCGTCGCGCTGCGCGGTGAAATCCACCCGGACGTGCCGCCGGCGCTGTATCTCGACGGCGACCGCGTCCGGCAGATGCTGGTGAACCTGGTGAGCAATGCACTCAAATACACGGAGCGCGGCGAGGTGGTCGTGCGCGTCGGCGCCGGTGTAGCGGCAGCGCCGTCGGCGGTGAGCTGCCGCTTCGAGGTGGAGGACAGCGGCCGCGGCGTCGACCCGGAGGATCGCGAGGCGATCTTTGAGCCGTTCGCGCGCGGGCGCCGCCGCGGCGACAGCGAGCCGGGCGGGACCGGCCTCGGGCTGAGCATCACGCGCCAGCTCGCGCGCGCGATGGGCGGGGACGTCGACCTCGACAGCACGCCGGGGCGCGGCTCGCGCTTTCGCATCGTGCTGCCGGAGGTCGAGATCAGCGCCGAGCCGCTGCCGCCGGCGAGCAGCGCGCGGCGCCTGCGCGAGCTGCCGCCGGCGCGTGTCCTGATCGTCGACGACGTCGAGCTCAACCTGCGCGTGCTCGCCGCCTTGTTCCGCGAGTCGCCGCACGAGGTACGGCAGTCGGCAAGCGGTGAGGACGCGCTGCGCGTCGTTGCCGGCTGGGTGCCGGATATCGCGCTCGTCGACATCCGCATGCCGGGCATGGACGGCATGGCGCTCGCGCGCCGCCTGCGCACAGATGCGCGCACGCGCGCTGTGCACCTGATCGCCGTCACCGCATCGCACATCGACCCCTTGTCCGAGCTCGGCGATCTGTTCGACGGCGTCGTCGTCAAGCCGTTCAGCGAGGGACAGCTGGCGCACGAGATCGGACGCACGCTCGGCGACGCAGACAGCACGTGCGCGCCGCAGGAGTCCGTGGCTGCGGCAAAGGCGGCACCTGAACCGGCCAAGCCGGCGCCGGCGGACGAGGCCACTTCGGAGAAACTGATCGCCGAGCTGGAGGCGCTGCTCCGCGACCGCTGGCGCAGCGTCCGCGATACGCCGACGGTCGGCGATGTGCGCAGCCTCGCCGACCGCATCGAGGGCGTCGGCCGGCGTGGCAGCAGCGCGATCGTCACGCAGTACGCGCGCAAGCTCAGCGCCGCGGCGACCAGCTTCGACGTGGCCCGCATCGAAACGCTACTGTCGGAATTTCCGGACACCGTGCGCGAAGTGCGCGCACAGACCGCCGCTGAGGTGCACAGTGAGCACTGACGCACGCTCCCCGCTGGTGCTGATCGTCGACGACCAGAACGCGACGCTGCAGCTGATCGGCGAAGTGCTCGACCACGCCGGCTACCAGGTCATGCCGGCGCTCAGCGGCGAGCAGGCGATCGCGCGCGCGTCCTTGCGGCGGCCGGATCTGGTGCTGCTGGACTTCGCGATGCCGGGGATGAGCGGTGTGGAGACTTGCCGCCGGCTGCACCAGTTGCCGGGTCTCGCCGATCTGCCGGTGCTGTTCGTCACCGCGGCCAACGACCGTGCGTCGCTGGTGACGGCGTTCGGCTCGGGGGCGGTGGACTACATCACCAAGCCGTTCGTCGTCGAGGAGCTGCTGGCGCGAGTGCGCACGCACCTCGATCTGAAGATCGCGCGCGATCGCCTCGCAGCGATGGTGCGCGAGCGCGAGGACGTCGTCGACGTCGTGGCGCACGACCTCAAGAACCCGCTGACGTGCATCCTCTTCGCCGCACAGTCCCTGCGGCGCTCGGCGCCTCGGGAGTCGCGCGGGACCGAGCTCGCCAACGAAATCGAGGCCTGTGCCGAAGAGGCACTGCAGTACATCCAGCGCTTCCTCGTGCGCGGAGCGGCGCAGGAGCGGCTGCGCCAGTTCGCCGCCGAGGCGGTACAGCTGCGCGACATCGCGCTCGACGCGGCGCGTCTGCTGCAAAGCGCTGCCGAGGCCCGCGGCGTGCGCCTGCGCATCACCGGCGACGCCGCCGCGTTCGCCGACTCGAGGGCAGTGCGCAACGTGCTGCAAAGCCTGCTGTCGAACGCGATCCGCCACTCGCCGCAGGAGGAAACCGTAGAGGTGACCGTCGCTCCGTCGAAACGCGATGGCTATGCGCTCTGCATCATCGCCGACCGCGGCCCCGGCGTGCCGAGGCAGATCGCCGCCAAGTTGTTCCAGCGCCACGTGGGCTATGCCGAGGCGGATGCGGCCGGGGCCAACCCGTACTCGACCGGGCTCGGTCTGGCGATCGCGCGCCACGACGTCGTACAGATGGGCGGTCATCTCTGGTACGAGCCGCGCCCCGGCGGCGGCAGCCTGTTCGCCTTCGAGCTGCCGCAGCAGCTCGAAGGCGGCGACAACGGCTTCGCCGGCGCGGCCGCGGCGCGTGGAATTTGATTTAAGAAGGGGGGCGAGGTTGACGAGGGGGGACGCCTCGCCCCCACGGACAGGCCGCGCATCAGGGGGCACCGCGGCCTGCCGGCGGCCGCGCGACGGAGGGGGGTCGCGACCGCCTTTCAGGACCGCGCTTTCGGGGTGGTGGGAGGGGAGGATGCGCGGTCCCTGACTGGCCGATGCCGGTTGCGAACGGCCGACATCGCTGGGCTTCGCTACACCACGGACCGTGCCAATCGAGAAATCCGCCGTAAGCGGTTGATTGCCGGTGGGAAGTGCAGGATGCAGCAGGGCCAGCCTCCGTGCGCCGCGCAGGGTCGCGCGGGAACGCTCTTTCGATTTGCAGCCGCCGCTGCTGTCTGCGATCCGCGACAGGATTCCTTCAGGCTCCATGCAGCTTTGGCGCCAATAATGAACAAGGGGATACAAAACGAAAGACACGGAGGTCGGCGCTATGGCATCGGACGCAGCACCCGCACGGATTCTGTTGGTCGACGACGACACCGGCATCCACCGGGCGTTCAGACGCGCACTCGAGGACGAAGGCCACCAGATCGTGGCGGTGCGCACACCCGCCGAGGTGGAGAACGCGCTCCAGCGCACCGTATTCGATGTCTGTCTGCTGGATCTGTACCTGCAGGACGCGTCCGGGCTCGAGCTGCTGCCGCGGTTGCACGAGATGGCCGCCTGGATGCGAGTCATCATGGTCACGGCGGCCAACGACGTGTCGACTGCGATCTCGGCGATCCGCGCCGGCGCCGCGGATTATCTGGTCAAGCCGTGCAAGCCCGAGGAGCTGGTGCATGCGGTGACGCAGCAGCTGCAGGCGCGGCGCCTGGAGCAGCGCGTCGAAACGCTCGAAAGCGAGCGCGAGAACGGTGCGGTCTTCGATCCGCAGCAGACCGAGAGTCCCGCCGTGCGCGCGACGCTGGAGCTGGCGCGGCGCGTCGCCCAGACCGATGCGACGCTGCTGATCCTCGGCGAGAACGGCACCGGCAAGACGATGCTCGCCCGGGCGATCCACCGCTGGAGCCGCCGCCGCGACGCCGTGCTGGCGACGGTCAGCTGCCCGTCGCTGTCGGCCGAGCTCTTGGCGAGCGAGCTGTTCGGCCACGTGCGCGGCGCGTTCACCGGCGCCACCGACAATCGGCCGGGCCGCGTGCAGGTCGCCGAAGGCGGCACGCTGTTCCTCGACGAGATCGGCGACATGCCGGCGTCGCTGCAGCCCAAGCTGCTGCGCTTCCTGCAGGATCGCGAGTACGAGCGCGTCGGCGATCCGCATACCCGCAGCGCGGACGTGCGCGTCATCGCCGCAACCAATCACGACCTGCAGAAAATGGTCGACGAGAACAAGTTCCGCGAAGACCTCTACTACCGCCTCAACGTCGTGACACTGGCGCTGCCGGCGCTGCGCGACCGCCGCGAGGACATCCTGCCGATCGCGGAGTCGATGCTGCTGCGCCTGGCGCGGCGCTACGACCGGCCCGCACGGCGTTTCTCGCGCGAGTCGATCGCGCTAATGCTGACGCACAGCTGGCCGGGCAATCTGCGCGAGCTGCACAATGCGGTGGAGCGCGCGGTGATCGTCAGCGACGGCGAGACGATCCGGCCCGATCATCTGCCGTTCGGCCGCGAGCGTCCGCCGCCGAGCTACGGGCTGCGCGCCGGTGATGCGGTGAGCCTCGAAGAGCTGGAGCGGGCGCACATCGAAGCGATCGTCGCCAGCGCGCCGTCGCTCGAAGCGGCAGCACGGCTGCTCAAGATCGACAGCTCGACGCTCTACCGCAAGCGCAAGCAGTACGAGTCGGCGCTGGAGGGCGCCGCATGACGGCGCGCCGCCATGCCGGCAACCGCCCGAGCAGCCTCAGCGCTCCGAGCCGCCGGCGCGTGGCACGCGCAGCCGGTTGTCGATGTCGCGCACGCCGGCAGTTGCGTCGCAGACGTCCTCGATGCGGTGCTTCATCGAGCGCTGCGGCACGGTGCCGTCGAGCACGACGACGCCATCGACCACAGTGACCGCGACATCGCGCACCTCCAGATCGGGGCGCCGCATCAGCTGCTCGCAGATGTCCTCGCGGATGCGCTCGTCGGCGCGCACATAGCCTTTCGGACCGCGTGCGGACGGCGCGAAGAAGTGGTCGGGCACCGACGCGGCGGGCCACGCATCGCCGGGCGGCGCGCCGGGGCGACGCGCGTGCGCCTGCCGGTAGGGCGCGCTGCGCGGGTTGGGCCCGTAGCCCCCCTCGTCGTCCGGGGCGGCGGTGTGCCCGAGCGGATGCGGGCGGTCGGAATGCGGCATGTCGTCGGCTCCTGCGGCAGCTGTGCGCCGCTGTCACTGCCAGTACGGCGGGATTTCGTAGAACTCGTAGACCGACGTCGCCCACTGCGGGTCGGCCATCGACGGCCAATGGTCCTTGTCGAAGCCCGGCGCACTGAGCAGACGCTCCTTGCCGACGTCGAGCACGAAGCACTTGTTGTCCGCATCGAGCACCAGCGCCGACCACGGAATCGCGTGCAGGCGCTCGCCGACGCCGGCGACGCCGCCGGCCGCCAGCACGGCGTACGCAACGCGCCCGCTGCGCACGTCGATCATGATGTCGCGGATCTTGCCGAGCTGCTCGCCGCGCGGATTGACGACCCGATCGCCTTCCAGCGTGTCGGCAGCCATGACCTCGGGGCCCGGGCCGCTGGAGTCGCGGTCGCCGCCGATGATCGGTGCGCCGCCTGCGGTGGCGGCCGGTGTCGCGGTGGGTGGGTGTGCAGTAGCCATCACTGTCTCGTCTTCGGGGATGTGCCGCGCAGCCGAGCAACGCGCGTACCCGCGGTCTGCTCCGTGAGCACCGCACCGGCGACCTGCAGAACGCAGACCGGCGTGTGGCGTTGCCGGCAAGTTACAGCGCGCGCCGCCGGCGCCACGCCGGCGTCCTTCCCAAGAACCCCTGCATTTTCAGTGCCCGCAACGCGCAGCACGAAGTGGCATGGGCGTTGCGTTTCCCGTTCACGGAAGACCACACAAGGCGGCAGGAAGCTGCCGAGGAGAGCGTCGTGATTCCGAGCCTGGCGTTGAGCACCAAGCAGCAGCTGGCGATCTCGCCGCGGCTGCAGCAGGCGATCCGCCTGCTGCAGCTCTCGGCACTCGAGTTCGAGCAGGAGCTGCGCGATTCGTTGATCAGCAACCCGTTCCTCGAGGAAGTCGAGGAGCAGGAACCGGCCGCCGACGACTGGGGCGGCATGCCGGCGCTCGGCAGCGCCTTCGAGCGCATGCGCGCGCCGCCGCCGGACGGCGACGACGCCAACGACCTGAGCTGGGCGCCGGAGCGGCGCGGGCTGCGCGACTACCTGCGCACGCAGCTGTTCGCGTCGCGCGCGAGTCCGCGCATCGTTCTCGCCGGCGAGGCGGTGATCGAAACCCTCGACGACGACGGCTATCTGCGCGACGACCCCGGCAGCTCGGCGCATGCGCTGCGCGTCGAGCCGCCGCTGTCGGACGCCGAGATCGAGCACGCCGTCGCACTGGTGCGCGGGTTCGATCCTGCGGGAGTGTGCGCACACGACCTCGTCGACTGCCTGCGTCTGCAGCTGGCGGCGCTCGACGGCGCGGACGAGGTGCGCGATCTGGCGCTGCGCGTCCTCGCCGAATGCCTCGAGCTGCTCGCGCGTCACGACTACGCCGCGGTCGCCCGCAGCCTCGGCTGCGAGGAGGCGCGCGCGCGCGAGGCCTGTGCGCTGATCCGGCGGCTCGATCCGCATCCCGGCAGCCGCTATGCGCCCAACGCACCGGACTACGTGATTCCGGATGTGCTCGTCATCCGCCGGCGTGGCCGCTATGCCGCCGTGCTCAATCCCGCGGTGCGGCCGAACGCGCGGCTCAACCAGCGCTACGTCGAGCTGTTCCGCGGCTGCCGCAACGGCCGCCATGCAGCGATGAGCCAGCAGCTGCAGGAGGCGCGCTGGTTCCTGCGCAATGCCGAACAGCGCTTCGAGACGATCCAGCGCGTCGCCGACTTCATCGTCGAGCGCCAGCGCGATTTCTTCACCTACGGCGACGTCGCGCTCAAGCCGATGGTGCTGCGCGAGGTTGCCGACGAGCTCGGCCTGCACGAGTCGACGGTGTCGCGGGCGACCGGCAACAAGCACATGGAAACGCCGCGTGGCTGTTTCGAGTTCAAGCACTTCTTTTCGCGCGAGCTGCCGATACGCGGCGGCAGCGGCTGCTCCGCCGCCGCGGTGCGCGCGTTGATCCAGGAGATCATCGCCGAAGAAGGGCCGGACGCGCCGCTGTCGGACGTCGACATCGCGGCGCAGCTGCAGGCGCAGGGCATCGGCATCGCACGGCGGACGGTATCGAAGTACCGGCGCATGCTGCGGCTGCCGCCGGCGGAGTTGCGGCGGCGGGCGTAGTGCGGCCGCCGCTGCCGGCGTAGGGCTGTAGCTCTCTACGCGCCTCTTCGTTGGTGACGCGCCCCTATTTCGCCCCGCAAGGGGCGAAACAGCGCGCTGCACCCACGAAGAGGCACGTACAGAGCGAGCCGAGCTTCCCGCAGCGCCAGATACCGCCGCCGGCGGAATCGCCAGTGCGCGGATGCGCTTCAATGCAGCGCCGGTGCCGGCTGCGGCGCCGGCTCGTGGCCGTTGCCGCTGCGTGGCCAGCTGCTTTTTGTAGGATTACCGGGACGCGGCGCCGGCGGCGACGCACCGGCACGCCACGGTCCGCGGCCGCCGCCGCGGCGTGCGTGCGGCGCAGCGCACAGCGCCACGGCGCCGACGGTGAGCACGAGGCCGACGATATACCAGGTCGAACGCTTCATCCGGACGAAACCGATAAGGGTGGTAAGAAGATCAGCGGAGGCGGTCGGGCCGGGGGCGCGCGTCCGGCAGGCGCAGCGGCGCTGCGCCGGATTCGTCGAGCATCGCCCACAGGCGCCAGACATCGAGCACGGTCATCAGCAGCGACAGCGGGCGCAGCCGCCGGCGGCGCACCTGGACGGTGACCACCAGTGCGAGGACCAGCACGCCCGCCTGCGGCAGCAGCGGCACGACGCGCTGCACGAGACGCGGCAGGCGCGCAATGCGGCGCAATGGGCGCCCCAGGCTGCGGGTCGCCTCGCGCAGCTCCTCACGGTGGAGGTCGACGCGGGCCTGAAGCTCGGCGCGCTCGCGCTCGAGCGGACTCATCGCTCACCTTCGACGGACGGCGGCTCGACCAGCTCGTCGAGCTCGCGTAGCGCCGCGGCGATCGGCCGTGACGATCTGTTCTGCACGCGCCGCAGCGCGGCCCACGCGGCAAACGTGGCGCCGAGCGCGGCGACGATCAGCACCGCGACCGCATGCAGCCGCCAGCGCGTTTCCCAGAACGCGGCGAGCACCAGGATCGCCGCGAACTGCGTGCTCATCAGTGCCGCCAACGACAGCAGCAGTCCGCGCGTCATCAGCAGCCCGAGGCGCTCGCGCTCGGTGCTGATCTCGAGCTCGAGCAGCTCGAGACGTGCGCGCGCATAGCGCACGGCGCTGTGCATCACGTGCTGCAGCCTTCCCGGCTGCGCTCGCGGCGGTGCGCCCAAGGAGGTCGGTCCGCTCATCGTGCGCGGCGGCGGTTCAGTCGTGTCTGCGGCTCGCGGTGACGGCGAGCCCGACGATCAGGCCGACGACGGCCGCGGCCGCGAGCGTCTGGTACGGACGCTCGCGCACGTAGTGCACCGTGGCTCCGACCGCAGCGCGCGTGCGCTCCATTGCACGCGCGTGCGCATCGTCGAGGTGGCTGCGCGCCTGGCGCAGGCTGGCATCGAGCTGCTCGCGCGCTTCGCGAATGTTGTCGCCGGTCATCGACGTCGTCGCGCGCAGCAGCTCCTCGGCATGACTGGCCAGCGAGCGAAAGTCGGTCGCGATCTGGTCACGGGCCTTGCCGACGTCGGAAGCGCGGGTATGCATAGGAGTTCTCCGATGGATGTGGATCGGGACAGCAAGCCACTCGAACGGCGAGCGGCGGCCGACTTCACTGACTCACGCTGAGCTGGGCCTGCACCGACTTCACGCCGTCGACGCTGCGCGCGAGCTCCTCGGCGCGCTGCGCCTCTTCTTCGCTGTCGACGGTTCCGGTCAGCGTGACGACGCCGTCGCGTGTGTCGACGTCGATGTCGTTGGCGTCGATGTCGTCTTCGTCGATCAGCTCGCCCTTGACCTTGCCGGTGATGACCGAGTCGTCGATCGCGCGGCCCATCGTGCGATCCGCGTCGGTGTTCATGTCGTCGACGGCGGCGACGTGCAGGGCGGCAGCCGAGGTCACGTCCTCGGCCGCGGGCTGGTGCTTGCCGCAGTCCGCGTATGCTGGGCTTGCAGAAAGTCCGGCCAGCAGCAGCGGCGACAGGTATTTCGAAAGTATTGTCATCGCGGTATCTCCTGTTGGAACGAGAAATCCGGGCTTTGCTGCGAGCGCGCAGCAGAGCACGTCCACCGCGGCCGCAGGTTTCGTGCCGCGCGGCGCGCGCCGCGGGTACGCCCGTTGCTCCGCGACGGCGTTTCGCGAGGAGTCTCGGTCATGATGAAAGCAGTGGTGTTTCACGGTATCGGCGACATCCGCGTCGACAGCGTTGCGGAGCCGGAGCTGCACGCCGCCGGTGATGCGATCGTGCGCATCACCGCGAGCGCGATCTGCGGAACCGATCTGCACATGATTCGCGGCACGATGCCGGGCATGAAGCCGGGCACGATCCTCGGCCACGAAGGCGTCGGCATCGTCGAAGAGGTCGGTAGCGAGGTGCGCAACCTGCGCGCCGGCGACCGCGTCGTCGTGCCGTCGACGATCAGCTGCGGCTGGTGCGCCTACTGCCGCGCCGGCTATCACGCGCAATGCGACAACGCCAACCCGAACGGCGCGCGTGCCGGCACCGCGTTCTTCGGCGGCCCTGAGTCGAGCGGCCCGTTCCACGGCCTGCAGGCCGAGTACGCGCGCATTCCGTTCGCCGCGACCGGCCTGGTGAAGCTGCCGGAGACGATCGGCGACGACGAGGCGATCCTGCTCTCGGACATTTTTCCGACCGGCTACTTCGGCGCGCAGCTCGCCGAAATCACGAAGGGCGACACCGTCGCGGTGTTCGGCTGCGGTCCGGTCGGGCAGTTCGCGATCGCGAGCAGCATTCTGCTCGGTGCCGGCCGCGTGCTCGCGGTCGACTGCGTCGAGTCGCGCCTGGAGATGGCGCGCAGCCAGGGCGCCGAGACGATCGACTTCGAGCGCGAGGATCCGGTCGACACGATCCTGCGGCTGACCGGCGGCATCGGCGTCGACCGCGCGATCGACGCGGTCGGCGTCGATGCGATGCACGCGCACCGCGGCCCGGCGAGCGACGGCGAGGACGAGCGGCACGCGCGCGAGCTGCGCGAGCTGGCGCCGGACGCGCATCCCAAAGGGCGTCTGTGGCGGCCCGGCGACGGGCCGTCGCAGGCGCTCAGCTGGGCGGTCGAAGCGCTGGCCAAGGCCGGCACCCTGTCGATCATCGGCGTCTATCCGCCGGGCGACCGCCACTTTCCGATCGGCACCGCGATGAGCCGCAACCTGACGCTCAACATGGGCAACTGCCATCACCGCGCGATCATTCCCGATCTCGTCGAACTGGTCGCCAGCGGCGCGTTCGATCCGTCGCGCGTGCTCACGCACGTCGAGCCGCTGCAGTCGGCGCTGGAGGCGTACCGCGCCTTCGACCTGCGCGAGTCGGGCTGGATCAAGGTCAAGCTCGAGCCGCAGCAGGCGCCGATTCCGATGCCCGACGGTCGCAGCGCGCACGAGAAGGCTCGCGAACACGCGGCATGAGCAGGCGGACGCGCAAGTTGCAGGATGCCGTCGCCCGCAGGCTGGAAACCGCAGGCACCCCGACGCCGGCGGCGGGCGGCGCACTGCCGGGTACGCGTCTTGACGGGCCCCACGACCGCATCACTTCGCGAACGACTCATGGCGCAGCACGACGTTTCCGGTCGGCCCGAGCTCGACCGTCAGTTCTTCATCCGCTTCGGTATCGTCGTGGTCGTGCTGCACGCGATCATCGGCGGCGTCGCGCTGCTGAGCGCGATGCTGGGCGACATCCCGCGCAATCCGGCGCTGCAGCGCCGCGAAATCGCCGGGCGCATCGCGCCGGTCGCCAAGGTCGCAACCTCGCGCGCGGAGCTGCGCCAGCTCATCGCCGAGAGCGGCGCGGCCACCCGCAGCGGCGAGCCGTCCACGGCGCTCGCCGGTGCGGCGTCGGGCACGGAGGTCTACCGCCAGGTCTGCGCCGGTTGCCACGCGAGCGGCGTGCTCGGTGCGCCGCGGGCGCAGGACCGCGCCGCGTGGCAGCAGCGACTGGCCGCCGCCGGCGGGATCGATGGCCTCGTGCAAGCGGCGATCGAGGGCGTCGGCCAGATGCCGCCGCGCGGCGGCGCGCCGCAGCTCACCGACCAGCAGATCCGCGCGGCAGTCGAGGCAATGATCGAGTAAGGACTTACCGCGGCAGCCGTCGCGTCCAGTCGCACAGGGCTTGCAGCAGCTGCCCGATCAGCTGGCGCGAGGTGGCATCGGTAAGCTCGCCGCTCTCGTCGAAACGCTGCGCGGCCTTGGCGATCATCACTTCCGGCTGGTTGACCGGATGCATGTCGAGAAAGACGAAGCACTGGCGCAGGTGGTACTGGGCGCGCGCCGAGCCCAGCGTGCCGATAGAAGCGCCCATGATCGCGACCGGCTTGCCGCGCCAGGCGCTGTCGCCGTACGGCCGCGACGCCCAGTCGATGGCGTTCTTCAGCACGCCGGGAATCGAGTAGTTGTACTCGGGTGTTGCCAGCAGGATCGCGTCGGCGTCACGGATCCGCGCCTTGAGCTCGACGACGGGCTGCGGCGGCTGCGCCTCCTCGTCCTGGTTGTACGGGGGGATGCCGGCGAGATCGAAGATCTCGAGCTTCGCCCCCTGGGGCACGAGCGACTGCGCGGCGCGCAGCGCCGCGCGGTTGTACGACTGTTTGCGCAGACTGCCGGCGATGCCGAGAATCGAGAGCGTGTCGTTCACATGAGCCTCCTTGAGAGCAAGCCTCGCGGCGCTGCAGGACGCGTGCCTGCGTTTCCCGCCAGCTAAGCGGCGTCGCGCCGCGCCGCTTCGGTCGTCGTGCCGTCCACCTTGGCGAAGACGACGCGCTGCTCGCGCATTGGCAGCCAGCCCGCCCACTTCGGGTAGCGGCGCACGACGTGGAAGATGAAGTAGCTCAAGAGCTGCCGCCACAGCGTGCGCCGGCGCGCGCGCTGTGGATCGATCGCCTCGCAGTGGTTGCGGATCAGCAGCTCGAGCCGGCTGCGCAGCTCGCGGCTGAGCGCCTCGTCGCGGATGACCAGGTTGGCTTCGAGGTTGAGCGCGAGGCTCAGCGGATCGAGATTGCTCGAGCCGATCGTGGTCCAGTCGTCGTCGATCACCGCGACCTTGCCGTGGAACGAGCGCTCGCAGTACTCGTAGATCTCGACGCCGCTGCGCAGCAGGAAGTCGTAGAGCGTGCGCGCGGCCCAGCGCATCAGCCGGTGGTCCGGAACGCCCTGCAGCAGCAGCCGCACGCGCACACCGCGCTTCGCCGCGAGCCGCAGCTCGCGCAACAGGCGATAACCCGGAAAGAAGTAGGCGTTGGCGATCAGCACGTCGCGCCGCGCCGCGCGGATCGCCGCGCGGTAGTGCTGCTCGATGTCGTCGCGGTGATTGGCGTTGTCGCGCCAGACGAAGGTGATCGCCGCGCCGTCCGGGCGCGGCTCGCGCGCCGGCAGCGGAAAGCCCGGCAGGCGCCACCATGGTCGGGTGCGCAGCATCGGCTGCGCGCCGATCAGCGATTCCATCAGTGCGCGGATGTCGTCGACGACCGGGCCTTCGACCTCGACCGCATAGTCCTGCTTGGCCATCGGGCCGAAGTCGGCCAGATGATCTTCCGAGAAGTTGATGCCGCCGACGAAGGCTTTGCGCCGGTCGATCACGAGCAGCTTGCGGTGCAGCCGGCGCAGCGTATTGGTGCGCATGCCGAAGATGCGCGGCCGCGGGTCGAAGAAGCGGAAACGCACGCCGGCGGCGCTCAGTGCGCCGAGGAACTCCGCCGACAGGTCCGGTGAGCCGTAGGCGTCTACGGTGACCTCGACGCGCACGCCGCGCGTCGCCGCATCGATCAGCGCGCCCTGCAGCTCGCGCCCGACGCGATCCTCGAACAGGATGAAGGTTTCCAGCAGCACCTCGCGCCGCGCCGAGCGGATCGCTGCGAACACGGCGGGGTAGTATTCCTCGCCGTTCTCGAGCAGGCGCACGCGATTGCCGTAAGTCCAGCCGGGCGCGATGATCATGCCGCCACCTCGGCCAGCAGGCCCGCGTGATCCGACAGGTGCGACCACGGCCGCAGCGCCAGCACCGCCTGGTGGCGGATGTCGACATTGCGGACATAGATGCGATCGAGCCGCAGCAGCGGCCAGCGCGCCGGGAAGCTGCGCGCGGCCTTGCCGGCGGTTTCCACGAACACCTCGCGCAGGCCCTGGCAGCGGTGCAGCCAACGATGCGCTTCCGAGCACCAGTCGTTGAAGTCGCCGGCGACGATCAGCGGTGCGTCGTCGGGGACGTCGCGCTCGACCAGCCGGCACAGCAGATCGAGCTGGCGCCGGCGGTGCGCCGCGCGCAGTCCCAAGTGCACGCAGATCGCGTGCACCTGCGGTGCCGGCTCCGGCATCTGCAACACGCAGTGCAGGAGTCCGCGCTGCTCGGGGCCTGTCACGGACACGTCGTGATTCCGGTGATGGACGATCGGGAACTTAGACAGCAGCGCGTTGCCATGGTGCCCTTCCGGGTAGACCGCGTTGCGCCCGTAAGCGTAGGCGTGCCAGATCTCATCGGCGAGGAACTCGTACTGCGGCCTGCTCGGCCAGTCGGCATAGCGCGCCGAGTGCTCGGCGTGCGCGCCGATGACCTCCTGCAGGAAGACCACATCGGCGAGCGTTCCGCGCACGGCGTCGCGCAGCTCGTGCAGCACCATGCGGCGGTTGAACGACGTGAAACCCTTGTGCGTGTTGAGCGTGAGCACCTTGAGGACGAAGCGGGCACGCGCTTGCGGCTGCCCGGCGCCGGCGGCCGTGGCGGAGTCGTGCGGCGACGTCGATGCGGGCATCGTGGTCGGGTGCGGGAGGCATCGCAGGGGTGAGGCGAGCAAAGTTCCCGTCTGGCAGATGAACCATCGCTTAAAGCGGCGGCGGCCCGCGGCACGCGCGTTGCCTCTTGTCCGCACATGACAGAAGAAGTCGTCCGCGGCCGGACCTGGCCACTGCATCTGCGCCGCGCGCTGACCTGGCTGTTCTTCGGCGCCGTCGCGACGTTCATCGTGCTGCGGCTCGGCGCCGTCGACTGGGCCGAGGTGGCTGTGTCGCTGCGCGCCTACGATGCCGCGACGCTGGCGGGGGCGGCAGGACTGACGTTGACGGGCCATGCGGCTGCCGCCTGCTACGACCTGCTGGCGCGGCACTACGTCGGGCACACGCTGCCGGCGCCGCGCACGTTCGCGATCAACTTCATCGCTTACGCGTTTTCGCTCAACCTCGGCGCGCTGATCGGCGGCTGGGGCTTTCGCGTGCGCCTGTACGCGCGCCATGCGCTGCGTGGCGGCGACATCGCGCGCATCATCGTACTGGCGGTGGTCACCAACTGGTCGGGTTTCGTGCTGCTCACCGGCGCGATGCTCGTGCTGGCGCCGCCGCAGCTGCCGCCGCCGTGGCCCGCGGGCATCGTCGGCACGCGGCTGGTCGGTGCGGTTCTGCTCGCGGCGGTCGCGGCTTATCTGTGGCTGTGCCTTACCGGGCCGCGCCGCGGCTGGCGGCTGCGCGTGCGCGGCGTGGAGCTGCCGGTGCCGACGCTGCGCATGGCGGCGCTGCAGTTGCTGCTGTCGGTGACGAGCTGGCTGATGATCGTCTTGACGATGCTGTGGCTGATGCCGCCGGAGCTCACGTTCGCGCGGCTGCTGGCGGTCGTGTTCGTCGCCAGCATGGTCGGTGCGGCGACGCATGTGCCGGGCAGCGTCGGCGTGCTCGAAGGGACGGTGCTGCTGCTGCTCGGCGACGAGCTTGGCGATGCACGCGTGCTCGCCGCGGTGCTCGCGTTCCGTGCCGTGTACTACCTGATGCCGTTCGCCGTGGCGGCGGCCGGCTACGCGGCGCTGGAGGCCGGCGCTCGGCGGCGCGGATAGCCCTGGACAGCGCCGCGCCGCGCTGCAGCCTGCAGGTACCCCAGCGACGGGTCGTGCAAGCCACACGGCGCCGGCGGTGGACGCGCGCGCAGCGGCGCGTGCGCAGGCGCCCGGCAGCGGCCGGCCGGCAAGGCATCCGCCTTGCTCGCCGCGCGTCATGCAGAGCTTCTCGATATGGCTCGCGCCCGGCCGGAGCCGCCGATGAACACGACGCTGCCGTGCGGGCAGGCGCTGCCCGGTGTCGTGCTGACCCAGCGGCTGCATCTCGCGGCCGCCGCGGCCTTGCTGGTGCTGGCGCTGTGCAGCGCCGCCTGCGAGCAGACACCGCCGCCCGGCAGCAAAACCGTGCCGGACGCGGGCCTGAGCAGCACGCATGGACAGGCCCCGGCAACCGCAAGCCCCTGCCCCGAGGGATCCGCCCCAGGGCCAGCGCCCGATCCGCCGCAGACCGGCGGGACCGGAGGCTGCGCACCGGCGGTACCCTAAAGACGCCCGATCCGCCCGGCCCGGCCGCCGCCGCGGGCCGATCCGCCAGCTCGACCCGGAGGACCAGAACGATGTCTGCCAGACGTGTGCTTTCGATGCTGCTCATTGCCGTCGGTCTATGCGCATGCGGCGATACCGCCAAACTGCCGGTGTCCGCGGGCACCGGACCCGATCCGGCGCTGCCGCCGCCCGAGCGCCCGCTGATCCCGACGGTCAAGATCGCGCCGGCGAAAGGGTGGCCCGACGGCGCGGCTCCCCAGTCGGCGTTCGACACGCGTGTCGTCGCGTTTGCCGATGGCCTCGACCATCCGCGCTGGCTGTACGTGCTGCCCAACGGCGACGTGCTGGTCGCAGAGACCAACGCGCCGCAGCGGCCGAAGGACGAGGCCGGTCTGCGCGGCTGGCTGATGACGAAGATACTCGAGCGTGCCGGCGCCGCGATGCCGAGCGCCGACCGCATCAGCCTGCTGCGCGACACCGACGGCGACGGCGTCGCCGATGTGCGCACCGCGTTTCTCGAGGGCCTGCGCTCGCCGTTTGGCATGGCGCTGGTCGGCGACACGTTCTATGTGGCCAACACCGATGCGGTGGTCGGTTTTCCGTACGAGGACGGGCAGACGAGGATCGCCGCGCCACCGACCAAGCTCGTCGACCTGCCGGCCGGGCCGCGCAATCATCACTGGACGAAGAGCCTGATCGCGAGTCCGGACGGCAGCAAGCTGTATGTCGGCGTCGGCTCCAACAGCAACGTCGCCGAGCACGGTATGGAGGAAGAGGAAGGCCGGGCGGCGATCTGGGAGATCGACATCGCCACGGCGAGCCACCACGTCTTTGCCAGCGGGCTGCGCAATCCGGTGGGCATGGCCTGGGAGCCGCACAGCGGCCTGCTCTGGGTCGCCGTCAACGAGCGCGACGAGCTCGGCAGCGACCTCGTGCCGGACTACATGACCTCGGTGAGCAGCGGCGGCTTCTACGGCTGGCCGTACAGCTACTTCGGCCGGCACGTCGACGAGCGGGTGAAGCCGCAGCAGCCGGAGCTCGTGGCCAGCGCGATCGTGCCGGATTACGCGCTCGGGCCGCATACGGCTTCGCTGGGTCTGGCCTGGGCCGAGCCCAGCACACTGCCGTATCCGCTGCGCAGGGGCATGTTCGTCGGTCAGCATGGTTCGTGGAACCGCAATCCGCCGTCCGGATACAAGGTGATCTTCGTCCCGTTCGCGAACGGCAAGCCGAGCGGGGAGCCCGTGGACGTGCTGACCGGATTCCTCGGTCCCGGCGGAGAGGCCTACGGCCGGCCGGTCGGCGTGGCGATGGCGATCGACGGCGCACTGCTGGTCGCCGACGACGTCGGCAATGTCGTCTGGCGCGTCGCCGCGCCGCCCGGCGGCTCTTGAATCCGCGATCCGCGGCGCCATAGCTGTAGCGATGAGCCGAGACCGCAATCCGTATTCGATGTGGGCGGAGGCCTGCGCGCTGATCGACCGTGCCGAGCGCCTGCAGCGGCAGTTCTTCGAGCCGGTCGGTCTCGCGCGGCGCCCCACCTGGGAGCCGCCCGCGGATCTGTTCGAGGCGGAAGACGGCCTGCTGATCATCGTTGCGCTGCCGGGGGTGCGCGCGCAGCAGCTGCAGCTGCTGTTCGACGGGGCCGATCTGATCGTCACCGGCGAGCGCGCTCTGCCGCCGGAAACCGCCGGGCTGGCGATCCGCCGCCTGGAGATTCCCGCCGGCCGCTTCGAGCGCCGTGTCCCGCTGCCGGCGGGCCGCTTCGACGTCGTCGAGCGCCGGTTCGCCGACGGCTGCCTGACGCTGTTTCTGCGCCGCCTGTAAGGAGCACGAGATGAGCCACCCGCCCGCCATTGCGGACCCACGCAGCGCCGAAGGCGCAAGCCCGCCGCCCGCCGCCGCCGCGCCCGCACAAGCACAGGATCAGACCCCGAAGCTCGAGCTGCCCGCAGACGCGCTGATCCTGATTCCGACGCGCAATCTGGTGCTGTTCCCGGGCATCGTCGCGCCGCTGTCGGTCGGCCGGCCGCGTAGCCTCGCCGGTGCCCAGGAAGCGGCGCGCAGCCAGCGGCCGGTCGGCGTGATCCTGCAGCGCGACGCCGAGATCGACGAGCCCGGCGTCTCGGATCTGTACCCGGTTGGCGTGGTCGCCAATGTGCTGCGCTACATCACTGCCCGCGACGGCAGTCATCATGTCGTCCTGCAAGGCGTGCAGCGCTTCCGGCTGCTCGAGCTGCTCGACGGCTATCCGTTCCCGGTGGCGCGCATCGAGCGCATCGAAGAGCCGGCCGCAGCCGGCACCGAGGTCGAGGCGCAGTTCCATGCGCTCAAGCAGCGTGCGCTCGAGGGTCTGGAGCTGCTGCCCGACGTGCCCAAGGAGCTCGCTGCCACGGTGCAGGCGATCGAGGCGCCGGGGCAGCTCGCCGACTTCGTCGCCGGCTTTCTCGACATCAAGCCGGCCGAGAAGCAGGAAGTGCTGGAGACGATCGACGTCCTCAAGCGCCTGCAGCGCCTGCAGTGGATGCTGGCGCATCGCGTCGAGGTGCTGCGGCTGTCGCAGGACATCGGCAAGCAGGCGCGCGAGGCGATGGAGCAGCGCCAGCGACAGTTCATGCTGCGCGAACAGATGAAGGCGATCCAGAAGGAGCTGGGCGAAGAGGACGAGACCAGCGCCGAGCTCGCCGACCTGGAGAAGGCGATCGCCGAGGCGAAGATGCCGGAAGAGGTCGAGAAGCAGGCGCGCAAGGAGCTCAACCGCCTGCGCGCGATGCCGCCGGGCAGCGGCGAACACTCGATGGTGCGCACCTACCTCGACTGGCTGATCGAGCTGCCGTGGTCGAAGACCGGCGCGCAGACGGTCGACATCGCGCGCGCGCGTCAGGTCCTCGACGAGGACCACTTCGGGCTCGACAAGATCAAGCGCCGCATCCTCGAGTTCCTCGCCGTGCAGAAGCTCAAGCCGGAGGGCAAGAGCCCGATCCTGTGCCTCGTCGGTCCGCCCGGCGTCGGCAAGACCTCGCTGGGGCAGAGCATCGCGCGCGCGACCGGGCGCAAGTTCGCGCGCGTCGCCCTCGGCGGCACGCACGACGAAGCCGAGATCCGCGGCCATCGCCGCACCTACCTCGGCGCGCTGCCGGGCAACATCATCCAGGCGATCCGCAAGGCCGGCGAGCGCGACTGCGTGCTGATGCTCGACGAGATCGACAAGCTCGGCGCCGGCGGCTTTCACGGCGACCCGTCGTCGGCACTGCTCGAAGTGCTCGATCCGGAGCAGAACTCGACGTTCCGCGACAACTACCTCGCGGTGCCGTTCGACCTGTCGCGGGTGATGTTCATCACCACCGCGAACGTGCTCGAAACGATTCCCGGTCCGCTGCTCGACCGCATGGAAGTGATCCAGCTGTCGGGTTATACCGAGAACGAGAAGCTGCAGATCGCGCGCCGCTATCTGGTCAGGCGCCAGCTTGAGGCCAACGGCCTGAGCGCCGAGCAGTGCACGATCACCGACGCCGCGCTGAGCGCGATCATCCGCGGCTACACCCGCGAGTCCGGCGTGCGCAACCTGGAGCGGCAGATCGGCGCGGTGTTCCGCAACGTCGCCATGCGCATCGCCGAAGGCGCGGCGCAGCAGGTGACGATCGATGCAGACGATCTCACGCCGATCCTCGGTCAGATCCGTTACGAGAGCGAAACCGCGCAACGCACCAGTGTCCCGGGCGTGGCCACCGGGCTGGCGTGGACGCCGGTCGGCGGCGACATCCTGTTCATCGAGGCGAGCCGCGTGCCCGGCAGCGGGCGCCTCGTTCTGACCGGCCAGCTCGGCGACGTGATGAAAGAAAGCGCGCAGGCGGCGCTGACGCTGGTGAAATCGCGCCTCGCGGCGCTGGGCGTCGGCGATGGCGACGATCTGTCGAAGTCCGACATCCACGTGCACGTGCCGGCCGGCGCGACGCCCAAGGACGGGCCGAGTGCGGGTGTGGCGATGTACACGGCGCTCGCGTCGCTGCTGTCGGGACGCACGGTGAAGAGCGATGTCGCGATGACCGGCGAGATCAGCCTGCGCGGCCTGGTGATGCCGGTGGGCGGCATCAAGGAGAAAGTCATCGCCGCGCACCGCGCCGGCATCCGCACCGTGATGCTGCCGAAGCGCAACGAGCGCGATCTCGAGGACATCCCCGAGGACGTGCGCAAGGAGCTGCGCTTCGTCTGGTTGGAGCGCGTCGAGCAGGCGCTCGAGACCGCACTCGATCCGCGCGCGTAAGCGCGCTTTTGCGTCGGCGTATTCACCGCGCGGCAAGCCCGGCACCGGCCGGCGCCGGAACTCGCGTTTTCGCGCGCGAGTCGCATTTGTCAACAGACCCTACTAGTCATGCGCGCGAAACTTCACGAAGCACGTGCGGCCGCAGACGGCATGGGCGGCGCCCACACCGGCGCCGCGGCGCCGGCGGCACGCGCCGTCGGCGCGGGCAAGCCGCGCATCGGTATCAGCGGCTCCTATGGCGGCCTGAACCTCGGCGACGAGGCGATTCTGCATTCGATCGTCGACTCGCTGCGGCGCGAAGCCGAGCTCGTCGTGTTCAGCCGCGATCCGGCGGATACCGAGGTACGGCACCGCGTGCAATCGGTCGACGTGCGCGGCCTCACGCGGCTGCAGTCGCGCGAAGTCGTCGCCGGCCTCGATCTGCTCGTGTTCGGCGGCGGCGGCCTGCTGTTCGACGACGAGGCCGAGCTGTTCCTGCGCGAGGTGCAGCTCGCGCACGAGCTGGGCGTGCCGGTCATGGTCTACGGCATCAGCGCCGGACCGCTGACGCTGCCGCATACGCGCAAGCTCGTGCGCGACGCACTCGACCGCTGCGCGGCGATCACCGTGCGTGACCGCCACGGCGTGCACCTGCTGCAGGAGATTGGTATCGAGACGCCGCTGCAGCTGACCGCCGACCCGGCGCTGCTGCTGCGCCCGGCGAAGCTGCAGGCCAGCGCGCTGCGTCATGAGATGAACAAGGGCGCACGGCGGCTCATCGGCTTCTCGGTGCGCGAGCCGGGCGCCGCTGCGCCCGACCTCGACATCGACCACTACCACGCGCTGGTCGCGAACGCCGCCGACTACGTCATCGACCGCTTCGACGCCGAAGTCGTGTTCGTGCCGATGGAGCGGCGCCATGTCGACATCCAGCATAGCCATGCAGTCGCCGCGAAGATGCAGCACGCAGCGCGCACGTCCATCGTCAAAGGCGAGTACGCGCCGGCGCAACTGTTGATGCTGCTGCGGCGCTTCGATCTGGCGATCGGCATGCGCCTGCACTTCCTGATCTTCGCTGCGCTCGCCGGCGTGCCGTTCGTGTCGCTGCCGTATGCGAGCAAGGTGTCCGGTTTCATCGAGGATCTGGACCTGCCGGCGCCGCCGCTCACCGCGCTCAACGCCGGCACGCTGCTGGCGCACATCGACCGCTCGTGGGATCACCGCGAGCGGCTGCGCGGCCACATCGCCGAGCGCCTGCCGGCGCTGCAGGCGCGCGCGGCGCGTAACCACGAGGTTCTGACGCAAGTCATGAAACAACGGGTGAGACCCCATGCCGATCCTCGAACGTCCCGCGAATGAGCGCCGGCTCGAGCTGCCGCCGCGCAAGGCGCTGCTGGCCGCGGAGGCCGACGTCGTAGTCGTCGGCGGCGGTCCGGCCGGCATCGGCGCCGCGGTCGGCGCCGCCGATGCCGGCGCCCGCGTCGTGCTGGTCGAGCGCTACGGTTTTCTCGGCGGCAACGCGACCGCGGCGCTGGTGATGCCGCTGATGTCCTTCCATACGCAACGCAATGCGCGCGAGAAAGCCGGCGATCTCCGATTGATGCCCACCGACCACGGGCCCGGCGATCCGGTGATCGCCGGCGTGCTGCAGCGGCTGCTGCACCGGCTCGTCGAGCAGGGCGGCGCGATTCCCCCTTCGCTCGACACCGGATTCGTCGTGCCGTTCGATCCGGAGGTGTTCAAGCAGGTGGCGCTGGAGCTGCTCGACGAGGCCGGCGTGCGCTACCTGCTGCACGTTTTCGGCAGCGACCCGCTGCGGCGCGACGACCGCGTCTGCGGCGTCGTCGTCGAAGGCAAGTCCGGCCCGCTGGCGATCTCGGCGCCCTGCGTCGTCGACTGCACCGGCGATGCCGACATCGCCTGGCGCGCCGGTGCGCAATGCGACATCGGGCGTCTCGAAGACGGACTGGTGCAGCCGATGACGCTGATGGCACGCATCGTCGACTTCCAGCGCCCGGGCTTCGAGCGCTACGTGCGCGCGCACCCCGATCAGTGGCGCGGCGTGCACGGCCTGTGGGATCTGATCCGCGAGGCGACCGAAGCCGGCGAGCTCGATCTGCAGCGCGAGGATCTGCTGTTCTTCGGCACGCTGCACCCGCACGAGCTGTCGCTCAACAGCACGCGCGTGCGCAAAGTGCTCGGCATCGACGTGTGGGACCTCAGCTACGCCGAATGGGCGGCGCGGCGCCAGCTGCGCCAGATCGAAGGCTTCCTGCGCCGGCGCGTGCCGGGCTTCGAGGCGGCCTACGTCGCGCAGAGCGGCGTCCAGGTCGGCGTGCGCGAGACGCGCCGCATCCGCGGCGGTTATCGGCTCACCGCCGACGACATCCTCGGCGCGCGCAAGTTCGACGACGTGATCGCGCGCGGCACGTATCCGGTGGACATCCACAATCCGGCGGGCAAGGGCACGGTGCTGCGCAAGCTGCCGCCCGGCGAGGCCTACGACATCCCGCTGCGCTGCCTGCTGCCCGACGGCGTGGACAACCTCGTCGTCGCCGGCCGTGCGATCTCGGGCACGCACGAGGCGCATTCGTCGTACCGCGTGATGCCGATCTCGATGGCCACCGGCCAGGCCGCCGGCGTCTGCGCCGCGCTCGCCGCGCAGCGGCGCGTAACTCCGCAGCGCGTGGACAGCCGCGATGTGCAGGCGGAGCTGCGGCGGCAGGGGGCGAATCTCGGCGGCTGAGGCGAGGGCGTTCCGCTCGACGAACCGTCCGCTTCGGGCACGCTTGCTGCTCACCCGCCGACCCCGAGCCCAAGCGGAGACGACCATGGCAGGCAAACTGGAAGGCAAGCGCGTTGCGATTCTCGCCACGGACGGCTTCGAGCAATCGGAGCTGATCGAGCCCAAGCGCGCGCTCGAGGAAGCGGGTGCGGACACCGACGTGATCGCACCCAAAGAGGGCCGCATCCGCGGCTGGAACGTCAAGAACTGGGGTGACGAAGTCGAGGTGAACACGCTCGTCGCCGACGCCGACACGTCGGACTACGACGCGCTGCTGCTGCCGGGCGGCGTGATGAATCCCGACCGGCTGCGCATGAACGCCGACGCGGTGCGCTTCGCCAAATCGTTCTTCGATGCCGGCAAGCCGGTCGCGGCGATCTGTCACGGCCCGTGGATGCTGGTGGAAGCCGGTGTCGTCGGCGGGCGGCGCATGACGTCGTGGCCGTCGCTGCAGACCGACATCCGCAACGCCGGCGGCGAGTGGGTCGATGCGGAAGTCGTCACCGACCGCGGCCTGGTCACGAGCCGCAAGCCGGACGACCTTCCGGCGTTCAACGCGAAGATGATCGAGGAGATCGCGGAGGGCACGCACGCGCGCAGCGGCCGCAGCTCCGCGACCGCGTGACTGCCGTGCCCGACGGCCTGACCGTCATCGCCACGCCCGCGCTGCGCGGGCTGCTGCGCCTGCCGCGCCTGAGCCCCGCTGCATGGCGCAGGGCCGCGCATGCCCTCCATGGACGGATGCAGGAGCCGCAGCTCAGGGCCGGCCGGCGTGCCGAGGCCGCCGGCAGGCATGTACGTTGCGACATCCGGTGCAAGGGGGCGGCCCAGCCGTCCAAAATCTTCGCAACCGACCGACCGGAGCAAGCCATGAAGCAGATCCGACACTCGATCACTATCGCAAAACAATCCGCCGCCCGGCACACCGTGGGCGCCGCCGCCGCGGCTTCGGCCGTGCTGCTCGGCCTTGGCGCGAGCCTCGCGTTTGCGGGCGACTACGGGCAGATGGAGTATCTGCCGCCGGAGAAGACCGAGCAGGGCGTGGACTACCGTGAAGGCGGCATCGGCGAGGACGAAGCGCAGGCGATGCGGCAGAAGAGCAGCGAGTATCCGCTGATGCTGACTTTCGCCGAATATCTCGATGGCCAGCATGCCTACACCGCAGACGTGCAGGTACGCATCGCCGACGCGAGCGGCGATCCGGTGTTGCAGACCCAATCCGACGGTCCGCTGATGCTCGTCGACCTGCCACGGGGCGAGTACGAGATCACCGCGACCTACGAAGGAAAAACCAAGGAGCAGCGGGTGCAGGTGCAGCCGCAGGAGAGCAAGAACATCGTCTTCGAATGGGGCGGTCCGACCTGAGGGCCGCGCATCGACCGAGCTGAAGCGAACCCGGCCGTGCGCACCGGCATCCGACTGGGCACGATCGGCGGCGTGGAGATCGTCGTCGACTGGAGCCTGCTGATCATCTTCGCGCTGATCGCGCTGAGTCTGGGCGCCGGCGTGCTGCCGCAGTGGCACCCGCAGTGGAGCGCGGGGCTGGTCTGGGGCACCGCGCTCGTTGCGGCGCTGATGTTTTTCGCGTCGGTGCTCGCGCACGAGCTGTCACACGCCTTCGTCGGCCGCGGCGCCGGGATTCGTATCCCGCGGATCACGCTGTTCGTCTTCGGCGGCATGGCGCAGATGGAGCGCGAGCCGCCGTCCTGGGGCAGCGAGCTGCGCATGGCGATCGTCGGTCCGCTGACGAGCCTGGCGATCGGGCTCGCGTGCCTGTGGCTGGCGGGCGTGCTCGCCGGCCCGGTGCCGGCCGACGGCGCCGACGCGGCCGCGGACTATCTCGCCGGCCTGAGCCCCACGGCCACCGTGCTGATCTGGCTGGGCAGCATCAATCTGCTGCTTGGCTTTTTCAATCTGGTCCCCGGCTTTCCGCTCGACGGCGGCCGCGTGCTGCGCGCGATCGCCTGGGGCATCACCGGCAATCACGGCCGCGCGACGCAGATGGCGTCGCTGATCGGTCAGGGCGTCGCCTGGCTGCTGATGGGCATCGGCGTGGCGATGCTGCTCGGCGTGCGCGTGCCGGTGTTCGGCTACGGGCTCGGTGGGCTGTGGCTGATCCTGATCGGCTGGTTTCTCAACGGCGCCGCGCTGCTCAGCTATCGCCAGGTGCAGCTGCGCGAGGCGCTCGAAGACGTGCCGGTCAGCGGGTTGATGCAGACCCGCTTCACGCATCTCGAGCCGGACCTGCGCGTCTCCGAGCTGATCGATCGCCACGTCGTGCCCGGCGGCGAGCGCGCGTTCGCGGTCGAGTGCGACGGCCGCTTCGTCGGTCTGGTCTGCATCCGCGACCTGCAGCGCAGCGTGCGCGAGCAGTGGCATGAGACGACGGTGGCCCAGATCATGACGCCGCTCGAGCGGCTGCAGACGGTCGCTCCGCAGCAGCGCGCCAGCGAAGCGCTCGACCTGCTGACGCAGCGCGGCGTCAATCAGCTGCCGGTCATCGATCACGGCCGTCTCGTCGGCCTGATCGACCGCGAAAGCCTGCTGCGCTGGCTCGCGTACCGCGGCCGGCCGGGGCAGGGCGCGCGCTCCGTTGAAGGCTTGAAGGCTTAACCCGGGGTTGAGGCTCTCAATGCAGCCGCGTCGGGCCGGTGCGGTGCTCGGGGTAGGGCGCGGGCTCGTCGGGCCAGAGCCGGCGCAGATCGTCGGGGAGCGCGGCGGCGAGTTCGCTGAGCTCGGTGGCGGGAATGAAGCCGCAGATGATCTCGATCGAGGTCTTGACCGCGCGCTCCACGGTGATGCCGAGCCGCTGGAAGGTGCTGCTGTCGACGCGCGCAAGGAAGCCGTCGGCGCTCGCCGCCGGACGCGCGGCGCTGGGCCGCCAGCCTTCGTAGTAGGCGCCCTTGAGCGGTAGCGGCAGGTGCTCGGCGAAGCGCGCGGCCAGCTCCGGATCGAGCTGGTCGCGCAGCGCGTGCAACGTGTCCTGCAGCGCGGTCATCGCCAGCCGCAGGTCGTGCTCCTTGAGGCGCGCGTGCACGGCGGCAATCCACTGCCGGGTGCGCCGCAGCTCGCTGTCCAGCTCTTCAACGCCGGTCCGCATGCGGGCGCTCGGTGGCGCCGGCGCGCTTGCTCGGGCGCGGCGGCAGGTCGGCGACGTCCGGCCACAGATCGCGCAGCTCTTCGGGGAACAGCTGCGCGACCTTCTCGATTTCGTTCGGATCGATGTGCTCGGCCATGACCCGCAGCACCGCTTTGGCGGCCCGCTCCGGATCGATCTGCAGCCCGCGGAACACCGCGTGGTCGAGCTTGCCGAGGAAGGCTTCGCGGCTGCGCTCGCGCGACGGCGTCGCGCTGGGCCGAAAGCCGTCGTAGAAAATGCCGCGGATCAGCAGCGGCAGCTGTGCCGCGAGGTGCGCGGCATTGTCGGCGCCGATGCGATCGCGCACGCCGAGCAGCACCGCACGCATCGCGCGGTACGCCGTCTGGCGGTCCGGCGTGTCGAGATAGGCGCCGACGTCCTCGAGCCATTGGTTGGTCAGCTGGACCGTGCGGTCCAGCACGTCGATTCCGGTTTGCTGCATGGAAATTCTCCTGGCATTCGATTCAGGTATGCGACCGCGGCATGCGCGGCGGCCCGGCGAGCGCGACAGGCCGCCGGACGAGGCGCGGCGGATCGGAGCGGACGACCTGGTCGGCGCTGACCTGACCGATCGCCTTGCGCTGGTCGCGCAGCAGCTGCAGCGCGCTGCGGGCAAAGTCGCGGACGTCGCTGTCGTCGGTGCGCTCGGCCGCAGTCTCGAACAGCTCGATCGCCTTCTCGTGGCTTTCGTGCATCGCGTCGGCGTAGTCCTCGTCGAAGTCCGCGCCGATCGCCTGCTCCCGAAGATTGAGCAGTTTCGCGCTGTGCTCGGGGTCCGGCCCCGACGGCAGCGGCACGCGCTTGGTGGCCGCGAGCGCCTGCAGCGCGATCAGCAGCTGGGTCTGCTCGCGGACCATCGCGTCGGCGAGGTTGCGAATCGACGGTGCGGTGCCTTTCTCCGCGGCGAGCCTGGCTGCGCCGACCTCGAAGGCGCCGACGACGGCGGCCTGCTGCAGGAATTGCGCGTCTTCGGCGTCGACGTCCGCAGACTCGCCGCCCGGTGGCGCCGATCGCTGTGCCGGCGGTTCCACGACCGGACTGCCCTCATAGCGTGCGCTCTGTGCGAGCTCGGGCACCGGCGGGTCGCGCCCCGGATCGGGCTCGCGCTCGCGGCACGCGCCCAGCGCCAGCAGCAGCGTGAGAGCGCCGAGCGGGTATACGGACGTGCGCGGACGTCCATGTCTGCCGGCGTGTGCGCCGCCGCCGGGAATCGTGGCTGCAGGGTTTTCCGGGATCACGGCTCGACCTCGCGCTGCTGGGGTTACGCCGCTTATTGAGCATCGCCCATGCCCGCGGCGCGCGTGGCCGGCCGACATTGCCGGCCGTCGCCTGCACACTGTCTTGCGCCCGATCCGAGAAGGCGGACAACTCAGCTTGCACGGGCACGAAGCCTGCGGTGGCTGCGTGCCATCGCGAGGAGCCGAGCCGATGAAAGACCGATCACCCAAGCCGCGGGCGCGCGTACCGGCCGAGGCTGCACCGGAGGCGCCCGGCGCCGACGACGATCCGCGGCAGGCGCCGGCGCAGGAGCGCCGTGAGCGCGAGGCGCTCGACGAGCTGCGCCGCAAGCGCGGTCCGGGCGCGCGTGCCGGTCCGGATCGTGGCCGGGCGCGCTGAAGGCGCCGCGGCCGGCGTCCGCGGAAGACCTGGCCGGGCTTTTCAGTTGGGCCGCTGCCCCGGGTCGGGCGTCGCGCCGCCGGCGCGCAGCAGACGCTCGGCATCGCGCAGGAGCTGCTGCCGCAGCTGCAGCAGCTCGCCGTCGAGAAGGCTCGCGCTGCTGCGACCGCAGAGGCGCCCGTAGCAGTCTTCCTCGAGGCTGGTGAGTAGCTCGAGGCGCTGCTGCAGGTCTGTGGCGAGCGCGAGATTGATCGGATCGTCGGGGTCCGCGTCTTCGAGCTGCTCGATCAGCACCAGCGCGTGTTCGGTCGGCGCGCGTAGCTGCGGCACGCCGAGCAGCTGGTGCTCCAGGGCGAGATGCAGCTTGAACAGATCCATGGCGAGCTGCAGCGCCGGCTGCATCTCGCGGCCGGCGCCCGCTGACGACGCGGCGCGCAGCAGCTCGCGCAGCACGTAATGGTCGCGCCGCAGCTCGAATTCGTCGCCGAGCCAGGTGGTTTTGCACCAGATCTCGCGAAAACTGTCGGGATCGATCAGCGGAGCCAGCTTCGGGCTCACCTTGGCGGTCGGGCTCATTTCTTCAACGGCTCGGAAGTGTGGGAACGAGGGGTGCGCTGCGCCGCGTCCGCGGTGGAGGCGGAGCGCGGCGGAGATGTTGCAGCAGAGTCGCCGGAGCCGGGGCGTACTTCCGCTGAGCCGGAGCGGCGGCCGAGCCCGCGCGCGAGTCTTTCCAGCGCTGCAAAAGTCAGGAATCCGGCAACGACGCCGATGAAGCGCGGCGTGTCGGGGTAAGTGTCCGATCTGGGCATCGCCTTTTCCTCCGTGGCTACGGGCCGATCGCTCGGTTGTCCAATCCATCAAGCAGCATCCATGCCGCGCGAGCGCTCGCGAGTTGCCGCGACCGTGGAGCGCGGGCTTCGGCGCCCGGCGCGCAATCCGCAGGGTGCGCGCGAAGTCGAACTGCAATTCGCAGCCCGGCGATGGCTGCCGCCACGGAAGCGGGCATCCGGCTTCGCGGACATGGGTTGTTTGTGCGTTCCTCGGCGACGGGGACGACCTATGTGCGCGCTTTGAGGCCGGTACGCGCATAGATGGCGCGCGCCTTG
The DNA here is from genome assembly GCA_040754295.1 of Pseudomonadota bacterium. Classification (GTDB taxonomy): domain Bacteria; phylum Pseudomonadota; class Gammaproteobacteria; order Nevskiales; family Nevskiaceae; genus Solimonas. Next base: position 10,685 of record JBFMCQ010000027.1, on the reverse strand, counting down.
CGCTCGAAGGTCTCCGAGCGCTCCGGATCGATCTGGCCCAGTGCGGCGAGGCAGGCTCTGGTCTGCTCCCAGCTCATGCGCGGCGGCAGCGGCAGCACCTCGGGATCGGCGATCACTTCGAGCACGACGGGGCGGTCCGCGGACAGTGCTTCGTCCCAGGCGGCGCCGATACGCTGGTCGTCGGCGACGCGGATGCCCTTGAAGCCGAGCAGCTCCGCGTAGGCGGCGTAGGAGAGATCGGCCAGCGCGTGCATCGGTGCGAGCTCGCCGTTGCCTCCGGTGAGCGCCTGCTGCTCCCAGCGCGTGTGGTTGAGGTTGCGGTTGACCAGCACCATGACGACGAATTGCGGACTGCGCCAGCGTCGCCAGTACTGCTTCACCGTGATCAGCTCGGCGTTGCCGTTCATCTGCATCGCGCCGTCGCCGACCAGGGCCAGCACCGGGCGGTCCGGATAGGCCATCTTCGCGGCGATCGCGTAGGGGATGCCGCTACCCATGCTCGCCAGCCTGCCGGACAGCGTTCCCGTCATGCCGCGCCGCAGGCGCAGGTCGCGGGCGTACCAGCCGGTGTGCGTGCCGCAGTCACCGCAGACGATGCTGTTGTCGGGCAGGCGCGGCGACAGCTCCCAGAACGCGCGCTCGGGATTGACCGGCGTTGCCGGCATGCGCGCATGCGCTTCGAGGTCGCGCCACCATTGCGCAACGCCGGCTTCGACGGCCGCGCGCCAGTCGCGCGTCGGCTTGCGCCGCAGCAGCGGCAGCAGACGGCGCAGCGTCTCGGCGGCCTCGCCGAGCAGGCTGACCTCTGCCGGGTGGCGCAGCTCGAGATTGCGCGCGGAGCGGTCGATCTGCACCGCGCGCGCCTGACCGTGCGCGGGCAGAAAGCCGGGATAGGGGAAGGTGCTGCCGATCGTCAGCAGCGTGTCGCAGCCCTGCATCATGTTCCAGCCAGCGGTGCTGCCGAGCGGGCCGAGCACACCGGTGACGAACGGCAGATCGTCGGGCACCGCCGCTTTGCCGAGCAGCGACTTGGCCACACCGGCGCCCAGCGTCTCGGCGACGCTGATCAGCTCGTCGGTGGCGTGCAATGCGCCGGCGCCGACGAGCATGGCGACACGCTCGCCGGCGTTGAGGACGTCGGCGGCCGCGTGCAGTGCGGCTTCGTCCGGCCACGGATGCGCGATCGCGTAACCGACGCTCGAGAAATTGGTGCCGTGCGCGCGTGGCGGGCTCGGCACCGCGTCCTGCATCTGCACGTCGTTGGGCACGATGATCACGCTGACGCTGCGCTCGGCGGCGGCGATGCGTATCGCGCGGTCGACGACGTGACGTGCCTGTGCCGGCGTGACGATCGTCTGCACGTAGTCGCCGACGTCGTCGAACACGGCCTCCAGGTCGACCTCCTGCTGGAACTCGCTGCCGAGCGAGGTGCTCGCCTGCTGCCCGACGATCGCCAGCACCGGTGCATGGTCCAGCTTCGCGTCGTAGAGCCCGGCGAGCAGGTGCAGTGCGCCGGGGCCGGAGGTGGCCATGCAGACGCCGATCTCGCCGGTGAGCTTGGCGTGCGCGGCGGCCATGAATGCCGCCATCTCCTCGTGGCGGACGCGCACGTACTCGAAGCGGTCGGTCGCGCGGCCCATCGCACCCATCAGTCCGTTGATGCCGTCGCCCGGGTAGCCGAAGATGCGTCCGACCTTCCATGCGCTCAGACGCTGAAGGATGAAGTCGCCGACGGTGTCTGCCATGAGCATGCCCCGCTTGGGATGTGAGTGCGTCGCTGCGAGCACATGGCGTACCCGCGGCGCACGAACGCCCCTACGGCATACCCCTACGGCATCCAGTTCCAGATATCGGGCAGCGTCTGCAGCCACTCATAGGCTGCCTTCTTGTCGTCGTGGCTGCGTTCGTCGACGCTGAGCACGACACCCCAGTCGCGGTCGTCGGTCTGGACGCGGAAGCCGTGCGGCTGGGCTTCGCGCTGCAGATAGCGGATGTACTCGGGAATCCGCTCGTCGTAGGCCAGTTCCGCCCAGCGCTTGTCGGTCTGCATGCGCAGCGCCTGCCGCTTGTGCGCTGGCAGATGCATCGTGATGACTGCACGTTCCATGGCTCGACCTCCGGTAGCCTGCACGCCCGCTGCGGCGCTGCTGCCGTCGCGGATGACGCGGACCCGGCACCGCAAGTTTCAGGCCCCGCGCTTGCTGCAGCTCCGGCGGAACCCTAGCGCCGTGCGCGGTTCCATTGAGTAGCGGCGTTGCGCGGCTGCCCGCGCAGGCCAGCGATCAGTCAGACGAATCGAACAAGGAGGTTGCAATGGAAATTCGGGAATGCATGAGCAAGGACGTCCGCATGCTCGGTCCGGACGACACCGTGCAGGACGCGGCGAAACTCATGGCGGAGTGCGATACCGGCGTCGTCCCCATCAACGATGGCGAGCGTCTGGTCGGCATGGTGACCGATCGCGATCTCGTCGTCCGCGCACTCTGCGAGGGAAAGGGTGGGGAGACTCCGCTGCGCGACGTCATGTCGCCGGAGATCCTCTACTGCTTCGAGGACGAGGACATCAAGCACGTCGCCAAGAACATGGCCGATGTCCAGGTGCGTCGCCTACCGGTGATGAACCGCGACAAGCGTCTCGTCGGGATCGTCTCGGTCGGCGATCTGGCGCGCAGCCAGGATACCAAGACGGTCGGCAGCGCGATGTGCGGCATTTCGCGCCCCGGCGGCGCCCACGATCAGGTCGCGGCGCACTGATCCGCGACTTGGATCCCGGGGGAAAAGTGCGGGCGGTGCTGCCCGCTCGAATCAAAGGCGACGCAAGCGCGAAGCGGACGCTTGCGTCGCAACGCACCATCAGCTGATGTGCTTGCTGACCAGCTTGGTCATCTCGAACATGCTGACGCTGGACTTGCCGCCGAAGACCTTTTTCAGCTTCTCGTCCGCGTTGATCTGACGGCGGTTGACCGCGTCCTGCAGACCGTTCTTCTTGATGTAGGCCCAGAGGCCCTTGACGATCTGCCCGCGCGGCTGCGGCTTGGAGCCGACGACTTCGGCGAGCACCGGGCTCGGCGTCAACGGTGCCATCAGCGCCGGGTTTGGCTTGCGCTTCACCTTCGTCTTCTTCACGGCCTTCTTGGCCGCCGGCTTCTTGGTCGCGGTCTTCTTCGCAGGCGGCTTCTTTGCAGCGGCCTTCTTCACGGTCTTCTTCGCAGCCTTTTTCGCAGTAGGTTTCTTCTTGGCTTTCGCCATAGCTCGCACTCCCTGAATGTCCACCCGAGTTGGGCAACCGTATCCTAGCCCGAAATGCGCTCTTGCATAGAGGGGAATACGCGGTTTTACGAAGGGGCGCGGCCCGCCCGCGGCGGCTCGACCCGGCACGGCCGGAACAGAAGGGTAGCGAACGCAAACGCGGCGTAGCCTTCCCGAGCGGGGAGCTTGTGTCAAAAGGGCGGCCTGCGCTTCGCCGTCGTCCGTGTTCGTCGCTGTCACCCCGTGGCAGGAAGGGTTTGCGCCACCTCGAAGTCGACCAGCGCTACGCCTTCCTGCACCTGCTCGCCAGCGAGGCACAGATAGGCCTTGATCGTGCCCCGCGCCGGCGCGCATAGCGTGTGCTCCATCTTCATCGCCTCCATGACCAGCAGCGGCGCGCCCTTGTCGACCACGTCGCCGGCGCCGGCGAGCAGCGCGACGATCTTGCCGGGCATCGGCGCCGTGAGTCCGCCATGCGCCTCCTGGTCCTCGCCGGCGTGTGCGAGCGGGTCGAGCAGCCTCAGCAGCGCGCGGCGGCCCTGCAGGAACACGTGCAGCTGCTCGCCGAGCGCGACGACGGTCGCCTCGCCGTGGTGCTCGCCGACGGTATAGCGGATGTGCCCGCCGCTCTCCGAGGCGACGTGCACGGGCTGGCCGTCGAGCACCAGGCCGCGCTCGCCGTAGCGCAGTTCGAGTGTCCGGGTCTGCTCGCCATTCGCGAACTGCAGGCGGCGGGTGTAGCCGCCGTTGAGGCGCCAGCCGTCGGCGAGACGCCACGGCGAGTAGGGATCGAGCGAAGCGGCGGCGGCGCGTTGCCGCTGCCGCGCCTCGCGCGTCGCAATCCACAAGGCGGCCGCCTGGTTGGCTTCCTCGGGCAGATCCGACGCCGGCACGAGCAGCGTATCGCGCTCGCGCTCGATCAGCCCGGTATCGACGGCGCCGCTGCGAAACGCCGCGTGATCGATCAGCCGTGCGAGGAAGGCGAGGTTGTTGCCGACGCCGACGATGCGGAACTGCGCGAGCGCTTCGAGCATGCGCTGCGTCGCGCGCTCGCGCGTTTCGTCCCAGACGATCAGCTTGGCGATCATGGGGTCGTAGTGCGGGCCGATCTCGTCGCCCTGCTCGACGCCGCTGTCGACGCGCACGTGCCGCGAGGCCGCGGGCGGCGCGTAGTGCACGAGGCGGCCGGTCGACGGCAGAAAACCGCTGGAAGGCTCCTCGGCGTAGACGCGCACCTCGATCGAGTGTCCGCGCAGCGGCAGCTCATCCTGCGCCAGCGGCAGCGGCTCGCCGGCGGCGACGCGCAGCTGCCATTCGACCAGATCCTGTCCGGTGATCATCTCGGTGACCGGATGCTCGACCTGCAGGCGCGTGTTCATCTCCATGAAGTAGAACGCGTCATCGCGATCGACGATGAACTCGACCGTGCCGGCGCCGACGTAGCCGACCGCGCGCGCCGCATCGCAGGCCGCCTTGCCCATCGCCGCGCGGCGCTCTTCGGTCATGCCCGGCGCCGGCGCTTCCTCGACGACTTTCTGGTGGCGCCGCTGCGCCGAGCAGTCGCGCTCGTACAGGTGGATGACCTTGCCCTGGCTGTCGCCGAAGACCTGGATCTCGACGTGGCGCGGGCGCACCAGGTACTTCTCGATCAGCACGCGCTCGTCGCCGAAGCTCGCGCGCGCTTCGCGCTGGCACGAGGCCAGCGCCGCTTCGAAGTCCTCGGCACGCTCGACCACGCGCATGCCCTTGCCGCCACCGCCGGCCGACGCCTTGATCAGCACCGGATAGCCGATGCGCCCGGCCTGCTCGCGCAGATGTTTCGCGTCCTGCGCGTCGCCGTGATAGCCGGGCACCAGCGGCACGCCGGCCTGTTCCATCAGCGCCTTCGCGCCGGACTTCGAGCCCATCGCGCGGATCGCATGCACCGGCGGGCCGATGAAGACGATCCCCGCCGCCGCGCAGGCCTCGGCGAAGCCTTCGTTCTCGGAAAGAAAGCCATAGCCGGGATGAATCGCCTGCGCTCCGCTTTTCTGCGCCGCTTCGAGAACGCGCTCGATGCGCAGGTAGCTCTCGCGCGACGCCGCCGGCCCGATGCAGTACGCCTCGTCCGCGAGCCGCACATGCCGCGCTTGCGCGTCCGCCTCCGAATACACGGCGACCGCGCGCACACCCAGGCGCCGGCAGGTGGCGATGATGCGGCAGGCGATCTCGCCGCGGTTTGCGATCAGGATTTTGGTGAACATATAGCCCCTTTACATCCGGAACACGCCAAAGCGCGTCGGCGGAATCGGCGCGTTGAGTGCCGCGGACAGGCCCAGCGCGAGCACGCGGCGGGTTTGCGCGGGGTCGACGATACCGTCGTCCCAGAGCCGCGCGGTGGCGTAGTAGGGGCTGCCCTGCGCTTCGAACTGTTCGCGGATCGGCGCCTTGAACCTGTCCTCGTCCTCGGCGCTCCAGGTCTTGCCCTGGGCTTCGAGACCGTCGCGGCGCACGGTGGCGAGCACCGAGGCGGCCTGCTCGCCGCCCATCACCGAGATGCGCGAGTTCGGCCAGGTCCACAGCAAACGCGGCGAGTAGGCGCGGCCGCACATGCCGTAGTTGCCGGCGCCGAAGGAGCCGCCGATCAGCACGGTGAATTTGGGCACCTGCGCGGTCGCGACCGCGGTGACCATCTTCGCGCCGTCCTTGGCGATGCCGCCGTTCTCGTACTTACGGCCGACCATGAAGCCGCTGATGTTCTGCAGGAACAGCAGCGGAATGCCGCGCTGCGCGCACAGCTCGATGAAGTGCGCGCCCTTCTGCGCCGACTCGGAGAACAGGATGCCGTTGTTGGCGACGATGCCGACCGGATAGCCGTGGACGTGGGCGAAGCCGGTGACCAGCGTCGCGCCGTAGCGTGCCTTGAACTCGTCGAGCCTCGAGCCGTCGACGATGCGCGCGATGACTTCACGCACGTCGTAGGGCTTGCGCGTGTCGGCCGGGATGACGCCGTAGATCTCGTCGGGATCGTACAGCGGCGCTTCCGGCGTCTGCAGATCGACCTGCGGCTGCTTGCGGATGTTCAGGTGGCCGACGATGCGCCGCACCAGCGCCAGCGCATGGTGATCGTTCTCGGCGAAGTGGTCGGCCACGCCGGAGATGCGCGTGTGCACGTCGGCGCCGCCCAGATCCTCGGCACTGACCACTTCGCCGGTGGCCGCCTTCACCAGCGGCGGCCCGCCGAGGAAGATCGTGCCCTGGTTCTTGACGATGACGGTCTCGTCGCTCATCGCCGGCACGTAGGCGCCGCCGGCGGTGCACGAGCCCATCACGCAGGCGATCTGCGGGATGCCGAGCGCCGAGAGATTCGCCTGGTTGTAGAAGATGCGGCCGAAGTGGTCGCGGTCCGGGAACACCTCGTCCTGCATCGGCAGGAAGGCGCCGCCGGAGTCGACGAGGTAGACGCAGGGCAGGCGGTTCTCGCGCGCGATCTCCTGCGCGCGCAGATGCTTCTTCACCGTGACCGGGTAGTAGGTGCCGCCCTTGACCGTCGCGTCGTTGGCGACGATGACGCATTCGCGCCCCTGAACGCTGCCGATGCCGGCGACCACGCCGCCGCAAGGCACCTCGCCCTGGTACATATCGTACGCGGCGAGCGGCGACAGCTCGAGGAACGGCGCACCGGGATCGAGCAGCGCATCGATGCGCTCACGTACCAGCAGCTTGCCGCGCGCCGTGTGCTTCTGCCGTGCGCTCTCCGAGCCGCCGAGCGCAGCCCGTGCAGTCTTCTCGCGCAGCTCGTCGACGAGCCTGCGCATCAGGGCCGCGTTGGCGCGGAATTCTTCGCTGGCGGTGCGTAGCTTTGATTTGATGGCGGTCATGGTCTGCCGGAACAGGATTTTCTGCCACAAAAAACGAAAGACGGGCCAGAGTAAATTCTGCCCCGGTCAGGCTGCCGTCTCGATCGCTGCGACTTGGAGACTTACCGTGATGAGCAGCGCGGCTCACTTTTCCGGCGAGGGCCGGCGTTTGACCATCGCCCCGGTATCGACGGTGAACACGACCTGTCCTGCAGGATTCATGGCTCTGAGCGTGTAGGTCATCACGCCCCGGTCCGGCTTGGTCTTCGACGGTGTTACCGAAGAGACTTCCAGTTCGACATCCAGGGCCTCGCCGGGCCGAACGGGCCGAAGCCACTTCAGCGAGTCGAAACCCAAGCCGCCGATATTGGCGACGTCCGTCATCATGTTCCGCATGACCGGCTTGAAGACCTGCAGCAGCGTCTGGAAGCCCGAGGCGATCAGGCTGCCGTGAATGCCGGTGGCGTAAGCCTCGTCGGTATGCAGGCGCTGCGGATCCCACTCCTGCGCGAATGCGATGATCTCTTCCTTGCTCAACGGTTCTGCGCGGAACCGGTAGATCTGACCCGGCTGGAAATCTTCGAGATATTTCACGGGACCTTGCCCGCCGCCGCAAATTCTGCGTCCACGTCTTCGGCGCTGCGCGAGCGGCGCTCGCGATTGAATTGCTCGAGCCGGGGATGGGTCTGTTTGAACACGCGCAGGAGTTCCTCTTCTGAACGAAGCGATTCTAACGTCTGTTAGATTGCTCGGCAACGCGACCGAAAAGCGGGCTGAAGTCGCTGCTGTCCGTGGACGACGTTCGGCCGGATCATGAGTCGATACCAGGGCGATCCTGGCCGGAGCGGCATGCGCTCTCTCGGGCGGCTCGCGGGTGCCATCCGCGGCGCTGGACGACGACCGCGCGCAACTGGACGCCGGTCGGTGCCGTCATGCTCAATCCCGAGCACGACGCCGTCGTGCCGATCAGGCGGCGCTGCCGCTGCGCCGGTGGAAACGCCGTTTCTCAATGGCGTCGTCGAGGTCTACGAGTCGGGCGCGATCCTGATCTACCTCGCCGAGAAGACCGGCAGGCTGATGCCGTCGGACGTCAAGGGCCGCTCGCGCGTCCTGCAGTGGCTGATGTTCCAGATGGCCGGCGTCGGGCCGATGATGGGGCAGGCGAACGTGTTTTTCCGCTACCTGCCGGAGAAGATTCCGACGGCGATCGACCGCTATCAGCACGAGTGCCGGCGCCTGTTCGAAGTGCTCGATCGCCGCCTCGGCGAATCCGAGTGGCTTGCGGACGAGTATTCGATCGCCGACATCGCCAACTGGGCGTGGGTGCGCATGCACAAGTGGTCGGGCGTATCGCTCGACGGCCTTGAAAACCTGAAGCGCTGGATCGGCGTCATGTACGCGAGACCGGCGTGCGTGAAAGGCATCGAGGTGCCGGTGAAGCCGCCGTCGCTGGGCACCGACGCGGCCAAGGCCTTCCCATCACCGTGGCGGCCAGGTCTGCAACCGTGCATCGGCCGATGTCGCGCATTCGCCGGCCCTGAGCTCCCGTAGCAGTCCGTCGAGCGCATGCTCGAACTCGGTGGCGGCCGGCGTTTGCGCCGGGGCGAGCATGACGGCCGCCGCCAACGCCCACGCGATCATGCGGCTCGGGGAAGTCATCGCTGCGCGAGGTTCCGAAGGGAGCAGGCGTGCAGCAAGAATCCCGCCCGACTCGCGCGGCCCCGCTTCCTCACGCCACCGCTGCCGCCGCCGTCCGTCTCCGCGACCATGCCCATCGAGCACAACGCCTTCGACCAGTTCTGGGTGCTGATCTGCGCCGTGCTGGTAGTGGCGATGCAGGCCGGCTTCACCTGCGTCGAGTCGGGCCTGGTGCGGGCCAAGAACAGCATCAACGTCGCGTTCAAGAACCTCGTCGACTTCTGCATCGCCGCGGTACTGTTCGGCCTGGCCGGCTTCGGCCTGATGTTCGGTGCCAGCTGGCACGGCTTGGTCGGTCTCGCGCCGGATCTGCTGTTCGGCGAGGCCTCGCCCTGGCTGTACGTGTTCTTCTTCTTCCAGATGGCCTTCTGCGGCACGGCGACCACGATCGTCTCCGGCGCCGTGGCCGAACGCATGCGCTTTGCCGCGTATTGCGTCTCGGCGCTGGTGGTGTCGCTGCTGGTCTATCCGGTGGTCGGCCACTGGGTCTGGGGCGGCGCGCTCGAAGGTTTCGACGGCGGCTGGCTGTCGCAGATCGGCTTCATCGACTTCGCCGGTTCCACGGTGGTGCACTCGGTCGGCGGCTGGGCCTCGCTGGCCTGCCTGCTGATCATCGGGCCGCGGGTCGGCCGCTTCGGCGACCACGGCCGGCCGATCGAGGGTTACAACCTGCCGGTGGCGACGCTCGGGGTGTTCCTGCTGTGGGTCGGCTGGTTCGGCTTCAACGGCGGCAGCGCGCTGGGTTTCACCGAGACGGTGCCGCTGATCATCGCCAATACCGCGCTCGGTGCCGCCGCCGGCGGCATCGCGGCCGGCATCCTGACCTGGCGCCTGATGGGGCGGCCGGCCGTCGACCGCATCATGAACGGCGTGCTCGCCGGCCTGGTCGCGATCACGGCCAGCTGCCAGCTGGTGACGCCGCTGGCCGCCCTGCTGGTCGGCGCCGTCGGCGGCCTGGTCTGTGTGCTCGGCACGCTGCTGCTGGAGCGGCTGCGCATCGACGATGCCGTGGGTGCGGTGCCGGTGCACCTGTTCGCCGGCGTCTGGGGCACGCTGGCGGTGGCGCTGTGCGCAGCGGATGGCAGCTGGGGCGAGGGCGTGACACGCTGGCAGCAACTGCAGGTCCAGGCGCTGGGCGTGCTCAGCGTCGGCGCCTATTCGTTCGGTGTGTCGTACGTGCTGCTGGCGATCGTCAATCGCCGGCTGCGGCTGCGTGTCAGCGCGGACGAGGAGCGTATCGGTCTCAACATCGCCGAGCACGGCGCCGGCAGCGCGGTGCTCGACCTGATCGTGCAGATGGACCGCCAGGCGCGGCGCGGCGATTTTTCGCAGCGCATCGAGGTAGAGCCCGAGACCGAGGCGGCGCGCATCGCCAGCTTCTACAACGCCGTGCTCGACAAGTTCGAGCTGGAAACCGACCGCCGCCAGATGGCGATGAAGAAGCTGGCGCAGCTGGCCAACTACGACACGCTGACGGGCCTGGGCAACCGCCGCCTGTTCCACGAGGCGCTGAATCGCGCGCTGCGGCGTGCACGGGACAAGGGGACGCGCGGCGCGATGCTCTACATCGACCTCGACGACTTCAAGCGAATCAACGACCGCTACGGCCACGCCACCGGTGATGCGCTGCTCAAGCATGCTGCTGCGCGCATGGCCGAGATCGCCGAACCCAGGGACGTGCTGGCGCGCATCGGCGGCGACGAGTTCGCCCTTCTGGTCGAGGAGATCGCCGACACCGGGCAGGCGGTGGGACTCGCCGAGCGGCTCTTGGCTGCGCTGTCGCAGCCGTTCACGGTGCGCGAGCACAGCCTGCGCGTGCACGCTTCGGTCGGCATCAGCAGCTTCGACGGCAGCGAACTCGAAGGCGCCGCGGTGACGCGGCGCAGCGACGAGGCCATG
>JBFMCQ010000026.1:0-43223 GCA_040754295.1 Pseudomonadota bacterium | reverse complement strand
CCGCGCGCGCAGCGGCCGTTTACCGCCGTCGGCGTGCCGGTCGCGGCGACGATCACCATCGGCGGCGGCCCCGTCGCGGGCAGCCCGAGCTTCGGCGAGCTGCTCGCCGAGCAGCCGGCCGGCGAGCCGGAAGTCGAAATCCACGGCGACGACATCTGGCAGCTGCTCTACACCTCGGGCACGACGAGCATGCCCAAGGGCGTGATGATCTCGCACAGCACCAGCCATCTGGCGGCCCTGAACTTCGCGGCCTCGCTCAGTCGCGGGCTGGGCCTGGAAACCGAGCTCAAGGTGCTGACCGCCCTGCCGGTGATCTACCACATCGGCGAGGTCATGCCCCTGTCGGCGTTCCTCGTCGGCGGCTCGCTGGTGCTGGGCCGCCGCCCCGCGCCGGATCAGCTGGCACAGGCGATCGCCGAGGAACGCGCCACCGCGGTCTGGGCGGGCTCGCCGCAGTTCGTCACCGCGCTCAACGCCGAGGCCGGCAAAAGCGGCCGGGATCTCTCCAGCCTCGGCGTTCTGGTCTACGGCTGGGGCGCGCTGGAACCCGCCGTCTACCAGTCGCTGCGGGAGAAGGCGCCGGGACTGGTGCTCATCGGCATCTTCGGCCAGACCGAGGCCATCGCCTGCCACCGCTTCTGGCCGGCGAAGTGGCCGGACGTCTACCAACGCAGCGCGCCCCTGCTCAACTACGTCGGCGTGCCCAGCCCGCTGCTGGCCGCCGACGTGGTGGACGAGACCGGGGCGTCCCTGCTGGGGAAGCCGAACACGCCCGGTGAGGCCGTCTACCGCAGCCCGATCATGACCGCGGGCTACTACCTGAACGAGGAGGCGACACGCGAGGCCTTCCGCGGCGGCTGGTTCCATTCCGGCGACAGCGTCGTCGTGGACGACGACGGCCTGCGCATCATGGTCGACCGCTTCAAGGACATCGTGAAGTCCGGCGGCGAGAACGTGTCGAGTCTGCGCGTCGAATCGGTGCTGCACGGCCATCCCGCGGTCCAGAAGGCTGCGGTCATCGGCCTGCCGCACGCGCACTGGGGCGAGGCCGTGACCGCCGTCGTGGTGCGCAGGTCCGAGGTCGACGAAGCGCAGCTCATCGCCTATTGCCGCGAGCGGCTCGCGGGCTATGAGACGCCCAAGGCCGTGGTGTTCGCCGAGGCCCTGCCCGAGACGGTCGGCGGCAAGGTGCTCAAGTACAGGCTGCGCCAGGCGTACGCGGATCTCTTCCGCAACACGAGCGGCTCGATCGCGTGAAACCCAGGAGCGAGGCCGGGCGCCTGACGCGCGGTCCGCACCGGGTTCAGGCCCATACCAATGACAGGAGGCGTCGAATGAGCATTTCAATCTGGCACTTCGTGATCGGCTTTTTCTTCAGCAACGGCATGCCGCACTTCATCGCCGGCGTCGCCGGCAAGCGGTTTCGCTCGCCGCTGGGCGCCAACTCGTCGGCGCGCGTCAACCTCGTCTGGGGGCTGACGAACTTCGTGCTGGGCAGTGCGCTGATGCTGTGGCAGGCGCCCGACTGGTTGGGTTTTCTGGTCGCCTACTGGCTGGTGGTGGCCATGTTCGGCTTCGGTATCGGCCGCTTCAAGGGCGAGGGCTTCTGACGCCGCAGTCCGGACGGATCAACCGGCGGTTGGATCGGGTCGAGCCACGCGCATGGCCGCGTTGCGGCCGGCTGCGTCCGGGCCACGGGTGCTCAGAGGAAATCACGGAGAACTTCGGGCTAGACTAGCGCCCTTTTTCCGATCCGCTTTCCTCGCCATGCAAGAGCAGTACTCCCCCGCCGAGGTCGAGCGGGCCGCGCAGGATTTCTGGGCGCGCAACGCGTCTTTCCAGGTCACGGAGGATCCGTCGCGCGAGAAGTACTACTGCCTGTCGATGTTCCCGTACCCCAGCGGCAAGCTGCACATGGGGCATGTGCGCAATTACACGATCGGCGACGTCATCTCGCGCCACCAGCGCATGCTCGGCAAGAACGTGCTGCAGCCGATGGGGTTCGACGCCTTCGGCCTGCCCGCCGAGAACGCGGCCATCGCCAACCGCACGCAGCCGGCGAAGTGGACCTACGCCAACATGGAGTACATGAAGGCGCAGCTGCGGCGCCTGGGCTTCGCCTACGACTGGTCGCGCGAGCTGGCGACCTGCCGGCCGGAGTATTACCGCTGGGAGCAGCTGCTGTTCACGCGGCTGATGAAGAAGGGGCTCGTTTACCGCAAGAACGCGGTCGTGAACTGGGACCCGGTGGACCAGACCGTGCTGGCCAACGAGCAGGTCGTCGACGGCCGCGGCTGGCGCTCGGGCGCAGTGGTGGAGCGCAGGGAAATCCCACAGTGGTTCCTCAAGATCACCGCCTATGCGCAGGAGCTGCTGGACGATCTGGACAAGCTCGACGGCTGGCCCGACGCGGTCAAGATCATGCAGCGCAACTGGATCGGGCGCTCGGAAGGTCTCGAGCTGCAGTTCCCGGTCGAGGGCGAGCCGGAGCCGCTGACGGTGTTCACGACGCGCCCGGACACGCTGATGGGCGTGACCTACATGGCCGTGGCCGCCGAGCATCCGCTGGCGCTCAAGGCCGCGGCGCACGATCCGCAGCTGGCGGCGTTTCTCGAGGAAGCGGCGCGCAGCGGCGTCGCCGAAGCCGAGATCGAGACGGCCGAGAAGAGAGGCATGCCGCTGGGCATCTTCGCGATCCATCCGATCACCGGCGAGAAGCTGCCGATCTGGGCGGCGAACTTCGTGCTGATGGGCTACGGCACCGGCGCGGTGATGGCGGTGCCGGGACATGATGAGCGCGACTTCGAGTTTGCGACGAAGTACGGGCTGCCGATCAAGCAGGTCATTGCGATCGCGGGCGAGCGCTACGACACCGCGCGCTGGCAGGACTGGTACGCCGACAAGACGCACCCGCAGATGCGCGTGGTCAATTCCGGCCGGTTCGACGGACTCGACTACCGCCAGGCCTTCGACGCGATCGCCGCGCACTTCGAAAACGCCGGCACCGGCAGGCGCCGTGTGAACTTCCGCCTGCGCGACTGGGGCGTGTCGCGGCAGCGCTACTGGGGCTGCCCGATCCCGGTGATCCACTGCGCGAACTGCGGCGCGGTGCCGGTGCCGGAGGACCAGCTGCCGGTCGTGCTGCCCGAAGACGTCGCCGATCACTATTCGAGTGGGGGCGGCGTGCAGTCGCCGATCAAGGCCGATCCGGCCTGGCGCAAGACCACCTGCCCATCCTGCGGCGGAGCGGCCGAGCGCGAAACCGACACGTTCGACACCTTCATGGAGTCGAGCTGGTATTACGCGCGCTTCGCCTGCCCGGACAACGACCGGCAGATGCTCGATGCGCGCGCCAACTACTGGCTGCCGGTGGACCAGTACATCGGCGGCATCGAGCACGCGATCCTGCACCTGCTGTACGCGCGCTTCTTCCACAAGCTGATGCGCGACGAGGGCATGGTCGCGTCCGATGAGCCGTTCATCAACCTGCTGACGCAGGGCATGGTCGTCAAGGAGACCTACTACCGCGAGACCGCCGGCGGCAAGCGCGAGTGGATCAATCCGGCCGAGGTCGAGCTCGAAACCGACGCCAAGGGCCAGCCGGTGGCCGCGCGGCACAAGGCCGACGGCCGGCCGGTGACGATCGGCGGCGTCGAGAAGATGTCCAAGTCGAAGAACAACGGCGTCGATCCGCAGGCGCTGATCGACCGCTACGGCGCCGATACCGTGCGCCTGTTCGCGATGTTCGCCGCGCCGCCGGACGCCTCGCTGGAGTGGCGAGACGACGGCGTCGAGGGTGCGTCGCGCTTCCTGCGCCGGCTCTGGCGCGGTGTCTATCAGCACGTCGCCGCCGGCCCGGCACCCGCGCTCGACAAGGCGCGGCTGAGCACCGGGCAGAAGGCGCTGCGGCGCAAGCTGCACGAAACGATCGCCAAGCTCAGCGACGACTACGGCCGCCGCAAGGCCTTCAACACCGCGATCGCCGCGGTCATGGAGTTGATCAACGACACGACGCGCTTCGAGGACCACTCGGAGCAGGGCCGCGCCGTGCTGCAGGAAGTCTGGGAAGCCATCGCGCTGATGCTGCAGCCGATCGTCCCGCATGTCTGTCACGCGCTGTGGCAGCAGCTGCGCGGAACCGAAGACCTGCTGGTTCAGCCCTGGCCGGCGGTCGACGAGTCGGCACTGCAGAAGGACAGGCTGGCGATCGTCGTGCAGGTCAACGGCAAGCTGCGCGCCAACCTCGAGGTACCGGCCGGCGCGAGCAAGGACGAGATTTCCGCGATCGCGCTCGCCGACGAGAACGTGCAGCGCTTCATCGCCGGTGCGCCGATCAAGAAGCAGATCGTCGTGCCGGGCAAACTCGTCAATTTCGTCGTCTGACGTGCGCAGCCTGCTCGTCGCGCTGGCGCTCACGCTCTCCGCATGCGGCTTTCATCTGGCGGGCACACGGCCGCTGCCCGAGCCGCTGCGCGCGGTCTACATCGAGGTGATCGCGCCGTACCGCGTGCTGCAGCCGCCGCTGGAAACTGCGCTGCGCGCCGGCCTGCAGCGGCGCGGCGCCGAGGTGCTCGGTGCGCGCGCCGCAGAAACCACTGTGATCCGTCTGAGCGAGCTGACCGAGGCGCGCGAGGTCCTGTCGATCGGCGTCGACGGTAAGGCGCTGGAGTATCGGCTGGTCACCAGCGTGCGCTATCAGGTGCTGCGCGGCGGCGTGCCGCTGGTCGAGCCCGGCGAGCTGCGGCTGACGCGCGAGTACAGCTTCCAGCCGGAGCAGGTGCTGGCCAAGGAGGCGGAGGAGGCGCGTCTGCGCGAGTTCATCCAGACCGAGATGGCGGAGCTGATTCTGCTGCGACTGGAGGCGCAGCTGGGGCGTGCGGTGCCCGTCGGCTGAGCCTGCGTCAACCGGCCGACCAAGGAGGATCGATGCTTCGTCGCAAGCGCTTCTGCCTCGCCGCCGCGTTCGCGATGCCGGCGCAGGCGCAGGTCGCAGGAGAAATCTCGCTCGGTTATCTCGCCACGTCCGGCAATACGCGGACCGAGTCCTTCAACAGCAAGCTCGCGCTCGACTACACGGCAGACGCCTGGAAAAACCATTTCGAGACGCTCGCGGTGTACAGCTATGACCGCGAAGGCGCCTCCGCCGAGCGCTACGCCGCGCTCGATTCGCTGGACTGGAACTTCACCGGCCGCGACTACGTGTTCGTCGCGCTCGAGTGGGAAAAGGATTTGTTCGGCGCGATCCGCACGCGCACGTCCGAGTCCGTGGGCTACGGCCGCCACCTGCTCGCCGGGCCGGTGCATCTGCTCGAAGCCGAGATCGGCGTCGGCGCACGGCAGACCGAGGAGAACGTGACCGGCGTGCGCGACGACGATCTGATCTTTCGCGGGCGGACCAGGTACGAGTGGAAGCCGTCGGAAACCAGCTACTTCGTGCAGTCGCTGAAGGTCGAGTCGGGCGAGTCCAACACCTACGGCGAATCGCTGACCGAGCTGAAACTGTCGATCGTCGGCAATCTGTTCGCGACGCTTTCGTACACCGTCAAGCACAACGCCGACGTGCCGCCGGATACCGAGCGCACCGACACCTACAGCGCGGTGAGCCTGTCGTACGCCTTCGGGGCGTAGGCCGGGCTGCAGACCGGCTTACAGGATCGGCGAATCGATCCCCAGCGGGTCCTTCTCGCGTTTCTCCGGTGGCGGCTCCGGCGGCGGCTGCGGCGCCGGCTCGGGCGCAGTGGCCGGCACGCCGGTCATCCAGACCAGCATGTCGTAGTAGGTGCGGATGTTGCCGACGTAGCTGCGCGCCTCGTGCCCGCGCGCGTAGCCGTACTTGGTCTTGCGGTACCACTTGCTTTGCGTGAGCAGCGGCAGGCGTTCGCGCACATCGAGCCAGCGGTGCGGGTCGCCGCCCTGCTGGCGGGTCAGGTCCTGCACATCGAGCAGATGGCCGTAGCCGATGTTGTAGGCCACCATCGCCAGCCAGGTGCGATCCGGCTCGGTGATCTCCGGCGGCAGCTTGTCCAGCAGCATGCGGAAGTAGCGCGAGCCGCCGAGAATGCTCTGCACCGGGTCCTCGCGGTTGCTGATGGCGAGCCGCGCCGCGGTGGCCGTGGTCAGCTGCATGATCCCGCGCACGCCGGTGGGGCTGACCGCGTTCGGGTCCCAGTGCGACTCCTGGTAGGCGATCGCGGCGAGCAGCCGCCAGTCCAGGCCGGTGGCCGCGGCCGCCTCCTCGAACACCTTGCGATAGCGCGGCAGCCGCGTTTCGACGTGCGTCGCCAGCGTCAGCGCGCCGTAGGCGTCGACCTGCTCGACGTGGCCGAAGTAGCGATCGCGCAGCCGCGCGAGCTCGCTTTCGCCGACGCTGTCCAGATAGCGCTCGGCGGCGTCGCGCAGGCTGGCGTCGCGCGGCGCGAACGCCCAGGCCAGCGGCTGCGAGTCGGCAATCGTGAATGCCACGCGCAGGTTGGGGTAGTAGCGCTGGTTGATCGCGACGAGATCGGAGTTGGCGATCGTGTAATCGACCTCGCCGTTGGCGACCGCCAGCAGCAGCTCTTCGGACTCCACGTCGGCGGTTTCTTCCCACTGCAGTTGCGGATACTGCGCGCGCAGCGTCTGCAGGCGCTCCGCATGCGCGCTGCCGGCGACGACGCGCAGCGTGCCCTCGAGCTCGCCCAGGTTCTTGGGCTTGCGCGTCCCCTTGGTGTGCACGAGCAGGGGCACGACGGTCTGCACCGGCCGCGTGAACAGCATCCGCCGCTCGCGGCCGGCGGTGACGCCTAAGCCGGCCGCGACGACGTGGGCCTCGCCGGCGAGGACCCGGTCTGCGGCTTCCGGTGGATTCGCCGCCACCTGCAGCTCGATCTGCACGCCGAGCCACGCGGCGAAACCGGCGACCAGCTCGTATTCGAAGCCGACCGGCTCTCCGGCCGGGCCGATGTAGTACGTCGTCGGACTGTTCACCGTGGCCACGCGCAGAACGCCGAGCGCCTTGACCTCATCCAGCACCGTCTGCCGTGGCGAGCAGGTCGAAACCAGCGCCACCCCCGCGGCAACGGGCAGCAGCGGGCCGAGCCGCCAGATGCGACGCAGAAATGACCAACGAAAGGTAGGCTTGGCGTCCGGGTTCATTTAGAATGCGCGCCCTGCCCGGGCAGGGCGCCAGAATCTCGCACCATGACCGCAAGTCTACAGGCCGCACGGTACCCGCCGCCGGCCCGCCGGTTTTGACTCGCTGTCCGAAGCCGGCACAATGTGCGCAGGCCTCGGCCACGGACGGCGAGCACCCGTTTGGAGAGGTGGCAGAGTGGTTGAGCCGGCGCGCTTCGACTGATGGCATCGCCGGTGCCGGCGAACGCCCGGCCACGGATGGCCGGGCAGGCGTTAGCATAAGGGCACGCCGTTGCGCCACGGACGGCGAGCACCCGTTTGGAGAGGTGGCAGAGTGGTTGAATGTACCTGACTCGAAATCAGGCGTACGCGCAAGCGTACCGTGGGTTCGAATCCCACCCTCTCCGCCAATTGCCATGATCTGGGCGCCCTTCTTCCGCCCCTCTCGTGGGGGGCGTGAAGGGCGCCCAGGGCACGTCCTCGCGGTGGCCGATCATCCCGCGCTTCGCGCGTTGTCGGAATGGAAGGTGCGCACGGCATCGCACCGGTACGGCAAAGTCGCCAGCCCCTCGCAGTCCACGCTCAAGGGCCCAGTGCAGGGCATCCGGAAAGTCGATGCCATGGCGCGTGCCGTCCTGAAGCCGACCGCGCTGACGCGCTGCTGTGAGTACGATCCGGTGGACACGGGCGCGGCAATGCTCTTGGGCCCGATGGCACACGCTGCGGCGCACCCGCAGGCGCGCCGGCGGCAAGCAGCGCCAGCGGTCTATCCGATGCCGTTTCGCCAGTAGCGCGCGAAATACTCCGCCGGCGGCGTGCTGCGCCCCGGCAGCTTGGCGGCGTCGTCGTAGCGGCGCAGCCGGATCGCTTCGGCGGCGTGGGCCTGCCGGCGGAAGCGCTGCGCTTCCGCGGGCGTCATGGGCCCGCCCTGCAGCGCGAGGCTCGCGCGCGATGCCTCTGACAGCGCTTCCAGATACCCGGACTCGGTAGCGCACAGATAACGCTTGGCGGCCACGTGCCGCACGATGGGTCCGACCACCGCGGCGCCGAAGCTGCGCCGCAGACGCTGCACCGCGCGCAGCTCGTGGCGGTCGTCCCGGCCGCGCTCGAGCCAGGTCACGTCGGCCCCGTCGACGAGATGGCCGACATCGTGAAACAGCGCCGCCACGATCAGCGCCGGCGGCTCGCCGGCGGCTTCCGCGAGCTGCGCGCACTGCAAGGCGTGTTCGAGCTGGCTGACGCGCTCATAGCCGTACTGGCCCTGTCCGCGTTCCACCAGCACTTGCAGCAGGGCGTCGGCGTTGTCTATCGCATCGAGTCGGTCCATCCGTTGTTGTTCTCTGCCGGAGCTTGTAACTGGTTTATACCACATTAACCAGCCTGTCATCTGCGTCTGCTCCAATCCGCCGCGCCGGACATCACACGGGAGTAGCCAACATGTTGAGACGAGCGAGGTCCTCGCGGCGCTTGGGGACGGAAGCGACGCGGGCAGTACGGATCATGCTGTGGGGGGCGACGCTCGTGGTTCCGTGCGCCGCGCAGGCCGGCGATCTGGCCGGTGCGGTGGTCGACGAAGGCCGCGGCGGGGCGCTGCGCGGCGCCGTCGTGCGCCTGGCCGGCGAGGACGGTCGCACGCGCGCGCAGACCACGACGGATCGCGACGGCCGCTACACGCTGCGCGGCCTGTCGGCCGGGCGCTATGAACTGAAAGTGGACTTTCTGGGCTATGCCGCAGGCACGCGCACGGTCGAGGTGCCGGAGCAGGGCGAGCTGCGCGCCGACTTCGCGCTGGCGCAGGCAGGCGATGCGCGGGGCGGGGTGGAAGAAGTGATCGTGACCGGATACGCCTACGGGCAGAGCCGCGCGCTCAACCAGCAGCGGGCCAGCGACCTGGTGTCCTCGGTCCTGTCCGCCGACGATCTCGGCAAGTTTCCGGACAACAACATCGCCGAAAGTCTCGCGCGCCTGCCGGGCATCTCCGTGGTGCGCGATCAGCAGACCGGCGAGGGCGCCCTGGTCACCGTGCGCGGCCTCGACGCCTCGCTCAACAGCTTCAGCGTGAACGGCGTGCGCGTGGCGCAGTCGGACCCGGCCTCGCGCGCGCTGGCGCTCAATGTGCTGCCGCCCACCGGCATCCAGACGGTGACCGTCAGCAAGACGCTGACCCCGGACCTGGACGGTGACGCCATCGGCGGCGCGGTCAACTTCATCACACCCACGGCCTTCGATTTCGGCGAGCGTACCGCGAGCCTGAGCTACCGCTACCTCTACAACGATCGCGAGGACGACACCGGCAAGCTCATCGCCGCCGATTTCGCCCATTTGTTCGGGCCGGCCCAGCGCTGGGGCCTTTACCTCACCGCCTATCACAGCGATCAGGATACGACCGGACAGGAAAGCGAGAACGAAGGCGACTGGGAGCCGTATCGCTGGCGCCGCAACGGCCAGATCCCGGTCGACGCCGGCAGTTACCAGTTGCAGGGTCTTGGCCTCGACGTCTTCGAGGACGAGATCGAGCGCTTCGGCGGCAATTTCTCGCTCGATTACCAAGGCGAAGGCGGGGCGCGCTACTACCTTCGCGGACAGTACGCGCACTATGAAAACCCGGAGACGCATTCCTACGTCGACGTGCGCAACCGCCGCGCGCCGGCGCGCCTGGAGCAGGTGGACAAGGACGACGCGAGCCTGCCGCAGCCGGACGACGTGGTCGTGTCGGTCGCCCCGGACGGCACGCGGACTTATGCCTACACGACGGCCCAGATCGTCGATCACGACGGCGACGGCGTCATCACCGATCGCGACGGCATCGAGGAATTCGAGAACGGCAGCACCGATATGCTGTACTCGCTGATCGGCGGTTCCGGCGTGTGGGATCCGCAGGAGTTCTTCGTCGCGCGCGGCGGCGAGATCGAGGACGTGGAATCGACGCTGGCTTCGGTCAATATCGGCGGCGAACAGCCCTTCGGCCGCTGGCTGGCGGATTTCAACCTCGCCTACAGCTTCGGCGAGACCGAGACGCCGCGCTATTACGACCTGGCCTTCGAGTCCGAGGCGGCCGGTCCCTTCGCCCAGCAGGGTGTCTTCTTCACCTACCCGGATCCGCGCTTCCCGCACTGGACGCTGCCGCCCGCCGCCAACGCGGCGATCTACGACAACAGCCTGCTGGCTTTCGACGGCGCCGAGGTGAGCTCGAACAGCAGCGAGGACAGCAAGACGATCGTGCAGATGAATCTGCGCCGAAGCTTCAGCCAGGGTGCATGGCTGGACGAGGCCCGCGCCGGCATCAAGCTCACGCAATCGCGGCGCGAGAAGGACGAGCAGCAGATCTTCGACGGCGAGGTGCCCTGTCCGACGCTCGCGGACTGCCCTGAGCTGATCGCGCGTTTCGAGAACGCCTTCCTGGACGGCGAGTACAACGGCAACGACGCCTTCGGACCGGTCTTCAATCGCGGCGCGCTGATCGCGTTGCTCGAGGCCCAGGGAACTTCGGAATTCGATGCCAACGACCAGAACGAAAACGACAGCGAGGCCACGGAAGATATCTACGCGGCCTACGTCATGGGCAGCCGCCGCTTCGACGCGCTGGAGTTGATCGGCGGCGTGCGCGTCGAGATGACCGAACTGGAAAACACCGTCTGGCAGGCCGAGGACGAGGTGGCGGACAGCCGCTTCGTGAAGGAGGACGCCGACGCCGTCCACGTGCTGCCGAGTATCCACCTCAACTACCGTCCGGACCCGCGTCAGGTCTGGCGCGCGGCGGTGTGGACCAGCATCGCGCGGCCGGATTTCGAGCTGGTGACCTCGGGCCGCAGCGTCGAGCGCGACGCCAGCGGTGAAATCATCTCGATCTCCCAGGGCAATCCCGATCTCGAATCCGCCGAGGCGGTCAACCTGGATCTCGGCTACGAGTTCTATCCCGGCGGCGTGAGCCTGCTGAGCCTCAACCTGTTCTACAAGGACATCCGCAATTTCATCTTCAAGGAAAACGCCAACAGCTCGGAGCTCAACGTCAACGGCGTCGAGATCTCGCAGCCGAAAAACGGCGAAGAAGCGCAGATCTACGGTTTCGAGGTCGGCACGGTGCAGCAGCTCATCTGGCTGCCGCAGCCCTGGAGCGGCACGGGGTTTGCGCTGAATTTCACGTATCAGAAGAGCGAGGCCGATACCGGCATCGACTATCGTGGCGGCGACAAGATCCCGTTCATCAACGCGCCCGAGCGCCAGGCCAATCTGAGCCTGTTCTGGCAGTACGGCGGCTTTGAAACGCAGCTCGCCTACAACTACAACGGCAAGTACATCGAAGACTTGCGCAACAACGCCGTCGACAAGTGGATCCAGCCGTTCGAGCGGCTCGACTACCAGGCGCGCTACACCTTCTCGCGCGGCTTCGCGCGCGGGCTGAGCCTGATCTTCGAGGCGCAGAACCTCGCCGACAGCCATGTCTACTGGGCCACGCGGGGATCCGGCAACGGCTTCCAGAAGGACTACGTGGAAACCGGCCGCACCTTCTTCGTGACGACCAGCTACCGCTTCCGGCCATGAAACGCCTGGTGAGGGTCGTGCTCGGCGCGGTTCTGGCAGCCGGCACGGCTGCTGCATCGGGCGTGGAACCGCTGGCCGCGTGGACGCTGTGGCCGGACCACCGGCTGCCGCGCAAGGCCGGCATCGATGCTGACCTGCCGGCACCCTACGCAACGCCGCTGTCGTCCCCGGCGGCGCTGTCGGTCGAAGCCGCGCCGCTGCTGCTCGACGCCCTGCGGCCCAGCGAGCACCTGGGCGGACTGCTGCCGGCGCAGCGGCTGCCGGACGGTGCCTTCAGCATCGAGCTGTGGCTGGTCGATCACGCCAATGTCCCGCTCGGCCTGATGGCGGCGGCCGCGCAGCCCGGCGGCGAGCGCAGGATCGGCTGGCGGCTGTCCTACCAGAAGCAGCGGCTGGCCTTCGGCCCGCCGGAAGGCGGCGCGCAATGGTCGACCGACGAAATCGAGGGCTGGCAGGGCTACTGGCATCACCTGGTCGGCGTGTGGGACGGCGCGGCGCTGCGCCTGTATCACAACGGCGAGCGGGTCGCCGAAGAAAGCGCCGCCGCGCTGCCGCTGCCGGCCGGCGCGGCGCTGGAGCTGGACGCCTGGCTGGGCGCAGAGCCCGGCGCGCGCCTGGCCGACTTCGTCCACGAGCTCGCGATCTACGGACAGGCCCTCGACGCCGCGCAGGTGCGCGCGGCTTTCGAGCAGCGCAAGCAGCCGGTGACGGAAGGCCGCCGTTACGCCACGCGGCCGCATTTCACCGCCGGGCCCTATCTCAACGCCGTGGACACCGGCGCCGTCAGCGTTTTGTGGGAGACCGACCGGCCGCGCGCCGCGGTGCTCGAATGGGGCGCGTCGCTGCCGCTGCGCCAGCGCGTGGAGATCGCCGCGTCCGGCAAGCGACTGCAGCAGCACCGCATCGAGGGGCTCGAGCCGGGGCGGCCCTATTTCTACCGCCTGCGCATCACGACCGGCGACGGCGAGGCCGCCCTGGATTCCGGCACGCTGAGCTTTCGCACGGCCGTGCCGGCGGGCACGCCGCTGCGCTTCATCGCCACCGGCGATACCGAGGCACGGCCGTGGATCAATCGCCGGCTCGCGGGCGCGGCCTGGGCCGAGCGCCCGGACTTCCTGCTGATCTGCGGGGATCTGACCGACGGTGGCCGCGCCGAGCACCGCTGGCAATGGACGCACGAATACTTTCCCGGCCTCGCTGCGCTCATCGCGCGCGTGCCGGTGATCGCGGCGCCCGGCAACGGCGAGGGCGATCTGGTCTGGTTCCGCCACTACCACGCGCTGCCCGGCGACGAGGGCTATTACCGCTATCGCTACGGCGACGTCGAGTTCTTCGTGCTCGACAGCAATCTGCGCGAGCGCGAGCAGCGCGAACCGGGCTTTCGCGCGCGCCAGCGCGCCTGGCTGGACGCGGCGCTGGCCGACTCCGACGCGCGCTGGAAGATCGCCGCGCACCACCACGCGCCGTACTCCTCGGATGAGGACGACTACGGCGACACCTGGGCCGGCGCGCCCTCCACGCTCGGCGACCCGCTGCTGCGCGAAGACCTGGTACCGATCTACGAAAAGCACCGGCTCGACGCCGTGCTCTACGGCCACCTGCACAGCTACGAGCGCACGCGGCCGCTGCGCGCCGGCCGGATCGACGAGGATCACGGCATCGTCTATCTGCAGCTCGGCGGCGCCGGCGGCAACCTCGAGGATTTCTCGCCGACGCGAGCGCCGTTCTCGCGCAAGGTCTTCCGCGATCATCACTACGCGGTGGTGGACGTGGACGGCGCGCGCATGAGCTTCGCCGTCTACGACCTGGAAGGACGCCTGCGCGACCGCTTCGATCTCGAAAAGTAGCCGCGGCGTCGCGGTACCGCCGCCTGATCCTGCGCTATCGTGGCGCCTGGCCGTTCGAACTACGGCATCGGCAATCGTCGGACGCTGCACCGCTTTGGCCATGAAGTGGAACGGCGCGGGTGCTTCTGTCTACGCTGCCGCGTACTGCCGCGAATCAGCTCGCGGGGTTGTGCCAGTTCACCCCTTTGAATCGTGCGAAATCCGCATCGGTACTGACCACCGTCAGGCCATGTTCGCAGGCGAGGGCGGCCAGATAGGCATCGCTGACCAGATTGCCGGTCGCCTGTGCCTCTGTTGCCAGTTTGCGGAACATCTCAGTGAAACGGTCGCCCGGCTCGGGTTGCCAGACATTGCCGCGAGAGAGCCATTCCCCGAGTTGCGCCAGCGATTGTTTCGGGCTCAAGGGCTGGTCGAAGATGCGGCGGTTGGTCGATATTCGCATGAACGCCATGAGCGACTGCCAGGGGATCCCGACGGGTTCGGGCTGGTTCAGTATCGCGTCCAGCCAGCTTCGGCAGGCCGCGTGTTGAGGAAAGTCGCTGAACTTGGCGTAAATCAGAATGTTGGCGTCGACCAGTACACTCACCGCCAGTCTTCGCCTTCGCTTTCGGCAATGAATTCGGCGATGTTGTCCAGATTCATCATCCGGGGCTTTCCGCTCACCGCCTGCGTTGCATAGGGCTTGTCCGTGGCCTTGCTTTCCATGGCCTGCAGGCCCAGCCGCAGCGCCCGGTTGGTGACTTCCTTGAACGTGCGGCCCTTGGCTGCTTTCCGCAGCTTGGCGGCGACATCGTCATCCAGCGTCAGTGTGGTTCTCATCCGGCCAATCCCCAATATGCATCATGACGTCAAAACTAAAACATCATGATGCATAGTTCAAGACGAGGCCGACCGCGGCCGGGCGCGCGCGGATTTTCGGTCGCCGCGGCCTCGTCCTGCGCTATCGTTGCGCTTCCCGTTCGAAACTCAGGCGCCACCCCGACGATGGCTCGACCGCCGCGTGCTGCCCTCAAGCTGCCGGCCCCGGAAGAATCCGCCGCGCTGCCCTACCTGGTGATCCGCGACTACATCGCCGCGCGCATCACCGGCGGCGAATGGCCGGCCGGCACGCAACTGCCGTCCGAGCGCCAGCTCCACGAAGCCCTGGGCCGCAATCGCGGCACCATCCGCGACGCGCTGCTGCAGCTCGAAGGCGAGGGTCTGGTGTATCGCCAGAGCCGCAGCGGCTGGTTCGTGTCCCCCCCGCGTGTCCGCTACGACCCGGCACGGCCCGACGGCTTCATGACCTACGTTGCCGAACAGAATCGCACGCCGCAGACGCGCACGCTGTCCGCGGAAACGCTCAAGGCCAGCGGCTGGACCGCCGAGTGCCTGGGGGTGGCGCAGGGCGCGCCCAGCTACTTCATCCGGCGCCTGCGCCTGATCGACCAGCGGCCGGTGCTGGTCGAGCAGATCTGGGCCAACCCGGCCATGTTCCCGGGCCTGCTGGAACATTCGCTGGACGGATCACTGACACAGCTGCTGCGCAACCAGTACGGCGCCGAAGTGGTGCGCATGGAGATCGACATGTCACCCTGCCTGCTGCCCGAGGTGCAGGCCGAGGCGCTGCGCGTGGTGCCCGGCACGCCGGGGCTTTATCTCACGCGGCGCAGCCTGGACGCGGCCGGCCGCGTGGTCGAGTACGACCAGGAATTCTGGCGGCACGACGCCATCGCCGTCCACGTCAATGTCGACTTCTCGCGCCGTGGGCTGCAGCGGCGTCGTGTGCGGCGCTGAGCACGCCCGCTGGCGCGCCTTCCCGCCACTTGCGCCGGAAGTAGACCGCCGCGGCACCGACGAAGAGCAGTCCGATGAGCGAGGTCGCGTAGGCGCAGCGTATCGCGAAGGCCAGCCAGTCCAGCTCGGGCGCGGCGAAATTGCGGTAGAGCAGCAGCGCGACGCTCGCCGCATAGCCCGAGGCATCGGCGACATAGATCAGAAAGCCCGCCGTGCCGACGCGCTGGCCGGCCGCGATCAGGCGATCGAACAACATCGCGTTGAACGGCGTATAGGCGATATAGAGCCCGGCGCCCGAGAGCACCATCCAGCCCATCGGCCCGAGCCATTCGAGCTGCAAGGCCAGCGTCGCACCACCGATCAGCAGCGCGCCGGCGGCGATGATGGCGTGCATCAGCAGGGTCGCGCGGACGTTGTCGCGCACCAGCATGATGGCCGCCAGCGCCGCAAGACTCAGGAGCGCCACCGGCCACTCGCTGGTGGTGAACACCGAGGCCACGCCGGCCGAGCCCAGCGCCGCCCACAGCTCCGCAGTGAAGTTGTCGCGAAAGTCGCGAAAAGCGGTGAACAGCACATAGGCCAGCACCAGCGCGACCAGGCCCGGTGCGTAGGCCCGGAACAAGGCCGCGCGCTGCGGCCGCGGCATCGGCGCCCGGCGCGTGCGCTCGCGCTCGTCGTCGGCATCGGGCGGCGGCAGCCGCGAAAGGCCCCAGACCGATACCGCCAGCAAGGGAAAGAACAGCGCGCCGGTCGCTGCCGGCATCCACATCTCGGCGACGCCGCCCTGCGTCATCAGCCATACGCCCACCGATTTGACCACGCCTGAAGACAGGATGAAGCTCGCGCAGAGCATGGCGCCGAGCAGCTCCGAGCTGCGCCGTCCTTCGAGGTAGCCGAACACCAGGCCCCAGATCAGGCCCAGCGGCAGCCCGTTGACGAACAGCGCCAGCACGTTGTAGGGCACCGGCACGACGGCGAAGGCCAGCAGCGCCAGCCAGCTCAGCGAAACCAGCCCCATGATCGCCGCCGCGCGCCGCGCCGCCGGCAGCTCCGAGATCAGCTTGATGCCGATTAACTTCGACAGCGCGTATCCGGCCACCTGGGCCAGCACCAGCGCGATCTTGTAGTCCAGCGCAAAACCCCAGTCCGCCACCTGCTCGTAGGTCGCCGCGGTGAACGGCTTGCGGAAGGCATACATCGAAAAGTAGGCGCAGAAGGCCGCGCCGCCGGCCAGCAGGACGAAGGCGAGGGAAGAGCGCCGGGCGCTGCGCCGTGGTGCCGGTACCGCGGCAGCGGCGAAAGCTGCGCCGGGAGGGTCGGGAACACTTCGAAGCCCCATGTATCTGGTATATACCAACGCCATTGCAGCGCCGTGACCGATCCGGACCCGACGGCACCGTGCGACCCGAGCTTGCAGGCCGTCAGTCGAAATGGAAGCGTGCGAACTCGTCGACCGGCGCCCGCTCCGAGCGCAAGCGATTGACCGGGGCCGAGGAGTCGGCGTAGCCGAGCGCCATGCCGCAGTAGATCATCTCGTGCTCGGGCAGGGCGAAGTGCGTTTTGAGCGTCTTGCGCAGCGTGCCCCAGAATTCCTGGAAGCAGCTGGCCAGCCCGCGCTCGGCCGCGGCGAGCGCGAGCGACTGCATGAACATGCCCAGATGCGCCCACTGGCCGTGGCCCATGCGCTCGTCGATGACGAAGAAGAGGCCGACGGGCGCACCGAAGAACTCGAAGTTGCGCGCAAGCTGCTTCAGGCGTGCGGGCTTGTCCTCGCGCGGAATGCCGAGCAGCGCGTACATGTCCTCGCCGACCTTGTAGCGGCGGCTGCGGTACGGCTCCCACAGATTCGGCGGATAGATCGGCCGATCACCCTCTTCCGCCGGGAACACGCCGGGATAGCTCCGGGCGAGTGCGATGACCGCCTCGCGCGCAGCGCCGGAGACGGCGATGACCTTCCATGGCTGCAGGTTGCCGCCGGACGGCGACCAGCGCGCGAGATCAAGCAGCTCGCGCACGGTGATTTCCGTCACCGGCGTGGGCAGGAAGGCACGGGTGGAGATGCGGCGCTTGAGCGCGTCGGCGACGCTGAGACAGGGGGAGGTCATGGGTGCGCCTTTGTTGGGACGACGGTGAGCGCCCGAATCAGAACGCACCGACGCCGGTGAGGTTGCGTCCGATCACCAGCTTCTGAATCTCGGTGGTGCCGTCGGGGATCGGCATCACCTTGGCGTTGCGGAAGTGTCGTTCCACCGGGAACTCCTTGGTGATGCCGTTGCCGCCGTGGATCTGCACCGCCTTGCCGGTGATCTCGACGGCCGTCTCGGTTACTCCGACCCCATTTACGCTGGACGCAGATCATCACTTCCAACGATCGCCGGAACGATCTGCATCCATATCGCAGACCCGGTCGAAAATCACGGTGGAAAGGTGCGAGCAGGCGGCTTTGACGGCCTGCCAGTCATGCCAGCGAGGATCGAGGTTCTTGTATTCGGGCAGTTCGGTTTCTTCCAGGTCGTATGGCAGTGCATTGGCAAGTTGCGCCTGCAACTGCTGTAACGGCGATTCGCCGTTGTCCTGCCGGTAGAGCCGGTCAAAGGATTGCAGAGCTCGTGCAACGCTCTCGTCACCCATGTGATCGGCCAAGGCCACGAAGTCGAGGTAATCCCGCGTGGCATTGCGCCGGAGGATCAGCACAGCCTTGATGCGCAACATCTCGCCCTCGGTCGGAACCGTGATTCGTTGCCCTTGGAAATCCACGATGGCTGTTTCCAGCGGCTCATCGCGGACAAGCTGGCGAACGCCGGTTTCGATGCCATCGAGGCTGCCAAGGATTTGCACTGGGCGCTGTACGCGGGCTGTTTTCCAGCCGGCGACCGACTCAAGTTGGGCCAGAACTTCGTCAAACCGCTGGCGCAGGTCGGTCAGCACATGGTCGGCATCGCGTGAGAAGCGATGTTTTGCATGGATTGCCGAGGCGGTTCCGCCAACCAGCACGGCATCCGGCAGGATGCGCTGGAGCCGTGCGGCAGAGGACAAGACCCGTTCCCAGTCAGGTAGCGGTGCGGTGTTCTTCGACATAGTGCAGCCAGAAGTGATGGCGCTGAGCGTAGGGGTCGCAGGCGTAAGGGCGGCAAACGCGCTCCACCTTGTCCAGCAGAGCACGGTCGGACAAAACCGCCCGGCGCAGTTCGGCCCAGTCCTGCCACCGCCCGCGTGAAATCACGTCGTCGATCGCGGCGAGCGTGAAGCGCTGATGGTCGAGGTGACGATGGAGCATGGCGAACAACACGCGGCCACGAGTGTTGATGGGCCATGGTACGCGAATCGACGAAACGAACGAGCACCCGCATCAGAACGCCCCGATGCCGGTGAGATTGCGCCCGATCACCAGCTTCTGAATCTCGGTGGTGCCGTCGGGGATCGGCATCACCTTGGCGTTGCGGAAGTGCCGTTCCACCGGGAACTCCTTGGTGATGCCGTTGCCGCCGTGGATCTGCACCGCCTTGCCGGTGATCTCGACGGCCGTCTCGGTGGCGTACCACTTGGCCATCGAGGTTTGCGTGTCGCAGCGGACGCCCAGCTCCAGAAGCTGCAAGCCGCGCTGGCACAGAAGCCGGGCCGCATCGAGCTGGGTGGCCATGTCGGCCAGGTAGCCCTGGATCAGCTGATGCCCGGCGATCGGCTTGCCGTGCTGATGGCGGTCCTTGGCGTAGCTCACCGCGCATTCCAGGGCCGCCTGCGCAATCCCGACACTGGTGAGGCCGACGAAGACGCGCGCGCTCTCGAACAGCTTGAGTGTCTGGAACAGCCCGCCGCCCGGCTGGCCCAGCACCTGGTCCGAAGCGGTTTCGGCGCGGTCGAAGAAGAGTTCGCAGGTCGAGGCGCCGACGAGGCCCAGCTTGCGCAGCTCGCGGCTTTGGTACTTGCCGGTCTCGCGGTCGACGATCAGCATCGACAGCCCGCCGTCGAGATGGCAGACGACGATCGCGAAATCCGACTGCGCGCCGTTGGAGATCCACAGCTTCTGGCCGCTGACGAAGATCCTGTCGCCCTCGCGCTCGGCCCGGCATTTGACTTCGCGCACGTTCGAGCCCACGTCCGGCTCGGAGATGCAGGTGCAGGCGATGCGCTCGCTGCGCAACAGCGGCCGCAGATAGGTCTGCTTCTGCCGGGGGTTGCCCAAAAGGCTGAGCGTGAAGGCCGCATGGCTCTGGATGAGTACGGCCACCGCGAGGTCCGGCCAGACGCGCGCCAGTTCCTCGAAGAGGATGCCGTAGCTCAGCCGGTCGATGGCCGCGCCGCCGTCGGCCTCGGGAATGAGGCCGCTGATGAGGCCGAACTCTTCGACCCGGGCGAAGAGGCGCTTGAGCGCCGCGGCGTCGGGAGGACGCCCGAGCGCCTCGTACTCGTCGGCAAGCGGTGCGAGCTCGGCCTCGGCCATGCGGCGGAAATTCTCCAAGAGCATGCGCTGCTCGCCGGTGTAGAGCGCGTGCGCGGCGGCGATGACGTTGTCCATGGGGTTTTCCTCAGCGGCCGAGGATGGTGACGCAGGCGATCGCTTCCTCGATGCCGTGCAGCCCGCCGCCGTTCTCGGCGATGGCGTTGCGCGCGCCTGTGACCTGGCGCGCGCCGGCCTCGCCGCGCAACTGGGTCACCAGTTCGTGAATCTGGCCCAGGCCCGTGGCGCCGATCGGATGGCCCTTCGATTCCAGCCCGCCCGAGGTATTCACCGGAATGCGGCCGCCGATCTTCGTCTCGCCGCGCAGGCTGGCCGGGCCGCCCTCGCCGAACTCGACGAAGCCCAGGTTCTCGATCTGGATGACCTCGCCGACCGCGGTCGCGTCGTGCACCTCGGCCAGCGACATGTCCTGCGGACCCAGACCCGCCTTCTCGTAGGCTTCGAGTGCGGCGAGACGGCTCAGGTGCCTGCGGAAATCCGCGGGGTCGCGGTCGCTGCCCGAACGCAGGACGCAGGCTTTGACGCGAATCGCGCGATCCGCGTCGAGGCCGAGCCGCTTGAGCCCCTCGGCGGTGCAGACGATTGCCGCGGCCGCGCCGTCCGAGATCGGCGCGCACATCGGCAGGGTCAGCGGAAAGGTGATCGGCGGCGCCGCCAGCACCTCCTCGATGCTCATGGCGTTGCGGTACTGCGCCAGCGGGTTGTGCACCGAATGCGCGTGGTTCTTGGCCGCGACCGCCGCGAACTGCTGCTGCGTCGTGCCGAAGGTTTTCATGTGCAGCCGGGCGAAACCCGCGTAGACGTCCATGAACACGCTGTAGGGCTTGGTGGACCTGGAGCCCGGCGGCTCCTCCACGCCGCTGCCCAGATCGGCGAGCCTTTGCGCCACTTGCTTTCTCGCGCTCACGTCCCAGCCGCTGTCGAAGGCCGAGAACATCAGCGCGCGGTCTTCGGAATACATCTTCTCGGCGCCCACCGCGAGGCAGCAATGGCCGTTGCCGGCCTTGAGGAAATCGACCGCCAGCTTGAAGCCGGTCGAGGCGCTGGCACAGGCGTTCTCGACGTTGACGACCGGGATGCCCTGGATGCCCATTGCCCGCAGCGCGACTTCGCCGCGGATCATGTGCTGGCCTTCCATGTGGCCTTGAACGGCGTTGGAGAAGAAGACCCCGTCGAGCCGGTCGGCCGCGAGCCCCGCGTCCTTGAGCGCGGCGCTGACGGCCTCGCGCGTCAGGTCCTTGATCGACTTGTCGGGGAATTTTCCGAACGGCGTCATTCCCACACCCACCACGTATACGTCCTGCATGGCACTCTCCTGCGGGCTCAGTGGCCCCTGAATTGCGGTTTGCGTTTCTCGGCAAAGGCCGCGAGCCCTTCGCGGAAATCCCAGGAGCGCATGTGCGCACGCAGGTTCAGCATTTCCTCGGCCAGGGCGGCGGGCTCGTCCACGTTCATCGCCCGGTTCGCCACGGCCTTCATGCGCCGCAGCACCGCGGGGCTCTTGTCGGCCAGCTTGTCGGTGAAGGCCTGCACCGTATCGCGCAGCGCGTCATCGGGCACGACGGCGTTCACCAGCCCCCAGTCCATCATCTGCCGCGCCGAGACCTGCTCGCCCGAGAACAACAGGTACTTGGCGCGGTTGAGCCCGATCCGGCGCGGCAGTATCGCGGCGCCGCCGGCGCCGGGGAAGACGCCGAAGTTGGAATGGGCGTCGCCGAGCTTCGCGCTTTCGGCGGCGAAGACCAGATCGCAGGCCATCACCATTTCCAGCCCTCCCGCGAGGGCCAGGCCGTTGACGGCGGCGATCACTGGCTTGGGGCCGTTGCGCATCAGTCCGAAGGCATGGTCCACACGGTCGAGCAGGTCCGGCTCGCCCGGCTTCAACTCGGCCTCGGCCACCTCCTTGAGATCGGCTCCGGCGCAGAAGGCGCGACCGGAGCCGGTGAGCACGACCGCGCGCACTTCGGTGTCGGCCATCGCCTCGGCGAGCGTCTCGGTCATCTCGTCGAGCATCTGCATCGACATCGCGTTCATCTGCGCGCTGCGCCGCAGGACGATCCACAGGGTCCGCCCGACGCGCTCGACCGACAGGGTCTCGCGGTCTTCAGTCGACATGGGCCTGCTCCCCGGCATAGACGCCGGCGTACTGCGCGCGGATGCGCTTCTTGTCG
This sequence comes from Pseudomonadota bacterium, assembly GCA_040754295.1. Lineage (GTDB taxonomy): Bacteria > Pseudomonadota > Gammaproteobacteria > Nevskiales > Nevskiaceae > Solimonas. The sequence continues at coordinate 21,315 of JBFMCQ010000026.1, read as the reverse complement.
AACTTGCCGACGCTGGTGCGCGGGATCTGCGAGACCATCTCGATCGCGTCGGGCAGCTGCCAGTTGGCGAAGGCGCTGGACAGGTGCTGGCGCACCTGCTCGAGGCTGATGGTCTGGCCGGGCTTGGGGACGATGAGGACGAAGGGCCGCTCCTGCCACTTCGGGTGACTCAGTCCGACGACCGCGGCCTCGGCGACGGCCGGGTGGGCGAGCAGCAGGTTCTCCATGTCGATGGAGGAGATCCACTCGCCGCCGCTCTTGATGACGTCCTTGAGCCGGTCGGTCACCTTCAGATATCCGTCGGCGTCGATGGTGCCGATGTCGCCGCTGCGCCAGTAGCCGTCGAGGAAGCGGTCGGCGCGGTCCTGCTCCGCCATGTTGTGGTACGTCGTGGTGACCCAGGGGCCGCGCATGCAGATCTCGCCCTGGCTGACGCCGTCCCAGGGCACGTCCTTGCCGTCCGCGTCGATGAGCCGGATGTCCACGCCCGTGACCGGCAGGCCCTGCTTGCGCTTGAGCTCGTACAGCTCGTCCTCGCTGAGGCGTTGGCGAACGCTGGGCTTGTAGCGGTTGATCGTCACCAAAGGAGTGGTCTCGGTGGCGCCGTAGGCGTGGACGACCTCGGCGCCGGTCAGCTCGTGGAAGCCGCGCATCATGGTCAGCGGCGGCTCGGTCGCTCCGGACATCATCCGCAGGCGCGAAAGATCGGGCTTGGTGTCCAGCGTCTCGATGTAGCGCAGCATCGGCAGAAAGATCGCGGGCGCGCCGTTGGTGATGGTGACGCCTTCGGCGATGATCGCGTCGGTCAGCGGCCGGGTGTCCTCGGCCACGTAGCGGCCGGGCAGGACGATCTTGTTGGCCATCAGGGTCGCCGCCTGCACCAGGCCCCAGGCCTGACCGTGGAACATCGGGGTGATCAGCATGGTGCAGTCGTCGAGCACCATCCCGATGTTCGTGGCGATGGCGTAGGCGTGCAGGTAGATCGCCCGGTGCGAGTAGTAGACGCCCTTGGGACGGCCGGTCGTGCCCGTGGTGTAGCAGGCGCTGTACGCCGACTGCTCCGCGATCTCGGGCCAGCTGATCTGCGGGCTGGCCGTGGCGAGGAGATCCTCGTAGTGGTGCAGCTTGGGGAGACTGGTCTTGATCTGCGACAAGGGCTTGTCGGTCATCACGATCCAGGCCCGCACGGCCGGCAGCAGGGGGGCGACGGCTTCGGCGACCGGCAGCAGCGTCTCGTCCACGCAGATGACCGACGTGCCGCTATCGTTGATGACGAAGGACAGATCCTCGGGTCCGAGGCGCAGGTTGAGCTGCACCATCACCGCGGCCAGGCCCGGGATCGCCCAGTAGAGCTCGTAGTGGCGGCGGCTGTTCCAGTCGAGGATGCCGACCCGGTCCCCGACCCCCACGCCCAGAGCACGCAGGGCGTTGGCGCCGCGGATGACCCGCTCGTAGGCCGCCGCATAGGTGTAGCGTTCCCAGCCCCCTTCCGGGGTCCGGTAGACGATCTCCCGCTCGGGATGCGTGCGGGCCGCGTGCCGGATCAGCGTCGTCGTGTTGAGCTGAACGTCGTCGCCCATGGTCGACGGGTAGCCGCTGACGACGGGGCGGGCGGTGAAGCTGGATGTCATGACGGTCTCCTCATCTTTATCTTTCAGCAGGTTTCAGCGGGGGCCATGCGCAAGGCTCCGTCGGGATCACCACGCGCTGACCCTCTGGTTCTCGATGATGCGGATCGCCGGGGCAGCGAACGCCGACCGGCCGCCGAGGCCCGCATCACCGGCCCGAATCCTGGCCCGGGCAGGGCAACGATGCCGCAAATGGCGCGCGCTGGCTATATGCGGGCGAACGTAACGGACGGGCCACGTCCAGTCCATGATGGCCGCGAGTACGATTTTTACTTCGACCCGTTTTTCTCGACCCGTTTTTCGCTCTCTTCCAACGAGATGATGTTTGGCCAAAGTTGTGTCCCCGGGCACGCGATCGAACTACGGCAACAGAATCCCGGTCTTCGGATCGACGATCACGGCTTGAACAAGGTCCCGCGCCACGAAGTGCTTGAAGTCCTTGTCCGTCGAAAGCACTGTCAGTCCGGTCACGCTTGCCGTCGCCGCGATCCAGATGTCGTTCTGGCCCACCGTGATTCCGGCGCCCTGCAACGTCGACTGCATATCCGCCCAGCGCTGATGCACGCCCGGGTGCGAGATCGGGATGATCAGGCTGGTCTTCAGTCGATCCGTCAGGGCAGCCTTGCGCCTTTTGCCCCAATGGCTGGCGGTGGCAAAGGCCAGCAATTCGCCAACCGTCACTTCGCAGATCGCTGGACGGAAGCTGGACGCACTCAGGCCGAACTGCGCGTCGATGACCTTTGCCGGATTACTGCCGCGCGTCACCAGTAGCACGATCCCGGTATCGAGCAGAAACGCCGGTCCGGCCATCCGCTCAGCTCATGGCCTCGATGGCGGCCGCGAACTCTTCATCGGATTCCTCGGGCGGAATGGAGCCAAGTAACTCGCGGTAAGCCGAAGCCTCGCCGGGCTTCAGCAGGAGCTGACGCTTGATGTCTTCGACCCTCGCCGCGCGAGGCACGACGGCGAAGCCCGCATCACCGGGGCCGGCAGCGGCCACCGCATCGGCATCAATTCGAAGTAGCGTGCCGGAGGGGCGGAACACTCCGATGCCTTCGCAAATCACGGGGCGGTTCAGCAGTGAGCGCAACTCATCGATCGGCTCCTTGCCGTACCAGAGCGCCGTCACGACAGCGCCACCCGGGACGTGAATCTTGATGACTCCCTGGCTCACGCCCATCAGGTCCAGCCGGCCGCTCACGCGAACGCGGCGCGATTGCGGCGTCGCATCGGAAAGCGCATGGGCCGCATCGATCACGGCTGTATCGAACCGAGCCGGGCGCGGCGCAGCAATGTCGGGCAACACGATCCGTGACAGGCCGCGGCGAAAGATCACGTTGTAGCGCGCGATCGTTCGCAGCAGCCCGGGATCGAAACGATTGCTGTCCTCCCGACGTGTGCCGATGTCGTCGAGCGCCGCGCCCAGCAACTCGAAGGCCGTTTGGTCCGGCGTGGGCATGTCGTCCCACAACCTCATCTGCCTGAAAAGGTCAGCCGCCACATCGCCGAAAGGCGACACCTCGAAGCGCAGCAGCGTGGCGTTTTCGCCGGCCTGTGAGTGGCCGATGTAGCGAACGTCAGACGCGGCCTTGATGCCACGCGGGATGCGTCCGCGCGGATGACTCGCGTGCAGGAAGCCCATGCGCACCGCGTCTTGCAGCGTCCCGTGCAGGCGCGTCAGCACCGGTCCGATCAACTCGGGGCGCGGTTTGGCCCCGAGGCCGGCCGGACCTTCAAGACGGAAGCTACGCTCGACGACGTTCACGGTTGCCTCGATCTGTTGACGGGAATGCCATGGGTCGTGCTTGGGGCTCTGTGCCAGTGTGATGCCCGATCGGCATGTGCACCAAGTTGCCTGCGCGGTGTTCGTCAGGCCGCATTCGCAGCATATCGTTCAGCCTCCTTGACCCGCAATTCGCCGGAGATGAGCTTGGGAAGCAGGGCGTCGCGCAGGGCGGCTCGGCGCGCCCTGATTGACCAGGGGGTCGCCGACTCCGAGTTGCCCCTCCATCCACAACTGCCCGAGCAATGCACCCTGTGCGACGAACTCAGCCACGCCCTGCAGGTCGGCCGCACACTGCGACTGCGTGTACCCCTGCTCGTCGCGCCACAACACGCGCACCTCGGCGGGCCGCAGCCCGTTCAGGAAGAAAGGCGAATGCGTCGTCACCAGCAGTTGCGTGCGCTCGCTCGCGGCGCGGCATTCTTCCGCCAGCTCCGGCAGCAGCCGCGGATGCAGGAAGTTTTCCGGTTCCTCGATGCCGATGAACGGCGGCGGCTCGGGGTCGTAGAGGAGCACGAGATAGGGCAGCATCTTCAGCGTCCCGTCGGACGCGAATTTCGCGAGCACCGGGTGACTGAAGGGCGCGTCCTTGATCTGCAACAGCAGCCGGCCGTCAGGCATCGTCTCGGCCAGCACGCGCTCGATGCGCGGCACGCGGCGGCGCAAAACCTCGAAGATCTGCTCCAGGCGGTCGCCGTGCTGCTCTGCGAGGTACTGGACGACGTTGGCCAGGTTGTCGCCGGTGCGGGTCATGCGCTCCTGGGGGCCGGCCTCGGGCTGGCCGCGGGCGCTGTCGGCCGACAGGTAGGACACATACCAGCCGGTGATGAAGTCGCGCAGCGCGGCCACGCGCGGATGTTCGGCAAACTGACCGAGCGCGTTGACGGCCAGCAGGTCCGCCGACTTGAGCGGCACGTCGATACGCGTGTCCTGTTCGTCGGGTTGCTCGCCGCTGACCGCCTTGCCCTTACCCTCGCGATAGTCGAGGAAGCGGAACGGCTGCCCATGACTGCCGCGCTTTCAGCGCAGCCATTCCTCGACGACTACCGGGCCGCCGGCCCTCTCATCGACCGCCAAGTGATACGTGATCAGCGGAAAGCCCGGCTCGCGATACTTGATCTCGATGGTCACCGGGCCATCGCTGCCGCGTGTCTTCAGCTCCTTCGCCCGGCCGCGCTTGTCCCAGGCGCGCCGCAGCCCCAGCTCGAAGCACTCCGCGAGAAAGGCGAAGACGTCGAACACCGCGGACTTGCCGCTGCCGTTCGGCCCCAGCAGCACCGTCAGTGGCGTCAGGCCCTTGAACTCCACCTCGCGCAGCGCGCGGAAGTTCTGCACCTTCAGGTACTCGATGCGCGCGCGCCCGGGGTGGGCCATTGGGCCTTGCCTCTTCATGTGGTTATCTCGATGAACTGCCCGGCATCCCGCGGCCGGTGCTCTCCGGCGAGGGCGGGGCGGCTTGCTCGATGGCGGATTCTTTGAACGTGTGCATCTTCAACTCAGTACGGCGAGAACACATCGAACTCAGCGCGCGGAACAATTGACCGGATCGCCTTAAGCCGACGATTGTTGAGAATGATTTGTGGATCAACGATTGCTTTCAAAGCGGCATTGCTAATCCATGAATTATCCCAAAGTACCACTGCCTTGCCTTCCACCAAGCCGCAAAGACGCTCGTCGTAGGCGAGCTTCGGATCAACGTGGTAGCTGATTCGTTGCAGCCATACCTCAAGATGACCATTATTCGGGAGCTGTGCGAGCCGACGACGAATGCGCTCAACGGTGCGACGTTTCTCCTTATTGGTTTGCAGCATGCTCAATAGTTTGCTGACGATAGCTGCACAAACTGGAAAACAGCGGGGACTGCGGTAACCAATATCAATCGCGATGCTCATGAGCTGGATAGGGTTCTGCGCTGACCTTAGCCGAACCAGCCGCTTGTAGAACTCATCAAGCGCGACGAGAAGGCTTCCCGCATTGGGGAAATCAGTTCCGTGGGAATGGATGATGAGCAGGTGCTTCTGCAAATTCCGATCCCATTGCCTGCTGCGCATCCACTCGCGCTTGTCACGCTTGATGGCGGTTCCGATGACAGGTTGTGCGTCGGTTGTCTTAGACGCATTCAGCTTGAGTCCGACGTCAATCAGGGCCTCGGTCAGCAACTTGAGAATCAGCTCTCCAACCTGTGTATCGTTCACAAGGATTCGGTAATCATCCCGATACCGAAGAATCTGAAAACCTTCAATGCTCGCAGCGCGTAGACGCTCGCTCAGTTCGAGGTCGGCATATCCGAGCACCATCTCGGCAATCAGGTCTAGCAGGACAGAACCCTGGGGAATACCGTTGGTCTGCCCATGCTGCATGTCTTGAATACAGCCATCAATCACATTGCCTATGAGAGATTTGTCGTTCTTGTTGGCCTTTGCCATCGGCTTCCCGTGAACAGCCCACGGAATTGAGTGCGTATAGATAGAGCCGTAACAGTCCGTGATGTCGGCATGCATTACATAATTGAAATCGAGCGCCAGATCGATGGTGGCCTGTTCAATACCCTGCCACCAGTGGAGAATCTGCGCACCTTGGTCCTTTCGCTTGGTCAGGGACTCCTGCGGGATGCTCAAGCATCTGATCTTTGGAATCTTCGCGAACTCTGCGAATCTGGAGTTAACCTTAGCCCAGGCCCCTGGATCAGTCAGGACGTTGACTAGGTGAACATAGATTACTGGGTGAATGAGTTGAAAAGGTCTCCACGCATAGCGACCGTCCTTGTTTGAGTAGATTGTGTAGTTTACGCCTTCGCAGTTGCGCGGCTTCAGCTTCAGGTTCTGGAGCGGTTGCGCGGTCAGGAACTTTTCAACCTTGCGCAGGACTTGGCGAAAGTCGAAATACGGCGGAAGGTCGAGGCGACAGTAGCTTTCCGGCTTGAGAAAGAACGAGCGGGCCGCCTTGGCCGACATGTCCAAGACGGAGCGTTCCGTCCGCGTCGGCTTCGATTTGGCGGTTTTGACCATCAAACCGCCTTCCCGATGAACTTCGCGGCGTCCTCGACCCGCAGCTCGCCGGAGATGAGCTTGGGCAGCAGCACGTTGCGCAATGTGGCAAGGGTGCGGGATTCGCGAACGGCCTCGCCGACCCGGGCGAATGTCGCCTTGACGACACGGCCGAACGCCCCCGCTATCGGTTTCGGCGGCACTGCGACTCGAAAGTGCCCAAGTGATTCTGCCGGCACGCGCTGGCGACCACTGGTGCCAGTCATGCTTTGAATTGCGAACTCCCGAAATCCCGCGCTGCGGGCGAGGCAGTAGGCATATTCCTCCGGCAACGGCGCCTTCGGGCGCAAGACGATGTACTCGGTTGATCCCCAGCCCACCTGGCCGTCATGGAGGAAGTCCACGAACGCGGTCTTGCCGTTCTCAAGGCAGGGCGTGATCCGCGCAACTAGCGTGTCCCCGTTGATGAAACGCATTCCCGATCCGAGTTCGCGGTCGATCACGTCGTGGGCCGAGTGACCACTCGTCGGCATATTCGCCATGTCGAGATACGGTGCCACAACGCCCTTTCGGAGTGCTCGCGTCGGGTTGACGTCAACGACCTCAGGCAGCGCAGCTACTTTCCACCCTTCCGGAATCTTGCCGAGTTCGGAGCCGACGAGGCGGTCGGGGAAGAGGTCTGCGATCGCGTCGGGGAGGCCGGGGTCGCGGCCCTCCATCTTGGCGCGGAGGGGGTCGAAGTCCACGAACCAGGACTTGAACAGCGCCCGCGCCATCGCCTCCAGCGTCTCGCTCATCCGCCGGTTCAGCTCGATCTTGTCGTCCAGCGTGCCGAGGATGTGGGCGATGGCGCGTTGTTCTTCGAGCGGTGGCAACGGGATCTCAATCTTCCGGAGATTCGTCACAGGCTGCGCGATGGAAGGGACGCCGACTTGGGATGTATTCGCCAAGAGCTGGTGTCTACCTTCCGGCGTTTTGAAGTACGCCACAACGAACTCAGGCAGAACCTTCGAACGATCGCAGCGCATGTAGAACTGACGCTGGGAGATGACATATCGCTCGAACCGCGATGATTGCGGAATGAACGCAACCTGCCCAATGTTCCCGGCATGCGTGAAGATGACGTCGCCCCGCTGCACATTCGCGTTCCTCAAGCGGTCTGCATGCTCCTCACTGACGAAGTTGAAGCCGACGCGATCATCGACCTTCGAGCCATGAAGGTGCTGCCCGCTGATAACAGGCACGCCTGAGGGAACGAATGTCTCCACCTTGATGGATGAGCCGAACGGCCCCATCGCCACTCTTTCGGCGACTTCCTCGATCCGGGCTTCGCGCCACTCACCCCCCATACCCAAACCCCCTCAAATTGACGGCAACCTGCTTGCCGCGCCGCGCCCGGCCCGTCTGCCAGCCGGGCAGGCGCAGGCAAGTGGCGGCATCCGGCTTCGCGGCCTCGGCCTGCGGCGCGCGCCGGGATTCTTCGAACGTTCGCGGATTCATGGCCGCGCCTCGCCCGGTTCCTCGAACAGCTTCAGATACGGCTCGAAACGGAAGCGCCGGTTGCGCGCGTAGCCGGTGATTTCGCGCAGGAGGCCCAAGCTCTCCAGGCGGGCGACGAGATTGTTGGCGCCGGCAGGCGTCACATCGAGCCATTCCCGCACTCGCGCCACGGTGACGACGGGGTGCTCGAACAGCCGCTCCATGATGCGGTGGCCATTGGCGGCAGCCCGCCCGAGCTGTTCGGCAATCCGGGCGCGATACTCCTCGCGCATGCGCAGGATGGCGGCGGCGGTCTGGGTAGCCTCGCGGCTCACCTCGGCGACGCCGCGGAGGAAGAAGGCGAGCCAGCCCTCCCAATCGCCGGCATCCCGCACCGCCTGCAGCCGCTCGTAGTATTCGGTGCGGTGGCGTTTGAAGTGGTGCGACAGGTACAACACCGGCTTCGTCAACAGCCGTTTTTCCACGAGCAGGAAGGTGATGAGCAGGCGCCCGATGCGCCCGTTGCCGTCGAGGAACGGATGGATCGTCTCGAACTGGGCGTGAGCGAGGCCCACCTGCACGAGCGCGGGCAGCGGCCCGGCGGCGTGCAGGAAACGTTCGAGGTCGGCCAGCGCCTGGGGCACCTGGTGCGGCGGCGGTGGCACGAAAGCCGCCTCGGCAAGCGTGCAGCCGCCCGGCCCGATCCAGTTCTGGCTGCTGCGCAGTTCGCCGGGTGTCAAGCGTCCACCCCGTACACCGCGCATCAGCTCGGCGTGGATCTCCTTGATTAGGCGCGTGGAGACGGGCAGTTCGGCAAGGCGTTTCAGGCCGTGGTTCATGGCCCGAACATAGTTGATCACCTCGGCGACGTCGCCGGGGGTGTTGGGGTCGTGCAGGCGGGTCTCGGCGGCGAGCAGATTCTGCAGAGAGCTTTGTGTGCCCTCGATCTGGCTGGACAGCACGGCTTCCTTGCGGACGTACATGAAGACGAAGAGGTCCGGATTGGGCAGCGTGAGAATGGCGCCGTCGAGCCGCCCCAGCGCATGGTCGGCCTCGGAGAGCCGTTCGCGCAGCAAGCCGGTGAGGTCCACGGGCGGGTCGGGCGGCAGCGGCTCGGGGATGAACGCGCGGTATCCGGTGGCCTGGCGCAGGTAGCGGCCCGCACGGTGCCGGTCGTTTTCGGCTGCGCTCGCCATGGGATGGTCTTGCCGCCTTGTTGAATGCTGCGTTTATCTTATCGAAAGCCGCGCGACCAGGGCAACGCAGCGTTTAATATGGGACCGGTTTGCCGCCATATGCAACGTTCAGCCATACATGGGGGCACGTGGGCGTTCGTCGCGGCTTCGGGTGTGTTTCCGGCGGGTCCGGCAGCAGGCACGGGGGCCGAAGATCCGCGCCCGATCCCCTGATAACCGCGCGCGGTTTTCTTATGCGCGGCACTCATACCAAGCTTCTTTCTTGGTGCCCCGCTGCACCCGCCGGGTCATTCGTTCGCTCCCCAAAAGCCGAGCTCGGCCAGGTTGGCGGCAATGGCGGCATCCAGCTTCGCCGCCTCGGCCTGCTGCTCGCGCAACTGCGTCACGAGCCGCTTCATCTTCTCCTCGAACGGCTCGGCCTCAATCTCCTGCGCTTCGGCGCCGACGTAGCGGCCCGGCGTGAGCACGTGGCCGTGCTTGCGCACCTCTTCCAGCGTGGCGCTCTTGCAGAAGCCGGGGACGTCGGCGTACTCGCCCGCGTCCGGCTCGCCGCGCCAGGCGTGGTAGGTGCCGGCGATGCGGGCGATGTCCTCGTCGGTCAGCTCGCGGTGGGTGCGATCTGCCATGCGGCCCAGCTTGCGGGCGTCGATGAACAGGATTTCGTTGCGCCGGTCGCGGAACCTGCCGTTCGTCCTGTCGCGTGCCAGGAACCACAGGCAGGCCGGGATCGGCGTCGAGTAGAAGAGCTGGCCCGGCACCGCACGGTGCATACCGAGCTCAAGGTCACGCCGCTGGCGCGCTACCTGGCCGGCCCGTCGGTGGTGCGCAAGTGCCCCGACTCGCCCGTGCTGCGCGATGCGTTCCGCATCGAAGTGCCACGCCGGGCGCGCCGCGCCGACGGCACGCTCAGCCTGGGCGGCGCTCGCTTCGAGATCCCTGCGCGACTGCGTCACTTGAGCGTCGTGCACGTTCGCTATGCCCGCTGGGACTTCAGCCGCGTCGATCTGGTCGACCCGCGCACCGGCGCCATCCTGTGCCCGATCAAGCCGCTGGACAAGACCGCCAATGCCGATGGCAAGCGCCGGCGGCTGGACCCCGTGAGCACGGACCTCTCGCCGTTGCCCTCGACGGGGGTGGCGCCGCTACTGCGTGAATTGCTCGCCGAGTACGCCGCCACCGGCCTGCCGCCGGCTTACTTGCCTTCGACCGAGCTCACACCCCCCATGCCAACCGATCAAGACCAATGAACCAGAAACTGCTGGCCCTGTACGGGCTGAAGTGGAACCCCTTCGCACCGGAGCTGCCCACCGAAGCGATCTACGTGCCGCCCAAGCTGGAGAGCTTCTGCTGGCGCATCGAGCACGCGCAGATCCGCGAGGGCGGCTTCGCCATGATCCACGGCGACCCGGGCACCGGCAAGAGCGTGGCGCTGCGGTGGCTGGCCGATCGCCTGTCCAGGCTGCCCGATGTGACGGTGGGGGCCATCAACCATCCGCAGAGCAACCTGGCCGACCTGTACCGAGAGCTCGGTGACATCTTCGCCGTGCCGCTGCGCCCGCACAACCGCTGGGGCGGCTTCAAGGCCTTGCGCGAACGCTGGCTGGCGCATCTGGAGACCACGCGTCGTCGAGCCGTGCTGCTCGTTGACGAGGCGCAGGAGATGAGCCCGGCCGCGCTGTGCGAGCTGTGCCTGCTGGCCAGCGCGCGCTTCGACTCGCAGCCGCTGTTGTGCGCGGTGCTCGCCGGCGACGCACGTCTGATCGAGAAACTGCGCCGCGAGGAGCTGATCCCACTGGGCAGCCGCATCCGCACGCGACTGGCCACCGAGCACGCCAGTCGCGACGAACTCATCCAGGGCCTGGGCCATCTGCTCGCCGGCGCGGGCAATGCCAGCCTGATGACCCCGCAGTTGCGCCACACGCTGTGCGATCACGCCGCCGGCAACTACCGCATCCTCACCACGATGGCCGCGGAATTGTTGGCCGCCGCCGCCCAGCGCGACCTGCCGCAGCTCGACGAGAAGCTCTACCTCGAGGTCTTCGCTCAGCCCGAGGCGTCGACGCCTCGGCGGGCGGCTACGCGCCGCTGATCATGCGGCCCGCATCGCCATGACCATCAACCACGACGATCACACCGGCACCGACACCGCGCTGCCGCCGCTCAGCGACGATGCCGTCGTCCAGATCCAGGACTTCATCTATGACGTCCTCTACCGGTTCGAGGTGCACTACGGTGATCAGATCCATCGCTACTACGACGATCGCGCGCAGCACAACATGATCGGGCCCCATACCGCACCCACCATCGACGACCCGCCGTTCTGAACCTCGCACCGCTCAACGACGAACGCCGCCAGCGTCAACACTGGCAGCGTTCGTGCTCATGCTCTCGATGGCCATCGTCGATCTGAACACGGCCGACTCGCTCGACAGCCCGCTCCTGATGATCACCGCCCGTGATGGCCGCCGCCCATCAGCATACTCGATCATCAGCCCATCAAATCGGCTGATCACACTCACATCTGCTGTGGGGGTCTGGTGGTGCGGGACGGTTGACGATACATGCGGGCGGTCTCAGCGACATTGGGCTCCAGATCCTGGCTTGCTGCGATCACGACCCGTGCAGATTTGGCCAAGCATCACGAAGACGCTCGCCCGCGTCACTCCACGCGCAACGCCACGCGGTGCCCTTGCAGCCGCCAAAGCCGTGCCCAGAGCAGGCCGAGACCCATCAGCATATAGCCGATAATGCTGATCCAGGAGCGGGTCTCGCTGCCGATCGCCAGGCTGTGAATGCCACCGAGCGCGACTCCGGCCAGCGCCGTGCGATGAAGAATGCGCCAATGCGTGCTGCGTCGTCGCAGGAGCGCCGCTATAGCGGCAGCCACGAGGCAGAGCAGGCCGATGACGCCGAGGGAAACGATCGACTTGTAGTAGCCGGCGTTGAATGCCGGAACGAACCAGTCCAGCGAAGGGTGCCCGGCCCGGATCGACACTGCGAGTACGAAGGTGCCGCCGTGCAGAGCCACCAAGCCCAGCACGAGTAGCCCGAGCCACCGATGCTGTTCCGGTCCCGGCAGAACCAGCGCCTGCGCTTCGCGCCGGGACAATAGGCCCCCAATTGCCTGCAGCCAAAGCAGAACCGCGGCGTACAGTGCCGTGAACTTCGAAACGTAGTAGATGGTTTGTCCAGGAAGTGTGGGGCTGCGCAGATGGACGAACAGATCGGGTGTCGTCAACAGCATCGTGCAAGGCGGCCAGCATAGTGCCAGTGTCCAGATCGTCAGGCGAATGCGTTCCGTCATGGTTCGGCCCGTTCGACCGGAAGTCCTGCTCTGGTCCATGCGACGATGCCATGCTCGGCCATAAGGGCGACGTTTGGAACGCCGTGCTCCCGCAGCGCCCGCGCTACCTCAAATCCGCGAAAGTCCTTGGCACAGTAAGGTATGACCAGATCGGCGGCTGCGAGATCGTCGATCGGCGCAGATGCAGGAGCGCGTGCGAGCTTCCAGAGCGGGAGGTTGCGGGCGCCCGGGATGTGGCCTTCCTGGTATTCCCGCCCTTCTCTCGCGTCGACGAACACGACACGGAAGCCCGCCTCCTGCATTCTGACAATTTCGCCTATCGTGATCGTCGGGACCACAGCCTGGTCCGCGTCCTGATGGCTCATAGCCTGGGGCCGATGCGTGAAGGCAAGTGCAATGGCGATCGGCGCGACGATCAACAGTAGCCAGGACCGTCGCCGGAAAACTCGTTTAGGGTTCATGTGTCTCCCCGAACATGCAATTGTCGATCGCGAAACTCGATGTACAGCCCGGCTTGGATTGGCTCCGGCGCATGCGTCACGATCAGTACGGTTTGCCGCAACCTGCGACGCCAGTCCATCAGGGCCTCCCACACCTGTTGTCGCAACGACGCATCGACTGCCGACAGTGGCTCGTCGAGCAGCAGCAGTTCCGGCTGCGCACAGACGGCGCGGGCTATGCCGAGCCGTTGCTGCTGTCCACCCGACAATTCATTGGGTTTTGCGCGCCTCAGGTCCGCCAACTGCAACCGCTCCAGAACCTCCCGCTGGAACCCGGAGTCACTCTGCCGGGCGCCGGCAAGGGCGAGGTGCTCTTGTACGTTGAGGTGACTCCATAGCGCGCCATCCTGAAATACCATCGAAATGTTGCGTTTCCACGGAGGGGTCCAGGTCGAGTCGTCCGCCCAGCAGCGGCCGCGCCAGCGCAGGGAACCAGCGGTTGCGCGGTTGAGGCCCGCGATGACCCGCAGCAGCGTGGTTTTCCCGCAACCCGAAGGCCCTCGGATCAGGGCGACGGTCCCGAACGGTATGGTGCACTGCGCCATCCGCAGCAGCAGTGAGTCGCCACGGTGTATCACGAGGTTCTGTAGCTGCAGACCTTCAATCGTTGCGTTCATGGCGCCGACGCCCGATGACGAACACGAATAGGGCGACGCATGACAGGCTGAGAATCAATTGCCAGCTCAGCATCGCGGCGATCGCCTCGTCGGGTCCATAGTGGATGTAGGAGTAGATTCGCCCCGGCAATAGGGGCAGCCCTGCGGGCGCCAGAAAGAGCGCGAGCGTGGCTTCGGACAGGACGAGCAGGAAAACCAGCGCGATGCTGGTCCAGAGCCACGGCGCACAGAGCGGCAACTCGATGTGACGAACTGTTTTCCACCATCCAAGGCCCGAGGCGTATGCGCCGTCGGTCGCTCCCTCGGGAAGCTGCCTGCGGGCCAGTCGCAGGCAAACCAGCGGGACGATCAGCCAGTGCAGTATGTCAGCGCTGATGAGCCCCAGCCCCCATGAGATGGCCTGTTCCGGCCAAAGCGGTGAGTTCCAGAAGTGCAGCAGGCTCATCCCAACCACCGGGGTCGGCGTCAGGAAAACAAGCCATGCGACGTAGCGCAGGCCATTGCGCTCCGACCGGACGTCGTTCGAGGAAGGGCTGGTCAGCAGAAATGCGAGACCGGTCGTCACGATCGCAACGGTGAGGCTCAGGCACAGGCTGCTCAGGCTGTCCAGCGCAGACGCTCGCGCCGCGAAGTAGACCTCTGCGCCTGACTGTGCAACGGAGGCAAGGTTTGCAAGGGGCAGAATGACGAAGACCGCGGTCATCAGAAGGGCGAGCGCCAGAAGCGCCCACTTCCGAGGCCCGGAAAGCAGTGGCCAAGGCTGCGTCCGGGCATCGGCGAGAGATAGGTCCAGGCCGGTCATCGCTCGCCAGGTCAACAGGATCAACAGCAGGGCCAGGCTTGCCGACGGAAGCGTTGTCGTCAGCGGACCGACTGTGGTACTGCCGGCGGACGTTCGCGCGAACAGCTCGGTCGAGTAAGTCGAGATCTGGAACAGGTCCGGGATCGGAAAGTCCGAGAAAGCCAGCGAGAAAGCCACGCACCAGGCCAGCAGAATCGGGCCTGACAACGCGCGCGCATGGATGCGCAAAGCGGCGATCGCTGGATGCCACCGGGTGACTGCGGCTTCCTGGGCGCGGTAGTCGAGCCGTTCCAGCGCCGCGCCCGTCAGCGATAGCGGTATCGGCAATAGCCAGGCTCCGGAAACCATCATCATCACGGCTTGGCGCCAGGACTCGTTCACGTACCAGCGCGATATCCGCGCATCACCGAGCACGGTGCCGAAAGTACCGCCGCCGTCGAGGAGAAACTGCCATGCGGTCGCGTGCAGATAGCTCGGTAGAAAGATGGGTATGAAGCACAGCAGCCACAACGCCCGCTTGGTTGGCCGCGGAAGCCTCCACAGGGACAGCGCCAAGCTCACGCCGACTGCGGTGGCGAGCGTCGCTGCGAATCCGGATAGAGCAAGGCCGCGAACCAGGCCGGGCAGCAGCTCGGCCGCTGCACCCGGCGGATCAGTGCGCAGGCTCCCGCGGATCCATTCGAGCGCCAGCGGACTCGCCAGCGCAGCCAGCAGGATCAGACCGCCGATCGCTGCGGCATCACGGGTGTCCGGCCGCAGCATCGTCGGACCAGGCATCACGAAACGCCGTGAGCATGTCTGCGTAGGCGTCGGCGACGGCTTCGAAATCAACCGACATCAGCGTGATGGTGTCGAGAGAAGGCAGGTTTGGAGGATGCGCCGCCGTGCTTCCAAGTGGAATCTGCGCCCCCGGCGCCGCTGCGAGCCGCTCCTCGACCGCTGCAGAAAGCAGATATTCAAGGAATTCGGCCGCCGCGTCTGGATTCGGCGCTCCGGCAAGGATGGACAGCGTGTTGGGGATCAGCAAAGTGCCTTGCCGGCCGGCGCCCTGATCGGGGAGCACCATGCGAACCGATTTGCCGCTTTCTATCGCGGCGTTCGCGTCGTCGCTATCCGTGAGCCCGAACGCCAGACCGCCACGAGCCACGTAGTCGCGAACCTGCGCGTTGCCCGGCAGCATCAATACCTCGTTGCGCTTCATGGCCCGGACCCAGGCCTGGAAGCGGTCTTTTCCCCAGAGCAGGAAAAGTGCGGAGAAATGTGCGCCAGTGGTCCCAAACTCGGGATTTGCGAAAGCCGCGAGCCGTCGCCAGCGCGGATCTGTGAAGTCATCGAGCCTGCTCGGTGTTGTTTTCGCGAGGTCATGATTGACGATCAGCACGCGCAACCGGCCCGCGAAGCCGATCCAGTCTCCCTGTTTAGAGCGCTGGCCAGGTGCCCGTAGTCGAAGCAAACGGTCCGGCAGGACTGCAAGCAATCCTTCACGCTGGAGTCTTATCGTGTGGATGACTTCGGAGTTCCAGAACACGTCAGCGCGCGGTCGTTCGCGCTCGGCAATGATGCGGTTGGCAAGGCCGACGGTCTTCGAGGCTTCGACGTCATAGACGGCGCGCAGTCGGACGCCGGTGCGGTCTTCCCAAGCTGCGAGAATGGGCTCGGACAGATGGCGATCCAGCGATGTGTAGACCACGACCGGCTTCTGCCCGGTCCCGCAAGCATGGAGTCCGCTGAGGACGGACAGAACGATGGCTGCGACGATCCCCCCGCGCACTGGAAATCCCCGGGACTTTGAAACCGGGCGCTAACATAGCGCAAATTGTTCTCACGGCGGGAGTAGCGAGAATCGAATGTCGGAGACTACTACTAAAAGTCGTGGGTTTCGGACGAATCCGTTGAGGCGCTGCTTAGTCGGCGTTTTGTTCGCGGCTGGCTGTAGCCTTGCCGCGCTCGCCGACGACGGTGGTGCTCGTCTTGCAACATGGGAGCCGTGGGAACCGGACACAGCGGTCGCCGCGTGGGTACTCGCCAGGTTCGTCGATCCGAACCTGCGGTTCGAGTCGTACCCTCGTGGTACGCGACTCCAGGCTGTGGAGGCGCTCGATACTCCCGATGCGCGCTACCGGCGCAGCGCTCGCGAGACGGCGACGGAGGCGGTTGTTCGCATTCACCGCGTTGCCCAACCCTGTCTCGGACCGATCGTGGAATGGGTGCGCGTGATAGAAATTGGAAAGTGGTCCAAGGCGGCGGTGCCGCAAGCGGAAGCGTTCGAAGCCGGGCTGGTCGCCAGGCTGCCACAGGGCCAGAGCGGACCGGTGGATGTGGGCCCGGTATTCGAATGGCTGGACCGTCAGTGCTCGGCGCTGCAGGGGGCCGAATGAGAGCCGTCGCCGTTGCGCTGTGCTTGACGTTGGTGCCGGCGGTCGGCTTCGCGCAGGGCGTGTTGCCGCAAGGCACTTCGTTCGTCGCCAACGTTGAAGGCGAATGGCGCCTGTACGTTGTCGAGCCGATTGGAAGGAGATTGCGGCACGTGTTGACCGCTTCGGAGCCGCGGACGCCGGCCTACGACCCCGGCCGCCGTCGCGTCGCCTACGTGGCGGCGGACGGCGCCGTCCGCGAGATCGATCTGGCGACGGGGCGCGATGTCGTGCTTGCAAACCCGACGGACGAACTCGCCTACACGCAGCTGAATCCTGGGAGCGCCCACCTGCCGGACAGCTGGATTGCGGTCGGTTTGAAGCAAGGTGCCAGCGTCGACACGGATCTCTATCGGCTCGGATCGGCGAGCCCGGCTCCCTTGCTGACGCAGCGATCCGCGCAGTTTGAGCCCTCGGTGTCGGCAGACGGGTTCCTGTACTACTCGAACGTGCACTGCGTCGTCGCCTGCGGCCGTCCGATCGCGGAAATATGGCGCATGCATCTGGTCTCCCGGCAGGTCATGCAGCTGGTACGAACGAATGCCATGAGCCGCGAGCCGGTGGCTTCCCCGGACGGGCGCTGGGTCTATTTCTCGTCCGATGCGGATGGCTGGTTTCATCTGTGGCGCGCAGACGCCGAGACCGGTGCACTCGAACGGCTGACGGCCGGAGAACACAACGATGTCGCACCGGCCGTCGCCTCGGACAACACCGTTTACTTCATACGCCGGGGCACGACCGGTGGGCGACTGTTTCGACGCGATCCGGGCGGCCGGATCGGCCCGGTCGATATCGGAGTTCCGGCCAAGGACGTCCGCGACCTCAAGATCGCGATCAATGCGGAGAAACCCCAATGAAGGTGTTTGCTTCCCTGCGAATTGCCGCGGTCCTGTTGCTCGTCTCGCAAAGCGCTGTCGCAGCAGGCGCCCACTGGCTCGAACGGGGCGTGACCGAATTCCGGCCGACGGCGGGAAATGCCTTGAGCCTGCCGTTCCGTCTCGAAGCTCCCGCAACCGTTTCCGTGGAGATCTATAGCAGCGACGGCGCGCGGCTTCGCGTGCTCGAGTCGAGCGGCGAACTGCCGGCTGGTGATCACGAACTGCGCTGGGATGGGCGGGACGATCATGGCGTCCTCGTGCCCGACGAAGCTTACGTGCCGGTCCTGGTCGCGACTGCGGCCGGTGGCGAACGCATCGTGGACGACCCGCGGACCTACAGCGGAGGAGAGACGCTGGATGACGTCAAGTCATCCGTCGACGCCGGCACCGGCGCGATCCGCTACCGCTTGTCGCGGCCGGCGCGCGTGCTGGTGCGTGCCGGCATCGGTGGCGGCGCCATGATGCGCTCGATTGCCGAGTGGGCGCCGCGGCCGGCCGGCGCGGTGGTCGAGCGCTGGGACGGCTATGATGCGGATGGCCTGATGCGCGTGCTCGACGACCCGCGTGGGCGTGTGCTGGTCACGGCGTTCGCGCTTCCGGCCCGCAGCATCATCACGGTCGGAAATGCGGCGCTCAGCTATGTCGAGTACGCGAAAGCCCGCGGCGAGGAGCTGGGTGACAAGGCCGTCCCTGCGGTGCTCGAGCGCAACGGCGAACGCCTTTCGCGCTACTACTACAGCGCCGTCGAGCGGTATCGCGTACCGAGAATCGAAGTCACGACGATCGGTAATCCTCCCAAAACGGCCGATGGGGCATTCCTTGTCCGAGAACCGCTGAGCCTGCGCGTCGACGTTCCCGATGTCGCCGACCGCCGCCTGTTGGAAACAAGCTCTTACGAAGTCGGTTTTTTCCTTGATGGCGACTTCGTCGCCGAGGAAGAGCGCGGCTACCTGCCGTTGACGTGGCAACTGCATCCGCGGCAGCTGGGTGAGGGACGCAAGGTCCTCACCGTCAACCTTTCCACCTTGGACGGCTTGGTTGCGGTCAAAAGCATCGTCCTCCAGGCGGCACCGTAGCCGGTCACTGCGGAGCCCGGCTGTCGGTGAGACGTCCTCGTGGCGACACTTTTCTGTCATCCGCGAGTGCTGAAATGCATGATAGCGAATAGCGCCTGCAAGCCCACTTCGGTGATGGACAATCGGGGCATGGCTTATCGGCGGGCGCGCTCGGTGCGTGCCAGAGGGAGAGTCGGCAATGGCAGCAGTATTCGGGATGGGGCCTGGCCGTTGGCTTTGTGCGTGTTTCGCGTTGCTGTTCGTGCTTGGCGGTGAAGCCGCTTTCGCACAGGACGAGCGGCATGCACTCTGGATCGCTGATTCGCGCGGGCTGCTCGCGGTCAGCGAAGGGCAAGTGCTACGCGAGATCCCGATTTCGCGCGGTGCCGACGCCGCGGCCACCGATGCCTCGGCCTCGACCGTCTGGGCGTACTCGCCGGGCGGCCGCCTTTCCTCGTACGGCTTCGACGGCGAACAGCGGCTCGCCGTTGACCTGCCAGGCCTCAATCTCACGCTGAAGCCGGAAGCGCTGCTCGTCGACGGCCGCGCCGGCAATGTGTGGCTGGCGATCGGCAACCGGCTGTTGCGCCTGGGTCTGGACGGCAGCGTACGTGATGAATTCTCGCCGTCGCTGCCGGCGTTCCGGGCCCTCGCGCTGGACGCCGCGCGTTCCCGGCTGTGGGCCACCGACGGCGCCGCGCTCTACGCACTCGATGCCGACGGCAGCCTCGCCTTTACCCTCGAGTTGGCGCCGCTGGGTTTGTTGGGCGCGCGTGACCTTTCCTGGGACGTCGCCCGCAATCAGCTATGGGTGCTCGACGGGACCGAACTGCGGCGGTTTGATGAGAACGGCGATGCCGTCGACGTCATTCCGGTCGATGCGGGGTTCGTCCACGTCGCGGCGGACGGTTCGGGCGGCGCCTGGCTCGCGGCTCCGAAGCGGCTCGTTCATCTCGACGCGACGGGAGCCGAGGACTTTTCCACGCAGCCCTGGTCGGGGCTACTGGAGGTCACCGCCGACCTGATCGCGCAACCGCGGGACGGCAGCGCCTGGATCGCATCCGGCAAGCGCGCCATCAACTTCGATCTCGCCGGCGAAGTGCTGCAATCGATCGACGCCAGCGAAGTATCCGGCGTGCGCGTCTTCCGCCGTCTGGCGGAGATGCCGGATGCCGCTCCGCCGGTCATTGCCGCGGAGTCCCCACCAAACGGTGGAACGCTGAGTTCGTCCGGAAGCTCGCTGAGCTATCGCATCGATGATCCCATCGGGGTCGACCCTGCCTCGATCAAGGTCGTCGTGAACGGCGCCGATCGCAGCACGTGGGCAAGCTTCGACGATGGCGTGCTGACCGTCACTCCCGAGGGCGCCTGGCCGGTCGGTACGCTGGACGTCATGATCGAGGCCGCCGATGTTTTCGGCAATCGCGGCAGCGCCAGCTTTTATTACCTGGTCCAGGCAGAAACTGCGGCCTATCCGCGAGCTTCGCCGCAGAGCGGTCCGGCACCGCTGACGGTGATTTTCGTGCCCGAAACGACGTCCGGCACGGCGATCGAGCTTTACCAGTGGGACTTCCAGAGCGACGGCGTCATCGATCGCAGCGACACCATCGGCAACAATCAGACTTGGACCTACAACACACCGGGGACCTACGAGGCCCTGCTGCGCGTCACCGACAGCACGGACCGGGTCGTCGAGGCGACGGTCACCATCGAGGTCCTCAACGCTCCGCCGCAGATTTCAGCCAGCGCCAATCCGTCCAACGGCCCCGCGCCGCTCGCCGTCAGCTTCAGCGCGACGGCGAGCGACCACGAGGGCGTCGCCAGTTACGAATGGGATTTCGAAGGCGACGGTGTTTACGACACTTCGGCAGCGTCGTCGGCCGCCAGCCATACCTACGAAACCGCAGGGACGTTCCAGCCGCAGCTGCGCGTGACCGACACCCTCGGCGCCAGCTCGGTCGTCGCGGTACCCTCGATCGAAGTGCGCGTCGCCTCGCCGGGCGCGCCGTCCGTCACGCTGACGCCGGCGCAAAGCAGCGGCAACGTGCCGCTGACGGTCAGTTTCACGGCCTCGGCAACCGACCCCGAAGGACTCTCGATCGACGAATACGCTTTCGACTTCGAAGGCGACGGCGTCTACGACCAGATCGGCGCATCGAGCACGGCCAGCCATGTCTACCCCGCGCCCGGCACCTACTACCCGCGTGTACGCGTGCAGGCCGCTGACGGAGAAACGGCCGAGGACGTTGCCGAAGTCCAGGCCAGCGCCACCTTCGGCCTGTCGATGTCGACCGACACCATCGACCCCGGCGTGGGCGAAAGCGTCATCGTGACCACGAACCTCAGCGGACGCAGCGAGGTCAGCCTGGTCATCGAGAACCGCGCAGGCACGACGATCCGCACCCTGGTGCCCTGGACCACGCGCGAGGCCGGCCGCTACGACGACGTGTGGGATGGCACCGGGGAGGGCGGGCAAGCCGTCGCGGAAGGCGACTACTACGCCGTTCTCCAGTACCGGGTCGATGGCGTGGACTATCGGCTCGACCTGCGCAACAGCACCGGGGGCGCCCGCTCCAATCCACCGCGCACGAGCATCCCCGCCAGCTTCGCACCGTTTGCGGGCGATCCGCTGGAGATCGATTTCACCCTGTCGCGCGCCGCGGAAGTGACGG
>JBFMCQ010000025.1:0-43714 GCA_040754295.1 Pseudomonadota bacterium | reverse complement strand
TGCGACTTCCTGCGACGAGAGCATCTTCTCCAGTCGCGCGCGCTCGACGTTGAGGATCTTGCCCTTGAGCGGCAGGATCGCCTGGAACTGGCGGTCGCGGCCCTGCTTTGCCGAGCCGCCGGCCGAATCACCCTCGACCAGGAACAGCTCGCACTTCGCCGGGTCCTTCTCCTGGCAGTCGGCGAGCTTGCCCGGCAGGCCCACGCCGTCCATGACACCCTTACGCCGCGTCATCTCGCGCGCCTTGCGCGCGGCTTCGCGGGCCATCGCCGCTTCGACGATCTTGCTGCAGATCGTGCGCGCCTCGGTGGGCTTTTCGAGCAGGAACTCGGCGAGCTTCTCGCCGACGACCTCTTCGACCGCCGCCCGCGCCTCGCTCGAGACCAGCTTCATCTTGGTCTGCGACGAGAACTTCGGGTCCGGCATCTTGACCGACAGCACGCAAGCGAGGCCCTCGCGCATATCGTCGCCGCTGATGTCGACCTTGGCCTTCCTGGCGAAGTCGTGCTCCTCGATGTACTTGTTGATGACCCGCGTCATCGCCGCACGCAGTCCGGTCAGATGCGTGCCGCCGTCGGACTGCGGGATGTTGTTGGTGAAGCACAGCACCTGCTCGGCGTAGCTATCGTTCCATTGCATCGCGACTTCGACGGTCACCGGCACCGTCGTCCCGCCGACGAGGATCTGTGCGACACCCTCGGCATGGAACACCGTCGGGTGCAGCACGCTCTTGGCGCGGTTGATGTAGTCGACGAAGCCTTTGACGCCGCCGGCGAACGCGAAGTCCTCCTCCTTGCCGGTGCGCTCGTCGATCAGGCGGATGCGCACGCCGTTGTTGAGGAACGACAGCTCGCGCAGGCGCTTGGCGATGATGTCGTAGTGGTATTCGATGTTGCCGAAGATCGCCTCGTCGGCGAGGAAGTGCACCTCGGTGCCGCGCAGATCGGTTTCGCCCAGCACCTTGAGCGGCGACACCGCGACACCCTTCTGCACTTCGACGATGCGGTCCACCGGCACGCCGTGCTGGAACTCGATGTAGTGCTTCCTGCCGTCGCGGCGGATCGTCAGCCGCAGCCACTTCGACAGCGCGTTGACGCAGGACACGCCCACGCCGTGCAGGCCGCCGGACACCTTGTAGCTGTTCTGGTTGAACTTGCCGCCGGCATGCAGGACGCACATGACGATCTCGGCCGCCGAGCGCTTGGGCTCGTGCTTGTCGTCGAACTTGATGCCGACCGGAATACCGCGGCCGTTGTCGACGACCGAGATCGAGTTGTCGATGTGGATCGTGACGACGATGTCGTCGCAGTGCCCCGCCAGTGCTTCGTCGACGGCATTGTCGACGACCTCGAAGACCATGTGGTGCAGGCCGGTGCCGTCGGAGGTGTCGCCGATGTACATCCCCGGCCGCTTGCGAACGGCTTCGAGCCCCTCGAGCTGTTGAATGCTGGATTCGTCGTAGTCGGCCGGCAACTGCGCCGCGTTCGGATTCGGGGTCATGATCGGGAAAACCAGGTGAATAGGAGATTTTATCACCTGTGGCTGCATGACCCGTCCGGTTTGCGTGCGCGGCTATCGGGCCCGCAACAGCCGGGTGTCGAGCGGGCGGCCTACAGCTCTCGCAGCGCTCCCTGTTCCACGTGGAACACCCGACCGGGAAGCTCCTGCGCGAGCGCCCCGCTGCGCTCGAACGCGGTCATGAACAGCTGGCCCGGATAACGCCGCAGCGCCGACAGCAGGGCGCTCTGGTAGCGCTCGGCGAGCTCGGCGCCGAAGTCGTCGATCAGCAGCACCGGGTGTGCGCCGGTCACGCGGCCGATCTCCTCGCTCTGCGCCAGCACCAGCGCGCCGATCAGCAGCTTCTGCTGGCCGCGGCTGATGCGGTGCTTCACCGCATGCCCGCCGGCGCGCAGTCTCAGCTCGGCACGGTGCGGACCCTGCTGCGTCGTGCCCAGGCGCCGGTCCGCGGCGCGCTGGCGCGCCAGGGCCTCGCGCAGCGGCGTACCGCGCATCCAGCCCGGATGAAGCTCGAAGCGCCACTCCCCCTCGCCGAGCAAGGCGCTCACCTGCGCGTCGACGGCCGGCGCCAGCCGCTCCAGATGCGTCCGGCGCAGGCGATCGAGTGCCTCGCCGGCGTTTGCGAGTTCGGGCTCCCACGCAGCCAGCTCGCGCTCACCCCCCCGAGTGCGCAGCGCCTGGTTGCGCTGCCGCAGCGCACGCCGGTAGCGTTGCCACACCGCCATGAACGAAGGTTCCACGTGGAACACGCCCCAATCGAGGAAGCTGCGCCGGTAGGCCGGTCCGTCCTGCAACATGCGGTGCGTGCCCGGCTCGAGAATCTGTACCGGCAGACTCTGCAGCAGACTCAGGCTCGTCGCGGCGCGGCCGTCGACGCGGATCTCGCTGCTGCCGTCTGCCCAGCGCAGGCCGAGATGGTGGGCGCGCGCGCCGTCGCCCGCCAGCACCCGTCCGAACAGCAGCCAGCGGCGACCCGCCGGTCCCGCCAGCTCGGCCGCCGTACCGCCGCGGAACGACTTGCCGCGCGCCAGCGTGTAGACCGCCTCCAGCAGGCTGGTCTTGCCGGCCGCGTTCGCGCCGAGGAACAGATTGAGCCGCTGGTCCGGCTGCAGGTCCAGCGTTCGTAACAGCCGGAAGTTCTCGGCCTTCAGCTGTCGTAGGTACATCGCGCAGAGTGTGGCGCCGCGCCGGTCGGGAGTCGCGTTCACCCTCCGGCGCAGGATACCGCGGTCTAGAGCCGCATCGGCATCACGACGTACTTGCTGGCGCTGTCGCCGGCGCCGCGGATCAGGCCGCTCGAGTCCGCGTTCTTCAGCTCCATGACGAAGCGCTCGTCCTCCAGGGCGCCGAGCGCGTCGAGCAGGTAATTCACGTTGAAGCCGATCTCCAGTCCCGCACCGTCGTATGCGACCTCCAGGTCTTCCTCGGCTTCCTCGTGCTCCGGATTGTGCGTCTGCAGCGTCAGCTTGTTGCCTTCCAGCGTCAGGCGCACGCCGCGGAACTTCTCGTTCGACAGGATCGCCGTACGTGCCAGCGCGCGCCGCATCGTCTCGCGATCGGCTTCGAGCCGCTTGTCGCCGGACTCCGGCACCACACGCTCGTAATCCGGAAACCGTCCGTCGATCAGCTTCGAGGTCATGCGCACGACATCGAGATCGACTTCGATCTGATTGGTGCCGAACCTGAGCTGCACCGGCTCGTCGCTGCCATCGAGCAGGCGCTGCAGCTCGAGCACCGCCTTGCGCGGCACGATGACCTGGAGCAGCTCGCCGGGTTCGCCCGGTAGCGCGGCTTCGCTCAGCGCCAGCCGGTGGCCATCGGTCGCCACCGCCCGCAGCCGCTCGCGCCCGACTTCGAGCAGCATGCCGTTGAGGTAGTAGCGCACGTCCTGCTGCGCCATCGCGAACTGCGTCTTCTCGATCACCGCCTTGAGCTGGCGCCGCGGCAGCGTCAGCGCGCGCCCCTCCGCGACGCGCCCCATCGCCGGAAACTCCTCGGCGCGCAGGCAGGCCAGCGAGTAGCGGCTGCGCCCGGACTTGAGCTGCGCCTTCTCGGCGCCAACGTCGAGCGCGATCTCCGCGCCTTCGGGCAAGCCTCGACAGATGTCGAACAGCTTGCGTGCCGGCACGGTCGCGCGTCCCGGCGTCAAGTTCTGCACGCGAGCGCGTGCCTCGAGCTCGATTTCGAGATCGGTGCCGCTGACGATCAGCTCGTCGTCCTTGAGCTCGATGAGGAAGTTCGACAGCACCGGCAAGGTCTGCCGGCGCTCGATCACGCCGATGACTGCAGACAATGCAGAAAGCAGCTCGTTTCTCCCCACTTGCAGTTTCATGGCCTCACCAGATGCTTTAAAGACATGTGTAACGACTTAGCAGCAATAGGCTGCGCCGCCGTCCTTGGATAACCCCTAAAAACACAAACACTATCAGCACGTTAGCTCTAACAATCCGCTCCGCCATGCGGTGTGCGGTGGACCGCGGCGGCTGTGCATAAGCTCTGCGCCGATTCTATCCACAGCCTGCTGCACACCGAATTCACAGCCCGGAACGGCCCTCGGTCCACAGGCTTTCAAGCGCCGAGCTGCCGCTGCAGATTCTCATAATCTTCGCGGATCTTGACGTCATCTTCGCGCAGCGCCGCGATCTTGCGGCAGGCATGCAGCACCGTCGTGTGATCCTTGCCGAAGGCCTCGCCGATCTCCGGCAGGCTATGCTGCGTCAGCTCCTTGGCCAGGCACATCGCGATCTGCCGCGGCCGTGCCAGCGAGCGCGTGCGTCGCGGCGAGTTCAGGTCGCCGACGCGGATGTTGTAGTAGCCGGCGACGGTGCGCTTGATGTTGTCGATCGTGACCAGGCGCTCGTAGGCCGCGAGCAGATCCTTGAGCGTGGTGCGCGCGAACTCCACCGTCAGCGGCTCGCCGCGCAGCCTTGAGCTCGCCGTCAAGCGCAGCAGCGCGCCTTCGAGCTCGCGCACATTGGAGCGCACGCGCTGCGCGACGAACAGCGCGACCTCCTTGGGCAGCTGCACGTGGTTGGCCTCGGCCTTGGCCATCAGGATCGCCATGCGCGTTTCCAGATCCGGCGGCTCGATCGCGACCGACAGTCCCCAGGTGAAGCGCGACTTCAGGCGCTCGTCGATGCCGTCGACTTCCTTGGGGTAGCGGTCCGAGGTCAGCACGATCTGCTTGCGCGCGTCGATCAGCGCATTGAACGTATGGAAGAACTCCTCCTGCGTGCGCTCCTTGTGCGCAAAGAAGTGGATGTCGTCGATCAACAGCGCATCGACCGAGCGGTACAGATTCTTGAACTCCTCGGTGCGGCCGTGGCGGATCGCCGCGGTGAAGTGGTTCATCCACTGCTCGGCGCCCATGTAGACGACACGCGCGCCCAGGTTGCGGCCGACGATCGCGTTGCCGACCGCGTGCATCAAATGGGTCTTGCCCAGGCCCGAGCTGCCGTAGATCAGCAGCGGGTTGTAGGTCGTGCCCGGTGTCTCGACGACGTGCTGCGCCGCGGCGCGTGCGTGCGCATTGGATTTGCCTTCGATGAAGTTGACGAAACTGTAGTCGGGATTGAGCTTCCCCGAAACGCCCGGCACCTGCGGCTCGTCGTGCGCCGCCGCCGCATGCGCGCTGTTGTTGCGCGTCTCGGCCGAGCCGACGCCGAGCTCGACGACCGGCGCGCCGCCGCTGCCGGCCACGCCGCGCAGTGCGCGCTCGATCTGCTTGAGATAGCTTTCGCGCACGCGCTCCATCACCAGCCGGTTGGGCGCGAGCAGCAGCAGCCGTCCGTCCGAGGCAATCGCGTGTAGCGGCCGCAGCCAGGTGTTGATGTCCTTGTCCGGCAGCTCGCCTTCCAGCCAGCGCACCGACTGCGCCCAGAGATCCTGTTGATGCATGAGCTATCGTCGAATAAATCAATGGCGCGCCGTGAGCGCGCCGGCCGGCCAGTCTAAAACGTCGGGTCCCAGTTATCCACAGGTGGACTTCGCCCAAGCTTGAACGCAATACGGCCAGCCGCTACACTCCGCGCCCTTTTTTCCAACATTCGTCGAGCCGAGCGGGTGATGTCATGGCCACAAAGCGCACTTATCAGCCCAAGAAGCTGCGCCGCAAGCGCACGCACGGATTCCGCGCCCGCATGGCGACCCCCGGCGGCCGCCTGGTGCTGTCGCGGCGCCGCGCCAAGGGCCGCAAGCGTCTCGTTCCGTAACGAGGCCCTTAAGTGAGCCATGGCGCGCTTCGCGCGGCGCGCCCGCCTGCTCAAGCCCGGCGAGTTCGAGACGACGTTCAAACACGGGGCTCGCCACAGCGAGCGTTGGCTGAGCGCGGTCAGTGCAGGCAATGCGATCGGCCATCCGCGTCTGGGGCTGGCGATCGCCAAGAAGGCGGTACCGCTGTCCACGCAGCGCAACCGCATCAAGCGCAAGATCCGCGAAAGCTTCCGCGAGCAGCAGGCGCAGCTGCCGCCGCTGGACATCGTGATCCTCGCGCGGCCGGGCTGCGCGACGCTCAGCACCGACGAGCTCGATCGCTGCCTGCAGCGCTTGTGGCGGCGGCTCGCCGCGGCGCCGTCGCTGCGCTCGTCGGCCTCGTCCGCGCCTACCAAATCCTGATCAGCCCGCTGCTCGGGCCGCGTTGCCGGTTCTACCCGAGCTGCTCGCACTACGCCGTCGAAGCGATCCGCCGCCACGGCCCCGGCCGGGGCGGCTGGCTCGCACTGCGCCGCGTGCTGCGCTGTCATCCGCTCGATCCGGGCGGTTACGATCCCGTCCCCGACGCGCCGCACAGCGGCTGCAGCGACCATCCAACCGCCTGACTCATGGAAAACCGCCGCTTCATACTCATCGCGCTGCTCGGCGTCGTGCTGTTCTTCATGTACCAGGCTTGGCAGCAGGACTACGCGCGGCCTGCCGACACGCCACCCGCCGAGACCCTCGCGCCGGCGGACGATGACGCGATTCCGCAGGCGGCGCCGGCCGACGTTCCCGGGGCTCAGGTCGCCGCACCCGGTGCCGCAGAGCCAGCGGCTGCCGGCGCAAGCGTCACCGTCGATACCGACGTGCTGCGCGCGGAGATCTCGCTCGACGGCGGCGAGTTGCGCCGGCTGCTGCTGAAAGACTACGCGGTGTCGAAGGACCAGCCGGACGCGCCGATGGCGCTGCTCGACGACCGCGGCACGCGCCTGTTCATCGTGCAGAGCGGTCTGGCCGGCGCGGATGCGCCACTGGTGACGCACCACACGCGCTTTGGCGCCGCGCAGAACAGCTACCGCCTCGCCGAAGGCGCACAGACGCTCGATGTGGTGCTCGAATACCAGGATCCCGCGGGCTACAGCGCACGCAAGATCTACCGCTTCGAGCGCGGCCGCTACCGCATCGAGCTGATTCACGAGCTGATCAACGGCAGCGAGCGCGAGCTGGTCGCGAGCCCCTACGCGCGCCTCGTGCGCACGCCGTTCAAGGCCGGCGACGAGCCGCCGTTCGTCGCGACGTTCACCGGCGTCGGCTTCTACGAGCAGAAGGAAGGCGGCGGCTACCGCTTTCAGAAGACCGCACTCGACGATCTGGCCGAAGACGCGTTCGAGACGCGCCAGACCGGCGGCTGGATCGCGATGCTGCAGCACTACTTCGTCGTTGCGATCCTGCCACCGCAGGACCAGCTCGCGACCTACAGCGCGAAACCGGCGAGCGGTCGCGGCTACATGGCGCAGTACGTCGGCGCCTCGCAGCGCGTCGCGCCCGGCCAGAGCGCGCGCTTCACGACACCGCTCTACGCCGGCCCCAAGCTGCAGGACCGTGTCGGCGACATCGCGCCGGGCTTCAATCTGACGCTGGACTACGGAATTCTTTCGCCGATCTCCGAGCCGCTGTTCTGGCTGCTGTCGCTATTCCACAAGCTCACCGGCAACTGGGGTGTGGCGATCATTCTGCTGACGCTGCTGGTCAAGGCGGCGATGTACAAGCTCTCGGAAGCGCAGTACCGCTCGATGGCGAAGATGAAGAAGTTCGCGCCCCGGATCCAGGACATCCGCGAGCGCTACGGCGACGATCGCGAGCGCATGCAGAAGGCGATGATGGACCTGTACAAGAAGGAGGGCTTCAACCCGCTCGCCGGGTGCTGGCCGCTCCTGGTGCAGTTCCCGGTGTTCATCGCGTTGTATTGGGTGCTGCTCGAATCGGTGGAGCTGCGCCAGGCGCCGTTCGCGCTGTGGCTGCAGGACCTGACCTCACCCGACCCGTACTACGTGTTGCCGGTGCTGTTCGGTGTGTCGATGTTCGTCCAGCAGAAGCTCTCGGGCCAGCAGGTCATGGACCCGATGCAGCAGAAGATCATGAACATCATGCCGATCATGCTCACGGCCTTCTTCGCGTTCTTTCAGTCGGGCCTGGTGCTGTACTGGTTCACTTCGAACCTGATCGGCATCGCGCAGCAGTGGTACATCACGCGCAAGCTCGGGCGCGAGGAAGCGGCGCGCGCTGCAAAGAGGTAACGGCGTGAGGCGTGAGGCGTGAGGCCTGAGGCGGATGACACCATCGTCGCCGTCGCGACTCCGCCCGGGCGCGGTGCGATCGGCGTGGTGCGCCTGTCCGGCCCACGCGCAACCGAGGTCGCCCGCGCGCTGTGCGGCGACCTGCCGCCGGCACGCACGGTCGCCCTGCGTCAATTCCGCGATGCCGGCGGCGAGGCGATCGACCAGGGGTTGGTGCTGTACTTCGCCGCGCCGGCCTCGTTCACCGGCGAAGACGTCGTCGAGCTGCAGGGCCACGGCGGGCCGGTCGTGCTGCAGGCCCTCGTCGCCGCAGCCTGCACGGCTGGTGCTCGCATCGCGCGGCCCGGCGAGTTCTCCGAGCGCGCCTTCGTCAACGGCCGCCTCGATCTCGCGCAGGCCGAGGCGATCGCCGATCTGATCGACGCCACCACGCGCGACGCCGCGCGTGCGGCGCTGCGCTCGCTCGCCGGTGCGCTGTCCGGCCGCGTGCAGGCGCTGGCCGAGGCGCTGACGGCGCTGCGCGTCTACGTCGAAGGCGCGCTCGATTTCGCCGACGAAGACGTCGACTGGCTGGCCGACAGCACACTGCAGGCGCGCGTCGCCGCGCTGCGCGCGCAGCTGCAGCGGCTGCTCGCCGAAGCCGGCCGCGGGCGGCGCCTGCGCGACGGACTCACGGTTGCCCTGAGCGGCCGGCCCAACGTCGGCAAGTCGACACTGCTCAATCGGCTCGCCGGCGCCGAGGTCGCGATCGTCAGCGACATCCCCGGCACGACGCGCGACCTGCTGCGCGAACATCTCGATCTCGACGGCCTGCCACTGACACTCGTCGACACCGCCGGCCTGCGCGAGTCCGACGATCCGGTCGAGCGTGAAGGCCTGCGCCGCGCGCGTGCCGCGCTGGCGCAGGCCGAAGCCGCGCTGTTCATCGTCGAGGCCCCGGCCGGCGTAACCGCCGACGATGCGGCCCTGCTCGCCGGACTGCCCGCCGCGCTGCCGGCGCTCGTGATCCACAACAAGGCCGATCGCACCGAGCGTGCTCCGGCGCGCTGGGAACAGGACGGCCGCGTGCACCTGCTCCTCTCCGCCGCCACCGGCGCCGGCATCGATCTGCTGCTGCACGAACTGCGCCGCGTCGCCGGCCTGGGCGACGTGCACGAAGGCGTCTTCTCCGCGCGTCAGCGTCATCTCGACGCACTGCGTCGCACGCTCGCCTTCGTCTGCGACGCCGAGCAGCGCCTGCGCGAGCAGGCCAACCCCGAGCTCGCCGCCGAAGAGCTGCGGCTGGCGCACGACGCGCTGGGCGAGATCACCGGGCGCATGTCCAGCGACGATCTGCTCGGCGCGATCTTCTCGCGCTTCTGTATCGGCAAATGAAACCGGGTCTTTTTGGCGTCCGGCGCAATTCCAGCGCGCAGCCGCAGGACCGGCGTCCAGCAGTAGCCCGCCAAATGGGGTTCCTTCACGCTCAGTCCACTGCGGCCGGATCCACGGTGGCGGCCGCCCGCGACTTTCGCAGCAGCAGCAGCAGCGGTGCGCACAGCAGCGTTACCCACATCATGAAGATGAAGTCGTTGAGATAGGCGATGGTCGCCGCCTGCCGCGTCGCTTCGCCGTTGAGTGCCACCACCCCCGCTGTCGTGTGCCAGTTCCAGACCTGCGGCAGCCACGGCGACTGCAGCCCGGCGCGGAACGGGGTCATGATGCTCGCGATGTCGGCATGGTTGACCTGGGTGTTGTGGGCGAGCAGCGTGACGACGATCGAGATGCCGACGCTGCTGCCGATGTTGCGCATCAGGCTGAAGATGGCCGTGCCCTCGTTGCGGTAATGCGGGGCAAGGGTCGAGAAGGCCACGGTGCTGACCGGCACGAAGATGAAGCCGAGGCCGAGCCCCTGAATGACGCCGGTCCGGACGATGGTCGAGACTGGCACGTCGGTGGTGAAGCCGGACATCTCCCGGAGGGAAAGCGCCATCAGGCCGATTCCGAGCAGGATCAGCACGCGGATGTCCACCTTGCCGAACAGCCTGCCGACCAGGAGCATGGCGATCATGGTGCCGACGCCGCGCGGCGCGAGCACCAAGCCCGTGGTCAACACCGGGAAGCCCATCAGATTCTGCAGAAAGGGCGGCAGCAGGGCGAGCGTGGCGAGCAGAACCACGCCGACCACGAAGATGAGGACCAGCCCGACAGCGAGGTTGCGATCCTTGAACAGGCCGGGTTCGAGGAAGGGCGTGCGCGCCGTGAACATGTGTACCACGAACATATAGAGGAAGAGCCCCGCGAGCACCGCCTCGGACACGATCTCGGGCGAGGCGAACCAGTCCTCGGACTCGCCCCGGTCGAGCATCATCTGCAAGGCCCCGATGGCGAGACTCAGGAGCGCGAAGCCGAAGAAATCGAAGCGGCGGCGCTCACGCGCCGTCTCCGGCACGAAGGCGAGGATACCCAGGAGCGCCAGGATGCCGAAGGGCAGGTTGATGTAGAACACCCAGCGCCAGTTGTAGCTCTCGGTCAGATAGCCGCCGAGCGTCGGGCCGAGTATCGGTCCCACCATGACACCGACGCCCCACATGGCCATGGCCGAGCCATGCTTCTCACGCGGGTAGGTGTCGAGCAGCACGGCCTGCGACAGCGGCACGAGCCCGGCCCCGAAGGCGCCCTGCAGCAGGCGGTAGAACACCATCTCCGCCAGCGACGTCGCCGCGCCGCACAGCATGGACGCGACGGTGAAGCCGGCCACCATGATCGCGAACAGCCGCTTGCGCCCCAGGCGCGCGGCCAGCACGCCGGTCGGCGGGGTCATGATCGCGGCGGCCACGATGTAGGAGGTCAGGACCCAGGAGATCTGGTCCTGCGTCGCCGACATGCTGCCCTGCATGTGCGGCAGCGCCACGTTGGCGATGGTGGTGTCCAGCGTCTGCATGATCGTCGCCAGCATGATGGAGACGGTGATCAGGCCGCGCTGGAGCGGCGTGCTGTCGACCGCCGCCGTCATCGGAGCGCTTGCGTTTCGGCGGCGACCGTGCGCGAGACTCCGAGCCAGGACAGCGCGGTCTGCGTGAAGCCGGGCAGGGGTCGGCGATGTCCGGTGTCGATTTCGACCGTGGTGCTCATGCCGACCCGCAGCGCCGGATCGCCAGCGCTCGTGCCGACCGCGATGCGCACGGGGATGCGCTGGCCCACCTTGACCCAGTTGCCGGTGGCATTCTGCGGGGGAATGACCGCGAACTCGGCGCCGGTTGCCTGGCTAAGGCTTTCCACGGTTCCCTGCCAGTCATGATCGGGATAGGTGTCCACGTGGATCGTCACCGGCTGGCCCGGATGCACGTAGGTCAGGTCGGTTTCCTTGAAGTTGGCTTCGATCCAGACCCCGGCATCGGCGACCAGGCTCATCACCGGGCTGCTCAGCGGACCGTTGCCGATCACTTGCTGACCGACCTGCGGCGTGTTGCTGGCGACGCCGGCGAAGGGCGCACGCACGACCGTGCGTTCGAGATCGAGGGCGGCCCGCTCGATGGCTGCCTGCGCGCTGAGATACCGTGGGTGGCTTTCCACCGCGATGTCCGGATCGCCGGCGAGCTGCGCGCGGATCTGCGCCATCTCCTGCTCCGTGATCCGGATGCGCTGCCGCGCCGTGTCGAGGTCGTGGCGGGCAGCGTCGAACCGGGCGCGGGAGATGGTGCTGGTGGCGAGCAGCCTGGACTGCCGCTGGAACTCCTTCTCGAAGAAGACGAGGTCGGCCTGAGCGAGCGCCAACTCCTCCTGCCTCTGGCGGTAGCTCGCTTTCAGGCTCGCGATTTCGTCGCGCACGTCGGCGAGCCGGGCGCGGGCCTCGGCGAGCGCGATGCGATAGGGCCGGTCATCGATGCGGAACAAGACGTGCCCCATGGTCACGCGCTGGTTCTCGCGCACCGCCACCTCGGCGATCAGCCCGGTGACTTCCGCGGCGATCATCACCTTGTCGGCCTGCACGTAGGCGTTCTCGGTGCTGACGTAGCGGCCGCCCGTCACATAGAAGTAACCGCCGACGAGCGCGACGACGAGCGGGCCGGCCAGCAGCAGCAAGCGCCGCAGCCGGCGGCGGGGCACGGAATGCGTGGTCGCAACCGCGACGTCTTCATCTTTTTCCAGTTCTTGCTCGCTCATGTGCCTGCATACCTGAAGATGACGGATTCTCCTGAGCTTGAGGCGGTGCGCGATCCAACGCCTCGCGCCCGCGCCGCAGGCTCATGGGGACGTGGCGACGCCCTTGCTGATCCCGATGTCGACACGCCGATGCAGCTTCGTGCCCCTTCCGTTTCGTGGACGCCTGCGGCGGGCGCCTCGAACGGCGTGCTGGTTGTGGGCGTCGGTGCGGCGTGAGTCGGTTTGCCCCGACCATCCCTGATTTCCACGTCGGGGTACCTCTGCAATGCCTCGACGACGCTCGTCGGCATCAGCTCCGACCGGTCGTCACGGAAGGTTATCCCGCGCAGCGCGCTGATGCCACCCGGGTCGCAGAAGCGGGCCTCCGGGCAGTTCAGGCAGAAGGCTTCCGGTGTCGTCCGGTGCCTCAGATCGGTTCGCGCATGGGTGAGAGCGTCCAGGTATCCGGCCACCCGGCCGGCGATTTCGCAACAGCATCCGGCCGTGTGCGGCGGCATTCTGCTGTTGCAGCAAGACGGCAGCGCCGCCCACGTCATCGGCGCGCAACATCGCGCCGCTAAACCCGGGGCGCAACGACGGGAGTTCCTGCATGAGCCGCCGCATCCGCCTGCGGCGTCCGGCGCGCGCGGGCGCGCTGCGGCGCCGTGACGTTCTCCGTGGTCTCGCCGCTGCCGGCGCGCTGCCGCTTTTGGATGCCTGCGGCGGCGATTCGGGTGCGGGCCTGGGCGCGCAACCGCCGCCGCCACCGCCGTCCGGCGGGCAGCCGGCGCAGTTCCTCCACGGCGTCGCCTCCGGCGATCCGCTCGCCGATCGCGTGATCCTGTGGACGCGCGTCTCGGGCGTCACCGCGGACACCCCGGTCGAATGGGTCGTCGCCACCGACCGCGAGCTCACGAACCACGTCCGCAGCAGCGGTGACGGCGTCGATCCCTCGCAGCCGCGCACGGCGACGGCCGCGCGCGACTTCACGTTCAAGGTGGACGTGACGGGCCTTACGCCCGGCACGACGTACTACTACCGCTTCACCAGCGGCGAGGCGGCATCGCCGGTCGGGCGCACACGTACCGCGCCGGAGGCTTCGCCGGAGCGGCTGCGTTTGGCGCTGGTGAGCTGCTCGAACTACTCGACCGGTTACTTCAACGCCTACAAGGTGCTCGCGCGCCGCGACCTCGACGCGGTGATTCATGTCGGCGACTACTTCTACGAGAACGGCTATGCGGACGCCTTGCGTCCGGCCGATCCGCCGTACGAGATCGTCACGCTGTCGGACTACCGCAGGCGCCATGCGCAGACCAGAACCGATGCCGACCTGCAGGAGATGACGCGCCAGCATCCGCTGCTCGTCGTCTGGGATGACCACGAGTCCGCCAACAACTCCTGGCATGACGGCGCCGCGAACCACCAGCCGGAGACCGAGGGCGACTGGCCGACGCGCAAGCAGGCCGCGGCGCGCGCCTACGAGGAATGGCTGCCCATCCGCCTGCCCGATGCGGCCGATCCTCTGCGGATCTGGCGGCAGCTGCCGTTCGGCGATCTGGTCGACCTGTTCATGCTCGACACGCGGCTACAGCGCAACGCGGCGGAGACCGACACCTCGGTGAGGGGCACCGAGAGCTTCGATCCCGAGCGCAGCATGCTGGGCCTCGAACAGCGCGCCTGGCTGCTCGAGGCCATGCAGGCCTCGAGTCAGGCGGGCGTGCGCTGGCGCGTGCTCGGCCAGCAGACGATGATGGCCCCGCACCGCAACAACCCGGACCCGCGCTACTCGCCGCTGCCCTATCTGCCGCCCGAGGTTGCCGAGGCCATGGGCTTGCGTCCCGGCGGCGGCAACGAGGGCAGCGACAACTGGGGCGCCTACGGCTACGAGCGCGACCTGCTGATGAAGACCTGGCGCGACGCCGGCATCGCCAACAACGTCGTGCTCGCCGGCGACATCCACACGGCCTGGGCCAGCGACGTCACCGAGGATCCGTACACGCTCTACAACGCGATCACGCCGACGCTGACCGGCGTGCCCGGCTACAACGCGCTGAGCGGCCAGGGCTCGGTGGCCGTCGAGTTCACCTGCATGAGCGTGACCTCGAACAACATGATCGACGAGGCAGCGACCGCACTGCTCGCGCCGCTCTACAATGCCGCCGTCGTGCTCGCGAACCCGAACGTCCGCTACCACAATGCCGCCACGCACGGCTTCGTGCTGCTCGACGTGACGCGCGAGCGCATCGTCGGCGAGCACTGGGACGTCGGCTCGGTGCTGACACCCTTCGGTGACGACGACGACGCGCTGCTGGACGCCGCGCATCGCGTCGTGCACGGCGAAGCCGGTGCACGCGGCACCGACCATCTCGTGCGCGAGAACGGGGCGACCGCGCCGCGCGCGGACGCGCCGGCACCGGCGCCGTAGACGGTTCGCGAGCGGCGAGCGCAGCCGACACGCGCCGGTACGAGGAAACTCATGCGGCCCTTCTGCGCGCCTGGCAGAACCTTTGCAGCCATCGGCCTGCTCATCGCGATGCCGGCCCTCGCCGACCGGTACATCGAGCGCGTGCCGTTCACGCTCGACGGCGGCCGCGAGCTCGTCGCCGAGCTTCGCCGGCCCGCAGACGCCGCCGGACCCTTGCCGGCCGTCATGCTCTTCGGCGGCTTCCGCGGTGCGGCGTCGGTGCTCGACACCGTCCCCGCCGATCTGCCGATCGCGGCCGCAAGCTTCGACTACCCCTTCGATCCGCCGCGCAGGCTGCGCTTCCCGCAGAGCTTCGCGCATCTGCCGGAGATGGATCGCGGCATCGAGCAGA
The DNA here is from genome assembly GCA_040754295.1 of Pseudomonadota bacterium. Lineage (GTDB taxonomy): Bacteria > Pseudomonadota > Gammaproteobacteria > Nevskiales > Nevskiaceae > Solimonas. The sequence goes on along the minus strand of JBFMCQ010000025.1, from coordinate 28,764 downwards.
CTTTCGAAGGCATCCGCCGGCTCAGCGCGCATCTGCGCACGCGGCCGGACATCGACGCCAGCCGCATCACCATCGTCGGCGTGAGCCTGGGCGCGCCGTTCGCGACCATCTCCGCGGCGGAGCTGGATCTTCCCGGCCTGGTCGTCGTGCACGGTTTCGGCGAGCTGCGGCGCGTCGTGGCGCACCAGTTCCTGCGCAAGCTCGAGCCGCGCCTGGGCTGCTGGGCGCGCTGGCCGGCCTGGGGTCTGGCCAACGCGCTGGTCTGGGGATTGGGCCTGCCGGCGCCCGAGGACTACGCGCCGGAGCTGCAGGCCGGGCAGCGCGCGCTGATGGTCGTCGCCGGCGACGACGAGCTGGTGCCGCCGCAAGCCACCGAGACGCTGTGGCAGGCCTTGCAGGCGTCCTCGGCCGAGGTCGAGCGCGTCGACGAAAGCGGAGGGCATCTGCGCGGCGTGAGCGACCCGCGCATCGCCGATCTCGTCGACACCGCGCTGGACTGGATGGCGCGCGCGGGGCTGCGCTGAGGCGCGGCCGCCACTACAGCGACCGGCGGGGTTTGCCGTAGCATGTCGGTGTTCGCCGGCCGACCCGCACCATGTCCGACTTCCGCTTCTGCCCCCGCTGCGCCCGCCCGCTGCACCAAGGCGAGCAGGGCGGCTTCATGCGCGCCGTGTGCCCCGACGCGGCCTGCGGCTTCGTCCACTGGGACAATCCGACGCCGGTCGTCGCCGCGGTCGTCGAGCACGACGGCGCGATCGTGCTCGCGCGCAACAAGCTCTGGGCCCATCGCTTCTTCGGCCTGATCACCGGCTTCCTGGAGAAGAACGAGGACCCCGCCGAAGCGGTGCTGCGCGAGGTCGAGGAAGAGCTGGGGCTCAAGGGGAGCGCGCCGTCGTTCATCGGGCACTACACCTTCGAGCGCATGAACCAGCTGATCGTCGCCTACCACGTGATGGCCGAGGGCGAGATTCGGCTTGGCGAGGAGCTCTCCGAGTACATCCGCGTGCCGCCGGAGCAGGCGCGCTACTGGCCGGCGGCGACCGGGCTGGCGCTGCGCGACTGGCTGGTCTCGCGCGGCCACACGCCGGAAGTGATCGAGATGCCGGTGCGGCGCAAGGGGTGATGCGGCCGGCCTGCGGCTCACCGCATCAGACCACGCCTTGCGCGCGCAGGGCCTCGACCACCAGCATGCGCGCCACCTTGTCCTCGACGGTCTTCGGCGCGTCGAGCTGCAGGCGTTGCAGCTGCGGGCGCGCCGCGGCGGGAATGGCGCCTTCGCGAAATCCGAGCAAGCCGATCAGCAGCCGCCATTTCGGCGTCGTCTGCGCGCGTGCCTGCACGGCCTTCAGTGCCTTGGCCAGCACCAGCTCGTCGTCGGTGAAATCGCAGCCGAGCGGAAACGCCGGCAGCAGATCCTGTGCGCGCGCGGCGGCGAGCTGCGCTTCGAGGCGCTGTGGCGTGTTGTTGCGATACGGCTCGGGAATCGCATAGCCGGCCTCGATCTTGCCGGCCTGCTGCGCCTGCTGCAGCAGCTCGGCCTGGAAGCGCGAGTCGGCGATATGGATCAGCGCCTTCGCCACCTCGGTGTCGGTCTTCGAGCGCAGATCGGCAATGCCGTACTCGGTGACGACGATGTCGCGCAGATGGCGCGGGATCGTGATGTGCCCGTAGTTGAAAACGACGTTGCTGCGCGCCGGCCTGCCGGGCGACTCGCGCAGCGCGCGGATCAGCAGGATCGAGCGGCCGCCGCGCAGCTGCTGCGCCATCGCGACGAAGTTGTACTGGCCGCCGACGCCGGAGACGACCTGCAGGTTCTCCAGGCCGTCGGAGCAGACCGCGCCCGACAGCGTCACCATCATGCCGGTGTTGACGAAGCGCGCGTCGCGGCGCTGCTGCCGGTAGAGCCGCGGATTGTGGTCGAGCTGATTGGTCTTGTAGACGCCGGTCATGCAGATCGCGTTGCGCGTGGCCTCGTCGAGCTCGTGCAGCCCGCGATAGAAATCGGCCGGGCCCAGAAAGAAGCCGCCGTGCAGCACGATGCCGTTGCGCAGCTTCGCGCCGAGGCAGCGCGCCATGAGCTTGCGCGCGGCCGGATGGGCGACGTTGGCGACCGCGCGCTCGCCGTCGGCTGCGATCACGTGGCCATCGTCATAGCGCGTGTCGTCGCGGAAGAAGCCGTGATGCTGCAGGATCTCGAAATCCTTCGAGCGGAACACGCGCACGCCCAGCTCCGCGAGGCCGTCGAGCACGTCCGGGCTCAGGTTCTCGGGGTCGCAGCGACGCTCGTCGATCAGCTGCTGCAGCGCCCAGAAGTCGTAGACGCGGCGCTTGAGGATGCCGGCGCGCAGCAGATGCCAGTAGCCGTCGACGAACATCTCGGTCGCGCCGTAGAGCCCCTGCTCGAAGGCGGCGGTGCCGCCAACCGCTTCGATCAGCGCCGCCGAGCGCTCGAGCACGCCGGCGTCGTGCAGCAGCGCACGGTATTGTGCGTTGCGCGTATGGCGCAGCTTGAGAACATGCACGATCGCATCGCCGAGCGCGCCGATGCCGATCTGCAGCGTGCCGCCGTCGCGCACCAGGCTGCTGGCATTGAGGCCGATGTGATAGTCGGCTGTCGTCACCGGCAGCTTCGGTGTCGGGAACAGGGCCGTCGAATAGCGTGGATCGTCGACCACGAGATCGAAGAATCCGGGCGGCACCTCGGCATCGTTGCCCATGTACGGCAGGCGCTGGTTGACCACCGCGACGCAGAGGTGCGGGCGCCCGCTCTCGCGCAGCAGCGCGGCCAGCTCCGGGCCGGTGTCCGGATTGCTCGACAGGCTGTAGCGCGTATCGGCGCCGCCGCCGCGCTTGCAGACCATTTGCGCCAGCACGTTGCAGCCGCGGTTAAAGACGTCACGCGCCGCGTGCGTGTAGTTGCTGCTGATGTAGTGCATCTGCGCGTGGCGATTGCCGAGCATCGCGCCGGGGCGGAAGTAGAACTCGCAGACCTCGACGTTCGGCGGCAGACTGCCGTCGCGCAGACCACGCAGGTAGTCGAGCTCCGGCACGCCGGCGAAGACGCGCTCGACGAACGGCGCCAGGAACGCCTGCTCGATGCGCGAGTCGCCGCGCGGCTTTTCCAGCGACAGCGCGGTGAGGATGCGCAGCTCGAGCGACGGGTCCGCTGCCGCGCGCCGGTAGAGCGCGTTGGCCAGCTCCACCGGTTTGCCCAGCCCGAGCGGCATGCCGAGCACGATGCGTCTGCCGACCCGCTCGATGATGCGGTCGACGGCGTGCTCGACGTCTGCAACAACGAGCGGCGTGGGAATCATGGGGGCTCCCGGCGGGCGCGTGGCGTCAGGATTATGCCCGCCCCGGCGGGTCCGCCGCCGCGAGCCGGCGCGTCAGCGCCTGCAGCTTCTGCAGCTGCGGGGCGTCGCGGTCGGCGGCGCGGTAGATCAGCGACAGCCGCGCCTTGGGCGCCGGCTTGCGGATCGGGCGGTAGCTCACGCCCTCGGTGTGCACCTGCTGCATCGACGCCGGCACGATCGACACGCCCAGCCCCGCGGCGACGAGATTGACGATCGAAGTTACCTGCGAGGTCTCCTGCACGATGCGCGGCGAAAAGCCGGCGCTGTGACAGGCGCTGACGATCTCGTCGTAGAGCCCGGCGCCGACGCTGCGCGGAAACAGCACGAAGGGCTCGATCGACAGCGCCAGCAGCGGCACGGTCTTGCGCTGCGCGAGCGTATGCCCGAACGGGAACGCGACGACCAGGTCTTCGTCGATCAGCGTGTCGCAGCGCAGACCCGGCTCGTTGATCAGCAGCGGGCGCACGAAGGCGACGTCGAGCGCGTCGTCGCGCACCGCGGCGGCGAGCCCCGGCGTCGTGCCCTCTTCCAGTGTCAGCGCAACGCCGGGATACTGGCGGCGGAACTCGCGAACGACCTTCGGAACCAGCGGATGAAACGGCGCCGAGTTGATCATGCCCACCCGCAGCCGCCCCAGCTCGCCGCGGGCGACGCGGCGCACGCGCTCGGCCGCGCGCTCGGCATCGCGCAGGATGCGCCGCGCATCCTCGTAGAACGCGGTGCCGGCTGCGGTGAGCCGCACGCCGCGCGGCAGCCGCGTGAACAGCGCCGTGCCCAGCTCGCGCTCCAGCGCCTGGATCTGCTGCGACAGCGGCGGCTGGCCGATGCCCAGCGCCTCGGCCGCGCGCGTGAAATGACGCGCGTCGGCGACGGCGACGAAGTAGCGGAGGTGGCGCAGTTCCATATCTGCAACAGATCGAATGCAAGACTTTCATATATTGGACGTATCGCTCGCCGCAGGTCTACAGTGAGCGCCGCCCGACGACCGCGCCGCGCGCGATGAGGAGCCCGCCGTGAATCCAGCACTGCCGAACACCGGCGACATCGACCCGCAGGAAACCCGCGAATGGCTGGAGGCGCTCGACGCCGTGCTCGAGCATGCCGGTCCGGAGCGCGCGCACTTCCTACTCGAAGCACTGACCGAGAAGGCGCGCCGCAGCGGCGCGTTTATCCCGTTCTCCGCGAACACCGCGTACATCAACACCATCCCGCCGCACCTCGAAGAGCGCTCGCCCGGCGATCACGCGCTCGAATGGAAGATCCGCTCGATCATCCGCTGGAACGCGATGGCGATGGTCGTGAACGCCAACCGCGAGCACGCCGGCATCGGCGGCCATATCGCCAGCTTCGCGTCGGCGGCCACGCTCTACGACGTCGGCTTCAATCATTTCTGGAAAGGCGCCGAGCATCCGCAGGGCCAGGATCTGATCTACGTCCAGGGGCATAGCACGCCGGGCATCTACGCGCGCGCGTTCCTCGAGGGGCGGCTTGGCGAGGCGCAGCTGCAGCGCTTTCGCATGGAAGCGCTGCAGCCGGGCCTGTCGAGCTATCCGCACTCGTGGCTGATGCCGGACTTCTGGCAGTTCGCCACCGTGAGCATGGGCCTCGGGCCGATCCAGGCGATCTACCAGGCAAGGCTGATGAAGTACCTGGAGAACCGCGGGCTGGCGAAGATGGACGGGCGCAAGGTCTGGTGCTTCTGCGGCGACGGCGAGATGGACGAGCCGGAGTCGCTCGGCGCGATCGACATTGCCGAGCGCGAGCAGCTCGATAATCTGATCTTCGTCGTCAACTGCAATCTGCAGCGCCTCGACGGGCCGGTGCGCGGCAACGGTAAGATCATCCAGGAGCTCGAAGGCGTCTTTCGCGGCGCCGGCTGGAACGTGATCAAGGTGATCTGGGGCTCACTGTGGGATTCGCTGATCGCGCAGGACGGCTCCGGCAAGCTGCTGCAGGCGTTCAACGAAACCGTCGACGGCGAATACCAGAGCTACAAGGCCAAGGGCGGCAAGTACACGCGCGAGCACTTCTTCGGCAAGCACCCGGAGCTGCTGCGCCTGGTCAGCACGATGTCGGACGAGGAGATCGCCAGGCTCAACCGCGGCGGCCACGATCCGCACAAGATCTACGCCGCCTACGCCGCCGCGGTGAAGCATCGCGGCTCGCCGACGGTGATCCTCGCCAAGACCATCAAGGGCTACGGCATGGGCGAAGCCGGCGAAGGCCAGAACGTCACGCATCAGCAGAAAAAGATGGGCGAGGAGGCGCTCAAGGCCTTCCGCAACCGCTTCCAGATTCCGATCTCCGACGACCAGATCGCGCAGACGCCGTTCTACAGGCCGCCGGAAGACGCACCGGAGATGCAATACCTGCGCGAGCGCCGCAAGGCGCTCGGCGGCCCGCTGCCGGCGCGCGTCGTCAAGGAAGAAACACTGGAGATTCCGCCGCTCGCGGCGTTCGAGAAAGTCACCGCCGGCACCGGCGAGCGCGAGATCTCGACGACGATGGCCTTCGTGCAGCTGCTGCAGACGCTGTGCCGCGACAAGAGCATCGGCAAGCGCGTGGTGCCGATCGTGCCCGACGAGGCGCGTACCTTCGGCATGGAAGGCATGTTCCGCAGCCTCGGCATCTATTCGATCGTCGGCCAGAAATACAACCCAGAGGACGCCGACCAGCTCGCGTTCTACAAGGAAGACATCAAGGGCCAGATTCTCGAGGAAGGCATCACCGAGGCCGGCGCGATGTCGTCGTGGATCGCCGCGGCCACCGCCTACGCCAATCATGGCGTTGCGCTGCTGCCGTTCTACATCTTCTATTCGATGTTCGGCTTCCAGCGCACCGCCGATCTCGCCTGGGCCGCCGGCGACATGCGCGCGCGCGGCTTTTTGCTCGGCGCGACCGCGGGCCGCACGACGCTCAACGGCGAAGGCCTGCAGCACGAGGATGGGCATTCGCACGTGTTCAGCGCAACGGTGCCGAACTGCCGCTCCTACGATCCGGCCTACGCCTACGAGCTGGCGGTGATCGTGCAGCACGGCATGCAGCAGATGTACGTCGAGCATCGGGACGTCTACTACTACCTGTCGCTGTACAACGAGAACTACGCGCATCCGCCAATGCCGCCGGGCGTCGAGAACGGCATCATCAAGGGCATGTACCTGCTGCGCTCGGAGGACAAGCCGGCGAAGACGCACGTGCAGCTGCTCGGCTCCGGCAGCATCCTGCGCGAGGTCGTCGCGGCAAGCGATCTGCTCAAGGAGGAGTGGGGTGTGACCAGCGACGTCTGGAGCGTGCCGAGCTTCACCGAGCTGGCGCGCGACGGCCGCGAGGTCGAGCGCTGGAATCTGCTGCACCCGCAGGACCCGCCGCGCAAGAGCTATGTCGAGGAATGTCTCGGCGGCATGACCGGTCCGGCGATCGCGTCGAGCGACTGGGTGCGTGCGTATCCGGAGCAGATCCGGCCATACATGCCGCTGCCCTTCCACGTGCTTGGCACCGACGGCTTCGGCCGCTCCGACAACCGCCCGGCGCTGCGCGACTTTTTCGAGATCGACCGGCGCTGGATCGTCGTCAAAAGCCTCAAGGCACTGGCCGAGCAGAAGCTCAGCTCGCCGGAGCGCGTCGCACAGGCGATCAAGATCTACGGCATCAAGCCCAATCGTGCGGCACCCTGGCTGAGCTGATCGAGCTCGAATCGTCGCGGCGTGGACGCCCATCACGGAGGTTGCAGGGAATGAAGTCAATCGAGGTGAAGGTTCCCGACATCGGCGACTACCACGACGTGCCGGTGATCGACGTGCTCGTCGCCGACGGCGACACCGTCGACAAGGACCAGCCGCTGATCGTGCTCGAGTCCGACAAGGCGACGATGGAAGTGCCGGCGCCGGCCGCAGGCAAGGTATCGGCCGTCAAGGTGAAGGTCGGCGACAAGCTGTCGCAGGGCAATCTGATCTGCATGCTCGAACAGCCGGGGTCCGGGGAGGCGGCTGTGCCGCCACCGGCCACCGAGACCGAGCCGGCACCCGCGGCCCAGCCGGCAGCGCCTGCGCCTGCCGCCCCGACTGCAGCGCGCGCCAGTACGGAGGTGCGCATTCCGGACATCGGCGACTACAGCGACGTCCCGGTCATCGAGGTCCTGGTCAAGAACGGCGATGCCGTCGACAAGGATCAGCCGCTGATCGTGCTCGAATCCGAGAAGGCGACGATGGAAGTGCCGGCGCCGGCCGCGGGCACGGTGCAGCAGCTGAAGATCAAGGTCGGCGACAAGGTGTCCAAGGGCGATGTCGTGTGCGCGCTCGAAGGCACTGCCGCCGCGCCGCAAAAGGAAGTCGCCTCTCCGCCGCCGCGTGGAGGCGAGGGTCAGGCTGAGGGGGCAGTGCGGCAGGAACCGCCGGCGGCGCCAAAGCCAGCGGCCCCCGCACCCCCGGCTGCCGAAGAAGCGCGAGGCGGCGACGTGCCTTATGCCGGCCCGGCCACGCGCCAGTTCGCGCGCAAGCTCGGCGTCGACCTGGCGCAGGTCAAGGGCAGCGGCGCGCGCGGCCGCATCGTGATCGAAGACGTGCAGGCCTTCGTGAAGGCGCGCATGAGCGCGCCGGCGATTCCCGATTCCCGATTCCCGATTCCCGGCAGTACCGGCATCCCGCCGATCCCGCCCGTCGACTTCGCCCTCTTCGGCGAGATCGAAACCAAGCCGCTCGCGCGCATCCGCAGGCTCTCGGCGGCGCATCTGCACCGCAGCTGGCTCAACGTTGCGCACGTCACGCAGACCGACGAGGCCGACATCACCGAGCTGGAAGCCTTTCGCAAGCAGCAGTCCGAGGAATCCGGCGTCAAGCTCACGCTGCTGCCGTTCATCATGAAAGCCGTCGGCGTCGCGATGAAGCAGTATCCGGAGTTCAACGCCTCGCTCGCGCCCGATGGCGAGAACCTGGTGCTCAAGAAGTACTGCCACATCGGCTTCGCCGCCGACACGCCCAACGGGCTCGTCGTGCCGGTGGTGCGCGACGTCTGGAGCAAAGGCATCGTCGCGCTCGCGCAGGAATGCGCGGAGCTGGCGAAGAAGGCGCGCGACGGCAAGCTCAAGCCCGACGAAATGAAGGGCGGCTGCTTCTCGATCTCCTCGCTCGGCGGTATCGGCGGCAGTCATTTCACGCCGATCGTCAATGCGCCGGAGGTCGGCATCCTCGGCGTCTCGCGCAGCCAGATGAAGCCGGTCTGGGACGGCCAGCAGTTCGTGCCGCGGCTGATGTGTCCGCTGTCACTGTCCTACGACCACCGCGTCATCGATGGCGCCTACGCGGCGCGCTTCATCGTCGACCTGGTCAAGCTGCTGTCGGATCTGCGCCGGCTGAGCCTGTGACGCGCGGCGCGCCTACAATGTGCGCCGTTCCGCCCGCCCTTGCGCCCATGAAGACCAAGAAGCCCGCCGCGCAGTCCCAGCCCGAATCCGAGAAGACGCCGCCTGCCAAGCGCAGCGCCATCAAGCAGCCGCTGCAGAAACCGCAGCCGTGGCGCTTCGGCGGCCGCGGACCGCAGGGCAGTTACGGCGGCGGCGCCAAGGCGAGCCCCGACGCCGAGCGCCGCGCCGGCAAGTCGCGCAAAGTGCACTGAGGCGCGCGCCGATGGAAGACGGCTTCCGCTACTACCTGCGCGTGCGCTACGGCGAGTGCGACGCGCAGAAAGTGGTCTTCAACGCGCGCTACGGCGACTACGTCGATCTGGCGACCACCGAGTTCTTCCGCGCGCTCGGCTACGGCGAGGCGCTCATCGACGGCCGGCTCGACTACCAGCTGGTCAAGCAGACGCTCGAGTGGCGCGCACCGGCGCGCTTCGATCAGGTTCTCGAAGTACGAGTGCGCTGCACGCGCATCGGCACGACGTCCTTCGAGCTGGCGCAGGAATTCCGCATCGCCGGCAGCGAGGCCGTCATCGCCACCGCGAATACCGTGTACGTGATGGTCGACGCCTCCGGCAAGACAGCGGTGCCCGCCGCACTGCGCACGGCGATGGAGCGCGGCATCGCCGCGCGCATCGATCACGCCGGCTGGCTCACGGCGGCCGGCTGAGCGCACGCCCGGGTGTTGCAGCGGCGCCTACGTTGCTAGACTCGCGCCGCTATGAGATCCCCAAGGACGGCTGTTCTCGCGCTGCTCGCGCTCTACACTCCTGTGCTGCTCGCCCAGAAGCAGCAGTACATCGACGACGAAATCTCCGTCACACTGCGTGACGCACCCAGCAACGACGCAGCGTTTCTCGGCGCGGTAAAGAGCGGCGACCGGGTGACGGTGCTCGAATCCCTCGGCCCGCAGAGCTTCGCGCGTATCAGGACTGCGGACGGCAAGGAAGGCTGGATCACCGCGCGCTTCCTCACCGACGAGCCCGCGGCGATCGACGCCCTCAACAGCGTGCGCCGCGAGCTCGATCAGGCCAAATCGCGCATCCGCAGTCTCGAAGCCGATCTGGAAAAAGCGCAGGCCGAGCTGCAGCAGGCGCGGCCCGCACTCGACTTGGCGCAGGAAAACGACCAGCTGCGCATGCAGATCAGCGAACTGCAGCGCGGTGCGCAGGAAGTGGAGCGCCGCTTCAACGAGCAGAAAGCGTGGCGCCGCACGATGCTGACCGGCGGCGCGCTCGTCGGCGCCGGCGTGTTCCTCGGGCTGCTGCTGCCCTGGATCGGCCGCACCAGCCGCCGCCGCCGCCGGGGCGATTTCTGAAGGACGCCGCGCCATGAGCCTGCGGCGCGGGCTCGCCGCCGTCGGCCTGTGCCTGCTGCTGGTGCTCGCCGTCATCGGCACCTGGCTGCTCGTCATACGCCCCGCCGCAGACGCGCGCATGCTCGCCGCACATCGCATGGCGCCGTCCGCGCCGGTGCCCGCCGATACGCTGACCGCGAGCTGGCTCGGCTGCACCGCCGTGCTGCTGCGCGCCGGCGACGACGCGCTGATGATCGACCCGTTCTTCACGCGCCCGCCCGGTCTGCTGCCGCTGCTGCGTAACGGCCACATTGCCCCCAGCGAAGCGACGATCCGCAGCTGGCTGCAGCGCCTGGGCATCCAGCGCCTGCACGCCGTGCTCGTCTCGCACTCGCATCACGACCACGCGATGGACGCCGGCGTCGTCGCGCGCCTCACCGGCGCACAACTCGTCGGCTCGTCGAGCACCGCCAACATCGGCCGCGGCGCCGGCCTCCACGAAGCGCGCCTGCAGGTGCCCGAGCCCGGCGAAACGCTGCAGCTCGGCCCGTTCCGCGTGCGCTTCATCGAAAGCCGCCACGCCGGCGCCACCGGCGGCAAACCCACCGGCGACATCACCGAGCCGCTCACGCCGCCGGCGCGCTACCTCGACTATCGCCAGGGCGGCACTTGGTCGATCCTCGTCGAGCACCCGCAGGCGAGCGTTCTGCACCACGGCAGCGCCGGCTACATCCCCGGCGCACTCACCGACGTCGAAGCCGACATGATCTTCCTCGGCGCCGCGCTCATCGAAGACCCCGAGGCCTACCTCCAGCACGTCGTCGACGCCGCCAACGCCAAGCGCATCGTGCTCACCCACTGGGACGACTTCACCCGCAGCCTCGACGAGCCCCTGCGCCCGATGCCCGTCGTCGTCAACCTCGAAGCCCTCTTCGACACCCTGCAAGCGCGCCCCGACCTCGACGTGAAAATCCCCGTCCTCAACCAACCTTTCCCCGTAACCCCGTAGCCTTTCGCCCCCCCTGCGGGGCCAGGGCCGGGGGAGAGGGCCACCACGCCCGATCGTCCAGGAACCACCCTTGCACTCCTCCCCCACGCGGCGTTAAATCCAGTAGGGGTCCTACGGAACGCCCACGCCGCGCAAGCGCGCAAGGCGTTCACCACAGGGGAGCGAAATGATGCGATTTCTGGCAGTGCATCGGCGCGAGCTTCCAGCTTGCTCGCACCGTCATGTCGCCCGGCAAGCGTTTCCGGGGTTCACGTCATTTTGACGGCCGGTTGGCGTTGGGCGCTTTCCAGGAGTCGCGCGAAATGAATCAAGTCGCCATCTTGTATCCAGCGATTGCTCTGGCTGCGCTGACTTTCGCCGTTCTCCTGCTGATCCCGTATCAGCGTTTCAAGGCCACCATCAACAAACGGGTCGCCGTGGACGATTTCAAGTTCGGAGAGTCTGAAAACGTCCCGCCGGAAGTCAGCATCCCGAATCGGAACTACATGAATCTGCTGGAGCTTCCGATGTTGTTCTATGTGGTGTGCCTTGCCATGTTCGTAACAAAAACCGTCGCTCCACTCGCCTTGGGTCTGGCGTGGGGCTATGTAGCGTTGCGTTCAGTCCATAGCTTCGTGCACCTCACCTACAACAACGTCATGCACCGCGTCACGTTCTTCGCCTTGAGCAATCTGGTGCTCGTAACGCTCTGGGTGCTGCTCGCACTTGATCTCAGCGCCTGAACAAGTGTCCATGAAAAACGGGTCTTGATGTCCCGGCGAGCGGCGCACCGCGCTTCGAGGCCGCGGGGTGTACGCTCTGCGCAACCAGCCCTCCTTGGAGCCCGGCATGCCCTGCGTTCTTTCATGAGCGTCGCGGACACGTCGCAGCTGCTCGCTCCCGACGAACCGCTCCCCTGGCATATCGAGCAGGCGGAAGGCTCGTCTCCGTGGTTTCTGATTTGCGATCATGCAGGCACGCGGATCCCCAGGCGTCTGGGCACACTCGGCCTGGAACCGGCGGCGCTGGGCAGCCACATCGCCTGGGACATCGGGGCGGCGGCCGTCGCCTGCGGGCTCGGCGCGGCGTTGGATGCCACGGCGATCCTCCAGCCGTATTCCCGGCTCGTGATCGATTGCAACCGACCGCCTCAGAGCAAGGAGGCCATCGTCGGCCTCAGCGAACGCACGACGATTCCGGGCAATCAGGGCATTGGTCCCGTGGAGTCCGCGGCCCGGGAACGCGAGATATTTGCGCCCTATCATGCCCGCATTTCCGCCTTGCTGGAGGAGCGCCGGCAGCGGCGGCAACCCACGTTGCTCATCTCCCTGCACAGCTTTACGCCGGTCTATCTGGGCGTTGCGCGGCCCTGGCATGTCGGCGTGCTCTACAACCGCGATGCGCGCCTGGCTCGGGCGCTCGCCGGCGCCTTGACCCAGGAAGGCGATTTGGTCGTGGGCGACAATCAGCCGTATGCGCTCGGCGACGACACGGACTACTCGATTCCGCATCATGGCGAGGCGCGTGGGTTGGTGCACGTGGAGCTGGAGCTTCGGCAGGATCTGATTTGCGATGCCGCCGGGCAGGCGGCCTGGGTCCAGCGCTTGCGCCGCCTGCTGCGACCAATCGAGCGTACACTGGGGGTGTCATAGCCAAGGCGGGATCCATGCGCATGCATGCCATCCCGCCGCTCCACCGCGGACTCGCTATCCGTTTCCTGCGTGCGCATCCCCCGGGGACGGCGCAACGAGGCTCCCATGCAGATTCGCCTGGGCTACGAGATCGTCTACCACTGTCCGCAGCCGACACCCATGATCGTCACGCTCAGCGTGCACTACGCGCGCGCGTCCGACCTCGTGCGCCCCGACCAGATGCAAACCGATCCCTGGGTGCCGATGAGCATGTATCGCGACGGCTTTGGCAACTGGTGCACCCGCCTGGTGGCGCCGGCCGGGCGCCTCCGGCTGAGCGCCGACACCGTGATCAATGACCGCGGCACGCCGGATCCGGTATTCCCTTCGGCCGTGCAGCACCCGGTGCAGGATCTGCCGGAGGAAACGCTGGTCTATCTTCTGCCGAGCCGCTATTGCGAATCCGACCTGCTGTCCGATGCCGCCTGGAAGCTCTTCGGCGGGACACCGCTGGGATGGCCGCGCGTGCAGGCCATTTGCGACTTCGTGCACGACCACATCCAGTTCGGCTACGAACACGCCCGGCCGACGAAAGGCGCCTGGGAGGTCTTCAACGACGGGCGCGGCGTGTGCCGCGACTACGCCCACCTCGCCATCGCGTTCTGCCGCAGTCTCAACATTCCGGCACGATACTGCACCAATTATCTGGGCGACATCGGCGTACCGCCGGTGGCTGCGCCAATGGATTTTGCCGCTTCGATGGAAGTGTTTCTGGGCGGCGCCTGGCACAGCTTCGATCCGCGCAACAACCAGCCCCGCATCGGCCGGGTTCTGATCGCCCGCGGCCGCGATGCCGCCGATGTGGCGATCACCACGACCTACGGCCCGCATACGCTGGAGAGTTTCAAGGTCTGGACGGACGAGGTCGTGGCGACTTGAGCAGCGGGAAAAAGATATTTACTCCGACCCGTTTTTCAAAAAAGAAAGGGGTCAGACCCTTTTTCTCTTTCTCTTTTTCTTCTTTCTTTCGCTTTACCGATCCACGGGGTGTAGGTGAAGCGGCTGCAGAGTGAAGCGGCATGACGCTCGTCAGCGCCAGCGCCCTGTTCGCGGCGATGCTCGTCCTCGCCGCGGTGCCGAGTACCAGCGTGCTTGCCGTGACGGCACGCTCGGCGGCAGGTGGATTTGGCCACGGTGCGGCGACGGCAGCCGGAATCGTCCTTGGGGATCTGCTGTTTGTGCTGCTGGCGGTCTTCGGCCTTGCGCTGCTGGTCGAAACGATGGGCAGCGCGTTCTCGCTCGTGAAGTATCTCGGCGCGGCCTGGCTGATCGCGCTCGGGATTGCGCAGTGGCGCTCGCGCGGGCGGGCGAGACAGACGGTCGATGAAGACGGTTCGTCTCTGCTGTCGAGCTTCATGGCCGGATTGCTGATCACGCTGGCGGATCAGAAGGCCGTGCTGTTCTACCTGGGCTTCCTTCCGGCGTTCGTCGATCTCGCCGCTTTGTCGGCGGGCGACGTTGCGGCGATTGCACTGATCACGATCCTCGCGGTCGGTGGCGTCAAGCTCGCTTACGCGTATGTCGCGGGGCGGGCTCGCACGCTCCTGGGTGGCGGCGTGGCCGATGCGCTCTCGGCTGTTGCCGCCGGCGTGATGATCGCCGCGGGCGCTGCGCTGCTCGTGACGGCATAGATGGCCTGCTGCACTCGCCAGCCGCGCGGCGGTCTGCAATTCCGCAATTCCGCATCCGTTCAGCATCTGCAGCCTAAGAATGGACGCCTGTTTCGGCAGGGCAAACAGATGAGACGGATGGCGGGGTTGATCGCCGTGCTGGCGCTTGCGGTGAGTACGTCCTTGTACGCAGACCCGCACAAAGACGAGTCGGGCAAGGGGCGCGGCGACGAGTCGCGGGACTCGGACAAGCGCGAGCATCGCGACAAGCATGGCTATGAGTACGATGACGATCGCGGTGGTGGCGATGATCACGACGACTACGACAGCTACTTCCACCGCCACGGCTACACGCGCCTGAGCATTCCGCCCGGGCATTACCCGCCGCCGGGGGAATGCCGCGTCTGGTATCCGGACCGGCCGCCGGGCCATCAGCCGCCGCCGGGGCGTTGTGGGGGCGCGGTTCCGCCCGGCGCGTGGCTGATCCGCCATCCGCAAGCGATGCCCGATCATGTGCACGTCGTCGTCTACGAGCCGCAGCGGCCCGAGGTGCTCGTGGTCGGCGAGTTCGAGATCGGCTCCGGCGCGTTCGTGCGCGTGGTCATGCACTGAGGTCAGAAAGCGCCGGACCGCGCCAGACCCGTTTTTCCGCGCCTTTTCCAAGCGAGATCGACATGAGGCGCAAGCCGGGCGTCGGCAGCACCGGCAGCGCGTTTTCTTCGTCGGCACGGACGCAGCTCCGGTGGGATCGTCGGCAGACGGTTGCGGCGGCACGGCCGGCGCGCATCGACTGCGCTCCGCGGACTGCGCTCCGCGCGGGCTGGCGCACCGGCAAGCCCCAAGCTCCTTATGGCCAAATCGGAATCAGGCCATTATTCTTATTGCGTAGCCTGCGCGTCGCGTCGGGCGGCTGCACTTATCCACAAGTACACGCTGTTTCGGCCGGGGGGGCCGTCATCATGGGCAAGCATTGTCGTCGTGCCGGCAAGCGGGGCGTCTCGCGCCGCGATTTTCTCAAGCGCGCCACGGCCGCGTCGGCCGCTGCGGCGATGGTGCCGCTGCTGCCCGGCTGCGACGACTCCAGCGGCGGCCGCGGTCCGGTGCAGAACACCAATCCCTTCCTGCACGGCGTCGCTTCGGGGGATCCACTCAGCGATCGCGTGATCCTCTGGACCCGGGTCACGCCCGAGGCGATGGGGTCCACGGTGCAGGTGGAGCTTACCGTCGCCCGCGATCCACAGCTGCAGCAGGTGGTGGAGCGCAGCATGACGAGCACCGACGAGAGCCGCGATTACACGGTGAAGGTCGACCAAGCGGGCCTGAGCCCCGGCACCACGTACTACTATCGCTTCTCGGCCCTGGGCTATGACTCGCCCGTGGGCCGCACGCGTACCGCACCGGCCGGCGCCACCCAGCGCCTGCGCGTGGGCGTGGTGTCCTGCTCCAGCTACGCTCACGGCGTGTTCAACGCCTATCGCAAGCTTGCGCAGCGCGCCGACATCGACGTGGTGCTGCATTTGGGCGACTACATCTACGAATACGGCTCGGGCGAGTACGGCACGCTGCGCGACTACCAGCCCGCCCACGAGATCATCTCGCTGGAGGATTACCGCGCGCGCCACGGCTGGTACAAGCTCGACCCGGATCTGCAGGAGATCCACCGCCAGCACCCGTTCATCACCGTGTGGGACGACCACGAGACCGCCAACAACTCCTGGCGCGACGGCGCGGAGAACCACACCGAGGGCGAGGAAGGCGTGTGGGCGCAGCGCAAGGCCTGGGGCGTGCAGGCCTACCACGAATGGCTGCCGATCCGCGCGCCGGACGCGAACGACCTCGGGCGCATCTATCGCCGCTATACCTACGGCGACCTGGCCGACTTCATCATGCTGGACACGCGCCTGTACGAGCGCTCCGAGCAGGTGAGTCCGGCCGCCGCCGGCGCCATCAACGACCCCGCGCGCCAGCTGCTGGGCGAGCAGCAGCTTGCGTTTCTCGGCACCGCGCTCGCCGATTCGCCGGCGAAGTGGAAGCTGCTGGGCCAGCAGGTGATGTTCGCACCGCTCAACCTGGTGGACTTGCCCAAGGCGCTGAACCTGCCGGTGGAGCAGCTGCAGGCGCTGCTGTCACAGATCCCCATCGTCGGCACCAGCGGCCTGATCATCAACGCCGATCAGTGGGACGGCTACCGCGCCGAGCGCAGCCGGGTGCTGCAGCTGATCGAGAGCGGCGGCATCGACAACGTGGTGGTGCTCACCGGCGACATCCACACCTCGTGGGGCATGGATATCGTCACCGAATCGGCCGATCCGATCTTCTACAACCCGCTCACCGGTGCCGGCTCGGTCGCGGTGGAGTTCGTCGCCACGTCCGTGACTTCTCCCGGGCTCGCGCAGCTGGCGGCGGTACAGGACGTGCTGCGGGTGCTCAATCCGCACATCAAGTACGTGGACCTCGCGCGCAAGGGCTACCTGCTGCTGGACATCACCCCGGAGCGGGTGCAGGGCGAATGGTGGTACGTCGATACCGTCGAAGCGCCGTCAGACACGGAAGCCTTCGGCGCGGCGTGTTACAGCGTCGACGGCGGCAACCACCTGCAGACCGCCGGCGAACCGAGTGCACCGCGCATGGAGGCGCCGGCTCTTGCCCCTTAGAGCCGATCCGTGAATAGGGCCGCGATGCGGCTGTTGCAGCAACAGTTTGGCGGGCCGCGTTCGTGCGCGTGGTAAGGCCCGCGCGCCTTCAGAACAGCAGGCGCAGCCCCACGCGCGCATCGCCGAGGTTGACGTCGTAGTTTTCGTCATCGCCTTCGAGGGTGGTCATGCGGTAGTCGGCGAAGATACCGACGTGCTCGGAGAAATGCAGGCCGGCGCCGGCCAGGTATTCGAGGCCGGCGGCTTCTCCGAGGTCGACGTAGCCGATCTCGGCATGCACCGACAGCATCTCGGTGACCATGCCCTTGGCGCCCACGTGCGCGGCCCAGCCGTCTTCGTCGAAGTCATCGCCGATGGACTCTTCGTCGTCTTCGCTACCGTCGGAAGTCAGCTGCGCCTCCAGGCCCACGTATTCGCCCTGCAGGTAGAACGGCGTGTCGGCGAAGGAGTAGCCCAGGCCCGCGCGCCAGATTTCCAGTTCCTGCTGCACGCCGATCTCGCCGCCGATCAGGGCCCCGGTGTCGAAGCTGATTTCGTCGTATTCGACGTTCTGGTATTCACCGGTGAGAAAAACCGAATCGCTGAGTGCGAAGCCCGAATCGCTGAGTGCGAAGCGGCCCTTGACGCCGTAGCCGTCACCCTCGTCCCACTCGAAATCGCCTGCCGGCGTGTCTTCGTATTCCAGGTTGCTGACCCCGACGTAGTAGAGGTCCAGCACCGACCCCGCCTGTGCCATGCCGCCGGGTGCAGCCGCGAGCACAGCGGCCGCCACCGCGGTGCGGATTCCCTTTGCGTGTTGCATCGATCCTCCTTGAGAGAGAGTAAATGCCGACTGTCGCCGCCCGACCGTGTTTATTCTTCGGCCAACGGGCGCACGCAGGGTATTGGCGACTCGCTGAACTGCGGCTGTCTGCCGGTAGGAACCCCGCCGTCAGGCGAGATTACATCATCAGAAATGGAACTTCATACTTCCGCGGACATCCTGCTGCGAGTCGCGCTGCGGTCGCTTGATCTCATCCACGTTCATCCGCGCACTTTTCGAGCGTCGATGAGCGAGGCTACATCAGATCGTACGGATCGACGTCGACCGACCAGCGCAGCTTGCGCGCCTCCGGCAGCGTGCCGAGCTGCGGGACCGCGGTCGCGAGGACCTGGTGCAGCGCCGCGCGGCTCGCCGAGCGCAGCAGCAGCTGCGCGCGCACGAAGCCGGCGCGGCGCTCCATGCCCGACGGAATCGGGTCGAAGACGGTGACGTCGCGGCGCAGCGTGAACAGCGGCCTGGCGGCGTCGAGAAAGCGCAGCGGCACGGCCGCATCGCGCGATTCCGCGCGCAGCAGCGCCAGGTGGCTGTACGGCGGCAGGCCGGCATCGCGGCGCTCTGCGAGCAGGCGCTCGCACAGCGCGACGTAGCCGCCCTGCGCGAGCGTGCGCAGCAGCGGGTGCTCGGGCTCGTGCGTCTGCAGCCAGACTTCGCCGGGCGTACCGGCGCGCCCGGCGCGGCCGGCGACCTGCGTGACCAGCTGGCCCATGCGCTCGATCGCGCGGAAGTCGCTGCCGTACAGCGACTGGTCGGCGGAGACGATGCCGACCAGCGACAGGCCCGGAAAGTCGTGGCCCTTGGCGAGGATCTGCGTGCCGACGAGGATCTGCGCGCGGCCCGCACGGATGTCGGCGAGCTGCTGCTCGAGCGCCGCCGGCGTCGTCAGGCGATCCGAATCGAAGCGCGCGACGCGATGGTGCGGGAAGCGGTTGGCCAGCGCCTGCTCGATGCGCTCGGTGCCGGCGCCCACGGCGATCAGCGACCGGGCGCCGCAGGCCGGGCAGCTGCGCGGCAGGACCTGCTGCGCGCTGCAGTGGTGGCAGATCAGCAGCCCGCGGCCGCGGTGCAGCGTCATGTGCGCGTCGCAGTGCGTGCACGGCGCGCTCCAGCCGCAGGCGTGGCACAGCAGCACCGGCGCATAGCCGCGGCGGTTGAGGAATAGCAGCACCTGCCCCGACGCGTCCAGATGACGCTCGATCGCCGCGAGCAGCGGCGGCGACAGGCCGTGATCCAGCGGCAGCCCGCGCACGTCGAGAATGCGCACCGGCGGCGGCGACGTGTCGAGCACGCGGCGCTCGAGGCGAATATGACGGTAGCGTCCGCTGCGCGCGTTGTGCAGCGTCTCCAGCGACGGCGTTGCGCTGCCGAGCAGCACCGGAACGCCGAGCCGCCGTGCGCGCAGCACGGCGACGTCGCGCGCCGAGTAGCGGAAGCCGTCCTGCTGCTTGTAGGAGCCGTCGTGCTCTTCATCGACGACGATCAGGCGCAGCCGCGCGAACGGCAGCCACACCGCCGAGCGCGTGCCGATGACGACGCGTGCCGAGCCTGCGCGCGCGCGCAGCCAGACCTGCTCGCGCTCGCCCTCGGCAAGCCCGGAGTGATAGCAGTGCACGCCGTCGCCGAGGCGCTCGCGAAAGCGCGCCTCCAGCTGCGGGGTGAGGCTGATCTCCGGTGCCAGCACCAGTGCCTGGCCGCCGCCGGCGAGCGCGATTTCGATGCGGCGCAGGTACAGCTCGGTCTTGCCGCTGCCGGTCACACCCTCGAGCAGCTGCACGCTGAATCCTTCGCCGGCGGCATCCAGCTGCGCCAGTGCCGCCGCCTGCTCAGGCGTCGGTTCCGGTCCCGGCATGCCGGGCAGCGGCGGTGCTGCGTTGACGTCGAGTGCGATCCAGCCGGCCTCGAACGCCTGCCGCAGGACGGCGGCAGAGGCGTCGAGCTCGGCCCGCGTCCGCGCTCCGCCCTGCAGCTGCTGCAGCAGTGCGCGCTGTGCGCGGTTGCGCACCGGCAGTCCGGCGAGTGCTTGAGCCCCGGCGGTCGTCAGCGCATAGCGTTGCGGGCGCCTTAGCTCGGCTGCGGCGCCGCGGCGCAGGCGCCCGCTCATGGCGGCCGCGAGGACCTCGCCCAGCGGATGCTGGTAGTAATCGGCCGCCCACTCGCACAGCGCCAGCAGCTCCGCCGGCAGCAGCGGCGCATCGTCGAGCACGGCGGAAATCGCCCGGTAGTTTCCGCCGTCCACGGCCGCTTCCCGCGGCGGCTGCACGACGATGCCGACGAGCTCGCGCCGGCCGAAGGGCACGCGCACGCGGCAGCCGCGACGCAGGCCCGCGGCAGCGGTCGCCGGTATCCGGTAGTCGAAGCTGCGGTACAGCGGAACGGGTACCGCGATGCCGGCGAGCCAGGCCGTCAAGGCTTGTGGATAACCGTGTGGACGGCTCGCCCGACCGCTATTGGCCGCGGACGGCCGTGCACCATCATGGCGCCCTCATCGGTGAAACTCCATAAATAACTCTCGCCGCAACAGAGGCTTCCACGAACATTACGGCATCCTGACAAGAGCGGCGCTTGATTGTGACGGCGAATCGTGTTCCGCGAGCGCTGTGCATAAGGAAGATTTCCGAAGTGTCGGCGGAATGGATGATAAATCCTATGGACGGGCGCTCGCTGCCGCGCCAATCGCGCTAGTCTTCGCGCCCATGACACTCCCCGCCCGCGTTTCGACCGCCGCCCGATGAGCGCGGCGCGGCAGGCTTTACCGGCGCTGATCCTCGGCGCCGTGCTGATCGGCCTGGCGCCGATTTTCGTGCGTCTGGCCGCAGTTGGACCCAGCGCCGCGGCGTTCTGGCGCCTGGGGCTCGCGCTGCCGGTGCTCGGGCTGCTGCTCTGGCGGCTGCCGCAGCCGCTACCTGCGCCGCAGGCGCCGGCGGGCCTGCACTGGCTGTGGCTCGCCGGGCTGATGTTCGCCGCCGACCTCGCGCTGTGGCACCAGTCGATCCGCTTCACTTCAGTGGCCAACGCGACACTGCTCGCCAATCTCGCGCCGGTGTTCGTCACGCTCGCCGCGTGGCGACTCTACGATGAGCATGTCACCCGCCGCTTCGCGGTCGGCCTGGTCATGGCGCTGGCCGGCGCCGCGCTGCTCGTGGCCGGCAGCCTGCGGATCGGTGCACAGACCGCGTTCGGCGATCTGCTCGCGGTTGCCGCCGCGGTGTTCTATGCCGGCTATCTGCTCGGCGTCAGCCGCCAGCGCCGGGTGTTCGGCACGCTGCAGGTCATGTTCTGGACGACTGCAACCGGCGCCGTGGCGACGCTGCTGTTGGCGCTGGCGCTCGGCGAGACGCTGCTGCCGCCGGCACCGCGCGACTGGCTGATCCTCGGTGCGCTCGCGCTGCTCTCACACGTCGGCGGGCAGGGGCTGATCGCCTACGCACTGGCGCATCTGCCGGCCGCGTTCTCGTCGGTCAGCCTGCTGGTGCAGCCGGTCGCGGCGGCGGTGTTCGCATGGGTGCTCCTGGCGGAGCACTTCGGCGCGCAGCAGGCGGCCGGCGGCGCCGTGGTGCTCGCCGGCATCGTGCTGTGCCGGTTGGCGATGTCGCGCGTACCGGCGACCGGACCGGTGCCCCCCGCCTGAGGGCCATCGGCGCGAACCGGTGGAAGCGTAACCGGATGGAGTCCGCAACGATCACGCGCTCGGACCCCGACAAAAAAAGCCGGACAGTCACCCGTCCGGCCAAGGTCATACCCCTCTGAGAGTTCCTTCACCGTGCCGCTATGCAACGCGTGCGCGTGCGGCGGCCATCTCGATGACTTCCGCGCGGTCGGCCTCGTAGTTGCCGGAGATGTACTCCTTGCTGAAGTCGTCGGTCAGGATCACATCGTATCTGACTTTGTCGTAGGCCTCGGCCTGGTTCGCCTCTTCGCGTGTCATCAGCTCGCGGTTGACGGCATCGCGCAGGCGCTCGGCGACCGTGTCGCCGGCGAGCTTGCCCCTGGACACGAGGCGAAAGAATTTGACGTAGGCCTCTTCGGTCTCCTGCGAGACCGTCCATGCATGCTCCATGCGGCCGATCGGGTCGTGCACGCCGCCGTTCTTGAACACGAGCCAGGACAGGCGCTCGCGCACGTCGGTCTGCTCCAGCAGCAGTTCGGCGACGCGCGCGTTGTCGCGGTCGCTGACCGGCTTGAAGCGGTTGCCGAGCGGGAACACGACCACGCGCATGACGCCGCGCGCCCAGCCGACGGGGAAGTTGCGGATGAACTCGTCGAAGGCTTTGCCGATCTCGTAGAGGCAGGTGTCGAGTGCCCAGCGTGCGTGCGCGAGCTCGGCCTCGGACTTCGAGCCTTCGAGATAGAACTTGGCGACGCAGGATGCGATGTAGAGCTGGCTCAGCACGTCGCCGAGCCGCGCCGACAGCCGCTCCATGAACTTGAGCTTGCCGCCGAGCACGCCCATCGTCAGATCGGAGCAGAACGCCAGCGCCGCGGAGAAGCGCTCCATGTTGCGGAAGTGCGCGGCCAGCTCGCCGTCGACCGGCGAGCTTGCGAGCCGCGCACCGGTGAGCGCCAGCGTGAACGCGCGCACCGCGCGGTTGATCGAGAAGCCGATGTGGCCGAACAGCAACTTGTCGAAGGCCTTGAGATCGTCCTCGCGCGCGGCCTCCATCTCGGGAAAGACGTACTCGTGACAGCGGATCGCGCCCTGGCCGAAGATCATCAGATTGCGCGTGAGGATGTTCGCGCCTTCGACGGTGATCGCGACCGGCACCGACTTGTACGCGGTCGCCATGAAGTTGCGCGGACCCTGCTGGATCGCCTTGCCGGCCATCACGTCCATGCCGTCGGTGACGATCTTCCGCATCAGCTCGGTCATGTGGTACTTGGCGATCGCGGTGACGACCGACGGCGCGCAATGGTCGACCGCCGAGGCGGTCATCACGCGCATCGCTTCGAGAATGTAGGCGTAGCCGGCGATGCGGCCGGTGGCCTCCTGCACGCCTTCGAACTTGCCGATCGGCACCTTGAACTGGCGGCGGAAGCGGCAGTAGACGCCGGTCATGCGATAGCCGACCTGGCCGGCCGCGGCCGACAGCGCCGGCAGCGAGATGCCGCGCCCCGCGGACAGGCACTCGACGAGCATGCGCCAGCCTTTGCCGGCCATCGCCGGACCGCCGATGATCCAGTCGACCGGGATGAACACGTCGCGGCCGTGGATCGTGCCGTTCATGAACGCCGCGCCGGGATAGTGGCGCCGGCCGATCTGCACGCCGGGGTGCTTGGCCGGAATCAACGCGCAGGTGATGCCGTAGTCGGATTTGGACTTGTTGCCGAGCAGGCCGTCGGGATCGCGCAGCTTGAACGCAAGGCCAACGACGGTCGCGACCGGCGCCAGCGTGATGTAGCGCTTGGAGAAATCGAGGCGGATGCCGAGCACCTTCCTGCCGTCGTGCTCACCGTAGCAGACCGTGCCGAGATCCGGCATCGCAGTCGCGTCGGAGCCGACCTCCGGCCCGGTGAGTCCGAAGCACGGAATCTCCTCGCCGGAAATCAGGCCCGGCAGCCACTGCTTCTTCTGCGCCGGCGTGCCGTAGTACATCAGCAGCTCGCCGGGGCCGAGCGAGTTCGGCACCATCACCGTGACCGCCATCGAGATCGACTTGGTCGCGAGCTTGGTGACGACCGCCGACTGCGCGTTCGCCGAGAAGCCCAGGCCGCCATACTCCTTCTTGATGAGCATGGCCAGGAATTTCTTCTCCTTGATGTACGCCCACACGGCCGGCGGCAGGTCGCGCTGCTCGAACTCGATCTTCCAGTCGTCGCAGAGCCTGCACAGCTCCTCGCACTCGTTGTCGAGGAAGGACTGCTCTTCGGGAGTGAGCTGCGTGTACTTGAAGTCGAGCAGCTTGTTCCAGTTCGGCCGGCCGCGGAACATCTCGGCCTCCCACCACACGTCACCGGCTTCGAGCGCTTCGCGCTCGGTGGACGACATCTCCGGCAACACCTTCTTGAACGCCGCGAAGATCGGACCGGTGATGATGGAGCGGCGCAGCGGACGCAGATTCAGCAGCAGCGCAGCGGCGACGTAGAGTACGCCGACAATCGCCAGTGCAACGCTGCCCAGCGCACCGGAGAGATTGAGCGCGACGAGCAGCACGCCGACGGCGGCGGTCCAGACGATCAGCGGCGCGCCGACGAAGGCCAGCGCCCAGGCGCCGGCCAGCGTAAGCAGGATGACGGTCAAAGTGGACATGATGAATCTCCGAAGGATGAGAACTATGGCGTACCACCCGCCTGCCGCATCGGCACTACGCGAGGGTGGCTCTCCTCCGCGCCCGTATCCGCCGCACCGCGGGGAATGAGCGTCTCGATCATCAGCTTGAGGTATTCGTTGAACTGCGGCCCCGTGGGAATCAGCTCCGGCGTGTCGCGGCGGATCTGCAGATTGCCCATGAAGGTCGCATAGGCGAAACGCGCCCAGTGCTCTGCCTGTGCCGGTTCGAAGCCGAGCGCCTCGTAGCACTGCACGAGATAGTTCATGCGCCGCTCCGACACGCGGCGCACGAACGCATGCACCAGCGGGTTGTCTTCGGCGGCGGCGATCGCCAGGTACAGGCGTCCGGCGCGGTAGCCGGCGTTGGCCTCCTTGAAGACCTTGACGATGCGCTCGTACGGGTCCGGCTCGTCACCGATGCGGGCGAGCACTTCTTCGGTCTCGCGCCGCTCCCACAGCTCCAGCGCCGCGCGCAGCAGCGCCTCGCGGTTCTGGAAATGCCAGTAGAAGCTGCCCTTGGTCACGCCGAGCCGCCGCGCCAGCGGCTCGACCGCCACGGCTTCCAGGCCACCGCTCGCCATCGCGTCGAGCGCCGCCCGCGCCCAGTCGGCGGCGGTGAGACTCTGCTTGGCTTCGGCTTTGGGGCTTGCGGACTTCATCCGGCAGCAGGCGGGAGACAGGGACGGGCTAGTCTATCCATACGCTTGCGTATGGCGCAAGGCGGCGTCGGCGCTTACCGTCCGTCGCTACGGCGTCGGCTGCTCCGGGCGCGCGGTGTAACGCCGCATGAACGCGAGCTTGTCCGCTTCTTCCTCGATCAGCTTGCCGATCGGCTTGCCGGCGCCGTGGCCGGCTTTGACGTCGATGCGGATCAGCACCGGTCCGCCGACGTCGCAGCGGGCTGCATGGTCGTCCGCGCTCAGTGGCTCGCCCGGACCGACGCGCAGCACTTCGTTGAACTTCGGGCCGCTGCAGGCCTGCCGCGCCTGCGCCTGCGCAAACTGCATCGCCGCGGTGTACTTGAACGAGTGGCCGGGGACGACGCGATCGTCGTGATCGGCCGTGGTCACCAGCACCGCCGGATACTTCGCATCGCTGCGGACGTTGTGGTACGGCGAGTACGCGCGCAGATAGCGGAAGCCCTCCTCGGTTTCGGACGTGCCGTAGTCGCCGGCCCAGGCCCAGCCGATCGTGAAGCGGTGGTAGCGCAGCATGTCCATCACGCCGACGCCCGGCAGCGCAGCAGCGAACAGCTCCGGTCGCTGATTGATCGTCGCGCCGACGAGCAGCCCGCCGTTGGAGCGGCCGCTGATCGCCAGATGCCGTGGCGACGTCCACTTCTGCGCGATCAGATACTCCGCCGCCGCGGCGAAGTCATCGAACACGTTCTGCTTGCGTGCGAGCGTGCCCGCTTCGTGCCAGGGCTTGCCGTATTCGCCGCCGCCGCGCAGGCTCGCCTGCGCGTAGACGCCGCCCATTTCCATCCAGACGAGGGTGGGTACCGAAAAGCCGGGCGTCAGCGAAATATTGAAGCCGCCGTAACCGTACAGATGCGCCGGGTTGGTGCCGTCGCGCTTCAATCCCTTCTTGTACGAAATGAACATCGGAATCTTGGTGCCGTCCTGCGACGGGTAGAAGACCTGCTCGGTGACGTAGTCGTCCGGGTCGAAGCTCAGCTCGATCGGCTGGAACACGCGGCCCTTGCCCTTGGCGAGGTCGTAGACGTAGTTCGTTGCCGGCTGGTTGAACGACGTGTAGGCATAGAACAGCTCATCGTCGCCGGGCTTGCCGCTGAGCTGAACGCCGCCGAGACTCAGATCGGGCACGCTGCCCAGACCCGGCAGCGGAATCTCGCCGCGCGGCGTGCCATCGAGCGCGTAGCGCCGCAGCCGCGAAGTCGCATCGCGCATGTACAGTGCGACGATCTCGCCGCCGGCAAAGAGCGCGTGCTTGAGCGTGTCGGCCTGCTCGGGCACGACGCTGCGCCAGTCCTCGCGCGCCGGCCGGTCGAGGTCCACGGCGATGATGCGCCCGCGCTCGACGCCGAGGCTCGTCCGGAAGTACAGCCTGCGGCCGCGGCTGCCGACGAGCGCGTACTCGGCCTCGAAGTCGTCGACCAGCTTGAGCACCGGCCCGCCGAGATCCGGCTTGCGCGGATCGACGAGATCCTTCACATAGACGCGGTACTCCTCGGCGGAGCCGCGCCAGATCGAAACGATCAGATAGCGCCCGTCGTCGGTGACTTCGCCGACGAAGCCCCATTTCGGCTGCTCGGGCACGGCCATGACCAGCACGTCGTCGCTCTGCGGCGTGCCGACGCGGTGGTAGTACAGCTTCTGGTTTTCCAGATCGTCGAAAGTGCCGCCCGCCTCGCCCTTCGGCGGGTCGGGATAACGCGAGTAGAAGAAGCCGCTCGAGTCATGGGTCCAGGCGATGCCCGAGAACTTGATCCGCTGCAACACCTCGGACGAGTCCTTGCCGCCGCCGACCGCACGCACGCGCAGCTCGTTCCAGTCCGAGCCGGCGGCCGCGGTCGTGTAGGCCAGCCAGCGGCCGTCGGGCGAGACTTCGTAGTCGGTCAGCGCCACCGTGCCGTCGGCGGCGAGCCGGTTCGGGTCGAGCAGCATCCGCGGCTCGGCCTTGGCGTCCTCCTGCACGTAGAGCACGGACTGGTTCTGCAGACCGTCGTTGCGCCGGTAGAAGTAGCGGCCGGCCACCTTCTCGACGAGCTCGTAGCGCTCGTAGTTCCACAGCGCTTCGAGCCGCTTGCGGATCGCCTCACGCTCCGGCAGCTGGGCGAGAAACGGCCGGCTCAACGCGTTCTGCGCCCGCACCCAGGACACCGTCGCCTCGGAATCGACGTCTTCGAGCCAGCGATACGGATCGGGAACCTGCACGCCGAAGTAGTCGTCGACCACGTCGTCGCGCGCAGCCGGGGGGTACTCGAGTGTGCGCGCAGGCGTGCTCATCAGCAGGATCGTTGCGGCCAGTGCAAGGCGTGTGTAGGACATTGAGGACAGAATCGGTGGCGATTGCAAGCCGTGGCGGACGCGTCGGCGCGCCGAACTACGCAGACGAAGCTGCGTCAGTATCTGCGCCTGAAGATCCTCATGTCCATGCCGCCGCCGCTCTGCAATCATGCGAATCCACCCAATACGAATCCCCGAAGAGCCTGTCGCAGTCAAGGCATGATTTCGCGTCGACGCTGCAACGTTCCGGTCTACCGCGAGATGCGAAAGGAACGCCACACCTGCGCGGCTTCCATGGCCGCTGGGTGCTGCTTGCCAGGAAACGGGATGAAGCGTCTAATCCAGCCTACGTAGCCTTTCTCGGTGCTGAGGCTGTAATGCTTCTTCCGAACTGCATGCCGAACCCGATCCAGCAAGCGCGGCCCGGGCCCGCCGGCCGAGGTCCCGTTTGCGGTTCCATTCGCAGTCATGTGCAAAGCCCCCCTTTATTGAATCAACCACTTCTCTTCACACGGCCCGGATTATGGGACCAATTTCCAGTTTATGAAACCTCGTTGGTTCTTTAACTTATTAATTGAGCGTTAGGCGCGACTGAACCATGCCTGCACCCAAAGATCCAGGCAAAGCAGAGTTCTACGTTTACCGTCTGGTCGCCGATGGCGTGCCATTCTACGTGGGCATTGGTCGCTCCGCGCGAGCATCTGACCGGGTGCGCTACATCCGCTACCTTGTCTCGCGGGAGGCTTCTGGCAAGCCGGTCAAATGGAACGTGCACACTCGCACAATTTTCGCACTTCTGCGTACGGGCTGTGACATCCAAGTTCAATATTCTGCCCGTGACTTGACCCGGGCACAGGCGCTTGTCAAGGAGCGTACCGAGATCGCGGACCTGCTCTCGGTGGGATATACATTGCTCAACATTCAACACAATCCGCAGCGGCCAAAGACCGCCGAGCAAGTCATTGAGCCCGTACTCTTGCGAGCCCGTACTCTTGCGATGCGGTCGGGTCGCGCCAAACAAGGCGCTCAAGCCGACGGGCCATAAAGCCGGCCCGCGGCTTAGCTAGGACGAGCCTTGGCCATGCCTAACTCTGCGCTCCAGCCGACCGGCTACAGCGGGCTTCACCCGCTTCCGCCGTCGGCTGAGCTTGAACGTTGGGCATCACAGAAACATTGCGGAGGTCGTTGAATGCTCAGAGGTCATTGCTATTGCGGTGCTGTTCACTACGAGGCCGACGGGGTGCCTTCGTCAGAAACAAACTGCCACTGCTCAATTTGCCGCCGCACTAGCGGTTCTCCCTTCGTCGCGTGGTTCACCGTACCAATCGCCGAGTTCTGCTTCGTTTCGGGCAAGCCCGCCAGCTTCAAGTCTTCTGAACACGGCACGCGGACGTTCTGCTCTGGTTGCGGCACACCGCTGACATTTCAGTCGGCGCGTTACCCCACGGAAATAGATGTCACTATCTGCTCCCTAGAAAATCCAGAGAGTCTGCCACCCAAAGACCACACTCGCACAAGCGCCAAGCTGTCTTGGGTGCAGCTTGCTGACAACCTTCCGGTTTACACAGAGGCACGTCCAGAGTGAGCGCAGCGCGGCCCAACGAATAGGGATATTGCGCCAGGCAAAGCCTGGAGGAGAGGGAAGCTGATGAAAGGATTCTGAAGCGGAAATCTCCGTGAGGAGTTCTGGCGGGTGAAAGCCCCGCCCCGGCAAAGGCTAGC
>JBFMCQ010000024.1:34101-46381 GCA_040754295.1 Pseudomonadota bacterium | reverse complement strand
GCGGCGCGGCGGGACACGAGGATTTCCACGTAGTCCGGCGCAGCGCAGTGGCCGAGCGGGCGCCCCGTGCCATCATTGACGTCATTGGCCGCACAACTACCACCTGTGCGTGGCCGTATCCGTCATCCCGGAGCCATGAGCGAAATCGAGCTGCATCGCAAACTGCTGGGCGACGCCCGGCGCAACGCGGCGTTCCATGCGGCGCTGGAGCAGCTCATCGAGCCGGGCAGAACCACCGTGCTCGACATCGGCGCCGGCACCGGCTTTCTGAGCTTTCTCGCACGGCGGCTCGGCGCGAAGACGTGCACGCTGGTGGAGTACACGGATGCGCTGGATCTCGCCGAGCAGCTGGCGCGCCAGCGGCTGGCGGCGGGCCTGCCGTTGACCTACGACGCCCTGATCGCCGCACTGGGCGACTCCCTGACCGACGACGGCGGCGGCCCATGATGGGGCCGCGCCGCCGCGGCAGAAAAAGCGCATGACTGTCCTACGCCGCCGCTGACAGGCCGAGCCTGATCTCGATGACGTCGAACGGCACGCGCACCGCGCCCTGGTCGTCGCGTGCGATGAGGTCGAGCGCCTCCAGTACGGCCACATCGCTGTGGACGTTGGAGTAGTTGCGGCCGGCGGTCTTGGCCAGCGCGTAGACGCTGCACGGCCCGGTGCGTCGCAGCGTGTCGAGCAGCTCGAGCCGCGCCGGCGTCAGATCGGAGAACAGCGTGCGCACCGACTCGTAGGCGAGCCGGTGGTCTGCTTCCGGCAGGCGCTCGCCGGCATCGACGCGCCGGGCCAGCGCGAGCGTGTCGCGCCAGTGCGTCGCCGCGCTGCCGCGCTTGGCGATTTCGATGGCCGCTTGCGGGCGAGGAGTTTTCGGAAGAGAGCTGCGGGAGTCTTGCCTGATGTCGGCGGCGGCATCGCGAACGGTCCCGACAGAAGGACACGGACCCGGCGCAGCGGGTGCTCCCCGTAACCGAAGGACGCCTACTGCTCCGGGAACTCGGTTAACAGGTGCTCCAGAACGGCTCGTAGCTGGGGCGCCTTGGTCGTTGCTGCCTCGAAGACCCGATGCTGATCCAGCACTGCGTATCCGTGCGCCAGCACGTTGCGAAACGCCACGATGAGATCGCCGTCGGGAATACGGCTGAACACGTCGGGCGCAAACCTGCGGAGTTGGCCCAGCGCATCGCCTGCCACTTCGAGCTGTCGCTCGACGGCCGATTGGCAGTAGTCGTCTGCGATGTACTGCCCCAGATTCTTCTCGCCGAGGAAGCGTGGCAGCTTCCTCAGCGCGATCAGAGCGAGCTCGATATAGACGTCAGCCCTGCGCTGCATATAGCGGGATCTTGCTGCGCTGGATAATCCGCTTCAGGCGAGTGTTCGCCATTGCCTCCAGCTCAACCAGATCGACCTCGCGCTTGAGCAGGCATTCCATTTGGGCCTTGAAAGCAAAGTAGCGGTCTAGTCCTCCTTCGGGAGAGTCGAACTCGATCGCAAGGTCGATGTCGCTTCCCTGCGGATCGAAGTCTCCACGGATCGCCGAACCGAACACGTCGAGCCGACGAACGCCATAGCGACGGCAGAGGGCGGCAATCGCCTCACGCATCGTCTCGAAGTCCTGGCTCATGACGCAAGCTCCAACGGTGGTGCCGACAGAGGGACTCGAACCCCCGACCCACTGATTACAAATCAGTAGCTCTACCAACTGAGCTATGTCGGCATGGGTGCGGATTTTAGCCCAGCGAGCGGCGCCTGGGTCGCCCTGCGCGATATGGGGTTGGCGCCACGGATCGATGAGCTCCACACCGCAATCTTCGAAGTCGGCGGTGTTTCGCGTCACGAGCTGCATGGCAGCGGCGCGGGCGATGGCCGCGATCCGGGCGTCGAACTGGCCGTTCGGCTTGCCGGCAGTGCGGCGGGACACGAGGATTTCCACATAGTCCGGCGCAGCGCGGTGGCCGAGCGGGCGCCCCGTGCCATCATTGACGTCATTGGCCGCACAACTACCACCTGTGCGTGGCCGTATCCGTCATCCCGGAGCCATGAGCGAAATCGAGCTGCATCGCAAACTGCTGGGCGACGCCCGGCGCAACGCGGCGTTCCATGCGGCGCTGGAGCAGCTCGTCGAGCCGGGCAGAACCACCGTGCTCGACATCGGTGCCGGCACCGGCTTTCTGAGCTTTCTCGCGCGGCGGCTCGGCGCGAAGACGTGCACGCTGGTGGAGTACACGGATGCGCTCGATCTCGCCGAGCAGCTGGCGCGCCGCAACGGCATCGACGGGCTGAGCTTCATCAAGGCGCACTCGATCGAGCTACGGCGCCGCCTCGCGGTCGATCTGGTGGTCAGCGAGACGCTCGGCAATTACGCGCTGGAGGAGGGCTTTCTTGAAACGGCGGTCGATGCGCGCCGATTCCTCAAGCCGGGCGGATGCGTGCTGCCGTCGCGCCTGCGGCAGTTCGTTGCGCCGGTGCTGGTCGATCGGCTGCAGCGGGAGATCGACATCTGGCCGCAGGTCGGCTATGCGCTCGATCTCGGCCCGGCACGCAGCGTCTCGCTCAACAACATGTACGTGAAGGCGGTGCGCCCTGCGGATCTCGGCGGCGAGGCGGCGCCCGCGCAGTGCTGGGATGATCTGGATCTGCACCCGCAGCGTCCGGCGCCGCCGAGCCGGCGTCAGCGCACGCTGCACTGGACCCGCCGGCAGCTTCCCGGCCGCGAGGTCTTCGGCTTCGCGCTGTGGTGGGAGGCGCAGCTGGCGCCCGGCGTCGTGCTCACGACTTCGCCATTCGAGCCGCCGACGCACTGGGAGCAGATCTATCTGCCGCTGCTCGATCCGCTGAAGCTCGCCGCCGCGGACACGCTGGAGCTGACGCTGAGCTCGGACACACGCACTGAAGTCGGCGTGCGGCTGACCTGGAAGACGCGTCAGCTGCGCGGCGGCAAAGCGGTATCCGAGCAAGCGCAGGACAGCTTTCGCGGTCGGCTCTAGTTCGGCCGCAACCCGGGGCGCGGCGGCGGGTTACGCGCCTCTCGGCGCCAACCCGCCCCACGGGCCGGGACAGGTCGCCTCTTCGAGCTGCGACAGGAAGCGAATCGCCTGCTCGCGCGAATCCCCGCACATCTCCGCGCCCGGCTGCAGCGATGCGCACACCGCCGGGCGACGCGGATCGCCAAACAGGCGGCAGCGCTGCTGCCCGTCGAGCTGCACGCAGCGCACGCCGGCGGGCTTGCCCTGCGGCATGCCGGGGATCGGCGACGAGATCGACGGTGCGATACAGCAGGCGCCGCAGTGCGGGCGGCAGTTCATGTCATGTGCACGCTCTGTCATTGCGGCCAAGCCGGCGCCGGCGCGAATCCTTTACGCTTGCGCTGTGGCTCCGGGATGAAACGGTCATGAATCGTATTTTGCAGGATCTGGTCAATCTGCTCGACCTCGAAACCCTCGAGGTGAATCTGTTCCGCGGAGCGTCGCGGGATCTCGGCGGCAAGAGCGTATTCGGCGGGCAGGTGGTCGGGCAGGCGCTGGTTGCCGCCGGACGCACGGTCGAGACCGGGGCGGTGCATTCGCTGCACGCCTACTTCCTGCGCCCCGGCGACATGTCGCGGCCGATCGTCTACGAAGTGGATCGGGTGCGCGACGGGCGCTCGTTCACGACGCGTCGCGTGCAGGCGATCCAGAGCGGCCGGCCGATCCTGACGATGATCGTCTCGTTCCAGCGCGTCGAGGGCGGCCTCGAGCATCAGGCGCAGATGCCCGACGTGCCGCCGCCCGAAAAACTGGTGAGTTCGCGGGAGCTCAGCGACAACTGGCTGCAAAGCGTGCCCGACGTGTCGGACCGCATCTTCCACGCGCTGACGCGCGAGCACGCGATCGAATTCAAGCCGGTGGACCCGTGGAACCCGCTGGCGCCGGAGCTGCGCCCGCCTCAGCAGTACATCTGGTTCCGCGCCGCGGGCAAAATGCCGGACGACCCGGCGCTGCACCGCTGCGTGCTCGCCTACGCATCGGACTTCAACCTGCTGTCGACCGCGTTGCGTCCGCATCGGCGCTCACCGTACGCCGACGATCTGTATGTCGCCAGCATCGACCACGCGCTGTGGTTCCATCGCGAGCTGCGCATCGACGACTGGCTGCTGTACGCGATGGACTCGCCGACATCGCAGGGTGCGCGCGGCTTTTCGCGCGGCCTGATCTACGACCGCTCGGGACGCCTGGTCGCCAGCGTGACGCAGGAGAGTCTCATGCGCGCTGTCGACGGCAGCGACGCCGACCATTTCCAGTAGACAGAGCCGTCAGCCAGGCTGTCCGGGGGATATCAACGATGCACCGGCTTCGACATCGTGCAGCACTCCGGTGGCACTATTTGTCGAGGATGCGCAGCTCCACGCGGCGATTGGTCGCCCGGCCCTCGGCGGTATCGTTGCTGGCCTTGGGCTGGGTCAGGCCGTAGCCCTCCGCAGTGAGCTGCCCTGCGCTCACCCCCTGTGCCGTAAGGTAGCGCATCACCGAGGCCGCGCGGCCCCGCGACAGCTTGAGGTTGTACTCCGGCGTGCCGACCGAGTCGGTGTGACCGGCAATCTCCACGTAGACCGTCGGGTTGTTGCGCAGGATGCGCGCGGCGCGGTCGAGTGTATCCTGGGACCCGGACGTCAGCTCGGTGGAATCGAACGCGAAGTTCACGCC
Organism: Pseudomonadota bacterium; assembly: GCA_040754295.1. Classification (GTDB taxonomy): domain Bacteria; phylum Pseudomonadota; class Gammaproteobacteria; order Nevskiales; family Nevskiaceae; genus Solimonas. The sequence goes on along the minus strand of JBFMCQ010000024.1, from coordinate 41,699 downwards.
CTCTAGAACGACCTCTTCCTTCTTCGCGCAGCCGGCACCGTCGATCACGGCGCCTGCCGGCGTATCCGGACACAGATCGTCGATGTCGGTGATGCCGTCGCCGTCGCTATCGGCCGGCGCCGCGCTCGCCACCACGATCGGCGCCTCCTCCGGCCACTGCGCCGGGCAGATTGCACCCGGATCGCCCGCCGCCGGCCCGCCGACCGCATCGCGCGCCGGCACATCGGCGCGCGTGACGCCGAGCGCCTGGCGCAGCAGGCCCATGCCCGCGAACGTACGTGCCACCGCGATCGAGTAGTTGTAGCTGCCGTTGACGTAGGCACGCCGCGCTTCGAAGTACTCGTTTTCGGTATCGAGCAGATCGAGCAGCGTGCGCTGGCCGATCAGGAACTGATCAAGATAGGCTTCGCGCGCCTTGCGCGTCGTCTCCTGATGGCGCCGCAGGTAGTCGAGCTGCTCGCCGATGCGGATCCAGTCGTTGTAGGAGATCCGCAGCTCCTGGCGCACGTTGCGGCAGGTCTGATCGAGCTGGTCCTCGGCGACCAGCACCAGTTCGCGGGTCTGCGCGATCGCCGCGCGGTCGGCACCGCCGTTGTAGAGGTTGTAGTCCATCACCACCTCCGCAACGGCGTCTGACGACTCGCCGGTGATGCGGTCGATGTCGTCGCCGTACTCGCCGCGCAGGCGCAGCGCCACCGTCGGGTGATTGCGGCTGCGGCGATTGCGCACCTGCTCCTCGGCGGCGCGGATGCTCTCGGCGGCCGCTGCCAGAATCGGATTTTCGTCGTACGCCAGTCCCAGTGCCTCGCTCAAAGCCTGCGGCAAGACCTTGCCGGCGTGCTCCGCCGGCGCGAGCTCGGGCGGTGGCCATTCGCCGACGACACGCTGGTAGCGCGCGCTGACGTCGTGCAGATTGCTCTTCTCGGTCAGCAGATTCGCCTCGGCAAGCGCGAGGCGGCCGGTGGCCTGTTCGAGATCCACCGAGCGTCCGACGCCGGCCCGGACCTTCTCCTTGATCTTGGCCAGCACCTCCTTGTGGTAGGCGACGTTGTCTTCGGAGCGTGCCACCAGCTCGCGGTAGCGGCGCACGTCCTCATACGCGCGCAGCGCTTCGAGGGTCACGCGCTCCGCGGAGTCGAGCAGCTCGAAATAGCGCACCCGCTTGACGCGGCCCAGACGCGCGACTTCGCTGCTCGTCGCGAAGCCGTCGTAGAGCAGCTGCGTCACCGTCAGGTTGACACCGAGCACGTTGTAGTCGGTCTTCTCGTCGATGCGGCGAATGTCGTGGCTTTCGTAACCGGCGCGCGCGCCGAGATCGACACGCGGATAGAAGCCGCCGCGTGCGACCCCCTGCTCGCGGTCGGCCGCGAGAAAGGCGTGCCACGCCGCGCCGACTTCGGGATTGGTGGAGATGGCCCGCTGCGCAGCTTCGGCTGCGGTTGCCGCGGGTTGGGCCTGGACCGCGAAACTCACCAGGGCGAGCGTGGCCGCAGCCAGGCCCGACTGAATCGGTTTCTTCATTGATCGTCTCGACACGAGGCACTCCGGCTCTTGACTTGTTTGCTCCACCCCGGTGCCCCGCGTTGTATGAACCGCTGCTCCGCCGAACTCTTCCGGCTGTCGTTGCTGATCGGTCCAGCAGTAGCGACTGCACGGTAGTGTATGCGCCGTCGCTGGGCAAGCACCGAGGATGTTTACTCTACAGGCCCGGAATTACCTGGCTTTACTCTTTGCCTGGCCATGCTTTATGGCTGCCGGGACAGCCGTCGCCGTGCACGACTGGGCGCGGCTGCGGGCAGCCGCCGCCGAACGGTATGGCGAAGCGGCACTGCCGGTCGTCTCGGAGTGGCAGAACATGGTCGATCTGGCGCGCACGCAGCCGGTCACGACGCAGCTGGACCGGGTCAATGAATTCTTCAACGTCCGCACGCGTTTCGAAGACGATATCGCGATCTGGTCTCAGGCCGACTATTGGGCGACGCCGCTCGAAACCCTGATGCGCGGACGTGGCGACTGCGAGGATTTCGCAATCGCCAAGTACGTCAGCCTGGTTGCATTGGGCGTGCCGCAAACACAGCTGCGGTTGATCTACGCACGCGCCGACCTGCGCGCGCTCGGCGGTCCGCCGTCGCAGGCGCACATGGTGCTGGGCTACTACGCACGGCCCGATGCCGAGCCGCTGATCCTGGACAACCTGTCCGGCAAGATCGTGCGCGCTTCGGAACGGCCCGACCTGATACCCGTGTTCAGCTTCAACGGCCAGGGACTCTGGGCCGGCGGCCGCCAGGCCGGAAGCGATCCAACGGCAAGACTGTCGCGCTGGCGGGATCTGCTGGCGCGACTCAGAGACGAGGGATTCCGATGACACAGCCGAGCCTGTCCGCAACCACCGATGGAGCAGCGCCATGTCCCTGACCCGTCAGCTGTGGCTGGCGATCGCCGTGATGATGGCGCTCGCCTTCGGCGGCACCTTTCTCATCAGCACGGCGGCCGCGCGGCACTACCTGGAGCAGCAGCTGTTCGTGAAGAACGTCGACAACGCGACGGCGCTGGCGCTGATGCTGTCGCAGATCGACAAGGACCCGGTCACGATCGAGCTGCTGCTGTCCGCGCAGTTCGACGTCGGGCACTACCGGCTGATCCGCCTGACCGATCCGCTGGGCGGCATCATCGTCGAGCGCCACAACGACGCAGCGATCGAAGGGGTGCCGCAGGCCTTCGTCGCGGCGGTGCCGCTACGCGTCGCCCCGGGCGTCGCGCAGGTCCAGGATGGCTGGAAGCAGTACGGCACGCTCACCGTGCACAGCCACGACCGCTATGCCTATGCGGAGCTGTGGAAGGGCACGCTCGAGCTGCTCGGCTGGTTTCTGCTGATCGCGCTGGGCACCGGCGTGCTCGGCTCGGCGCTGCTGCGCCTGATCCTGCGGCCGCTGCAGGCCGTCGTCGGCCAGGCCGAAGCGATCGGTGCGCGCCGCTTCGTCACCATTGCCGAGCCGTCGACGCTGGAGTTCAAGCGCGTGGTGCGCGCGATGAACACGCTCTCGGAGCGCGTGCATCAGATGGTCGACGAGGAAGCCGCGCGCGTCGAGCAGCTGCGCCGGCAGGCGCAGCTCGATCCCGTCACCGGCCTGCTCAACCGCGAGACGTTTGTCGCCTCGCTGGAAGGCGCGCTGGGCCGCGAGGACGCCGGCTCGTCCGGCGTGCTCGTGATTCTGCGCGTGGCCGGTCTTGCGGACCTCAACCGCAGCCTCGGTCGCGAGGCCGTGGACCAGATCCTGCGCCGTGTCGGCGAGCAGCTGTCGACGGTGGCTGCGGGCCACGGCATACCGTGGGTGCTGGCACGACTCAACGGCTCCGACTTCGCGGTACTGGCGCCGGCCCAAACCGACGTGGCCGCGGTCGGCGGCCAGCTCGCGGCCAAGGCGCGGCTGGCACTCGATCGCCCCGATACTGCGCAATCGCCCATGTTGTCAGCGGGCGGCACGCGCTACCGACGTGGTGAGATGCGCGCCAAGATCATCGCCCGCGCCGACGGTGCGCTGGCACAGGCCGAGCAGTCCGGCGAAACGGTCGTCGTTGCCGCCGAAGACGCCCGTGCCGCGGCGCTGCCCGGCGATCTCGCGTCTTGGCGCACGGCGCTCGAGCGCTCGCTCGCCGAGCACGGCGTCAAGCTCGGGCGCTATCCGGTCCTGTCGGTCACCGGCAGCCTGATGCACCATGAAGCGCCGGTGCGCGTGCAGATCGGCGGCGAGTGGCTGCCGGCGTCGCGCTTCATCGCCTGGGCGGCGCGCCTGGGCCTGCTGCCGCGGCTCGACATGCTGGTCGTCGAGACCGCGCTGCGCCGCATCGAGGCGGATCAGGCCGCCATCAGCGTGAACCTTTCGCCGGAAGCGCTGTGCGATCCGGGCTTCGTCCCGGCGCTCGCAAACAAGCTGCGTGCGGCGCCGGAAACCGCGGACATGCTATGGCTGGAGGTGCCCGAATACGGCGCGCTGCAGCATCTCGACGCGTTCCGTACGCTCTGCCTCGAGCTCAAGCCGCTCGGCTGCAAGCTGGGGCTCAAGCATGCCGGCCAGCAGTTCGCGCGCATCGCCGAGCTCAACGAGCTGGGCCTGGACTATCTGAAGATCGATCCATCGATCGTGCACAGCGCGAGCGAAAGCAGCGCGCACCAGGTGTTCCTGCGCGGCATGTGCACGGTCGCACATGCGATCGGTCTGCTGGCGATCGCCGGCGGCGTCGGCGACGAGCAGGAGATTCGCCTGCTGACACAGCTCGGCGTCGACGGCGTGACCGGGCCGGGCGTACGCATCGGATAGACGCCGGTGCCTTCCGTGAGGGCTGCCGCCTCGTGCTCGGCGTCAGAGCGCGTCGTCGTCTTCGCCGAGCAGCCGCAGGCTGCGCACGGAGCTGCGCATGCGCCGGCGCGACAGCAGCTTGGCCTGCGCGCTCTCGGGCAGGTCGGTGAGGCGCAGCACTTCCTTCTCGATCAGCACTTCGACCAGATCCTCGATAACGCGGATCAGTGCGAAATCGGAGGCCGCGAGCGCGTTGCCCGGATCGATGCGATGAAGAAACGCCGCCAGGTCGGCCTCGTCGTCGGGCCCCAGCGCCTGGTGATCGGGCGCCGGCACGCGGCTGACCGAGACGATGCAACGCTCGGCATCGCGCCGAATGTACAGCTTGCCACCGTCTTCAGACTCCTGATTCACGAACCTATCCTCGCACGCATTCCTGCGCTTGCGAAGCACCTGCCCTCCCCGTTCACGGGGAGGGTCCGAGTGGGGCCAGCCGCGGCCTAATCCGTAAGCAGCTTGCCGTTGTTCACCAGGCTCTGAATGATCTGGTGATCGTTGCCGATCGACGTCAGATCCACGCCGTTGAGTTCGATGCTCTGATCGACGCTGCCCGGATTGTAGCCGCCGGCGAAGCCGCCGGTGCTGCTGATCTGAACGACCGTGCCGCCGCTCGACTGCTCGAAGTGCAGGTAGTCGGTCAGCACGCCCGATTCCTCGCCCTGCAGCAGGTCGCGCAGGTCGAGCGCGTCGCCGCCCTTCTGGACCGCGGCCATGTCGAAGCCGACGACTGTGTCGACGGCCGGCGCGCCGGGGCTGCCGCGGTCCGACAGCTCCCAGACGAAGACGTCGGACGCGTCGGTTGCGACGAGCAGGTCGTTGCCGGGAGTGCTGTGGATCTCGTTGCCTTCGAGCGCCAAGCCCGCCACCTTTGCTGTGGTCGTGCTGCTGTCGATGTGCACGCTGAAGTCGCTCGTGGCGCTTGGGTCGCCGTCGCGGTCCGTTGCTGAAATGCTGAACGCGAGATCCTGATCCGGCGGCAGCACCGGCCGGTCAATCGTCGCAGCCGAGAAGCGAACGCCCTGCCCGGTACCGCCGACACCGGTAACGGTCAGTTCATTGAAGACGAACCCGTCCGGAACGCCGGAGTCGGCCCACGGCGTGATCACGGTATCGGTGCCGGTCACGGTGATCGGCGCCGACGACGTGTACGACTCGCCGGTGAGGGTATTCGTGGCGGTCCACTGAATGATCAGCGAGCCGTTGATGCTGTTGTTGGTCAGCGTGACTGCGCTGGCGAAGTCGGGGTCGCTTCCGGGCGCCTGATCACCCGGCGCTCCTACACTGAAGAACTGCATCGTGAAGCTTTCGCCGTTGCCGACGAACTGATTGCTCACGCCGAAGCCCTGGGTCGACGAATTGATGCCGCCGGGCGACGAGAACTCGACTCGGCCGTCTGCCGTTTCCCGGAAGTTCGGCCCGCCCGGCGGCAGACTCAGCAAGGAGATCGTTTCGCTGGTGGCTGCATTCGGCGTCACCAGCGTGAACGTATAGGTGCCGTCCGGTCGTGCGACGACGTTGAAGACTTCTTCGCCACCCGCTGTGGTCGTCGCCGTGAGGATCGTGTTATCGCCTGAATACGTCGTGCTGTAAATGATGCCGTCGAGAGCAGGCCCGGTAATGGCAAAACTGCCATGGCCATCCGCACCCGGTGCGTAGTCGAACGTGCCGCTGTCGGAGGCATTTGCGACGTTGGAGAGGGACAGAGCACTATCGGTCATCGCGAGCGTCGGCGAGTCATCCTCGACCGTGATCGACAGTGTGCCGGTAGCCGACTGCGTGCCGTCGTCGGCGACGACGCCGAATGCCAGGGTCAGCGCGTCCTCGCCGCTGCCCGGATGGTCGATCGGACCTGACAGCGCGAAGTTGTAGTTGCCCGCGTTGTCGATCGTCACGGTCGCGATCAGCGTTGCGCCGGCCATGCCGACCAGCGGGCTCGCCGAGGTGCCGGCACCGGTCCAGACGATCGGCACGCCGCCGGACGTCAGCGCCGTCGTCGGCGCCGTCAGTGTGACCGTAGCAGCCGGACCGTCGGTGTTGTCGACGCTGACCGTTCCGCTGGCGGAGGCGCTGTTCGTCGTATCCGGGCTGCCGCTGGTGTCGGCGATGCCGCCGGGCAGGCCCTCCTCCGAGACGCTAGCCGACGCTGTGCCCACGATCGGCGGATCATTGTCGCCGTTGACCGTCAGGTTGACGGTGGCGGTGTCCGTACCGCCGTTGCCGTCGCTCACCGTGTAGGTGAACGAGTCTGCGCCGTTGTAGTCGGCGTCCGGTGTGTAGGTGAAGGTGCCGTCGCCGTTGTCGACCACCGTGCCGTGGCTCGGCTGGGTGAAGCCGGTGATGACCAGCGTGTCGCCGTCGATGTCGGAGTCGTTCGAGAGCAGCGACGCGGCGCTGATGCTCAGCGACACGTCTTCGTCGGTCGTGTAGCTGTCGTCGATCGCGATCGGCGGGTCGTTCTGCGGGTTCACCGTCAGGTTCACCGTCGCCGTGTCGGTGCCACCGTTGCCGTCGGAAACCGTGTACGTGAAGCTGTCGGCGCCGTTGTAGTCGGCCGTCGGCGTGTACGTGAAGGTTCCGTCGCCATTGTCGACGACCGCGCCGTGGCTGGGCTGGGTGAAGCCGGTAACTGTCAGCGTATCGCCGTCGATGTCGGAGTCGTTCGACAGCAGCGAGGCTGCGCTGATGACCAGGGCCGCGTCTTCGTTGGTCGAGTAGCTGTCGTCCACTGCGATCGGCGGGTCGTTCTGCGGGTTGACCGTCAGGTTGACGGTCGCGGTGTCGGTACCGCCGTTGCCGTCGGAAACCGTATACGTGAACGCGTCGCTCCCGTTGTAGTCCGCATCCGGCGTGTACGTGAAGGTGCCATCGCCGTTGTCGACGACCGTGCCGTGGCTAGGCTGGGTGAAGCCGCTGACGACCAGTGTGTCGCCGTCGACGTCGGAATCGTTGGACAGCAGTGAGGCTGCGCTGATGACCAGGGCCGCGTCTTCGTTGGTCGAGTACGTGTCGTCGACTGCGATCGGGGGATCGTTCTGCGGGTTGACCGTCAGGTTGACGGTCGCCGTGTCGGTTCCGCCGTTGCCGTCGGAAACTGTGTACGTGAAGCTGTCGGCGCCGTTGTAGTCGGCATCCGGCGTGTACGTGAACGTGCCGTCGCCGTTGTCGACGACCGTGCCGTGGCTAGGCTGGGTGAAGCCGCTGACGACCAGTGTGTCGCCGTCGACGTCGGAATCGTTGGAC
>JBFMCQ010000024.1:25119-34001 GCA_040754295.1 Pseudomonadota bacterium | reverse complement strand
GCTGGGTGAAGCCGCTGACGACCAGTGTGTCGCCGTCGACGTCGGAATCGTTGGACAGCAGCGAGGCTGCGCTGATGACCAGGGCCGCGTCTTCGTTGGTCGAGTAGCTGTCGTCCACTGCGATCGGGGGATCGTTCTGCGGGTTCACCGTCAGGTTGACGGTCGCCGTGTCAGTGCCGCCGTTGCTGTCGCTGACGGTGTAGGTAAAGGAATCGGCGCCGTTGTAGTCCGCATCCGGCGTGTAGGTGAACGTGCCATCGCCGTTGTCGACCACCGAGCCGTGGCTTGGCTGGGTGAAGCCGGTGATGACCAGGCTGTCGCCGTCGATGTCGGAGTCGTTCGACAGCAGCGAGGCTGCGCTGATGACCAGGGCCGCGTCTTCGTTGGTCGAGTACGTGTCGTCGACTGCGATCGGCGGATCGTTCTGCGGGTTCACCGTCAGGTTGACGGTCGCCGTGTCCGTGCCGCCGTTGCCGTCGGAAACCGTGTACGTGAAGCTGTCCGCACCGTTGTAGTCGGCATCCGGCGCGTAGGTGAAGGTGCCATCGCCGTTGTCGACCACCGTGCCGTGGCTCGGCTGGGTGAAGCCGGTGATGACCAGCGTGTCGCCGTCGATGTCGGAGTCGTTCGAGAGCAGTGACGCGGCACTGATGCTCAGCGACACGTCCTCGTCGGTCGAGTAGCTATCGTCCACTGCGATCGGCGGATCGTTCGCAAGGCCGACGTTGATGGTGACGGTCGCGGTATCGCTGCCGCCGTTGCCATCGCTGATCGTGTAGGTGAACGTGTCCGTACCCGTGAAATCGGGATTGGGCGTATAAACCGGGTTGCCGTCGACGATCGTGACGGTGCCATTCGCGGGTTGCGTGAAACCGGTGATCGTCAGCGGATCGCCATCCGGATCGGAGTCGTTGGCCAGCACGCCGATCGTGATCGGCGTGTCCTCCGGGGTCTGCACGACGTCGTTCACTGCCAGCGGCGGATCGTTCACCGCACCGACGTTGACGGTGACCGTCGCGGTGTCGGTGCCGCCGTTGCCGTCACTGATCGTGTAGGTGAACGTGTCCGTGCCGTTGAAGCTCTCGTTCGGCGTGTACGTGAACGTGCCGTCGCCGTTGCTGGCGACCGTGCCGCTCGATGGCTGCGTGAAACCGGTGATCGCGAGCGGGTGGCCGTCCGGATCGCTGTCGTTGGCCAGTACCGGGATCGTGATCGCGGTGTCTTCCGGCGTGGAGACGACGTCGTCCACGGCATCCGGTGCATCGTTGACCGCACCGACGTTGACGGTGACCGTCGCGGTATCGGTGCCGCCATTGCCGTCGCCGATCGTGTACGTGAAGCTGTCTGTGCCGTTGAAATTCTCGTTCGGCGTGTACACCGGATTGCCGCTGACCGGATCGATCGTGACCGTGCCGTTGGTGCCCTGCGTGACTTCGATGATCGTTAGCTCGTCGCCGTCGATGTCGGAGTCGTTGTCCAGAACGGGAATCGTGATCGGCGTGTCTTCCGGCGTGCCGATGCTGTCGTCGATCGCGACCGGCGCCTGGTTCGGCACCGGGGTGAACGTCTGGTCGGCTTCGGCCGTCGTATCCGCCAGCGCAGCCGGGTCCGAATCGAACGACGCCCCGTCGGTGCTTTCCGCGATGCGCAGCAGGCGCACGAACGTGTGACCCTCGCCCTGCCCGGCGCCCGCGCCGGCGGCAGTGGCCTCGAGCAGCTCGTTCAGGTCGCCGCCTTCGAGCACCGCCTCGACCAGCGGGTCGACGCTGGCCACCTGCGCCTCCTCCGGTCCGGGATATGCGGTCTCGGAGACTTCCGCCGTGAGCGTCACATACTGTCCGGGCCCGATCGGCAGCACCCCGCCGTCGATCAGCGAGATTTCCAGCTCGCCGCCGCCCGTGGTCAGGATGATCTCGCCTTCGTGCAGCTCCTCGCCGAGCGTCAGCGTGCGGGTCGATTTGCCGTCCGCGGAGCGGACTTCGACAAGGCCCTTGAGGCTCTGAACGGTGCCGATGATTGCGCCAGCCATGTAAGTCTCCCAGTGCGCGGAGTGCGCAGAATTGCGAGACTCAATCTAGCGATTGCACGGCTGCGGAATACTGGACCGAGGTCCAGGAAGTAGAAATTCTCTATGCCGCTCGTCCCACGGCAGGCGCCTTCCGTAGCGCGAGCACCAGTTGCAGACGGTCGCGCACGCCGAGCTTGTCGAAGATGGCGCCCATGTGCGCCTTGACCGTGCGCGGCGTGATATCGAGGCGCTCGGCGATTTCCTTGTTGGACGCACCGAGCGCAACCTGCTCGGCGACGTCGCGCTCGCGCAGCGTCAGCCCGTCGAGTGCGCCGGCGGGCACGTGCTCCGCCCCTGCCAGCCGCCCGGTCGCGGCCACGGCGCGTGCCATCAAATCGGGCCCGACCCAGAGCCCGCCGTTGCGCACGACGATGTCGACCTGTTGCAGCATTGCGGGTGCGGCGAGCGCGTGACAGTAGCCGCTGGCGCCTGCTTCGAACATGCGCAGACCTTCCTGTGCATCGGGATTCAGCGTCATCGCGACCAGCGGCAGATCCGGACGCTGCTTGCGCAGCGTACGCATCGCCTCCGCGGCGCTCGTGGACACCCACAGCACTGTTGCGGCGGTGGCTTTCGCCAGCGCCGCCGGCGCGCCGGCGACGACGGCGACATCGGCGAACGCCTCGTGCCAGCGGCCGCGGACGCCGGCATCCGGCATGACGACGACATGCGCGCTCATCGCTCTCTCAGTGCGTTGGACTGCGCGCGTAGCACCGGTTTGAGCAGATACGACAGCACCGTCTTCTCGCCGGTGACGATGTCGACCTCCGCGACCATGCCGGGAATGATCGGCAGATCGTCGCCCAGCGAAGTTTTGTGCGTGCGCACGCGGACGATATAGAACGCGTTGCCGTTCTCGTCGGTGACGGTGTCGGCACCGATCTGCTCGACCTCGGCCTCGAGCCCGCCGTAGATCGCGAAGTCGTAGGCCGTGAACTTGACCATCGCCGGCTGCTGTGGCCGCAGAAAGGCGATGTCACGCGGCCGGATCTTGGTTTCCAGCAGCAGTGCGTCGTCCAGCGGCACGATTTCGAGCAGCTCGTCGCCCGGCTGCACGACGCCGCCGACGGTATTCACGAGCAGGCGTTTCACGGTTCCGCGCACCGGCGAGCGCACTTCGGCCTTGCTGACACGGTCTGCGAGCGCGGTCCCGCTCTCACTCAGGCTGTTGAGCCGCGCCATCGTCTCGGCGAGCTCGTTGCGCCAGCGGTTGTCGAAGGTCAGTGCAACCTCGTCGACCTTGCGCTGCGCTTCGTCGAGCGCCGCCTGCGTTTGCTGGATCTGCGCACTTGCCTGCCGGCGTTCACCGGACAGCGCCGACACCTGGCGCTCGAGGCGCAGCACTTCGACCTCCGACACCGCGCCACTGCGGATCAGCGGCCGCGTGACGTTGAGCTCCTGCGTCGTCAGTCGCAGCCCCTCGTCTGCCTGCCGGTAGCGCGCTCGCGCCACCTGGATTTCCCTCTCACGCTGCGCCACCTGATCGCGCGCGATGTGCACGCTCGCGTCGCGCTCCGCGCGGCTGGACTCGAACAGCGCGCGCTCGCGCTCGACGATGTCGGGCGCCTCCGCCGACTCGGCGGCCGGCGGCTCGAAGGCGCCGCCCTCGGTCAGCGCGATCAGCCGTGCGGCCCTGACCTTCAGCGCGAGGTACTGGCTGCGGTTGTCGCGCAGATTGGAGACGAAGCGCGTCGGATCGATTTGTAGCAGCAGCGCGCCCTGCTCCACTTGCTGGCCTTGGCGCACGACGATCTGCTCGACGACGCCGCCGTCGACCGACTGCACGATCTGCAGCTGCGACGACGGAATCACCTTGCCCTCGCCCTTGGTGACCTCTTCGACCTTGGCAAATCCAGCCCAGATCATCAGAACGGCGACAACCAGCGTCGCCCAGCGCAGCAGCGCCCGCGCGCGGATCGGCTCCTGCTGTAGCCGCGCCCAGTCCGCATCCGCACCCCAGCCGGCGTTCGGGTCCGGCGCCAGCGGTACCCACTGCCGGAGCCAGTCGCCGAGCCGCGCACGCAGCGCCTCGCCGCCGATCAGGACACGCATCGTGCCGCGCATCAGGCCGCCCTCTGGATCTGGCCGCTGCGCAGCGCGGCGACGACGCGCTCCTTGGGCCCGTCGGCAACGATCTTGCCGGCGTCGACGACGATCAGGCGGTCGACCAGATCGAGCAGCGTATTGCGGTGCGTGACCATCAGCACCGTCTTGTCGCGTATAAACCGCGCGAGCTGCTCCTTGACCGCCTGCTCGGTGCTGTGGTCCATCGAGCCGGTCGGCTCGTCGAGCAGCAGGATCGGCGGATCGCCGATGACCGCACGCGCGAGTCCGACGGCCTGGCGCTGCCCGCCCGAAAGCGTTTCACCGCGCTCGCCGACGAGCATGTCGAAGCCGCGTGCGTCGCCGTCGACGAACGCGCCGATGCCGGCGACATGCGCAGCACGCACCAGAGCGGCGTCATCGGCGAGCGGTGCGCCCATGCGCAGGTTGTCGCGCAGCGTGCCGTAGAACAGCGTGACGTCCTGCGAGGCATAGCCGATGCTGCGCCGCAGCTCCGCCGGATCGATCTGGCGCAGGTCGATGCCGTCGACCTGCACCGCGCCTTCTCCCGGCTGGTACAGACCCAGGATCAGCTTGTGCAGCGTCGACTTGCCCGAGCCGATGCGGCCGAGCACGCCGACCTTCTCGCCGGCGCGGATGCGGAAACTGACGCCACGCAGCGCCGCCTGCTCCTGCCCGGGATAGGCGAAGCTGACGTCCTTGAACTCGATGTCGCCGCGGATCGCCGGCCGGCTGACGAAGCCGGCGTTGTCGGGGCGCTCGACCGGCCGAGCCATGATCTGGTCCAGTGAGGTGAGCGCCGTGCTGGCGTTGTGATACTGCATCATCAGGCCGGCGACCTGGCCGAGCGATGCCAGCGCGCGCCCGGCGAGGATGTTGGCGGCGATCAGGCCACCCATCGTCAGCTCCGCGTCCATGATCAGATAGACGCCGAGCACGATCAGAGCGACGCTGACGAGCTGCTGCACCCAGCGCGTGCCGTTCTGCGCGGACATCGTCAGCAGGCGCAGGCGCGTCGCCGTGCGCGCCAGATGTGCCGCACTCTCCTCCCACTTGCGCTGCATGACGCTTTCGGCGCCGATCGCCTTGACCGTCTCCAGGCCGACGAGGCTCTCGACCAGCGTCGCGTTGCGCATCGCGCTCGCGCGGTAGGTCGTCTCGGTCAGCTCGCGCAGCGGCCGCTGCACCGAGCGCGCATAGAACAGCACCACGGCGATGCCGACCAGCGGCGGCAGCACCAGCGGCCAGGCGATCCAGCCGATGACGAGCAGGAACAGCAGCGCGAACGGCACGTCGATCAGCGCAGTGATCGTCGTCGACGTGATGAAGTCGCGCACCATCTCGAACGAGCGCAGGTTGGCGGCGAACGAGCCGGCCGACACCGGCCGGTCGGCCATGCGCAGGCCGAGCACGCGCTCCATGATGTAAGCCGACAGGCGCACGTCGACGCGATTGCCGGCCAGATCGAGGAAATGGCCGCGGATCGTGCTCAGCACGAGGTCGCCGATCAGCACGATCGCCACACCGCTCGCCAGCACCCACAGCGTCTCGACTGCCTGGTTCGGCACGACGCGGTCGTAGACGTTCATGACAAACAGCGGCAGCGCGATCGCGAACAGATTGATCAGGAACGCCGCGTACAGCGCATCACGATACAGCGGCCAGTTGTCGCGCATCACGCTCCAGAACCAGTGCCGGCCGCGTTTCGCGCCAACCTCCGGCACACGGGCGTCGAAGCGGAATTCCGGACGCAGCAGGATCGCCGTGCCGCTGTACCGGGACTCGAAGGCACTCAGCGAGAGCTCGACTTCGGCACCGCCGCGCGCCGGCTCGCGCACGCGCACGACGCCGCCGGCGTTGTCGATCGACAGCACAACCGCGGCGGTATCGTCCGCCATCAGCGCAATGGCCGGCAGCAGCTCGGCATGAAGCCGCGCCAGCGGCACGCGCGCGATGCGGGTGGACAGCCCGGCCCGCTCGGCAGCACGCGGCAGCAACGACGGCGTCAGCCGGTCGCCGGCCAGCGGCAACCCGTAGAGCGCGGCGTCGCGCCCCAGCGGGCGGCCGTGTCCCAACGCCACCAGCAGGAGGCACTCCAGCAAGGTGTCCCGGAATTCGCTTGCCGCCATGTGGCTCCTGGTTGTCCCCGCAGCGCGGTGTTCTGAACCGGATTCAGCCCGCTTCCGGTCCAGGGCGATAGTAGGGGAATCCCGTACGCCGTCAGCGGCTCAGCCGCCAGCCGTGCGCAAATTGGAGTATCGGAGGTTACGCGCGCTTGCAGGCGTTGCCGGCTGTAGAGAAAAGCTACCGCTGCTCGCGCCGTTCAGTGCCGCCTGAAATCCGCGTTCATGCGCTCGAGGCCGTCGCGGTAGTAGTGGAAGCGCGCGGCGAGATCGCGGAACACATCGCGCAAGCCAAGCTGATCGGCCAGACGATGCCGCGACGCCGTGAAGTAATAGGACTGCCCCATCCGGCAGTAGTACTGCAGATCGACCGGGCGACGCTTGTAGCGGTGCCGGGCATCGATCCAGTCGCGGCACAGCCCGGCGAGGAACAAGGCGTAGTTGCCGATGTGCGTGTGCACGACGAAGCCGCGCTCCGACCCGGCCTGCGCCGCTTCCTGCACCAGGTCGACGAGGTACTGGAAGCGCTGCTCCTCGTCCGGCTGCACGCTGTAGAGCCGCTCGGTGCGCGTGAACAGCCCGAGCAGATTGGCCAGATAGTGGATCGTCTGCCGCTCCTGCGCGTGGCGCTTGCCGGGCAGCGCGCGCCGCAGCAGCACGTCGAAGAACAGCCGCGGCGACACCTCGAGCCACATCGTGCTCTGATCCTGCAGCGCAGCAAACACGTACTCGCTTTCGAGCAGCGATTCGAGCGTCGTCGGCCGCTCGTGCACCAGCTGCACCGCGCGCTCCGGATCGATCCCCGCGACCGGGAAATGCGCGAACAGGAATTTCAGATCCTTCTCGTCGAAGGGCGGCACCCCGACTCGGGCGAAGTCCGGCGCTTGCATTGCGGCACCTCCTGACACGGCTTTCGATCTTACGGCCTGCAAAACTTGGACCAGTATCAAACACTCACGGTTCAGGCGCACGCCGCGTAAGGCGCCGTTCAACCGCAGTTCATGCCGCTCCGGTCAGCTTGCCGTCGTTTACGATGGCACCCGCGCCGCCGGAGGCGCTCACGGAGGAACTTGATCCCGATGAATCGACGCGATCTGCTGCGCGCCGCTGCGGCGCTGTCGGTGTATGGACTGCCTGCTGCCGCCCTGCTGCACCCGCCGCCTGCCGCCGCCCGGACCGAGCCGTTCGACTACGCGGCGCTCAAGGGCCGCGCCCGGGCGCTGGCGGCGCAGCCGTATATCGAGCCGAAGAACGAGCTGCCCGAGTCGCTCGACCGGATCTCCTGGGATGACTACCAGAAACTGCGCTTCGACCACGAGCGCGCGCTCTGGTACGGCGAGGATCTGCCGTTCCGCATCGAAATGTTTCACCCGGGGCTGTTCTTCAAGCATCCGGTGCAGATCTTCGAGGTCGTCGACGGGCAGGCGCGCCACATCGATTACGACCGCCGTCAGTTCGACACCCGCGGCGTCAGGCTGGGCCGCCTGCCGAAGGATCTGGGCTATGCCGGCTTTCGCATCCACCACGATTCGGACTGGGAGCGCGACATCGCCGCCTTCCTCGGCGCGTCCTACTTCCGCGCCGTGGGCGCCTCGCGCCAGTACGGCCTGTCGGCGCGCGGACTGGCGATCGACACCGGCCTGCCGCGTCCGGAGGAGTTTCCGCGCTTCACGGCGTTCTGGATCGAGCGCCCCTCCGCCGAGGCCGGCGAGCTCGTCGTTCATGCGCTGCTCGACTCGCCCAGCGTCGCCGGCGCATACCGCTTCGGCATCCGCCCGGGCGAAACGCTGATCATGGACGTCGACGCCGCGCTGTATCCGCGCAAGCCGATCGAGCGCCTCGGCATCGCGCCGCTGACGAGCATGTACCAGACCGGCGAGAACGACCGGCGCATGGCCTATGATTTCCGCCCCGAGATCCACGACTCCGACGGCCTCGCGTTGTGGACCGGCGCCGGCGAATGGATCTGGCGCCCACTGGTCAATCCGCGCGACGTGCGCGTGAACTCGTTCTTCGACGAAAACCCCCAGGGCTTCGGCCTGCTGCAGCGCGACCGCGACTTCGACCACTATCAGGACGACGGCGTCTGGTACGACCGCCGGCCGAGTCTGTGGGTGGAGCCCAAGGGCGACTGGGGCAAGGGGGCGGTACAGCTCGTCGAGATTCCCACGGTCGACGAGACCTTCGACAACATCGTCGCGTTCTGGAACCCGGAACAGGCCGCGCAGCCTGGCGAGGAGCGCCTGCTGGCCTATCGCCTGCACTGGGGCGCACGCGCGCCGGTGCAGCCGCCGCTGGCGACGGTACGGGCGACGCACACCGGCCTGGGCGGCGTCGTCGGACGCAAGCGCGAATATTTCTCCTGGCGCTTCGCGGTCGACTTCGCCGGCGGCAAGCTCGCGCTGCTCGGCAGGAACGCGGATGTCGAGAGCGTCGTGACCGCCTCGCGCGGGCGCGTCGAGCTCGTGTCCGCGCGGCCGCTCGAACCGATCGACGGTTGGCGCGCGTTGTTCGACGTGGTGCCGGAAGACGACTCCACCGAGCCGATCGACCTGCGCCTGTACCTGCGCAGCGGCAAGCAGGCGCTCAGCGAAACCTGGATCTACCAGTGGGCGCCGCCGCCGGCG
>JBFMCQ010000024.1:10825-25019 GCA_040754295.1 Pseudomonadota bacterium | reverse complement strand
GGTCGCCAGGCGAGCAGCGCATCGACGAAGCGGCGCAGCACGTCCTGCAGCGGCTGCGCGCGCAGCGGATTCCACGGCCACGGCGGGTGCTCGTCCATGTAGCAGGCCTGGGCGATTTCGAGCTGCAGCGCGTGGATGCCGTCCTGCGGGCAGCCGTAGTGGCGGGTGATGTAGCCACCGGTGAAGCGGCCGTCGCAGACGGCGCTGAAGCCCTCCGCCGACGCCAGCACGTCGAACGCGCGCGCCGCCAGACCCGAATCACAGCTGCGACCGTTTGCAGTGCCGAGATTGAGATCCGGCAGCCGCCCCTCGAAGAAGCGCGGCAGCCGTGAGCGGATGGAATGCGCATCGAGCAGCACCGCGTAGCCGTGACGCGCGCGAATCGCGTCCAGACGCTGCAGCAGCCGCGCGTGATAGGGCAGCCAGTAGTGCGCGCGCAGCGCGGCGATCGCCGCCTCGGTCGCCGAGCGGCCGTCGGTGTAGATCGGCACGTGCTCGAAGGTGTCGGTCGGTACGAGGCCGGTGTTGTCGGCGCCCGGGTAGAGAGACGCACCGTGCGGATCGCGGTTGAGATCGACCACGTAGCGGGCATGCGTCGCCGCCATCAGGCTCGCGCCCTGCTCCACGGCAAATCCGTACAGCAGATGCACGTGCCAGTCGGCATCCGGCACGTTCTGCGCTTCCGCCGTCATCGCCGCGCGCAGGTCGGGCGGAACATAGGTGCCGGCATGCGGCACGTCGATCAGCAGCGGCGTGCTGCCTTCGATCCAAATGTCCAGGGCCTGCGTGCTCGCTGTCATGCGCTGAAGGGTATGCCGTCGACGACGCGTCCTACACAAGGTCGACCGCCCAGCATGTACACCAGTTCCACCGGATGTCCGATGTCCCAGAGCGCGAAGTCGGCGCGCAGGCCGGGCGCGAGCCGTCCGCGGTCCGCATCGAGGCCGAGCGCCCGCGCGGCATGGCGGGTGAGCCCGGCGAGTGCTTCCAGCGGCGTCAGGCCGAACAGCGTGCACGCCATGTTGGCGATCAGCAGCGGCGAGGTGCACGGCGAGGTGCCGGGATTGCAGTCGGTGGCGATCGCGATCGGCACACCGTGGCGGCGCAGCAGCTCGACCGGCGGACGCCGCGTCTCGCGCAGCAGGTAGTAGGCACCGGGCAGCAGCACGGCGACGGTTCCCGAGGCCGCGAGCGCGCGCACTCCGTCTTCGTTGCTGTACTCCAGGTGATCGGCGGAGAGTGCGCGATAGCGCGCCGCAAGGGCTGCGCCGCCGAGATCGGAGAGCTGATCGGCGTGCAGCTTCACCGGCAGGCCGAGCCGCTGCGCCGCGTCGAAGACGCGCCCGGTTTGCTCGGCGCTGAACGCGAGCGCCTCGCAGTACGCGTCGACCGCATCCACGAGGCCGCGCGCATGCAGCTGCGGCAGCCAGTCGCAGAGCGCGTCGACGTAGGCGTCGGCGCGGCCCTCGTACTCGCCCGGCAGCGTGTGCGCACCGAGAAACGTCGTGCAGACGTGCAGCGGATGGCCCTCGCCGAGCCGGCGCGCGACCTGCAGCAGGCGCGTCTCGGTGGCGAGATCCAGCCCGTAGCCGGACTTGATCTCGACCGTCGTCACGCCTTCGGCGAGCAGCGCACGCAGACGCCGCTCGCTCTGCGCGACGAGCGCGTCCGCGCTGGCCGCGCGCGTCGCGCGCACCGTCGCGCGGATGCCGCCGCCGGCGGCGGCGATCTGGGCATAGGTCGCGCCCTGCAGCCGCTGCTCGAACTCGCCGGCACGGCTGCCGGCCCAGACCAGATGCGTATGGCAGTCGATGAGACCGGGTGTCAGCCAGCAGCCCTTGCCGTCATGCGTCTGCGCGGCGCGCAGCGCCTGCGGCAGATCGGCGCGCGCACCGAGCCAGGCGATGCGGCCCGCGCGCACGGCGATTGCCGCGTCCTCGACGATGCCGTAGCCGGCGCCGTCGAGCGTCGCGAGATGCACCCGGGTCCAGAGCGCGTCGACGTGCATGGTGCCTATTGTAGGAGCGCGCAGATGCGCGCGATCAGTCGAGCATGCGCCGCAGCAATGCGCGGTAGCGCGCCAGACTCTCTTCGGCGAGCGCGTGCACCCCGTCGCGCACGACCCAGCGTCCGCCGACCATGACATCGCGCACCGGCCGGCGCGCGGGGCCGAAGATCGCGGCATCCAGCAGGCCGTCGCCGCGCTGCTCGGCAAGCGCGGGGTCGTCCTCGTCGAGCACGACCAGATCGGCGCGCCGCCCCGGTACGATCGCACCGGTCGGCTGGCCGAGCGCCTGCGCGCCGCCGGCGGCGGCGGCGCGGTACAAGGCCGCGCCGACGGATTGCTGCGGCCGCCGCTCGAACAGATTGCGGCGGCGGCGATGCAGGCGCTGGCCGTATTCGAACCACCGCAGCTCGGCGAACGGATCGACGCAGACATGACTGTCGCTGCCGATGCCGATGCGCCCGCCGGCGAGCCCGTACGGCTCGGCGTTGAACAGGCCGTCGCCGAGATCGGCCTCGGTGCTCGGACACAGACCGACGACGGCCCCGCGGCAGCCGAGCGCGGCGGCCTCCAGCTCGCGCATCTGCGTCGCGTGCACCAGGCACCAATGCGAATCCAGCGGCGCGTTCCACATCAGCCACTCGACCGGGCGCTGTCCGCTCCAGTAAAGGCAGTCCTCGACCTCGCCGAGCTGCTCGGCGACGTGGATGTGCACCGGCGCCGCCGGGCGCAGCGCATGACGCAGGTCGAGCAGCAGCTGCAGCTCCGACGGCGTGACGGCGCGCAGCGAGTGCGGCGCGAACCCGAGCGTACAACCGGGCTCGGCCGCGAGGTTCTCGACGATGCGCCGGTAGCGCTCCGGATCGCAGACGAAGCGCCGCTGCGCCGGCGCCGCCGGCTGGCCGTCGAAGCCGCCGTGCGCATACAGCACCGGCAGCAGCGTCAGGCCGATACCCGCCGCAGCCGCCGCGGCGACGATGCGCCGGCCGATCTCCGCCGGGTCGGCATAGCTGCGGCCGCGCGCATCGTGATGCAGATAGTGAAACTCGCCGACCGCCGTATAGCCGGCCTGCAGCATCTCGATGTAGAGCTGCGTGGCGATCGTCTCGACGTCGTCGGGATCGAGGCGCTCGAGAAAGCGGTACATCTGCTCGCGCCACGCCCAGAAGCTGTCGCCCTGCGGCCCGCCGCGCTGGGTCATGCCCGCCATCGCGCGCTGGAATGCATGCGAATGCACGTTCGCGATGCCGGGAAGCAGCGGTCCGCGCACGCGCTCGACCGGTGGACCCGTCTGTGCAGGCGGTGGCCGAGCGCCGGCGTCGCGCTCGACCGAAACGATCTCGCCGTCATCGGCGATGTCGATGCGGACGTCGTGCGCCCAGCCGTCGGCAAGCCAGGCCGTCGGTGCGAGCAGCGATACCGTCATTCGGGTCTCCACGACGGCAGCAGATCGGCGACCATCGGCGTGAGCGCTTCGCCGGCGACGAAGGCTGCGGCCGCATCCAGGTCGGGCGCGAGCGCGCGATCCTCGTGCAGGAACGGCACGCGCTCGCGAAACGCCAGATGCACCGCCTGCAGCGGCTCGCTGGTCTGCAGCGGCGCGTGGAAGTCGATGCCCTGGGCGGCCGCGAGCAGCTCGATCGCGACGATGCGGCGCGTGTTGTCGCACATCTCCAGCAGACGCCGCGCGGCGAAGGTCGCCATGCTGACGTGGTCCTCCTGGTTCGCCGACGTCGGCAGGCTGTCGACGCTCGCCGGATGCGCGAGCGACTTGTTCTCGGACGCGAGCGCCGCCGCGGTGACGTGCGCCATCATGAACCCCGAGTTGAGCCCGGCGTCGGCGACGAGAAACGGCGGCAGGCCGGAGAGCGTCGCATCGATCAGCAGGGCGATGCGCCGCTCGGACAGTGCGCCGATCTCGGCGATTGCGAGCGCCAGCGTATCCGCGGCGAGCGCCACCGGCTCGGCGTGAAAGTTGCCGCCGGAGATCACCTCGCCGGTGTCGTCGAACACCAGCGGATTGTCGGTCACCGCGTTGGCCTCGATCAGCAGCGTGCGCGCCGCGTTGCGGATCAGGTCGAGGCAGGCACCCATGACCTGCGGCTGACAGCGCAGGCTGTACGGGTCCTGCACGCGCTCGTCGTCGATGCGGTGCGAGGCGCGGATCTCGCTGCCTTCGAGCAGGCGCCGGTAAACGCCGGCGACGTCGGTCTGCCCGGGCTGTCCGCGCAGAGCCTGCACGCGCGCGTCGAATGGCGCATCCGATCCGCGCGCGGCGTCGACCGACATCGCGCCGGCGACCACCGCGGCGGCGAAGACGTCCTCGGCCTCGAACAGCGCGCGGATCGCGAGCGCGGTCGACACCTGCGTGCCGTTGAGCAGCGCCAGGCCTTCCTTGGCCGCGAGCGGCAGCGGCTGCAGCCGCGCTCGCGCCAGACCCTGCGCAGCCGGCACCCAGGCCCCGTCGACAAGCACCTCGCCCTCGCCCAGCAGCGCCAGCGTCAGATGCGCCAGGGGCGCGAGATCGCCCGACGCGCCGACCGAGCCCTTCGCCGGAATGCGCGGCAGCACATTGGCGTTGTACAGCGCGAGCAGCGATTCGATGACGATGCGGCGCACGCCGGACGCACCGCGGCCGAGGCTCGCCGCCTTGAGCGCGAGCACCAGGCGCACGGTGGCCTCGTCGAGCGGGGCGCCGACGCCCACCGCATGCGAGCGCACCAGGTTGAGCTGCAGGCGCTCGAGCTGGTCGTCGGCGATGTGCACCCGGGCGAGCTTGCCGAAGCCGGTGTTGATGCCGTAGGCCGGTGCACCCCGGGCGACGGCGGCCGCGATCGTCCGGGCGGAGGCTTCGACCGCCGGCCAGTACGAGCGCTCGATCGACAGGCGCGCGCACCCGGCGAGCAGATGGCGCAGCTCGCTCAGCGTCAGATGCCCGGGACGCAGATGCCATTCAGCCATGCGCGGCTCCGTCGCGATCGAGCATCGGCAGCTTCAGATGATGCGCGCGGGCGCAATCGATCGCCGCTTCGTAGCCGGCATCGGCATGACGCATGACGCCGCTCGCCGGATCGTTGGTCAGCACGCGCTCGATGCGCCGCGCGGCGGCGGTGGAGCCGTCGCAGACGACGACCATGCCGGCGTGCTGCGAATAGCCCATGCCGACGCCGCCGCCGTGATGGATCGACACCCAGGTCGCGCCCGAGGCGCAGTTCAGCAGCGCGTTGAGCAGCGGCCAGTCGGACACTGCGTCGGAGCCGTCGCGCATGCCTTCGGTTTCGCGGTTGGGGCTCGCGACCGAGCCGGAGTCGAGATGATCGCGGCCGATGACGATCGGCGCCTTCAGCTCGCCGCTGGCCACCATCGCGTTGAACGCGAGCCCGACTTTCGCACGCTCGCCCAGGCCGAGCCAGCAGATGCGCGCCGGCAGTCCCTGGAAGGCGATGCGGTTCTGCGCCAGATCGAGCCAGCGCTGCAGCGACGCATGATCCGGCAGCAGCTGCTTGACCTTGGCGTCGGTACGGCGGATGTCTTCGGGATCGCCGGACAGCGCAACCCAGCGGAACGGGCCGATGCCGCGGCAGAACAGCGGGCGGATGTATGCCGGCACGAAACCGGGAAAGTCGAAGGCATCGGCGACGCCGGCGTCCTGCGCCATCTGGCGGATGTTGTTGCCGTAGTCGAAGGTCGGCACGCCGAGACGCTGGAAGCCGAGCATCGCGCGCACCTGCTGCGCCATCGACGCCTTGGCGGCGCGCACGACGCCGTCCGGATCGCTGCGCCTGTGCGCGGCCGCCTGCTGCAGCGACCAGCCCGCGGGCAGATAGCCGTTGAGCGGATCGTGCGCGCTGGTCTGGTCGGTGACGAGATCGGGCCGTGCGCGCGCATCGCCGCTCAGCGCACGCTGCAAAAGCTCGGGAAACACCTCCGCGGCATTGCCGAGCAGACCGACCGAAACCGCCATGCCCTGACGATGCGCCGCGGCAATCGCCTGCAGCGCCTCGTCGAGCGAGCCGGCGCGCTGGTCGAGGTAGCGCGTGCGCAGACGCATCTCGATGCGCGCGGGATCGCATTCGACGGCGAGCATCGAGGCGCCGGCCATCGTCGCGGCCAGCGGCTGCGCGCCGCCCATGCCGCCGAGCCCGCCGGTGAGAATCCACCTGCCGGCGAGGCTTCCGCCATAGTGCTGGCGGCCGGCCTCGGCGAAGGTTTCGTAGGTCCCCTGCACGATGCCCTGGCTGCCGATGTAGATCCACGAGCCCGCAGTCATCTGGCCGAACATCATCAGACCCTTGCGGTCGAGCGCGTTGAAGTGCTCCCAGGTCGCCCAGTGCGGCACCAGGTTGGCGTTCGCGATCAGCACGCGCGGCGCGTCGGCGTGCGTGCGGAATACGCCGACCGGTTTGCCGGACTGGATCAGCAGGCTTTCGTCTTCGCCGAGCGTCTTCAGCGTTTCGACGATCGCGTCGAAGCACGCCCAGTTGCGCGCGGCGCGGCCGATGCCGCCGTAGACGATCAGCTCCTCGGGCTTTTCCGCAACCTCGGGATCGAGGTTGTTCATCAGCATGCGCAGCGCCGCCTCGGTCGCCCAGGACCGCGCCTGCAGCGCATTTCCGCGCGCTGCGCGTACGACACGGCCCGCACCCCCGCGTGCAGCGGCGTCCAATCCCGGATCGTGCATGGCGATCTCCTTGTGTTGCTGTCGGCCCGGAGCGGCACTCCTCCGGTAGTGCGATGAGAACCGTGCGCCGCGCCCCACTCGTCCCCGCTCCGACGGACGGCTGGGATTCATCCCTGCGTCGCACGCTTCCGTGCGCATTTCAATCGAGGCGAGATTGCGCTGTCATGAGGAGCTACCCCCTGTTCGATGCGTTTCCACGCCTTGGCGGATTTCCCTCGTGCGGACCTCTCGGCGAGCCCACGCCGGTGCAGCCGCTCCGCGGCGCCCACGGCGTCTGGATCAAGCGCGACGACCTTTCGCAGGCCCATCGACGCTGCACGGTCGGCAAGATTGCGTCGACGGCAAGCCGCGGTCAACGCCGGCCTGTTTTCCGACCCGGCGCCGTCCAGGCGTCTCGCGAGCCGGTTGTCGTGACCCCCTCGCCCGGCCGGCGTAAGCTTGCGCATCGCACAGCCGCAAGGAGCGTGACCATGTCCGTGCGTACGCTGAACCAGATCATTCCGAGTGTCGCGACTTCCGACGGCGCCGGCGTCAAGCTCCGGCGCAGCATCGGCGCGCAGCCGGGGCTGCGGCTCGATCCCTTCCTGATGCTCGACGAGTTCGGCACCGAGAATCCGGACGACTACATCGCCGGCTTCCCGCCGCATCCGCACCGCGGCTTCGAGACCGTGACCTACATGCTCGACGGTCACATGCGCCACGAGGACCATCTCGGCAACGTCGGCGAGCTCAAGGCCGGCGGCGTGCAGTGGATGACCGCCGGCCGCGGCGTGATCCACTCCGAGATGCCGCAGCAGGACCGCGGCCGCATGCGCGGCTTCCAGCTGTGGATCAACCTGCCGGCGCGCGAGAAGATGAAGCCGGCTGCGTATCGCGACATTCCGGCGGATCGGATTCCCGTCGCCACGCTGGCGAGCGGCGGCCGCGTGAAAGTCATCGCCGGCCGCGCGCCGGTCGAGGGCCGCGAGATCGCCGGACCGGTCAATGCCGAGCCCGGCGCGATGGCGACCGATCCGCTGTATCTCGACGTCGAGCTGCCGGCGAGCGCGGCGTTCGCCACGCGGGTGAGCGCCGGGCACAACGCCTTCGTCTACGTCTACGAAGGCAGCGCCGGGATCGACGGACGCACGCTGCCCGGCTTCGCGGCCGGCGTGCTCTCGGATGGCGACAGCGTCGAAGTGCGTGCAGGTCAAAACGGCGCGCGCTTCGTGCTGATCGCCGGCAAGCCGCTGCGCGAGCCGGTCGTGCAGTACGGCCCGTTCGTGATGAACACGCGCGAAGAGATCGAGCAGGCGATCGACGACTACCGTAACGGCCGCCTCGCCGCCTGAGGACCGCGGCATGACGACAGCTCTGCGCCGTGCAGCGAGCGCTCCGGGTTCCGCGTCACCCTGCTCATTGGCGAGCGCTCGCCGGTGCGTACGCGCAGCGCAAGCGAGGGTCTAGCTGGGCGCAATCCGGGGCTCGTCATTCCCGCGAATGCGGGAATCCAGTGGTGCGAAGAACGCCCTGGTCGGCACTGGATGCCCGCCTGCGCGGGCATGACGAAGAGCAGCTGAGATTCGGACCGAATCACCAAAGCCTTTTTGGTCCGACGGGATACCTCGTCGCCCATGAGAATCCGGATACCGTCAATCTTCTGCCACTCCTCACCCAAGGCCAGCAACGCCCCGATCTCGAAGTAGCCTGTGGCGATATCGATCGATTTGGAAAGCTGGCACCAGTCGCGGAGATACCGGACGGCCTTCCAGTCCTCGTCACTGTTGTCGACGATGAATAGCTCGCTGCCAGTCGGGCTTGTTCGCTTAGGCACCCTCCCCTCCCATGTTGCTTTGCACCTGCGATTTGTCTCCCGCCCTTTTGCTTTCGTCAAGAGACGTGCGTCACGGGCGATCACAACATGACCATCAGATCGCCAGCCGCCAGCCCAGCGCAATGCAGGCACCGAGCGTCAGCACGGTGCGCAGCATGAAGTAACCCTCGACCGTGCCGAGCGTGCGCTCGCGCCAGAAATCGGCGAGCAGCAGCAGCAGGAAGACGACGATCAACCCGACGAGCGCGAGCGAAAACGGTGCGGTGACGGCGGCCCAGGCGAGAATCATCAGCACCGACGCGAAGACCAGGCCCATCATGCCCTCCGGCCCCTGGCTCGCGGGCAGCGCGAAGCCCCAGAACGTGCCGGCCATGAAGCTCGCGATCATCGCTGCATAGGCAAGCCAGGCGTGGTCGAGCCAATGCGGTGCGGCCTGCGGCGCAACGCTGAGCCACAGCGGGCCCGCAAGGAACGGCAGCAGACCCGCGTAGCCCAGAAGCGAGACGATGCGCGGCAGCTTCATCACTCCGTTCTCCGGCGTTGGCAGGTTCGCGCAGCCTAGTCCAGAAAATGCCGCTCGTCGAACGTCAGCAGCCAATGCGGTTTGTAGACGGCGAGACTGGAGACGAGTGCGCCGTTGATGAAGCCTTCGGGAAACATCGTCAGCAGCAGCACCGGCGACGCCCACTCGCGCAGCGTGCCGGTGCTGCCGGCGAGCGCGAACAGCCCGAGCATGACCAGCAGCACGGCGAGCATCGACAGCGCGCCGCCGGCGAAGCCGACGCCGAGCATGTAGACGAACGGATTGCGCGGCGCGTGCCGCAGCGCCAGCTGCAGCAGCAGCGCAGTGACGGCGACCGGCAGACTCACCGTCAGCAGCCCATTTGCGAGGATCGTGCGTGGCTCGATGTCGCCGAGCAGGGCAAGCAGTGCAAGCGCCGCGGTGCCGACGACGACCGCGAGCGGCGGTCCAAGCAGCAGCGTGACCGTCGTCATGCCCAGCACGTGCAGGCTCACATGCGGTCCGACCGGGCCGCTGATCGACCAGACGAACAGCAATGCGAGCAGCGCGCCGAACAGCAGATGCAGGCGCTGCGGCACTGCGCGCAGCGCCGCCCACGGTGCATGCCGCAGCGCGAAGCCGAGCACACCGAGCTGCAGCAGGCTCAGCAGGCCGAGCAGCAGCGGGGACAGCAGGGCGGCGGCGACACTCATCGATCGGCTCCGTCGGGCACGGGGCTGCACCCCGCACCGGCTACACTGCACGCATGATTGCTCTGACACGCGCGACCTTGCGCCGCGGCGCGCGCACCCTGCTCGAAACGACCAGTTTCACCATCCATCCCGGCTGGCACGTCGGTGTCGTCGGCCGCAACGGCACCGGCAAGTCCTCCCTGTTCGCCGCGCTGCTCGGCGAGCTTGCGCCCGACAGCGGCGAGGTCAGCGTACCGCGGAATCTGACGATCGCAAGCGTCGCCCAGGAGACGCCGGCGCTGCCGCAGCCCGCGGTCGAGTACGTGCTCGACGGCGACGTCGAGCTGCGCGAGATCGAGCGCCGGCTGGCGGCTGCCGAAGCCGCGCACGACGCGGGCGCGATCGGCGCGCTGCACGAGCGGCTCAATGCCATCGGCGGCTATGCCGCGCACGCACGCGCCGCACGCTTGCTGCACGGTCTGGGATTCGGTCCGGAGCAGCAGAGCCGGCCGGTCGCACGATTTTCGGGCGGCTGGCGCATGCGCCTGAACCTCGCCCGGGCACTGATGTGCCGCTCGGATCTGCTGCTGCTCGACGAGCCGACGAATCATCTCGACCTCGACGCCGTGATCTGGCTGCAGTCCTGGCTGGCGGCGTACCCGGGCACGCTGCTGGTGATTGCGCACGACCGCGAGTTTCTCGACGCCGTCACGAGCCACACGCTGCACCTCGAGCACAATACCGCGACGCTCTACAGCGGCGGCTATTCGCAGTTCGAAATGCAGCGCGCGGAGAAGCTGCGGCTGCAGGCCGGGGCGTATGCGCAGCAGCAGGCACGGATCGCCCATCTGGAGAGCTTCATCCGCCGCTTCAAGGCCAAGGCGACCAAGGCGCGGCAGGCGCAGAGCCGGGTCAAGGCGCTGGAGCGCATGGAGCGCGTCGCCCCGGCGCACTGGGATTCCGAGTTCTCGTTTGCGTTTCCGCCGCCTGCGAGCCTGGCCTCACCGCTGCTGCGCTTCGACAAGGTGGCCGCCGGCTATCCGGGCAAGACGGTACTGAGCGGCCTGCGCCTGCTCATTGCTCCGGGCGCACGCATCGGCCTGCTGGGCGCCAATGGTGCGGGCAAGTCGACGCTGGTGCGCACGCTGGCCGGCGAGCTCGCGCCGCTGGCCGGACAAGTCATGCGCGCGCCGGAGCTGCGCGTCGGCTATTTCGCCCAGCACCAGCTCGAGCAGCTGGACCCGGCCGCGTCGCCGATCCTGCATCTGCGCCGCATCGACGCGGACGCAACCGAGCAGCAGCTGCGCGACTTTCTCGGCGGTTTCAACTTTCGCGGCGACCGCGCCTTCGAGCCGGTGGCGCCGTTTTCCGGCGGCGAGAAAGCGCGGCTCGCGCTCGCGCTGGTGGTCTGGCAGCGGCCCAGCCTGCTGCTCCTCGACGAGCCCACGAACCACCTCGATCTCGACATGCGCCACGCGCTGGAGACGGCGCTCGCGGAATTTGCCGGCGCGCTGATCCTGGTCTCCCACGACCGCCATCTGCTGACCGCGACCTGCGAGGAGCTGTGGCTGGTGGCCGACGGCCGCTGCGAGCTCTTCGACGGCGACCTCGACGACTACGCGCGCTGGCTGGCGAGCCGCGACCGCGGCACCCCGAGGCCGAACGATGCACCACGGCGCAGCACCGAGGATCGGCGCGAGCGTCTGCGGCCGCTGCGCGAGACGGTGCGCAAGCTCGACGCACGCATGGCACAGCTGCACCGGCAGCTGTCGACGCTCGACGAGCGGCTGTCGGACCCCGCGCTCTACTCCAGTGCGGCGGGCGCGGAGGCGGCGCGGCTGACGCGCGAGCAGGCCGCGCTCAGAACCGAGCTCGCAGCGCTCGAAGAACAGTGGCTGACCGCGGCCGCCGAGCTGGAAGCCCTGCAGGCCTGAGCCGGCGCGCTCAGCGGGTCAGCGTCGCCGTGCGCGCGGCCCGGCTGCGGCGCCGGACGCGGCGGAAAGCCTCGATGGGGTGCGGTGCGCTCTTGAGCGGGCGCAGCGGCCGCGCGCGCCGGTGCAGGCGGTACATCTCGCGCAGCCACGCAAAGCTCGGGCGCGCCTGCCAGCCGCTGACCAGGGACGCGATCGCGTCGCGGTACTCCGGGTCGGAGAACACGGCGTGCTCGTCCGGGCAGACCAGCGGCGCGAGACGCGACGCGGCGGTGATGTCGGCGACCGTGAGACGCTCGCCGACGAGGTAGGTCCGCCCGGCGGCAGTGATGCGATCGAGTTCGTTGAGCGTGCGCTCGATGACCCGCCGAGAGTGCTCCAGCAGCGCCGGGTGAAGCCCGAGACCGCGGCTGAAGATGCGGCTCAGCAGCGGGAAGCCGGCGCGCAGCAGCCCGCGGTCGACGGCGCTCGCATCCAGCGTCCACAGGCGGCGCACCAGCTGCGGATCTTCGAGCAGCGCCGCGTACATGCAGCGGACGACATGCGGGCCGACGTGATCGAATCGCGCCTCCCATTGCATGGCCGCCTGCCGCTCCTGCGGCTCACGCGGGATCAGCGCAAACGGTGCACGGCGCTTTTCCAGCCACTCCAGAATCCGCGTACTGTCCTGCACGGTCTGGCCGTCGGCTTCGAGCACCGGGATCGAGAAACCGAGGCTGCCGGAGATGCGCAGGTTCTGCGTGTAGTGAACAAACGGCGTAAGCCGGCATTCGCGGTAGCGCAGTCCGGCGGCGTCGAGCGTCCAGCGGATCTTTTCGCTCGATTGCGAAGCTGCGAACGTGTAAAGCGTCAGCGTTGGGGGGCTCATCGCCGCACTGCTCCCTCGGGTGTATGCGCATCCTGGCCGATGAAAATGACAAGCAAGCGGAACGTGTTCTACGTCAGGCCTGTCGGGGCAGCTTAACCGCCGCAAAACGAACGGCGCATGAACCAGCATCAGGCGTGCCCGGGACCGGGCGCCGGGCGCGTGCAGCAGACCGCAGCCGGATTTGGCACAGTTGCAGGCACCGCGCATGTGAAGTGCCGTCTGCTGGAGGGCGCATGAAAAGCTACCGCAAGGAACTGTGGTTCGAGACGCGCACCCGCACCGCGTTCGTCAATATCACACCGGAAGTCGAGCGTGCGCTCGCGGACAGCGGCGTTCGCGAAGGCCTGTGCCTGGTGAACTCGATGCACATCTCGTCGAGCGTGTTCATTAACGACGACGAGCGCGGGCTGCACGAGGACTTCGGCCGCTGGCTCGAGGACCTCGCCCCGCACGAGCCGGTCAGGCAGTGGCGCCACAACGACACCGGCGAGGACAACGCCGACAGTCATCTGAAACGCCAGCTCATGGGCCGTGAGGTGGTCGTGGCGGTCACCGGCGGGGCACTCGACTTCGGCCCGTGGGAGCAGATCTTTTACGGCGAGTTCGACGGCCGCCGGCGCAAGCGCGTGCTGGTGAAGATCATCGGCGAGTAGGCGGGCGGCCCGGCGCGCTGGCCTTTGCGTGCGCGGCCGGCTAATGTCGGCGGGGGAGGTGATTCGACCGTGGTTGGGGCTCGGCTGGACAGCATTGCAGCGACACTGACCGGACTAGCGGTCCTGGCGGCGCTGCTCGCACTCGTCGCGCTGCGCGCGTCGATGCCACGGCTTCAGCGGCGGGGTGCGCAACTCGACGCGCTCGGCCTTGGGGCGGGCGCGGCGCGCGCGCTCGAGCTCGGCGGCAGGCGGCTTGCCGCACAGCTGGACGATCCGCGCGAGCGCGACATGCTGGTCCTCAGCACCCCCGTCGTGGAGCTGCCGCGGCTGGTCGTCACGCGCCTGCGCCGCGTCGATCGCTGGGCGCGCCGCTGGCGCCTCGCGCCCGTGGCCTTCACCGGCTCAACCGGGCTGGACGACCGCTATCTCGTCGACTGCGACTACCGCGAGCTTGCTGGCGCCCTGCTGCGCGGCGGCATGATCCGCCAAACCGTGGACGCCCTGTTCGATGCCGGTGTGCTCGAGCTGCGCGTCGACCGCCGGTTGTTGCGGGCGCGCTTCGCGCTCACCCGGCTGCTCGGCAGCGCGGACCCCGAGGCGCAGCTGCGACACTGGGGGCAGGCGCTCGCGCGGCTGGGTAATGCGCTCCCTGTCTTCACCGGCGCACTGACGCCGATCACCGTCGCCTGGCGGCTGCGCCGCAGCACCGTGCTCGCCGGCTGCATCGCGCTGCCGCTGGTTTCGCTGGGCGGGTGTGCGGTGCTGTATGACATCTATACGCCGCTGGATGTGCAGGCCCTCGCGTGCGACGCGCTAATGCCGCTGCCGGTGGCATGGCTGTCGGGATTCGCGCTCGGTATGGTGCTGCTGCGCGGCCATCCCTCGAGCGGGCGCCTACTGCCGGGCTTGGCGCTGGCCGTGCTACTGTCGGCGCCGGCCGCACTGACGGCGCTGGCGCTGCTGCGCAACGGCGATGGCGATCAGGCGCGGGCACGCATGCATGTGGTCGCCGTGACCGGCCGCGAGTACCGGGCGGGCACAGACCTGCC
>JBFMCQ010000024.1:0-10725 GCA_040754295.1 Pseudomonadota bacterium | reverse complement strand
TACTGTCGGCGCCGGCCGCACTGACGGCGCTGGCGCTGCTGCGCAACGGCGATGGCGATCAGGCGCGGGCACGCATGCATGTGGTCGCCGTGACCGGCCGCGAGTACCGGGCGGGCACAGACCTGCCGGAGTATCGCTGGTCCAGCACGGAGCTGCAGCGACGCGACCTGTTCGGCGCCAGCCATCCCATCACCGCAGAGGTGCCCGAAGCCCAGTGGCTCGCCGAGCCGATCGAGACTGCGCGCATCCGTGTGCTCGTCGCGCCCGGCCGCCTCGGGCATGCCTGGATCGTCGGCACGCAGCCGGCTGCGGTGCATGCAGCCACATCCTGCGGCACCGGTACCGACTGCATACCGCCGGCTCAGCTCATCCACGGCGCAGGCTCCCACGCTCCGCCACCGTTCAGTGCGCTACCAGGGCCAGGAGGAAATCGGGGACATAGTTCCGCCAGGGCTTTGCTTTCACCTCCGGCTGCTCCGGCATGAGCCGCACGTTCATCGCCGAGGGGCGCTTGCGCAGCTCGGCCGGCAGGCTGTCGACGGGGATGCGGATGTTGAGGTACTTGCGGTCGGCGGTGAGCTGGACGGCGAAGGGGAGTGTGTCGGCGGTCATGGTGCGCTCCGTGGGTTGAGGATGGGGCGCATTTTCCGGAGGCGGTGGCTCAGAAACTGAGCCTTGCGGCGGCTTGATTCCGCCGCGCCTCCGCGACCGCCCCCCGCCAGCGGGGGCGGAGTCTTTCCCGTTACGGAGCGCGCCCGCTACAAAGAGCGGTAGCGGGCGGCGGCTTTTTCGAGGCGTTGGGCGACGGCGATGCGCAGCGTCGCCGGCGCGATGACTTCGACGTCGGGGCCGTAGCGCAGCACGTCGAGCACCAGCTCTTCGTCGCGATGGTACGGCACGGAGAGCTCGTAGCTGCCGTCGGCCATCCACACGCCCTGCTGGTACGGATGCCACTGCTCGGCGGCGACCCAG
This sequence comes from Pseudomonadota bacterium, assembly GCA_040754295.1. Classification (GTDB taxonomy): domain Bacteria; phylum Pseudomonadota; class Gammaproteobacteria; order Nevskiales; family Nevskiaceae; genus Solimonas. The sequence goes on along the minus strand of JBFMCQ010000024.1, from coordinate 9,753 downwards.
CGCGCGCGCTCGGGCGTGAAGCGCAGCACGGCGGTTGCCGTCGGCGCACCGGAGAAGATGCCGTAAGAGCTGCCGAGATCGGCGTTGAGCTGGGTTTCGCTGACGTCCTGTGCGGGCTGATCGAGCAGCTCGGCGCTGCGGATGCAGTCGAGCGCAAACGTACGCAGCCCAGCGGAGCGATGGCACCAGGCGTCGAGATACCAGTTGTCACGGTAATGCGTGAGGCGCTGCGGCGAGATTTCGCGCTCGCTGAACTGGCCGGTGCCGCGCGCTTCGTATTCGATGTGCAGACGGCGGCGCTGCAGCACGCTGGACGCGATCGTCGTGAAGTGCCGGCCCGGCGCACGCGCCGCGGCGCGCAGCAGGCGCACGCGGCCGGCGTTGTCGGCGGACAGGCCCTGCGCCTTGAGGATTTGGCCGATGCGCGTCTTCATCGGCGTAAGCAGCTCGTCGAGCAGGCCGGGCTGGAAGGTGGCGAGCAGCTGCTGGAGCGTCAGCAGTCCCTGCAACTCTTCGGCGCTGAACCAGACGCCGGGCAGCTCGTAGGCGGCGTCGGTGTAGCGGTAGCCGCGCGGCTCGCGCGAGCTTTCGATCGGCGCGCCGAGAAAGTCGCGCACGTGGGCGATGACGCGCTTGGTGGTCGCGCGCGAGCACTCCAGCTCGGCCTGGATGCGCTCGAACGGCACGGGGTAGCGCGCCGCCTTGAGCATGCGGTGCAGGCGGTAGACGTGTTCAAAGGACTTCATGCCCGCTAGGCTAGCGCACCTCCGGCCTTCGATTCCCCAAACCCATGCCCGCACTCGATCCGGCCTACGTCGACGCGCTGCTGCGCACCGTGAACACGGCCGATTTCCCGAGCCACATCGGCTTTCGCCTGGCGGCGATCGGCGAGGACAGCTGCCGCGTGGAGTTGGCGATCGGCAAGCCGCATTTCCAGCCGTTCGGGATCGTTCATGGCGGCGTGCTGGCGACGCTGATCGACACCGCGACGTTCTGGGCCGGCTTCGCCCGGCTGCCGGAGGACGCCGGACTGGTGAACGTGGACCTCAAGCTCAACTACCTGAAGGCGGTCACCGGCGGCACGCTCGTCGCCGAAGGCCGCTGCCTGCGCGCCGGGCGCCAGCTCAGCTACACCGAAGCGCACGTCTACGACGAGCGGCGCGAGCTGGTCGCGCACGGCACTTCGACGCTGATGGCGCTGCCGGGCAAAGGACTCAGGCTCGGCGTAGGCAAGTTCGTGGTGAAGTAGCGTGCCCCCTGCATGGGCGCATCCTGCATCGCGAATGCTCCGGGTCGCGGCGTCGGTTCGCAACATGCGGGATCGCGCCATGCGCGCGCTCGCGCAAAGAACAAGGCCCCGTTTCCGGGGCCTTGAGTGCAGCGCGAACCGCTTGTTTTGAAAGTCGGGGCCAAGGATGGCCCCGGCTGTGCCAGGGACGGCTTAGAAATCGCCCATGCCGCCCATGCCGCCCGGCGGCATCGCCGGCGCTTCCTCCTTCTTCGGCAGCTCGGCGATCATCGCCTCGGTGGTCAGCAGCAGACCGGCGACCGAAGCCGCGTTCTGCAGCGCCAGGCGCGTGACCTTGGCCGGGTCGATGATGCCCGCCTCGATCATGTCGACGAACTCGCCATTGCTGGCGTTGTAGCCCTGCGCGCCCGTGGCTTCCTTGACCTTGTTGACGATCACGGAGGGCTCTTCGCCGGCGTTCTTGACGATCTGGCGCAGCGGCTCTTCGAGTGCCCGCTTGAGGATGTTGACGCCCACCTGCTGGTCGTCGGTCGGCGCCTTGAATACCTCCAGCACCTTCTGCGCGCGGATCAGCGCGGTACCGCCGCCGGCGACGATGCCTTCCTCGACCGCGGCGCGGGTCGCGTGCAGCGCGTCTTCGACGCGCGCCTTCTTCTCCTTCATCGCGGTCTCGGTCGCGGCACCGACCTTGATCACGGCGACGCCGCCGGAGAGCTTGGCCAGACGCTCCTGCAGCTTCTCGCGGTCATAGTCGGAAGTGGCGTCTTCGACCTGCTTCTTGATCTCGGCGATGCGCGCCTTGATCTTGTCGGCCTTGCCGGCGCCGTCGATGATCGTCGTGTTCTCCTTGTCGATCTGCACCTTCTTGGCGGTGCCCAGATCATTGACGGAGACTTTCTCCAGCGACAGGCCCAGCTCTTCCGAGATGACCTGGCCGCCGGTGAGGATGGCGATGTCCTTGAGCATTTCCTTGCGGCGGTCGCCGAAGCCCGGGGCCTTGACGGCCGCGACCTTGAGAATGCCGCGCAGGTTGTTGACGACCAGCGTCGCCAGCGCCTCGCCTTCGACGTCCTCGGCGATGATCAGCAGCGGGCGGCTCTGCTTGGCCACGGCCTCGAGCACCGGCAGCATCTCGCGGATGTTCGAGACCTTCTTCTCGGTGATGAGGATCAGCGGGTTCTCCAGCTCGCACTGCTGCGACTGGGCGTTGTTGATGAAGTACGGGGAGAGATAACCGCGGTCGAACTGCATGCCCTCGACCACGTCGAGCTCGTCGGCGAGGCCGGAGCCGTCTTCGACGGTGATCACGCCTTCCTTGCCGACCTTGTCCATCGCCTCGGCGATGCGCTCGCCGATCGACTCGTCGTTGTTGGCCGACACGGTGCCGACCTGGGCGATGGCCTTGCGGTCCTTGCACGGCTTGGACATCTTCTTGAGGTCGGCGACGACGGCCTCGATGGCCTTGTCGATGCCGCGCTTGATCTCCATCGGGTCGATGCCGGCGGCGACCGACTTCAGGCCCTCGTTGACGATCGCCTGCGCCAGCACGGTCGCGGTCGTGGTGCCGTCACCGGCCTCGTCGGAGGTCTTGCTTGCCACTTCCTTGACCAGCTGCGCGCCCATGTTCTCGAACTTGTCCTTGAGCTCGATCTCCTTGGCGACGGAGACGCCGTCCTTGGTCACCGTCGGGGCGCCGAAGGACTTCTCCAGCACCACGTTGCGGCCCTTGGGGCCGAGGGTGACCTTGACCGCGTTGGCCAGGATGTTGACGCCGGACACCATGCGGGTGCGGGCGTCGTCACCAAAACGAACTTCTTTGGCTGCCATCTTGAATTCCTCTCTAAAGCTTCATTTCGTCATTCCCACGAATGCGGGAACCCAGTTGGATTGCCTTGGGAGCGCGGGTCTGGGATCCCCGCCTTCGCGGGGATGACCCGTGCTCCGCACCGGTCACTTGGTGAAGACGGCCATGATGTCGTCCTCGCGCATCACGAGGATGTCTTCGCCTTCGACCTTGACCTCGGAGCCCGAGTACTTGCCGAAGAGGACGATGTCGCCCTTCTTCACCTCCATGGCGATGAGCTTGCCGTCATCGCCCTTCTTGCCCGGACCCACCGCCAGCACCTCACCCCGGACCGGCTTCTCGGCCGCGTTGTCCGGAATGATGATGCCGCCGGCGGACTTCTTCTCTTCTTCCAAACGCTTGACGATCACGCGATCGTGCAGGGGGCGCAGATTCATATGTAAATCTCCCGATGGTTCAATGACTTGACGCTTCTACAGCAAATGCCGACAGGCCGGTGAGCCGGCGCTGTTAGCACTCGCAGTGAAAGGCTGCTAATTGTTGGGGACGGCTGTTGCAGATTCAAGAGCCATCAGCCGGTTCTTATCTGGTCATTCCGCAACCGCCGGCGGCGGAAGCCCGGAATCCGGGGCTCGACAGCGGCAGGACCGCAAAAAAGGGCGGCCCGAAGGCCGCCGCATTACCCCCCAAGCTCCCCAGCTTTGGTCTGTGCGCCGGCCGCGCCACGGTCGAGTCGTATCGGATGCGCGGTGACGAACCGGCAAAAAAGAAAAAACGCCGGCCGGCTTTCCATGCCAACCTGCTTTCCGAATCCGAACGGCTCCATAGTGGAAGATCGTTGCCGCATCTGCAAGTCGACGAGCCGGACTTCACACTTGAGCCGGCGGAAAAAACAGCTTAAAAGACCGCTGTACCGGAAATACCAGGGGATGCCCAGAATCGCCCAGACCGACACGCTCGACCCGGTCGACCGAGTCATTGCCCGCCTGTACCGCTCGGGCCTGTCCGTGTCGGCCGACGCCTTTCGGGCATGGGCACTGCAGCAGCTGCAGGCGGTGATCCCCCACGACGCCGCGCTCTGGGGCAGCGGTGTAATCGCCCGCTGGAAGTTCCACACCGTCACCGTCACCGGCCTGCCGCCGGAGTTTCCGCACGTGCTGGAAGCGACCACGCGCATCAACCCGATCATCCCGCAGATCCTGCAGAACCTCGACACGCCGGTGGACATGGCCAGCGTGCTGTCCGACGACGCGTTCTTCGGCTCGGAGATCTACAAGCGCGCGTTCCAGCCGTTTGGCATCACGCGGATTCTCTCGACCGGCCATCTCGACCGTCGCTCGGGGCTGTACTCGCTGGTCACGCTCTACCGCAAGGATCGCAGCCGCGGCTTCAGCGAAGCCGACAAGGCGCTGCAGAAACGCCTGACCTATCACCTGTTCAACGCCGGCTCGCATGCGTTCTTCCTGCATCTGGCGAAGACGCACGCGGCGCGGCCGCACGGCGCTGGCGCCGCGGTGGTCGATTCCTCCGGCGCCTTCCACGAAACCACGGTGCGCTTCCTGGATCTGATCGAGGAGCGCTTCCCCAACCGCAGCCCGGATGTGCTGCCGATCCCGATTCCCGAGCCCGGGCAGACGCTGCCGTTCCAGGATCTGATGGTGCGCTGCGAGCCGCTTGGGGATCTGTGGCTGATCACGATCTGGCCGGCCGGCCCGCTCGACCGCCTGACTTCGCGCGAGCGCGAGATCGTCACCTGGGTCGCGCAGGGGCTGTCGTTCAAGCAGGCGGCGAAGAAGATCGGCGTGGCGCCGTCGACGGTCGCCAACCACCTGTATCGCGTGTATCGCAAGCTGGGCGTGTACAGCCGCACCGAGCTGGCGGCGCTGGTGCATCCGCAGAACGGGTAGAGGCGCATTAGAACCGCGGCCGGGGGCTTACGACCGTCGCGCAATGTCCATGGCTGGCGGCTGCGCGTGGTGACGAGCAGCGGCCGGCTGATCGGCCAGACGCGCTTCGAGGTGCGCCGAGCCGGGGCGCGCAAGCGGCCGGGAACCGGGCTGCTACACTGCCGCGCCATGCACACCATCGACGTCTTCGAGCTGCAGCGGCGGCTGAGCCTGGGGGGAATCACCCTTCTCGACGTCCGTACCGATGAGGAGGTATTCGTTGCCGCACTGCCGGGCGCGAAGCACATCCCGATGCAGGAGCTGCCGATGCGGCTCGCCGAATTAAACCCCGTCGAGCCGATCGCCGTCTTATGTCACCACGGCGTGCGCTCGGAGCTGGCCGCACGCTTTCTGGAACAGAACGGTTTTGCGGATGTCTCAAACGTCGCCGGGGGGATCGACGCCTGGTCCATGAACGTGGACCCCACGGTGCCGCGGTACTAAGAATCAAGGAGCCTCGATGCACCTCAGACTCTGCCTGCTGGCAGCCGCGCTGGCTGCGCCCGGCGCCGTGCACGCCAACGACCTGATGCGCGTGTTCGACCTGGCCGCCCAGAACGACGCGACGATCCGCGCCGCCGCATACGCGCGCGACGCATCGCTGGAAGCCAGACCGCAGGCGCGCGCGGCGCTGCTGCCGCAGCTGACGGGGAGCTACGACTACGGGTACGCCGATACCGAGGCCAGGTACTCCGGCGAAGGGCGCGTTCTCGACCCCGAGACGGGTCAGCTGGTCGAGGCCACGAATCGCAACTACGGCACCGAGGAAACCCTCTCCGTAACGCTCAGCCAGTCGGTCTTCAGCCTGGAAAACTGGCGCCGGCTGCAGCAGGCGGACAGCCAGGTTGCGCTGGCCCAGGCGAGCTTCCGCGCAGCCGAGCAGGACCTGGTGCTGCGCGTGGCCGAGGCCTACTTCGGCGTGCTCGACGCACGCGACGCACTGCGCTCGGCGCAGGCGGAAAAGGCGGCGGTCGAGCGCCAGCTGGAGCAGGCGCGCAAGCGCTTCGAGGTGGGCCTGTCCGCGATCACCGATGTGCAGGAGGCGCAGGCGCGCTACGACCTGACCGTCGCCAGCGAGCTGCAGGGGCAGCAGGCCCTTGCCGCCGCGCGCGAGGCGCTCGCTGAAATCACGACCGTGCAGCCCGGCGAGCTGGCCTCGCTGCAGGAGGACATCCCGCTGCCCGCACCCAATCCGGACAGCGTGGCCAGCTGGGTCGAATACGCGCTCGAAGGCAACCTCGATCTGCTCGCCGCCCGGCTCAACTACGACATCGCCGCGCGCGGCGTGCAGGTCGCGCGCTCAGGGCATCTGCCGACCGTGGGTTTGCAGGGGCAATACCGCGACTTTACGCTCGAGTCGGGCAGTTTTCCGCAGGAAGGCGACTCCTCGTCGGTCACGCTGGGGGTGACGCTGCCGATCTACTCGGGCGGCGCGGTCCGCTCCAGTGTGCGCGAGGCGATCGCCACGCGCGAGCAGCGCCGCGCCGAGCAGGACGGCTCGGCGCGGCTGGTCGAGCGCAACACCCGCGACGCGTATCAGGGTGTCATTACCGGAGCGGCACAGGTCAAGGCGTTCAAGCAGGCGGTCGTGTCGAGCGCGACCGCGCTCGAGGCCAGCGAGACCGGCCTCGAAGTCGGCACGCGCACCGCGGTCGACGTGCTCAATGCGCAGCAGCAGCTCTACGCCGCGCAACGCAACTACTTCCAGTCGCGCTACAACTATCTGCTGTCGGTGCTGCGGCTCAAGGCCGCGGCCGGGCGCCTGGGCACCGCGGATCTCGCGGAGATCGACCGGCTGCTGATCGGCGAGTGACGCGCAGCGGCTTACGCCGCAACTCTCAGTCGCGCACCGGCGGCAGCCGCAGGCCGCCGCGGCGGCCGACGAGCACGCGCAGCAGGATCACGGCGCTCAGCGCACAAACAGCGATCACCAGCGCCATCGGCTGCGCGCTGCCATCGTGCAGGTAGCCGACGGCAGAACCGGCGAAGGCGGCGACGGTGAACTGCATCGTGCCCATCAGTGCCGCCGCGGCGCCGGCGCGGTCGCCGAACGGCGCCATCGCCGCCGCCGTCGTGTTCGGAAAACCGCAGCCGAGCGCGCTGATCGTGACGAACAGCGGCACCATCACGCCCCACAAGCCGCCCCAGCCCGTCGCCGCCATCAGCAGCAGCACGACCGCCGCCAGGGCGTGCGTGGTCAGCGCCACGCGCAGAATGAATTCGGCACGGAAGCGCCGCAGTAGCAGCGGATTGAGCTGCGAGACGACGATCAAACCGGCGGCGTTGGCGCCGAAGTAGTAGCCGAAGCGATCCGCGGCGATGCCGAACACCTCGATGAACACGAACGCCGCACCGGAGATGTAGGCGAACATCCCGGCGCTGGCGATGCCGCCGGACAAGGCGTAGCCCATGAAGCGGCGATGACGCAGCAGCCGGCCGTAGTTCCCCAGCACCAGCCCGAGCCGCAACGGCTGGCCGGGCGCGCGCAGACTCTCGGGCAGGCTGCGCTGCGCGGCGACGATGCAGACCACGCCGAACACGGCGAGCGCCACGAAGATCGCCTGCCATCCGGCGAAATGCAGCACGTAGCCGCCGAGGATCGGCGCCAGGATCGGCGCGACGCCCATGACCAGGACCATCGACGAGAGCACGCTCGCCATCTCCTGCGTGTCGAAGCGGTCGCGCGCGATCGCGCGCGTGATGATCATGCCGGCGCAGCCGCCGATCGCCTGCACGAAACGCGCGCCGATGAGCACTTCGATGCTCGGCGCGAACGCGCAGACCAGCGACGAGAGCACATAGAGCGACAGCCCGAACAGCATCGGCCCGCGGCGACCTATGCGGTCCGAGACCGGGCCGTAGACGAGCTGTCCGATCGCCAGGCCGACGAAGTACGCCGACAGTGTCAACTGCACCGCGCCCTCACCGACGCCGAAATGCGTCTGCAGCGACGGCAGCGACGGCAGATACATGTCGATCGACATCGGGCCGATCGCGACGATCATGCCCATCACGAGAATCAGTCTGCGTCGTTGTGCAGGATCCATCTCTTGTCCAAGCGCCAAAGCGCGTTTGTTTCAGCGTGGAGAACGCACAGACTCGTATGACGGTCGCCGGCGCGGGGCGTCCGGCCCGGCGCCGGCAGCTGCGCGCGTCAGCCCTTGCGAAGCATGTATCTCTCCGCGTTCTAGACGGTGAACACCAGACGCAATATCACACTTCCGGCCGCATCTGCGGAAACAGCAGCACGTCGCGGATGCTGGGCGAGTCGGTGAGAAACATCACCAGGCGGTCGATGCCGATGCCGACGCCGGCCGTCGGCGGCAGCCCGTATTCGAGCGCGCGGATGTAGTCGGCGTCGAAGACCATCGCCTCGTCGTCGCCGGCATGCTTTGCCGCGGCCTGCGCTTGGAAGCGCGCGGCCTGGTCGTCCGGGTCGTTGAGCTCGGAGAAGCCGTTCGCGGTTTCGCGGCCAGCGATGAACAGCTCGAAGCGATCGGTGACCTCCGGATCGTCGTCGTTGCGGCGCGCCAGCGGCGAAACCTCGGTGGGGAAGCCGGTGATGAAAGTCGGATCGAGCAGCCGGTCCTCGACGGTCTTTTCGAACACCTCGGTCAGCAGCTTGCCGGGGCCGTACGACGGCTTGACGTCGCCGCCGACCTTCTTCGCGTACGCGGCGAGTCGGCCGCGGTCCTTAAGCGCGGCGGCGTCGAGCTCCGCGTTGAAGCGCAGCACCGCTTCCTTCATCGTCCAGCGGTTGAACGGCTGCTCCAGGTCGTGCTCGCGGCCCTGGTAGCTCAGCTTGCAGGCGCCGTTGACGGCGATCGTCACGTCGCGCACCAGCGTCTCGACCAGATCCATCGCGTCCTCGTAGTCCGCATAGGCCTGGTAGAACTCCAGCATCGTGAACTCGGGGTTGTGCCGCGTCGACAGGCCCTCGTTGCGGAAGTTGCGGTTGATCTCGTAGACGCGCTCGAAACCGCCGACGACCAGGCGCTTGAGGTACAGCTCCGGTGCGATGCGCAGGTAGAAGTCGCGGCCCAGCGCGTTGTAGTGCGTCACGAACGGCCGCGCCGCCGCGCCGCCGGGGATCGGCTGCAGCATCGGCGTCTCGACTTCCACGAAGCCGAGCGTGTCGAGGAAATTGCGGATGAAGCGCACTGCCTTGCCGCGCTTCTCGAACGTGGTCTTCACGTCCGGGTTGACGATCAGATCGAGGTAGCGCTGGCGATAGCGCACTTCGGTATCGGTCAGCCCGTGCCACTTCTCCGGCAGCGGCCGCAGGCTCTTCACCAGCAGCTGCAGCTCGGCTGCCTTCACCGACAGCTCACCGGTCCTGGTGCGGAACACCGTGCCCTTCACGCCGAGAAGATCGCCGACATCGGCATGCTTGAACGTCTCATACGCCGCCGCGCCGACGCTGTCGAGCTGCACGAAGATCTGGATGCGCCCCGACATGTCCTGCAACTGGCCGAAACTCGCCTTGCCCATGACGCGCTTGGCCATCAGCCGTCCGGCGAGCGCGAAGACCTCGGTTTCGGTCTCCAGCGACGCGGCATCGCGATCACCGTAAGTGCCGATCAGGTAGTCGGCGACCGTGTCGCGGCGAAAACCGTTCGGAAACGCCTGCCCCTGCGCGCGCAGCTGCTCGAGCTTCTCGCGGCGCGCGGCGATCAGGTGGTTTTCGTCGAGCTGAAGCGCTTGGTGGTGTTGGTCGGTCATTTGGTTCTTTCGTGAGGGGTGAGGCGTGAGGC
>JBFMCQ010000023.1:0-46977 GCA_040754295.1 Pseudomonadota bacterium | reverse complement strand
GCCCGATGAGCGAGCGCCGGCCATCCACTTCGTGCAAGGAGGAACGGCGAGCATCCATGACATCTGCTGATCGCACACAAGCCCCGCTCGGGGCACGACCGCGCTCGCCCTGCGAATCTCACCGCGCCTGATCCGGCGTCACTCACGCCACACGCCGGAAAAGCTTTCCCCTCTATAAAGACCCTGACTCTCCACGTCAGGGACCGGGCTTGTTCAACCCGGGATAGATCGCGGCTGCGCGCGATCTATCCCTATTCGTTCCGTCCATGGCAAGCGGCGTCCCCGCAAGTTGGACGAGGGGAGATCGTGGCGATTCTGACGCATTCGAATGAGGCCGGCGCGCCGGCGCCCGCCGCCGTGCTATCTATGCGCTCCCGGGCCCGCAGCCCGATCGCGCAATCAATCCGTGCACGAAGCCTGCCTCCGCCGAGCCCTGTGCAAGCTGGTCGTGGCCGCCGCAGCCGCGCTGGCGCTGAGCGGCGCAGCGCAGGCCCAGGACCGCTGGCAGGGTTCGCTGACTCTGACCAGCGACTACGTGCAGCGCGGTCGCAGCCTCAGCGGCGGCGACCCGGCGCTGCAGGGCGAGGTCAGCTACCGCGACGCCGGCGGGCTGCAGCTGGGCGTCTGGGCCTCCACCACGCGGCGCCCGCTGGGGCCGGAAGTGGACCTGCTGCTGAGTCTGAGCCGACCGCTGGGGGACGACTGGGCCTGGAACCTTGCCCTCGGCTACTACAGCTATCCGGACAGCGAGCTGTCGGTGAGCTACGACCGCGTCGAAGCCGGCGCCATCCTGGCCTGGTCGGACCGGGTCGCACTGCTGCTCGCCTGGTCGCCGCAGACGGCGGTCAACACCGTGTCGGGCTTCGACCGCGGGCCGGCCGCGGCCGGTGAGATCACCGCGCAATGGCCGCTGCTGAGCTGGCTGTCCCTGGGCGCCGGCCTGGGCTACCGCGAACTGGCGGCGGCCGACGACCACTGGTACTGGAACCTCGGGCTGAGCGCGCGCCGCGGTCGCGCCCTGCTGGAGCTGAGCCGCATCGGCACCGACGCGCGCGCGCGGGCCCAGTTCGGCGAGGACGAAGCCGGCGACCGCAGCGTGCTGACCCTGACCTGGCGCTTCGCCGGATCCTGAGTTTTTGGCCACCGCGGGAGCGCTCGTGAACCTCTGGCGGCCGGCGGGGGACTCACCTGTTACCGTATCCGGACTGCCGCCCATGCCCCCCGCTCGCGCCGCCGATCACCACCGAGTGCCTCAGGCCGAAGAGGAGCTGGCGCTGCTGCGCCGCGTCGCGCTGGGCGACCGCAGCGCCCTCGAGCGCCTGTACGCGGTCTACCATCGCCGGCTGTTCGGCTTTCTGATCCGCTTCACCGAGCGCCACGATCTGGTCGAGGAAATCATCAACGACACGCTGTACACGGTCTGGTGCAAGGCCGGCGAGTTCCGCGACGAGTCTGCGGTCTCCACCTGGATCATCGGCATCGCCTACCGCCGCGCGCTCAAGTCGCTCAAGCGCCAGAGCTTCTGGCTGCGAACCGACGGCGAGGCGATGGACGCGCCGGATGCGAGCGCCGATCCCAGCGAGGAGACCGGCGACTGGCTCGCCCAGGGACTGGCGCGCCTGCCGCTGGAGCAGCGCATGACCCTGGAGCTGGCGTATTTTCTCGGCCATTCCTGCGAGGAGATCGCCGCCATCAGCGGCTGCCCGGTCAACACCGTGAAGACGCGCATGTTCAACGCCCGCCGCCGGCTGCGCGAGCTGCTGCCGCAGCTGGCCGAGGGCAACGGCGCCGACGGCACCGGGAGAACCCGCTGATGAAGCTCTCAAAGCATCCGCAGGCGCGCGGCGACGCGCGCGAACACCGCTGGGCAGAGCAGATGCTGCCGTGGCTGGCCAATGACACCCTGGGCGAGCCCGAGCGCGCGCGGCTGCAGCGGCACCTGGAGCGCTGCGCCGCCTGCCGCGCCGGGCTGGAGCGCGAGCGCCGCCTGGCCGCGCAGCTGGCGCAGCAGGTGGTGGTGCCGCATAGCCCGCAGCCCGGCTTCGCGCGGCTGCTGCAGCGCATCGACGCGGCCCCGGCCCGCACAGCGCCAGCCCGGTGGCGGCGCCTGTTCGCGCGCTCGGCGGTCTCCGCCCGCGGCAGCGCGGCGCGGCCCTGGTACGCGGTGGCCTTGGCGGCGCAGGCTGCGGCCCTGCTGGTGCTGGCGCTGACCACCGCCTGGCTGGCGCTGGCTCCCGAGCGCGCGCCGGAATATCGCACCCTGTCGCAGGGCGATCCGGCGACCGCCGGCGCGCAGCTGCAGGTGGTGTTCGCCGATTCCGTCACCGCGGCCGAGATGCAGCGGCTGCTCGAACAGGTCGGCGGCCGCATCGTCAGCGGGCCTTCACCGGCGGGGCTGGTGCAGGTGGCGCTGGCGCCGGGCGCCGCCGCTGCCGACCCTGCGGCGGCGGCACGGTGGCTGTCGCAGCAACCGGGCGTGGCTTTCGCGGCGGCCGTGCTGGGCGCCGGAGCCCCTTGAGAAACCGCTTGAGGAGCGCCCTGAACGGCGCAGCGACAAGCGCCGCGCTGCTCATCGCTGCGGGTGTGGCGCTGCAGGGCTGCAGCGGCACCGGGCCGATACGGCCCACGCATCCCGAAGCCGGCGCCGCGGCGGCGCCGGAACAACTGATCCTGGTCACGCTGGAGCAGGCGCCGAATCCGCCGCCACCGCCCGCCGGCGGTACGCGCAAGGATCTGGGCTGGAGCCTGGGCTACCGCGCCAGCAGCGCCTCGCGCCGCCTGGCCGCGGCGGTGGCGGCGGACTACGGCCTGACCGAAGTCGATGCCTGGCCCATCGCGCCGCTGGGCCTGCACTGCGTGGTCTACCGGCTGCGTCCCGGCGAGCAGCGCGAGGCGCTGCTGCGCGTACTGGCAGCCGACCGGCGCGTGGAATCGGCGCAGCCGATGCAGCTGTTCACCAGCCTCTCGGCGGACCCGGCGCCCGCCCAGGACTATCGCGCGCTGCAGCGCAACCTCGAGCTGCTGCAGGTGCAGGCCGCGCATCGCTGGGCGCGCGGGCGCGGCGTGCGCATCGCGGTGATCGACACCGGCCTGGACCTGGCGCATCCGGAGCTCGCCGGCCGCGTGGTCGAGTATGCCGATCTGGCCGGCTCGCGGGAGCCGACCGCGGCCTTCGCCGCCGAGCGCCACGGCACCGCGGTCGCCGGCGTGATCGCCGGCGGCGGCGCCGGACGCATGCTCGGCGTGGCCCCCGCTGCCGAGCTGCTCGCGCTCAAGGCCTGCTGGCCGCGCATGCCCGGCGCGCTGGAAGCGGTCTGCAACAGCTTCACGCTGGCGCGCGCACTGGCGCTGGCGCTGAGCCTGGAAGCCGACATCGTCAATCTGTCGCTGAGCGGCCCGCCGGATCCGCTGCTCGAACGCCTGCTGCGGCGCATGCTGGAGCACGGCGGCGTCGTCGTCGGCGCACTGCCGCAGGAGGCCGCGCCGGGGCCGCTGTTCCCCACCTCGGTGGACGGCGTCATCGCCGTGCGCAATGCCGACATTGCCGGCACCGGCGACGGCACCGCGCTGGCCGCACCGGGCAACGACATCCTCACCCTGGCCCCGCAGGCGGGCTACGAGTTCCAGTCGGGCAGCTCGCTGGCCGCAGCCCAGGTCAGCGGCGTGATCGCCCTGCTGCTCGAACACCGCCACGGCCTGCCGCCCACGCGCTTGCGCGACCTGCTCGGCGCGGGCAGCGCCGGCATCGACGCCTGCGCCGCGCTGGCAGCGCTGCTGCAGCGCGAAGCGTGCACGGCGCAGCCGGCACTGGCCCGGCACTGAGGAGCCAAAACCGCTCCTGCGGCGGTCGCGGTTCGCCGCCGACAGAAACGTGAAACCTGGCTCACGTGGCAAATGAGCTTTTTGCGTTAAACCTGAAAAGATCTTTTGCCGCGGATTCCTCCTCGGGCCGGTGCGCCGTTCGGCAGGCGCGCGAGCGCCTTTCGTCCGCCCTGGATTCAAGCCGCGCTGCGCACGGCCGTTACCGCCTCGACGGGAACGGGCCTTGCCTGTGGCGTGCGCCCCCGGCGCAGCAGATGGCGGGGGCACGGCGGCAATCCAAGGAGCGAATCATGCGCAAGACAGCGAGAACGGCGGGCCGCAAGGGCGGCCGAGGCAGCGTCGTGAGCCTGCCGGCGGATCTGGGCATCGAGAGCGCCCGCGCGCTGCACGCGACACTGGCAGCACGGGTGGGCGATACCGGGCCGGTCATGGTGGACGGCTCGGCGGTCAGCCGCGTCCATGCCGCTTCGATCCAGCTGCTGCTGATGTTTTTCCGCGATCGCCGCGCTGCCGCGCGCGAGACCGTCTGGCGTCAAGCTTCCGACGCGCTCGCCAGCGCTGCCGTGCTGCTCGGTGCGGCACGACCGATGCAACTCTCCGAGGTGCATCCGTGAGCCGAATCCTTGCGGTCGACGACTCCGCGTCGATGCGCCAGATGGTGAGCTTCACGCTCAAGGCTGCCGGCTTCGACGTCGCCGAGGCCGACGACGGCGCGGCCGCGCTCGAACTGGCGAAGAAGGAGAGTTTCAGGCTGGTTCTGTGCGACGTGAACATGCCGAACATGGACGGCCTGACGCTGGTGCGCGAGCTGCGCCAGCTGCCGGGCTACAAGTTCACGCCGCTGCTGATGCTGACCACCGAGTCCAGCCCCGAGAAGAAGCAGGCGGGCAAGCAGGCGGGGGCGACGGGCTGGCTGGTCAAGCCGTTCAACCCCGAGCAGCTGGTGGCGACCGTCAATAAGGTGATTGGTTGAGGCGCGACCGGTGACCATCGACCTCGGCCGCTTCCACCAGACCTTCTTCGAGGAGAGCTTCGAAGGTCTGGATGCGATGGAGTCCGCGTTGCTGCGCCTGTCGCCGGAGTCGGCGGACGCAGAGACGATCAACGGCATCTTCCGCGCCGCGCATTCGATCAAGGGCGGCGCGGCGACGTTCGGCTTCGGCGCCGTCGCCACGTTCACCCATCTGTTGGAGACGCTGCTTGACGAGATGCGCTCCGGCCGTCGCGCGACCGCTGCCGCGGAGATCGACGTGCTGCTGCGTGCGGTCGACGTGCTGCGCGCGCTGCTCAATGCCGCGCGCGACGGCGGCAGCGCCGACGAGGCCGCGGTACAGCGGCTCAGCGACGAGCTGTGCACGCTGCTTGCGTCCGCGGCGCCGCAGGCCGATACGGCGGCGCAGCCGAAGGCCGGGCACGGGTCATCACGGCGCTGGCGCATCCGCTTCGTTCCGCAGCCGCAGCTTTTCGCCAGCGGCAACGATCCGCTGCGCATCCTGCGCGAGCTCGCGCGGCTTGGTACGACGACCGTCGAATGCGACGACAGCCGGCTGCCGGCGCTTGCCGACGCCGATCCGACCGCCTGCTACCTGGCGTGGACGATCGGGCTGGAAAGCGACTGTCCGCGCGAAGCGCTTACCGAAGCCTTCGCCTGGGTCGAGGACGAGTGCGAGCTGCGGATCGAAGAGGTCGTAGCCCGGCAGGAGCCCGAGCCACTCGCTGAAGAGCCGCCACCCTCGGAAAAGCTCGTGCGCTTGCCGACCCCGCAGCCCCGGGTCCCGAGTCCCGAAGCGCGCGCCGCGAGCGCCGGGTCCGGCCCGGCGCGCAGCGAATCCGGCTCGATCCGCGTCGCCACCGGGAAGATCGACGCGCTGATCAATCTCGTCGGCGAGCTGGTCATCACCGAAGCGATGCTGCAGCAGCTCGCGGCGACGCTCGACCCGGTGACCAACGAGAAGCTGCTCGCCGGTCTGTCGCTGCTCGACCGCAACACGCGGCAGCTGCAGGAAGCGGTGATGTCGACACGCATGCTGCCGGTCGATTTCGTCTTCAGCCGCTTCCCGCGCGTCGTGCGCGACCTTGCCGCCCGCCTCGGCAAGCAGGTGCGCCTGCAGACCGTCGGCGAGAGCACCGAGCTCGACAAGAGCGTGATCGAGCGGATCGCCGATCCACTGACGCATCTGGTGCGCAACGCCATCGACCACGGCATCGAGTCGCCGGCCGAGCGCCGCGCGGCGGGCAAGGACGAGACCGGCACGATCCGCCTGTCGGCCGCACACCAGGGCGGACACATCGTCATCGAAGTGTCCGACGACGGCCGCGGACTCGACCGCGCGCGCATCCTGGCCAAAGCACAGGAGCGCGGACTCGCGGCATCCGAATCGATGAGTGACGAGGAGCTGTGGCGCCTGATCTTCGCGCCCGGCTTCTCCACCGCGGAAACGGTGACCGACGTCTCCGGCCGTGGCGTCGGCATGGACGTCGTGAAGAAGAACGTCGACGCGCTGTCGGGCAGCATCGACGTGGCCTCGGACCCCGGCCGCGGCACCCGCATCACCGTGCGCCTGCCGCTGACGCTGGCGATTCTCGACGGCATGTCGGTGCGCGTCGGCGGCGAGGTACTGATCGTGCCGCTCGGCAGCGTCGTCGAGTCGCTACAGCCGCTGCCGGAGCAGGTGAAAACGATCGCCAACCAGGGCCGCGTCGTGCGCGTGCGCAACGAGTACGTGCCGCTGCTGGCGCTCCATGAACTGCTCGGGCTCAAGGCCGCCGTGCGCGAGCCGCATCGCGGAATCCTGGTCATCGTCGAGGCCGAGGGTCGCAAGCTGGCGATGCTCGTCGACGAGCTGGTCGGCCAGCAGCAAGTCGTGATCAAGAGTCTGGAAACCAATTACCGCCGCGTTCCGTGCATGTCGGGCGCGACGATCCTCGGCGACGGCAGGGTCGCGCTGATCCTCGACGTCACCGAGCTGGTGCGCAGCAGCAACCGTCCCGCAGTCGCCTGAACCGAAAAGGAAAACAAGCATGACCCCGACCCAGACCGCTGTACCGCGCCCGCAGGCGGGTACCCCGGGCCACGCCGATGCCGGCGCAGGGAGCCGCGAATTCCTCACGTTCACGCTCGGCGCGGAGGACTATGGCGTCGACATCCTCAAGGTGCAGGAAATCCGCGGCTACGACACCGTCACCTGCATCCCCGGCGCGCCCGAGTTCATCAAGGGCGTGATCAACCTGCGCGGCACGATCGTGCCGGTCGTCGATCTGCGGATCAAGCTCAAGCTGGCCGAGGTCGCCTACGACGCGTTCACGGTGATGATCATCCTCAACGTCGGCCGGCGCGTCGTCGGGGTCGTCGTCGACGGCGTCTCCGACGTCGTCACGCTGACCGACGAGCAAATCCGGCCGCCGCCGGAGTTCGGTGGTGCGGTCGACGTGCGCTATCTGACCGGGCTTGGCGCGATCGACGGACGCATGCTGATCCTGATCGACATCGAGCGTCTGCTCGCCGCCAGCGACATCGCGCTGCTGCCCGAAGTGCTGTCGTGAGGCGCATCGCGCCGAAGCTTTGGACCTGGTCTTCTGGACCAGGACTTGCAAGGACGCCTGACCGCTCGCCGCCCTGCAGACCGCGGCGCAATTCTCCGTGGAGCCACCAATGCGCAACAACCAGCCGGTAACGGGCAGGGAAGTCCCCCTCACCGAAACGACGATGATCGTGTCGCGGACCGACACGAAAGGCCTCATCCAGTACATCAACCGCGATTTCATCGAGATCAGCGGATTCACCGAGGCCGAGCTGATCGGCTCGCCGCACAACATCGTGCGACATCCCGACATGCCGCCGGAGGCGTTCGCCGACTTCTGGGAAACGCTCAAGTCCGGGCGCCCGTGGACCGGGATGGTCAAGAACCGCTGCAAGAACGGCGACCACTACTGGGTCGAGGCCAACGCGACGCCGGTGCGCGAGAACGGCGTCGTCGTCGGCTACATGTCGGTGCGGCGCAAACCGACGCGCGAGCAGGTGGACGCTGCCGAGAAGGCGTATCGCGCGCTGCGCGAAGGCGCCAGGGATCTGGCGGTGCGCCGCGGCCGCATCGTCGCGCGCGGACGCATGGCGCGCACGCTGCGGCGCCTGCACGACACTTCGGTGCATGCGCGCGGCATGGCGCTCGCCGGCGCGTTCGTCGCGCTGCAGATCGCGACCGCGCTCGCGGTGCAGCTCGGCGCGGCCGCGCTGCCGCTGCTGGTGCTCGCCGGCGCCGCTGCATCCTTCGGTGCGTGCTGGTGGTTCGTGCGCGGCGTGGTCGGCCCGCTCGCTGCCGCGCACCGGCACTTCCTGGAGATGAGCGAGGGACGTCTCGAGGTGCGCATCGCGGTCGACCGCGAGGACGAGATCGGCCGGATCCTCGACGCCGCGCGCACGATGCAGATCAAGCTCGGCTTCGACATGGCCGAGAACCGGCGCCAGGCCGAGGAGACCGCTCGCGTCAAGCAGGGGCTCGACGTCGTCGCGACCAACGTCATGGTCGCCGACGCCGACTACAACATCGTCTACGTCAATCACTCGATCCAGACGATGCTGGCCGAGGCCGAGGCCGACATCCGCAAGGACCTGCCGGGCTTCAGCGCCAAGAACGTCGTCGGCACCAATATCGACGCGTTCCACAAGAACCCGGCGTATCAGCGCGGGCTGCTCGGCAAGCTCAACGGCACGCACAAGGCACAGCTCAAGATCGGCACGCGCACGTTTTCGCTGATCCTCAATCCGATCGTCGGCGCAGGCGGCCAGCGGCTTGGCACCGTGGTCGAGTGGAAGGATCTCACCGCGGAGCTCGCGGCCGAGAAGGCGGAGGAGGAGCGCCGCGAGCTCGAGCGGCGCATGGCCGACGAGAACCTGCGCATCCGCAACGCCCTCGACAACGTGTCGACCAACGTGATGATCGCGGACAAGGACCGCAAGATCATCTACATGAACCGCTCGGTCACCGAGATGATGACCGTCGCCGAGGCCGACCTGCGCAAGGTGCTGCCGAGCTTCGACGTGCGCAGGCTGATGGGCGGCAGCATCGATGCCTTTCACAAGAATCCGGAGCACCAGGCCAAGCTGCTGGCGACCTTCCGCGAACCGTATCGCACGGAGATCAAGGTCGGCCGGCGCACGTTCGGACTGATCGCCGCACCGATCTTCAACGAGGCCGGCGAGCGTCTGGGCTCGGTGGTCGAATGGCGCGACCGCACGGCCGAGGTCGCCGTCGAGCAGGAGGTGGGCGACATCGTGCAGGGCGCCGCAGAGGGCGATTTCAGCCGGCGCATCGTGCTCGACGGCAAGGATGGCTTCTTCGGCCAGCTCGCCGGCAGCATCAACCGTCTGCTCGAGACCAGCGAGGTCGGCCTCAAGGAGATTGCGCGCGTGCTCGCGGCCCTGGCGCAGGGCGATCTGACGCAGCGCGTCAGCGGCGACTTCAAGGGGACCTTCGGCAAGCTGCGCGACGACGCCAACACGACGGTCGAGCAGCTGACGCGCATCGTCGGCCAGATCAAGCAGGCGACCGACACGATCAACACCGCCGCGCGCGAGATCGCGACCGGCAACACCGATCTGTCCACGCGCACCGAGCAGCAGGCGGCGAGCCTGGAGGAGACGGCGTCGAGCATGGAGGAGCTGACCTCGACGGTCCGACAGAACGCCGAGAACGCGCGGCAGGCAAACCAGCTGGCGATCGGTGCGGCAGACGTCGCGGTCAAGGGCGGACAGGTCGTGTCGCAGGTCGTGTCGACGATGGACGCGATCAACGAGTCGTCGAAGAAGATCGTGGACATCATCAGCGTCATCGACGGCATCGCGTTCCAGACCAACATCCTCGCGCTCAACGCCGCGGTCGAGGCTGCGCGCGCCGGCGAGCAGGGGCGCGGCTTCGCCGTCGTCGCCTCCGAAGTACGGAGTCTCGCACAGCGCTCCGCCGGCGCCGCCAAGGAGATCAAAACGCTGATCGGCGACTCGGTCGACAAGGTCGGCAACGGCAGCAGGCTCGTCGAGCAGGCGGGCAGAACGATGGACGAGATCGTCGGCAGCGTGAAGCGCGTGACCGACATCATGTCGGAGATCAGCGCCGCGTCGCAGGAGCAGAGCCAGGGTATCGAGCAGGTGAACCAGGCGATCACGTCGATGGACGAGGCGACGCAGCAGAACGCCGCGCTGGTCGAGGAGGCGTCCGCGGCGGCGCGCGCGCTCGAGGAGCAGACCGGCGGGCTCGCCGGCGCAGTCAGCCAGTTCCGTCTCACCGATGAAGCTGCCGCGTCTGCCGCCACGCCGCCGCGGGCCGCAAAGCCTGCCGCGCGTGCACCGGCGCGGCCGCCGAAGCCGGCATCGAAGGCGCCGGTGCGCAGCGAGACGGCGGACGACCAGTGGACCGAGTTCTGAGCATTCGGCAGCTCATCCGGACCGAGCGGATGTGTTGCAGCTGTCGATGACATGAACGCAACGGCGGCAGCCGTCGTCGAGCGCGAGTTCCGCTTCACGACAGGCGACTTCGAGCGCGTGCGCGCGTTGATCGCGCGCCGTGCCGGGATTTCGCTGGCAGCGAGCAAGCAGGATCTGGTGTACAGCCGGCTCGCGCGCCGCCTGCGCGCGACCGGCTTTGGCACGTTCGCCGATTACCTCGACGCACTCGAAGGCAGCCCCGGCAGCGCCGAATGGGAGGCGTTCACCAACGCGCTGACGACGAATCTCACGTCGTTTTTTCGTGAGCCTCATCACTTCGAGGCGCTGCGCGACCTCTTGCTGTCGCGGCGCGCCAACGGGCGCATGCTGCTGTGGTCGTGCGCGGCGTCTACCGGCGAGGAACCCTACTCGATGGCGATGGCTGCGGTCGAGGCGTTCGGCAGGCTCGACCCGCCGGTGTCGATCCTCGCGACTGACATCGACACCAGCGTGCTCGCGGTGGGCGAGCGCGGCGTCTATCCGCTGGAGCGCGTCGCCGGCCTGCCGCCGGAGCGCGTGCGGCGTTTCTTCCGCCGCGGCCTCGGCCCCAACGAAGGCCAGTGCCGGGTCATCGGCGAGCTGCGCAGCCTGGTGAGCTTCCGGCCGTTGAATCTGCTGGCGCCGCAGTGGGGACTGCGCGGGCCGTTTGCTGCGATCTTCTGCCGCAACGTGATGATCTACTTCGACAAGCCGACACAGGAGGCGTTGATGCGGCGGCTCGTGCCGCTGCTGGCGCAGGACGGGCTGCTGTTCACCGGTCATTCGGAGAGCTTTCTGCACGTCGACGACCTGATCGCGCCAGTGGGGCGGACGGTCTATCGCAGGCGCCAGGCGGCCGCCCGCGCTGTGCCCGCGCCATGACGGCGGCGCTGCAGCATGCCTGGGACGCGCGCATTCGCCAGGGCATCGCGCCGCGCTACTTCGATCGTCAGCTCGACTGCGAGGTGGTGAAGGTGATGCCCGGCGAATACGAGCTCGGTGACGCCGGGACGACGCTGGTGACGCTGCTCGGCTCCTGCGTCGCCGCGTGTATCCGCGATCCGCGGACGGGGATCGGCGGAATGAACCATTTCATGCTGCCGGAGGACGAGCGCGGCACGGTCTCGAC
Organism: Pseudomonadota bacterium; assembly: GCA_040754295.1. Lineage (GTDB taxonomy): Bacteria > Pseudomonadota > Gammaproteobacteria > Nevskiales > Nevskiaceae > Solimonas. The sequence continues at coordinate 35,569 of JBFMCQ010000023.1, read as the reverse complement.
CAATGCGCGCTACGGCGCATACGCGATGGAAGTCCTGATCAACGAGCTGCTCAAGCGCGGCGCCCAGCGGCGTCGCCTGGAGGCGAAGGTCTTCGGCGGCGGCAACGTCATGCGCGGCTTCACCAGCGCACCGGTCGGCGAGCGCAACGCGGCGTTCGTGCTCGAATATCTGGCGCGCGAGGACATCGCCGTCGCGGCGCGCGACCTCAACGGCACCAGCGCGCGCAAGGTCGCCTACTTCGTCGGCAGTGGCCGCGTGCTCGTGCGCCATCTGCCGATCGCCGCGACCGCCGCCGATCTCGCCGCGGAGCAGGCCTACGGCCGCGAGCTGCGCCGCAGGCTGGTCGACGGCGAGGTGGAGATGTTCACGTGAGCCCGATCAAGGTTCTGATCATCGACGACTCGGCGCTGGTGCGCGGCGTGCTCGGCGAGATTCTGGCCGCCGATCCGCAGCTGTGCGTGGTCGGCACGGCCTCCGATCCGCTGATCGCGCGCGAGAAGATCAAGCAGCTGAATCCGGACGTGCTGACGCTCGACGTCGAGATGCCGCGCATGGACGGGCTGACGTTCCTCGAAAACCTCATGCGCCTGCGGCCGATGCCGGTGGTCATGGTTTCGTCGCTGACGGCGCAGGGCGCCGAAGTGACGCTGCAGGCCCTCGAGCTCGGCGCGGTCGATTTCGTCACCAAGCCGGCGCTCGACGTGAAAGCCGGGCTCGAAGCCTATGCCGAGATGCTGCGCGACAAGGTCAGGGCGGCCGCGCGTGCGCGTCCGCGCGGACGACTGGGGCAAAGTCCGGCGGGCGCCGTCGCGCCGCTTCCGCGGCGCCTGCGCACGACCGAGAAAATCATCGCCATCGGCGCCTCGACCGGTGGTACCGAGGCGATCCGGCACGTGCTCGCGACAATGCCTGCCGATGCGCCGGCGATCGTCATTTCGCAGCACATTCCGGCGATGTTCAGCGCGCCGTTCGCGGCGCGCCTGGACCGCAGCTCGGCGATGTCGGTGTGCGAGGCGCAGGACGGCCAGCAGATCGTGCCCGGCCACGCCTACGTCGCGCCCGGCGACCGCCACCTGCTGGTCGCGCGCAGCGGTGCGCGCTACATCTGCCGGCTCTCCGACGGTCCGCCGGAGAATCGTCATCGGCCGAGCGTCGACGTGATGTTCCGCTCGCTCGCCGAGAACGCCGGCGCGAACGCGGCGGCCGCGCTGCTCACCGGCATGGGCGAGGACGGTGCGCGCGGGCTGCTGGCGTTGCGCGGGCAGGGCGCACGCACCTGCGTGCAGGACGAGGCGACGAGCGTGGTCTGGGGCATGCCCGGCACGGCGGTGCGCCTGGGTGCCGCCGAACAGATGCTGCCGCTGGAGCGCATCGCCGGGCAGTTGCTTGCATGGACCGGTTGACGGGGATTTGCATGCCGTTCGAACCGCTGCCGCTCAAGCCCGGTTCGCGCCGGCCGATATACCGCTTTGAGCCATCACGCTCGGGGAGCACCAACATGCAGGGTACACACTGGAAGCCGCTGATCGTTCCGACGCTGGTCACGATCCTGCACGTCTTCGTGCGGCTGGCGGATGCCGGCAGCACGACGGTCTGGCTCAGCGGCGTCGCCGCTGCCGGCGCGTGGATGTGGATCGTCTGGCGGCAGAGCCGGCTGCTCGCGGCCGCGCACGCGCACGCGGCACAGATCGAGGCGCAGGCGGCGCAGCGCCGGGCCGGCTACGGCGAGCTGCGCGGAGGGCTGCTCGCGGAGGCCGGCGGCGTGCAGCGCGAGGTCGAGCGCGTGCGCGTGCTGATCGGCGACGCGGTGCGCGAGCTCGGCGAGGCGTTCGAGGAGATGACGCGCCAGTCGCAGACGCAGCAGGGCGTAGTTTCGCGCATCCTCAGCCAGACGAATGCGGGCGGCGGCCAGGGCGTCGACGTGCGTCGCTTCGCCGAAACCGCGGCCGGCCTGATGAACGGCCTGGTCGAGTCGCTGGCGCAGGTCAGCCAGCAGAGCTCGGCCAGTGTCCGCCGCATCGACGAGATGGTGAAGCAGCTCGACGCGATCTTCGAGCTGCTCGGCGACGTCAAGTCGATCGCCGACCAGACCAATCTGCTCGCGCTCAACGCGGCGATCGAAGCCGCGCGCGCCGGCGAGGCCGGGCGCGGCTTCGCCGTCGTCGCCGAGGAAGTGCGCAATCTTTCCGAGCGCTCGACCAGCTTCAACGAGCAGATCCGCAAGCTGGTCCACGGCTCGAAGGAGGCGGTCGCTGCGGTGCGCGACACCGTCGGCGAGATGGCCTCGCGCGACGTCAGCCTCAGCGCCAGCGCGCGCGACGAGGCGAGCCGCCTCCTCGCCCAGGTCGAGAGCATCAACCAGGGCCTGGCGAGCGGCATCCATGAAGTGGCCGCGGCGCGCGAGCACATCGCCCAGGCCGTCGGCCGCGCCGTACGCTGCCTGCAATTCGAGGACATCTCCACGCAGGCGCTGGGCACTGCGCTGCGTCACGTGCAGCGCATCGAAACGATCGGCGACGAGGTCGCGCAGGCCGCCGGGCTGGCAGTCGACAAGACCCGCGCCGCTGCGCCGCGCGAGGACTGGCGCCAGCCGGCGCACAAGCCGGTGGCGCAGGTGTCGATGGATTCGGGCGCGGTCGAGCTGTTCTGAGCGGTTACGCGGAAAACTTCGAGAAATCCGGCTTGCGCTTCTGTATGAACGCGCTCAGCGCTTCCAGCGCTTCCGGACCCTTGAGCATCGACATGAAACGCTCTGTTTCAACGACGATCGCCTCGTTGACCGTCGGTAGATTCCACCGCCGCATCAGCATCTTGGTCGTGCGCAGCGCACCCGGCGGCTGTTGCGCGAGCCTGAGCGCCTTGCCGCGGGCGCACGCGTAAACCTCGGCGTCGGGCAGCACGGCGTTGATCAGCCGGCAGTCGAGTGCCTTGGCCGCCGTGAATGGCTCGGCCAGCAGCATCAGCTCTGCCGCCTGCGGGTGGCCGATCATGCGCGGCAGCAGGTAGGTTGACGCGTACTCGGGGCAGATGCCGATGTTGACGAAGGGCAGGTGGAAGCGGGTCGTCTCGCCGGCATAGGCGAGATCGACATGAAACAGGATCGTCGTGCCGATACCCACGGCCGGGCCGTTGAGCGCGGCGATGACCGGCTTGCTCAACCCGGCCATGCCCTTCATGAAGCGCAGCACCGGCGGCTCCTCGCTCGCCGGCGGCATGTTGAGAAAGTCCTCCAGGTCATTGCCGCTGCAGAAGCAGTCCGGAGTGCCGGTGATCAGCGCCACGCGCACCGCCGGATCCTCGTCCGCACGTTTGAGCGCGTCGGCCAGCGCGGTGTACATCGCATGGGTCAGCGCGTTCTTCTTCTCCGGGCGGTTGAGGCGGATCGTGAGGATGCCGTCGGAGAGGTCGGTCAGGATGTGCTCGGTGCTCATGGCGAGTCGTCGGTCCGGAGGTCAGGCGTCAGCGATTCTAGCTAGCCGGGGCTAGCCCGCATTATTCATGAAGCCGCCGGAGAACCCCATGTCCTGTTCCAGCGTCAGCACCGGATGCGCGCGATCGATCCGTTTGACAGATCATCCCCGGGTTCTCCGGCTGGATCGGCGCTGGCCTGCCTGCGGCGCGCTGCGCTTGGGCTTCACTCGCCCCATAGTCACCACTATGGGGCTCGCTGTAAGCCCGGCGCGCAGCACGTCCTCGCCGACGGCCATCGCTCGATCCCTTCACGAATAATGCGGGCTAGCACCTGCACTGGGCTCATCGTAGCTCGCGCACGACCACGGGCTCGGCGCACAGGACGATGGTCCGTGCACCGTCGCTGAGCCAGATCGCGTTCGCATGCGAGAACAGGCGTCCGCCGAACGGGCAGCGGCGGGCCTTCGCGAACAGCTCTGCGGGGCTGGCCATCAGGCGGTGCTGGGATACGCCTGTTCCGCAGCGACGGGACCGTCCCCCGCCCGCGCAGCGGATGAGGAGGGGGCCGCCCGCGGATGCAGGGGTGAGGACAGGCTTAGTACGACCGCCCGCAGCCAATCCGCCGTTTCCTCCCAGGCGGCACGCGGCATGCTGCTGCGGAAGAAGCCGAAATGGCCGATCGCGGCGACGCCGTGCTGTCGCGGCTCGATGCGCCGCAGCTCGACCTCGGCGTTGCGGTAGCAGCGCGCCAGCGCCTCGACCGCGGCCTGCGGCGCGTAGAACGGATCGTCGGCGATCGCGTACATGCGCAGCCGTCCGCGGAAACGCTCGAAGCCGTCGCGCAGCGGGCGGCCGCGCGCATCGACGATGAAGTCCCGATGCCGGCACCAGCGCGCCCACTCGCGGGCGACGCCGCCCGGAAGCTCGACGCCCAGCAGCGCCGCCGGCAGGCGTCCGGTCGCCGCGACGGCGAGCGGGACGCCCACGTGCCAGACCGCAGCGAGCAGCGGCTGCAGCCGCCGCGGCCAGTGCCGCCAGTAACCGCACTGCGCGGCGATCGTCAGGGCGCCGGAGAGCCGTTCGTTGTTCGGCATCAGGCCGAGCAGCTGGCCGCCGACCGAATGGCCGACGGCGAGCAGCGGCAGATGCGGATGCTGGGCCTGCAGCCAGTCCAGCGCCGCGGCGGCGTCGCGCTCGCCCCAGTTGCGCATCGTCAGCTGCTGCGGTTCTGCCGCATGCCAGCGCGAACCGGCGATGCCGCGATAGTCGTAGCAGAGGACCGCGAAGCCGCGCTCCGCGAGAAAGCGCGCGTAGGCGCGGTAATAGCCGCGGGCGGCGCCGGTCGCCGGATTGATCTGCACCGCGGCGAGAGGCCGTGGAGGTTGATAGAGCATCGCGGCCAGCGGATGGCCGTCGCCGGCGACGAGCGTTGCGTGGATTTCGCGCATGACAGCGATCCTGGACGTTGACACCGAAAGCCTAGGTCGCGCGCAGGGCGCGGACAAACGAATTCCGCACGGCACTCGAATGAACCGCGCTCATGCGAAACGTCGGGGCTAAGCGGCGACGAGGGCCTCGCGTACGAGCAAAGCCATCAGCCAGCCGCGGAACGCTGCCACCTCGGGCCGGTCGGCGTCGTCGATGCGGTGCAGCAGGTAGTAGCCCTGCGGAATGTCGAGCTTGAGCCGTGGCCATGGCGCGGCCAGCTTGCGCCGCGCGATCCACGGCTGAACCATCGGCAGCAGACCGAGCGCGAGGCCGAGGCCCTGCTCGGCGGCGCGCAGGATCGCGAGATAGCTGTCCAGCCAGATGTCGCGCCGCGGCGTGCCGAGGCTGACGCCGGCGGCCGCCGCCCACTGGGCCCAGCCCTCGGGCATCGGCGTCGAATGGATCAGCGCGATGTCCGAGAGCCCGGAGGGGCTGCGCTGGCGCAGTGTGTTCGCCAGCGCGGGTGTGCACACCGGTACAGCGCAGACGTGCATCAGCAGCTCGGCGGTGAGCCCCGGCCAGTCGCCGCTGCCAAAGCGCAGTGCGACGTCGGTGTCTTCGTGCAGCAGGTCGACCGGCCGCAGCTCGGTGTCGATGTGCACGTCGATGTCCGGATGCGCTTCCTGGAACTGCGGCAGCGCCGGCACGATGATCTCGCTGGCGATGAACGGCCCGGCGCTGATCTTGAGCCGCCCGCGCGCGTAGCGCTGCGCCACGCGCGCGCTGCCGCTGCGCAGGCGTGCCAGTGTCTCGCGCACGACCTGCAGGTAGGCTTCGCCGCCGTCGGTAAGCTCCAGCGAGCGGTTGCCGCGGCGGAACAGCGCAAAGCCGAGAAAGCTTTCGAGCGCCTTGATCTGGTGGCTGATTGCCGAGGCGGTCAGATGCAGCTCCTGGGCCGCGAGCTTGAACGACAGCCGCCGCGCCGAGGCTTCGAAGGCTTCGAGCGTGTGCAGCGGCGGCAGGCGGCGAAACTTCATGCCGCGCAGCGTAGCACCGCCCTCAGGCCCGGCCTACGCAGCGGCCACCGGAATCAGTCCGTGTCTTCCTTGCGGCGCTGCGCGTACCGCGCGACGAGCTCCTGCTGCAGCTTCGGCGGCGCCTGCTCGTAGTGGCTGAAGCTCATCGTATACGCGCCTTCGCCGGCGGTCTGCGCCTTGACCCGGTGCAGCAGGTCGCCGGTTTCGGCGAGCGGCGCCTGTGCCTCGATCAGCATCTGCTGGCCGGAGAGCGCCTGCTGCTGCAGCACGCGACCGCGCATCGTCGCCAGATCGCCGGTGATGCCGCCGATGCTGGCGGCCGGGCCGTAGATCTGCAGGTTCATCACCGGCTCCAACACCACTGCCCCGGCCTTCGCGATGGCGTCGAGAAATGCCTTGCGGCCGGCGGAGATGAATGCGACTTCCTTGCCGTCGACGGGATGGGTCTTGCCGTCGTAGACGATCACGCGCACGTCCTGCAGCGGAAATCCGGCGATCGCTCCGGTTTCCAGCACCTGGCGCACGCCTTTCTCGACGGCCGGGATGAACTGGTTGGGGATAGCGCCGCCGGTGACCGCGTCGACGAACTCGAAACCGGCGCCGCGCTCCAGCGGCTCGACGCGCAGGTAGACCTCGCCGAACTGTCCGGCGCCGCCGCTCTGCTTCTTGTGCCGGTGGTGGCCTTCGGCGGGTCGCGTGATCGTCTCGCGGAACGGCACCGTCGGCGGACGCGATTTGGGCTGCACCTTGAAGTGCTCGCTCAGACGCTCCAGCGCGACGCGCAGATGCAGCTCGCCGTGGCCGTAGAGCACCGTTTCGTTCAGCGCGGGGTGGTGCTCGAGGCGCAGGCTCGGGTCCTCGGCGGCGAGCTTGTGCAGGCCTTCGGCGAGCTTTTGCTCGTCGCCCTGGCGCTCGGGCTCGATCGCCAGCCCGAGCATCGGCGGCGGCGGCGCCGGCTCGCGCAGGTGATAGTGATCCTCGTCGTGCGAATCGTGGACGACGGCGTCGTAATGCAGCTCGTCGACCTTGGTGACCGCGCAGATGTCGCCGGGTACCGCTGCCCGGCTTTCGGTCAGCGCCGCGCCGTGCACCGCGTAGAGGTGGGTGAGCTTGAACGGCTTGCGCGCATCGCCGATGTAAAGCTGCTGGCCGGCGCGCAGCCGCCCCTGGTGTACGCGCAGCAGTGCGATGCGCCCGGCGTAGGGATCGATATTGATCTTGAATGCGTGCGCGAGCGCGTGGCGCTCGGGGTCGGGCACGACCTCCACCGCAACTGCCCATCCAGGCTGCGCGTCGCCGTCCCTGGCGGGACCGTGCACATCGGCGCTACCCTCGGCCCGGCCATCCATGGCCGGGCGTTCGCCGCCGCCGCGAGCGGTGCTCGCGAAGCGCGGCGGCTCACCCTTCACGAACGGCGGCGGATTGCCTTCGAGCGGATTGGGCAGCAGGCGCACGATCAGATCGAGCAGCTCGGCGACGCCGGCGCCGCTCTGAGCGCTGGTGAAGCAGACCGGAATCAGGTGACCCTCGCGCAGCGCGCGCTCGAAGGCGTCGTGCAGCTGCCGGGCGGACACCGACTCGTCGCCGCCGAGGTAGCGCTCCAGCAGCTCTTCGTCGACTTCGATGACCTGCTCGATGATCGCGCGGTGCGCGTCCTCGATGCTGCCGAAATCGGTGCGCGGCCCGCTGCGCGTGAAGAAGCAGTCGGCGACCTGCGCACCGCGTTCCGCGGGCAGATTGATCGGCAGGCATTGCGCACCGAAGGTCTCGCGCAGCGCCGTGAGCAGGCCCTGGAGATCGCCGCCGGCGTCGATGCGGTTGATCGCGATGATCCGGCACAGGCCGCGCTCGCGCGCGGCGTCCATCGCGCGCCGCGTGGCAAGCTCGATGCCGGACTGCGCGTTGACGACGACGAGCGCGGATTCCACGGCCGGCAGCACCGCGAACGTGCGGCCGAGGAGGTCCGGGTAGCCGGGCGTGTCGAGCAGGTGCAGGCGCTTGCCGTCGTGTTCGCAGCGCCAGGCCTGGACGTCGAGCGTATGGGCCGGGGGCTTGTCGGGCGCACTCACGGGCGGCGCACCGGCACGCGCGAGCAGCGCCGAGAGCAGCTGCGTCTTGCCGCTACCGGTCTGACCGACCAGCGCCAGGTTGCGGATGTCCCGCGTCGCGGTGCTCATGGGTGAGGGTCCGCGCTTCGGTGATGCCTTGAAGCGCATCGCCGGCGGACGCCAACGCCAAGCCATGGAGGGCCGGGCAGGAGCCCGGTCAGTGCAGCGGGGTCGCGCCACCGATGGCGGCGAGACAGCGGATGTGGCATGAGCCGGTGCATGGCAGCCTCCGCGAGACGGGTCAGCCCATGCACCTTAGCAGCATTCAGAACATCTGGGTCGTGTTGACGTCGACCTTGTCCGGCTTGGCCGCGCCGCGCGAGGGAATCCAGTCGCCGGTGATCATCTGCTCGTAGGACATGCCCGGGCCGACCATCGGATAGACCGAGGCCATCGGGTCGATGATCACTTCGAGGAAGGCCGGGCCCTTGAACTCGACGAACTCCCGGATCACGCGCGCCAGCGCGTCCTTGCGGTCGACGCGACGCGCGAACGCGAAGCCGTCGGCCTCCGCGGCCTTGACGAAGTCCTTGCGGTGCAGGCTCTTGTCGGAGCCTGCGTAGCGGCTGTCGAAGAACAGACGCTGCCACTGCTTGACCATGCCGTCGCCGAAATTGTTGAGCACGACGATCTTGACCGGCAGGTTGTAGGTGGTGACGGTTTCCAGCTCGCCGAGGTTCATGCGAATCGACGCGTCGCCGTCGATGTCGATGACGATGCGATCCGGGCGCGCGAACTGCGCGCCGATCGCGGCCGGCAGGCCAAAGCCCATCGTGCCCATCGAGCCGGACGTCAGCCACAGGCGCGGCGCCTTGAAGTCGAAGTACTGCGCCGCCCACATCTGGTGCTGCCCGACGCCGGTGGCGACGATCGCTTCGCCCTTCGTGAGCCGGTTGATCTCTTCGATGACGGCGTGCGGCTGGATGTGCGTGCCGCCGCGCTCGTAGTTCATCGCATGCGTCTTCTTGAGCTGCGCGATGTGCGCGTGCCACTCGCGGTAATCCGGCGCAAAGCCCTGGCGCTGCGCGTGCTCGCGCAACGCGGTCAGTGCCGGCACCAGCTCGCCGACATGCTGCCAGTGCACGCGCTTGACCTTGTTGATCTCCGACGGATCGATGTCCAGATGCGCGATCCACTTGGCGCTGCGCGCGAACTTCTCCGGCACGCCGGCGACGCGGTCGTCGAAGCGCGCGCCCACCGCGATGAGGAAGTCGCAGTCGTCGACCGCGTAGTTGGCGAACGCGGTGCCGTGCATGCCGAGCATCTGCAGGCACAGGGCCTCGGTCGTATCGACACTGCCGATGCCCATCAGCGTGGTCGTCACCGGGATGCCGAACGCCGCCGACAGCGCGCGCAGCGCGTCCGCGGCGCCGCCGTGGATCACGCCGCCGCCGGCATAGATCAGCGGGCGCTTCGCCTGCTGCAGCATCCCGAAGAAGCGCGCCGCGGATTCGTCGGTGATCCGGTTGTCCTGCGTCGCCTTGAGGCGCGCCCGGTAGCCGGGGATCGGCAGCGCGCCTTCGCCGAGGAAGGGGCCGGTCCAGTTCTGCACGTCCTTCGGGATGTCGACGACGACCGGACCGGGACGGCCGGTGCGCGCGATCTCGAAGGCCGTGCGCAGCGTCGCCTCGAGCCGTTTCGGGTCGGTAACGAGGAACACGTGCTTCGCGGCGGCACCCATGATCGAGCTGATCGGCGCCTCCTGGAACGCGTCCGAGCCGACCGCGGCGGTCGGCACCTGGCCGCAGATGACCACGATCGGGATCGAGTCCGCCATGCAGTCGCGCACCGGCGTCACGGTATTCGTGGCACCCGGACCGCTGGTCACGAGGCAGACGCCGACCTTTCCGGAGGCGCGCGCATAGCCGGCGGCCATGAAGCCGGCCGCCTGCTCGTTGGCCGGGACCACCAGCGGCATTTTCTCGTCGTGCTGCTGGTTGAAGCGGAAGATCGCGTCGTAGGTCGGCAGGATCGCGCCGCCGGAGTAGCCGAAGACCACGCCCACGCCCTCGTCGGCCAGAATCTGGACGACGATCTCCGCACCGCTCATCGATTTGCCGGCGAGAGGGTGACGGGGGGCGGGGGCAGCAGCGTTCACGGCGGGGGCTCCAGGCGAGTGGCCCTGTTTGGGCGGTGAAAAAGGATGTGATGTTAGCTTGATTTACCAGCCCGGCAAAGCTATTTTGCGCGCCCCCCACGGTATTTTCGCCAAGCCGCGCCATGCGCCACATCATTTCGATCCTGCTGCAGAACGAGGCCGGCGCGCTGGCCCGCGTGGCGGGGATGTTCTCGTCGCGCGGCTACAACATCGATTCGCTTTCGGTCGCCCCCACGCATGACCCGTCCGTCTCGCGGCTGACGCTGGTCACCAGCGGCTCCGACGCCGTCATCGACCAGATCATCAAGCAGACGCGCAAGCTGATCGACGTCGTCGAGATCATGGACCTGTCGAGCACCGACCATCTCGAATGCGAGCTGCTGATGCTCAAGGTCGAGGTCGACCCGGCGGTCGCGCGCAATGTCATCGAATGCGTGCGCCATCACCGCGGCGCGATCCTCGACGAGTCCGAGAACACGCGCATGATCCAGCTCGCCGGCACCGGTCCCGAGGTCGACGCGTTCGTCGCCGAGATCGGCAGGATCGCCCGGATCCTGGAGCTGGTGCGCTCCGGCGTCGCGGCGATGGAGCGCGGGCACAACGTCATTGAAGTACCCGCCTGATCCGGTATCCATAGGTGCGGGGCCGCCCGGCCCCGGTTGAAAGTAAAGTTCGCGGAGCGAAGAAAAGTGCCCATCAACGTCTACTACGACAAGGACGCAGACCTGTCGATCATCCAGTCGAAAAAGGTCGCCATCCTCGGTTACGGCTCGCAGGGCCATGCCCATGCGCAAAACCTCAAGGACAGCGGCGTCGAGGTCGTGGTCGGCCTGCGCAAGGGCTCCACGTCCTGGCCGAAGGCCGAGGCCGCCGGTCTCAAGGTGCTCGAAGTGGCCGAGGCGGTGCAGGCCGCGGACCTGGTCATGATCCTGGCGCCGGATCAGGACCAGAGGAAGATCTACGAAGAGTCGGTCGCGCCGAACCTGAAGAAGGGCGGCGTGCTCGCCTTCGCGCACGGCTTCAACATCCACTTCCAGCTGATCGAGCCGCGCGCCGACCTCGACGTCATCATGGTCGCGCCCAAGGGTCCCGGACACCTCGTGCGCAGCACCTACACGCAGGGCGGCGGCGTGCCGAGCCTGATCTGCGTGCACCAGAACGCCTCGGGTCAGGCCAAGCAGATCGCGCTGTCGTATGCGAGCGCCAACGGCGGCGGCCGTGCCGGCATCATCGAGACCACGTTCAAGGAGGAGACCGAGACTGATCTCTTCGGCGAGCAGGCCGTGCTCTGCGGCGGCGCGACCGCGCTGGTCCAGGCCGGTTTCGAGACGCTGGTCGAAGCCGGCTACGCGCCCGAGATGGCCTACTTCGAGTGCCTGCACGAGCTCAAGCTGATCGTCGACCTCATGTACGAGGGCGGCATGGCCAACATGCGCTATTCGATCTCGAATACCGCCGAGTACGGCGACTACACGCGCGGTCCGCGCATCATCACCGAGCAGACCAAACTCGAGATGAAGAAGATTCTCGAGGAGATCCAGACCGGGCAGTTCGCACGCGAATTCGTGCTCGAGAACCAGGCCGGCCAGCCGACGCTCAAGGCGCGCCGCCGCATCGGCGCGGCACATCCGATCGAGGAAGTCGGCGGCAAGCTGCGCTCGATGATGCCGTGGATCGCGAAGAACAAGCTGGTCGACAAGTCCAAGAACTGAGCCTGCGGCTCAGTTCTTCTGTTTCCAGTCGGTAGTTTCCAGTTTCCAGAAGAGCGCTTCCGGATCGGCGTGACTGGAAACTGGAAACTGGAAACTGGAAACTGACGGGCATGAACGAGGTCAGCGCCGAAACCACGCCGAAGCCCCGCCGCAAAGGCATCTACCTGCTGCCCAATCTGTTCACGACCGGCACGCTGTTCGGCGGCTTCTATGCGATCGTGCAGGCAATGGCCGGGCGCTTCGAGGCGGCCGCGGCCGGCATCCTGGCGGCGATGGTGGCCGACGGGCTCGACGGCCGCATCGCGCGCCTGACCAACACGGAGAGCGACTTCGGCAAGGAGTACGACTCGCTCTGCGACATGGTCGCGTTCGGCGTCGCTTCGGCGGTCGTCGTCTACGCCTTCAGCCTGCATCACTTCGCGGAGTACCGCTGGCTCGGCGGCAAGCTCGGCTGGGCGATGGCGTTTCTGTTCGCCGCCTGCGCGGCGCTGCGTCTGGCGCGCTTCAACGTGCTGACCGCGATCGCCGGGAGCAACAAGGACTTCTTCGGTCTGCCGAGCCCGTCGGCCGCGGCCACCGTCGTGTTTTTCGTCTGGGCGGCGCACACCTGGGGCATGGACGGCACGACGGCACTGCTGCCGGCCTCGATTCTCACGGTGGGCTGCGCGTTGCTGATGGTCAGCAACATCCGCTACGCGAGTTTCAAGCAGTTCAAGCTCTCGCGCCGTGGACCGTTCATCTACATGGTGCTGTTCATCGGCGGCTTCACGCTGATCCTGATGAACCCGCCGAACCTGCTGTTCTTCGGGTTTCTCGGCTACACGCTGTCTGGCCCCGCGCTGATCCTCTGGCGCAAGTACCGGCGCACAGCGGAGTCCCTGTAATGCGTTGGCATCGCTGGTGGCATCGTCTATAGTGGCGGTCATGCGTCTTTCCGGCGGCCAAGTTCCGAACTGCACTGCGGCGTCCCGCCGCGGTCCGGCTTGCCGGGCGTCCCTTTCCGGGTCTGGCGGCCGTGCACGGCCGGGTTCTCAGGGCACGCTCCTCACCCTGCTCCTTCTGCCGTAAGGCAGAACATACGAGCGCGCCGCGCACGGGGCCGAAACCGTGTAAAGAGAAACCAGAAAACCCCAGGATCGCCGGCATGGCAGCCGAGCGGCGATCCGCTCTCAAGTGGTAACGACCATGAAAGACACATTGATCATTTTCGACACGACGCTGCGCGACGGCGAGCAGAGCCCCGGTGCGTCGATGACCCAGGACGAGAAGCTGCGCATCGCCAAGGCGCTCGAGCGCATGCGCGTCGACGTCATCGAAGCCGGCTTCGCCGCGGCCAGCAACGGCGATTTCGCCGCGGTGCGCGCGGTGGCCGAAGCGGTGCGCGAGAGCACGGTGTGCTCGCTGGCGCGTGCGAACGCCGGCGACATCCACCGCGCCGCCGAGGCGATCGCGCCGGCGCCGCGCAAGCGCATCCACACCTTCATCGCCACCAGTCCGATCCACATGGAGAAGAAGCTGCGCATGCAGCCCGACCAGGTCGTCGAGTCGGCGGTCGGTGCGGTCAAGCTGGCGCGCAGCTTCACCGACGACGTCGAGTTCTCCTGCGAGGACGCCGGGCGCTCCGAGCCGGACTTCCTGTGCCGGATCATCGAGAAGGCGATCGACGCCGGCGCGACGACGATCAACATCCCCGATACCGTCGGCTATACGCTGCCGCATGCCTTCGGCGAGCTGATCCGTTCGCTGCTGGCGCGCATCCCCAACGCGCACAAGGCGGTGTTCTCGGTGCACTGCCACAACGATCTGGGCCTGGCGGTCGCCAACTCGCTGTCGGCCGCGCTGGCCGGCGCGCGCCAGATCGAATGCACGATCAACGGTCTGGGCGAGCGCGCCGGCAACGCCGCGCTGGAAGAGATCGTCATGGCGATCCGCACGCGCGCCGACGTGTTCCCGTTCGACACGCGCATCGACACCACGCAGATCGTGCCGACCTCGCGGCTGGTCTCCGGCATCACCGGCTTCCCGGTGCAGCCGAACAAGGCGATCGTCGGCGCCAATGCGTTCGCACACGAGTCCGGCATCCACCAGGACGGCGTGCTCAAGCACCGCCAGACCTACGAGATCATGCGCGCCGAGGACGTCGGTTGGGCCGCGAACAAGCTGGTGCTGGGCAAGCACTCCGGACGCGCCGCGTTCCGCGCGCGCCTGGAGGAGCTCGGCTACACGTTCAAGTCCGACGCGGAGCTGGCCGCAGCGTTCGCGCGCTTCAAGGATCTGGCCGACAAGAAGCACGAGATCTTCGACGAGGACCTGCAGGCGCTGGTCAGCGAGACCGCGCAGGCGCACGAGCTGGTGCAGCTGCTGGAGCTGGAAGCGAGCAGCAAGACCGGTGTGCGGCCGCTGGCGCGCGTCGTGCTGTCGGTCGACGGCGAGCGCTGCGAAGCACAGGCGCAGGGCGACGGCCCGGTCGACGCGGTGTTCGCGGCGATCGAGCGCATCGTCGACACCGGCGCCAGGTTGCTGCTGTTCTCGGTCAACAACATCACCACCGGCACCGACGCGCAGGGCGAGGTGACCGTGCGCCTCGTGCGCGACGGTCGCGTCGTCAACGGGCAGGGCGCGGACACCGACATCGTCATCGCCTCGGCGAAGGCCTACGTCAACGCGGTCAACCGGCTGGGCATGGCCAGCGTCGAGCGCGCGCATCCGCAGTTCGAAACCGAAGGGCCGTAAAATCGCCGCATGGATGCGGCGCGGCGGGCATGGTATCTGAAGGCGCTCGGGATCGAGCGCTGGCGGCTGCGTGAGGATCCGGGACTCGGGGAAAAGCCTGCAGGAGCGCGCCCAGGGCGCGATTCTTTTGCGGACCCGGCGGCCAAAACGCCGCGGCCGGGGGCCGCTCCTGCAGACCCGTGCGCGCCCGCCGTTCCCGAATCCCGGCCGTCCGAGGTGCCAGCCGACTGGCCCGGGCTGCGCGCCGCGGTCCGGGACTGCAGGCAGTGCAAGCTCTGGCGCACGCGCACGCAGACGGTGTTCGGCGTCGGCAGCGAGACGGCGCCGCTGATGATCGTCGGCGAGGGACCGGGCGCCGACGAGGACGCACAGGGCGAGCCCTTCGTCGGGCGCGCCGGCAAGCTGCTCGACGAAATGCTCAAGGCGATCGGTCGCTCGCGGCGCGAGTCCGATCCGGAGCAGGCGGTGTTCATCGCCAACGTCGTCAAGTGCCGCCCGCCCGGCAATCGCGATCCGGAGGCCGATGAAGTCGAAGCCTGCCGGCCGTACCTCGACCGCCAGATCGAGCTGGTCAAGCCCGGACTCATCGTCGCGCTCGGTCGCGTCGCGGCGACGCGCCTGCTCGCGACCGACGCGCCGCTGTCGCGCCTGCGCGGACCGCTGTACCGCTACGGCCCGACACAGACGCCGCTGCTGGTCAGCTATCACCCGGCGTATCTGCTGCGCAGCCCGCGCGAGAAGGCCAAGAGCTGGGAGGATCTGAAGAAAGTCCATCGCCTGTTGCAGGAGGCGTCGCTTGCGCGACGTGCAGGTGGATGAGCGCGCAGCCGCAGGAGCTGTGGCGCCTGCATCCGATGTCGGCGTCGCATCTGTCGCAGATCGTCGTGATCGAGCAGGCGTCCTACGAGTTTCCGTGGACGGAAGGCATCTTTCTCGACTGCCTGCGCGTCGGCTACAGCGCCTGGGTCGTCACCGACACCACCGGCGCGGTGATGGCCTACGCGCTGATGAGCATGGCCGCCGGCGAGGCACACATCCTCAACATCTGCGTCGCGCCGCGGCACCGGCGTCGCGGGCTGGCGCAGTTCCTCCTGAAGCACCTGCTGATGATCGCGCGCGCGGCGAGCGTCGGCCTGCTGCTGCTCGAAGTGCGCCGCTCCAACCTCGCGGCCCAGCGCCTGTATGCGGACTTCGGTTTCAGCGAGCTCGGCGTGCGCCGCGGCTACTACCCGGCGCGCGAGGGACGCGAAGACGCCTTGGTGCTGGGGCTGGAGCTTTGATGGCGGTCCGTCGATGAATCCGCGTCGCCGGGCACAGATCGCCTGGGCGCTGTACGACTGGGGGAACTCGGCGTTCGCGACGACCGTGCTCGCCGGCTTCTTCCCGATCTTTTTCAACCAGTACTGGGCGGCCGGCGTCGCGCCGCAGACGCAGACGCTATACCAGGGCCTGACGGCGACCTTCGCCAGCCTCGTGATCATGCTGCTGGCGCCGTGGCTGGGTGCGATCGCCGATCGCCGTGCCGCGAAGAAGCGCTTCCTGGCGGCGTTCACGCTGATGGGTGTGGTGTCGACCGCCGCGCTGTATCTCGTCGGCAAGGGCCAGTGGCCCTGGGCGGTGGCGCTCTCGCTGCTCGGCCGCATCGGCTTCGGCGCCGGCATCTCGTTCTACGACTCGCTGCTGGTCAGTGTCGCGCAGCCGCGCGAGATGGACCGCGTTTCGGCACTCGGCTACGGCCTGGGCTATCTCGGCGGCGGCCTGCTGTTCGCGATCAACGTCGCGATGGCGCTCAAACCGGCGTGGTTCGGGCTCGCCGACGCCGCGCTGGCGACGCGCGTCGCCTTCGTCATGGTCGCGCTGTGGTGGCTGCTCTTCGCGCTGCCGCTGTTCCGTCACGTCCCGGAAGGCGTGCCGCGCCTCGGCGCCAGCGGCTGGCGCGAGCTGATCGGGACACTGCGACGCATCCGCGATCGGCGTTCGGTGTGGATGTTCCTGCTCGCGTACTGGCTCTACATCGACGGCGTCGACACGATCATCGTCATGGCGGTCGACTTCGGCATGAAGCTCGGCTTTCCCTCCGACAGCCTGATCGTCGCGCTGCTGATGGTGCAGTTCATCGGCTTTCCGGCGGCGATCGGGTTCGGTTGGCTCGGCGAGCGCCTGGGCACGCGCCGCGCGATCTTCATCGCGCTCGGCGTCTACAGCGCGGTAACGCTGTGGGCATACGGCCTCGACAGCGTCGCCGAGTTCTACCTGATGGCCGCGGCGATCGGCTGCGTGCAGGGGGGTATTCAGTCGCTGTCGCGCTCGTACTACGGGCGCCTGATCCCGGCCGAGAAGGCCGGCGAGTTCTTCGGCTTCTACAACATGATGGGCAAGTTCGCGGCCGTGCTCGGGCCGACGGTCGTCGGTGTCACCGCGCAGCTGACCGGTAGCGCGCGGCTGGCGATCCTGTCGCTGCTCGCGTTCTTCTTCGCCGGCGGCTGGCTGCTGAGCAGGGTGCGCGACGCGGATTCGTCAGAGTGAGTGGTCCGCGCGAGTCGCCGGAATCGCGGAGCACGCGGCGATGCCCGGAGAACGCAAGACAAAAACCGTCGAGCCGCCGTTGTCTGCTTCCAAGCGCGCCGTCTGCGGCGAACGGATCATCGCAAGCTCGACGTTCGTGCAGGCTCAGGTCGTCCTGAAGCGGCGGACCGCGCGCGCGAGCTCGTCGACCGGCGCATTTTCGAGATAGCGGCTGCCCACGTAGGCGCGGGCCACGGCCTGCAGGCGGCCGGCCCATTCGGGGCGTACCGCGGCGACGCGCGCGGCGTAGTCGAGCGGCCCCTCGTCGGGACGCTGCGGAAAGCCGGCGCGCGCGAGCCGGCGCGTCATGCGCCGCCAGTGCCGGAGCGGTGCGTCTTCGGAATGTGCCGGCAGGAACCGGCGCAGCGTGAACAGGCCCATCAGCGCGAGCAGCGCCGTGCCACCGAACGTGAGCGCCAGGATCATGCTGCGCAGATCGGCGAGGCCGAAGCGGCCGAGGAACTCCCGCTGCAGCTCGGGGCCGTACGCCAGAACCAGACCGTTCCACTGCGCGTTGAGCCAGTCCCAGCGCGCTTCCAGGTAGAAGCGCAGCTGGGTGCGCGCCGAGAGATATCCCGGCAGGCCTTCGGCCGCAGGAATCGCGGCGGCGATGCTCTGCTCGATGCGCGACGGCGCGACCGCCGCGGTCGGATCGATGCGTACCCAGCCGCGCTCTTCGAGCCAGACCTCGGACCATGCGTGCGCGTCGGACTGGCGCACGACGTAGTAGTCGCCGATGCCGTTGGGCTGGCCGCCCTGGTAGCCGGTGACGACGCGCGCCGGAATGCCGGCGGCGCGCATCAGCACCGTGAACGCGCTCGAATAGTGCTCGCAGAAGCCGCGCCGCGTCTCGAACAGGAACTGGTCGACGCCGTTCGCGCCGAGCGTCGGTGGCCGCAGCGTGTAGACGAAGGGCTCGTCACGGAACATCTGCAGCGCCGTGCGCACGACCGCGGCGTCGTCAGCGCCGCGCGTGCGCCACTGCGCGGCGAGCGCCTGCGTGCGCGGATTCGAGTCGCGCGGCAGGCGCAGATAGCGTGCGCGCTCGCGCTCGGTGAGCCGAGCGCCGAGGCGGTAGTCGAGGTAGGACGTGAGTTCGTAGCGCCGGCGCTCGTTGACCGGCTTGGCTGTGAGCAGCTGGGCTTCACGGCCCAGGAAGGCGTCCCGCGGCAGCGCCGTCGGTGCCGGCATGTCGAGCGCGAGCAGCCAGCGGCTGCGGTGCGGCTCGAGGGTCAGCGCGTAGCGGATCGGCCCGTCGAGCGGCTGCACTGCCGGCGGCGCCTGCGTGCGCAGCTGCGGAAAGCCTTCCTCCCAGGTGCGTCCATCGAAATGATCGAACACCGGTCCGCGCCAATAGCGCGCAGTCTGCGGCGGAACCGCGCCGAAGAACTCGACGCGGAAGGCCACTTCCTCGGATTCGATCAGGCTGGCGATGTCGCCCGGCGCCATGCGATCGGAAAGGCCCGTGCGCGCCGTGGCGCCGGCATCCGCCGGCAGGCCCCACAGCGGCCCCGGCAGGCGCGGGAACAGCACGAACAGCAGCAGCATCAGCGGCAGCGCCTGCAGCACCATCGCGCCGCCGCTGCGCAAGCTCACGCGCAGCGGCAGCGCGCCGCGATGCTGGCACTCGACCAGCAGCGTCGTCGTCGCGACGACGCAGACCAGCAGGTACGCGATCGTCCAGATCTCCTGCGAGAACAGGAAATGCGTGATCTGCATGAAATACATCAGGAACAGCATGACCATGACGTCGCGCCGCCCCTTGAACTCGAGCAGCTTGAGGGCGCCCATGATGCACAGCAGCGCAGTGCCGGCGTGCTGACCGGAGACGCGGCCGTAGCTCGCCATGACGCCGCCGGCCGCGAGCAGCGTGATCAGGAGCTTGATCCACGTCGGCGGCATGCGCCACTGCTTGTACGCAGCGAGCCCGCGCCAGCCGATCAGTCCGAGGATGAAGACCGATTCCCAGACCGGCAGGCGCACGACGTGGGGCGACCAGACGAGGACGAGCACCGCGAGCAGGCGCAGCAGCGTCGCCAGCGGCAGATACTCCGTCACGCGCCGACCTCGTAGAGCGCCAGCGCCTTCAGGCACGCGAAGCGATGCGCGTCGCCACGGCCCGGCGCGATCACCGTGCCGGGCAGCCGCAGCCCGTAGTTGCGCCGCGCCGCTTCGGCGTCGAGCACCCAGCGCGTCAGCTGCGACAGCCGCGCTTCGATGTCGAGCTGCGGCAGCGCCGACCAGTCCAGCCACAGCTCTTCTTCCAGTGTTTCGGCGAACTGCTTGACCATCGGCCGGTGCAGCTTGGGGAAACTCTTCCAGTGGATCGAGCGCGGCGTGTCGCCGCGGCGGTAGCTGCGCAGGCCGGCGAACTCGTCCTGGCCGGAGCGGCTGCTCGCCGCGAGCCCGCCGTGACCCGCGGTCGCCGGCGGCGGCCCGCCGGCGGCCGCCGGCCGGGGAAAGACGAGGCAGCTCATCTCCAGCTCGGCCCAGGTCCACGCGTGGAACAGGCCGAGCGGATACTCGGTCGACAGGCTGAACGCGCCCGCCTGCAGCCAGCCGCGTCGCGGTGCCGGCGACGACAGCATCAGCACCGTCGACGCGCGCGCATCGACGTCGCCGGAAATGGCGTTCGCTTCCTGCTTGGGCCAGCTCAGTGCGAGCGAGTAGCGCGGCCGTGCCGCGGGGTTGTCGACGCGGACCTCGAAGTGCGCGAGGTCACCGGCGAACACCGGCTCACAACTGCCGACGCGCAGCTGCAGATTGACCAGATTCGCGTGCGTGTGGTGCATGCACACCATGCCGATCCCGGCGAGCAGGAAGGTCAGCATGAACGCCATGCTGTTCGAGTAGTTCATCGCGCCGAGCAGCATGATCAGCAGCATGAACGCGAAGAAGTAGCCGAAGCGCGTCGGCAGGATGTAGACACGGCCGCGGCCGATGGCAATCGGCCCCGGCTGGCGCTTGACGCGCGCGAGCACCCAGGCGTCGATGCGATCCTGCAGATGGCGGATCGGGTGAAACAGGATCTTCAGGACGAGCCATGCACGCATGGCTCTCAGTTTCCAGTTTCCAGTTTCCAGTTTCCAGTCAAGGCTGACGCCGCGCTGTTTTCTGGAAACTGCAGACTACCAACTGGAAACTGCCTTCAAGGTATTGCCACCTGCGCCAGGATCTCCTCGGCGGTCAGCGCAGCGCCTTCGCGCTCGGCGGCGGCGAGCAGGCGGTGGTTGACGACGGCGACGAACACCGCCTGCACGTCCTCCGGAATCACCCCGCTGCGGCCTTCGATCAGTGCCCAGGCCTGCGCCGCGCGGCGCAGCGCCAGTCCGGCGCGCGGCGACAGGCCCTGGCGCAGCCCCGGCAGCTCGCGCGTGCGCTGCACCAGCGCGAGCAGGTAGTCGGTCAGCGCCGGCGCCGTGCGCACCTGCTTGACCTGTGCCTGCAGCGTGATCATCTCCGCCGGGGTCAGCACCGGCGCCAGCTCCTGCAGCAGATCGCGCCGCTCGCGCTCCTGCAGCAGTGCGCGCTCCGCTTCGGGCGGCGGATAGCCGAGCGAGATGCGCATCATGAAACGGTCGAGCTGCGATTCCGGCAGCGGAAAGGTGCCGATCTGCTGCGCCGGGTTCTGCGTGGCGACGACGAAAAACGGCTCCGGCAGGCGGCGCGTCGCGCCTTCGATCGTCACCTGACGCTCCTCCATCGCTTCCAGCAGCGCGGACTGCGTCTTCGGACTCGCGCGGTTGATCTCGTCGGCGAGGACCAGCTGGGAGAAGATCGGGCCGGGGTGGAAGCGGAAGCCGCCTTCGCGCGACTCGTAGACCGAGACGCCGAGAATGTCGGCCGGCAACAGGTCCGAGGTGAACTGCACGCGCTGGAACTCCAGCCCGAGCACCCTGGCCAGCGCCAGCGCCATCGTCGTCTTGCCGACGCCGGGTATGTCCTCGATGAGCAGATGACCGCGCGCGAGCAGGCAGGTCATCGCCAGCCGCAGCTGCGCCTGCTTGCCGAGAATGATCTTGTCGAGTTTCTCCAGCGCCTGCGTCAGCGTTGAGCTCATGGATCTTTGTATCGTTCCAAGCCGGGCGGGCAGTGTATTGAATCGACTCGCAAATGTCCGGCCGGCCGGAAAAACCCGTGGCGGCGCGGCTTGCTAAGCGCGGCTGCCGCACCGCAACATACCGACACTCGGATCAGAGCGAGGTGCCGGTGGACCCGAAGAAGCGCGAGCTGCTCAAGGAGATGAAGCACGCCACGGAGTATCGCGCGTGGCGCGAGGCAGCCGAAGCGCTGGATCGCCTCGAGGGCCGGGACGAGTGGCGCGAGGACGACACTTCGGACGACTACGACTGGCGCCTGATTCGTGCCCGCCTGCGCCAGGTGCGCCAATACCGCGAGGACGGCCAGATCCCGAAGCTGGTGCGTCACCTGCGCCAGGGCTTGCACTGGAATCTGGGCAACACCGGCAATCCGCGGCTCTACGAGCACGCGCGGGTCGGCACCAAGAAGCTGATCCACGACTACATCGGCGAGATCTCCAGCGCGCTCGAATATCTCTGCGAGCTGGATTCGCCGGAGTTCACACACAGCACCAAGCTCAAGTTCTTCGCCGAGCTGGCGCAGAGCTACGGCCGTTCGGCGCTGATGCTCTCCGGCGGCGCGACGCTGGGCTTGTTCCACGTGGGCGTCGTCAAAGCGCTGTTCCGCGAAGGACTGGTGCCGGCGATCATGTCGGGCTCCAGTGCCGGCGCGGTGGTCTGCGCCACGGTCGGTACGCGCACGCCCGACGAGGTCGAGCAGTTGCTCGATCCCGAGGCGGCCTACTACGACTTCTGGCGCATCCTGCCGTGGCGCGAGATGCTGCGAAACCGCTCGCTGATGGACCAGCTGCAGGTACGCAAGGCGATTGCCGCCAACGTGCGCGATCTGACCTTCGAGGAGGCCCACCAGCGCTCCGGGCGCGTCATCAACATCACCGTGTCGCCGGCCGGCGTGAACCAGCCGCCGCGGCTGCTGAACTATCTGACGTTCCCGTACCTCTACCTGCACGAGGCCGTGCTCGCGTCCTGTGCCGTGCCGCTGCTGTTCCCGCCGGTGATGCTGATGACGCAGGACGAGCGTGGCGAGCGCGTGCCATACATGCCGCTGCTGCGCTGGAACGACGGCTCGCTGAAGTCGGATCTGCCGATCCTGCGCATGCGCCGCCTGCACAACGTCAACCACTTCATCGTCAGCCAGACCAACCCGCACGTGCTGCCGTTCGTGTCGCAGCGTGAGCCCGGCGGCGTGCTGCATGCCGCGCGCACCTACGCGTACTCGACGCTCGGCGGCCAGACCAAGAGCCTGATCGACTTCGTGCGACACAACCTGCCGCAGAGCAAAGCGCGGCGCACGCTCGACGTCGCGTCGTCGATCCTCGACCAGGAGTATCGCGGCAACATCAACATCGTCCCGGAAGTGAGTCTGTGGCGCTATGCCAACGTCACCGCCAACCCGACGATGGAGTCGATCAAGCGCTTCATCCTCGAGGGCGAGCGCGCGACCTGGCCGCGCATCGAGATGATTCGCAACCAGACGCTGATCAGCCAGATCCTCAACGACTGCCTCGAGCGCATCGAGCGCGGCCCCGCTGCACGCCCGGCCGCTCCGCCGCGCCACGGCCTCAGCGGCAAGCCGGATCTGCGCGTGGTGCGCGCGCGGCCGTCGTAGCACTCGCTGCGCCGGTATACATCGTCTCTGTTCGGGCCCTCAGCCTTGCTTCAGGCCGGCAGGCGCCGGAGTCCGAATCATGATCCGCGTCCATCCGCGTAATCCGCGGTCAACTGCGCGGCTTTCCAGTGGTAGTGGTAGTACACCACCGGAATCACCAGCAGCGTGAGCGCGGTCGAGACGAACAGGCCGAAGATCAGGGACACGGCCAGGCCGCCGAAGATCGGGTCGTCGAGGATGAAGAACCCGCCCAGCATGGCCGCGACCGCGGTCAGGGCGATGGGCCGCGCGCGCACCGCGGCGGCGGAGATCGTGGCCTCCTGCAAGGGCTTGCCGGCGCGCGCCTCCTGCTGGATGAAGTCCACCAGCAGGATGGAGTTGCGCACGATGATGCCGGCGAGCGCAATCATGCCGATCATCGATGGCGCGGTGAACTGCTGCCCCAGCAGGGCATGGCCCGGCATGATGCCGATCATCGTCAGCGGAATCGGCGCCATGATGATCAGCGGCACCCCGTAGGAGCGGAACTGGCCGACCACCAGGAGGTAGATCAGCACCAGGCCCACCGCGTAGGCCAGCCCCATGTCGCGGAAGGTCTCGTAGGTGATCTGCCATTCCCCGTCCCACTTGAGGCTCCACTCGTAGGGGTTCTCGGGCTGTCGGGTGAGGAACTGCCGGATCGGCCGGCCGTCGATGGGCGTGTCGCCGAGTGTGGACGCGACGGCGGCCAGGCCATACATCGGGCTGTCGGTCGCCCCGGCCACGTCGCCGGTGACGTAGACCACCGGCAGCAGATCCTTGTGCTGGATGGTCTGCTCGCGCGTCGTGCGCTCGAGGCGCGCGACCTCGGAGAGCGGCACCAGCGCGCCGCCGGCGGCGCGCAGGTGCAGGTTCTGCAGCGTGTCCAGCTCGGCCTTGGCGCCGGGCGACAGCTCCAGGCGCACGGGAATCGGCTGGCGCACCTGCGGATCGTGCAGGAAGGACGCATCCTCGCCGCGCAGGGCCGCCGCAACGGTCGCGGCGACGCTCTCCTGGCCGACGCCGAGCCGGGCGGCGCGCGCGCGATCCACCGCCACGATCAGCTTCTCCTGCGGCGCCTCCAGCGTGTCGTCCACGTCCACCACGTCGGCGGTGCGCTCGAACACCGCCCGCACCTGCCGGGCGACGTCGGCCTGGCGCGCGTAGTCCAGCCCGTAGATCTCCGCGACCAGCGGCGCGAGCACCGGCGGCCCCGGCGGCACCTCGACGATCTTCACGTTGGCGCCCAGGCGGCGTCCGATCTCCTGCAGCGGCGCGCGCACCGCCGCACCGATCTGGTGGCTGCTGCGCGCGCGCAGATGCTTGTCCACCAGATTGACCTGGATATCGCCCTGGTACGGCGCGCGGCGCAGGTAGTATTGCCGCACCAGGCCGTTGAAATTGATCGGCGCCGAGGTGCCGGCGTAGATCTGATAGTCGCTGACTTCCGGGATCGTTTCCACGTAGTCGGCCAGCGCGTCGAGCACGCGCTGCGTCGCCTCCAGCGGCGTGCCCTCGGGCATGTCCACCATCACCTGGAACTCGCTCTTGTTGTCGAAGGGCAGCATCTTCATGACCACGGCGCGCACCGCCGGCAGCGCCAGCGACAGCGCGATCAGCGCCAGCAGCGCCCACAGCAGCATCCAGCGCTTGCGGCGCCCCTGGTCGCCGCGCAGCAGCGGCGTCATCACGCGGGTGAAGAAGCGTTCGAGCGCGAGCGCGGTGCGGTCTACGCCCGCATGCACGCCGTGCGCTTCGACCTTCAGGAACAGCCGGCGATACAGCCAGGGCGTGAACATGAAGGCCACCGCCAGCGAGATCAGCATGCCGGTCGAGGCGTTGATCGGGATCGGACGCATGTAAGGGCCCATCAGGCCGGTCACGAAGGCCATCGGCAGCAGCGCCGCGATCACGGTGAAGGTGGCGAGGATGGTCGGCCCGCCGACCTCGTCCACCGCCGGCGGGATGGCTTCGGTCAGCGACTTGCCGCCCAGCGTCATGTGACGGTGGATGTTCTCGACCACCACGATGGCGTCGTCCACCAGGATGCCGATCGAGAAGATCAGTGCGAACAGCGAGACCCGGTTGAGCGTGAAGCCCCAGGCCCAGGACGCGAACAGCGTGACCGCCAGGGTGACGATCACCGCCGCGCCGACCACGACCGCTTCGCGCCGGCCGAGCGCGAACAGCACCAGGACCACCACCGACAGCGTGGCGAAGAACAGCTTCTTGATCAGTGTCTGTGCCTTGTCGGCGGCGGTTTCGCCATAATTGCGGGTGACGGTCGCCTGCACGCCGTCCGGAACGGAAATGCCGCGCAGCTGCTCGATGCGCCGGACCACCGCAGCGGCCACGTCGACTGCGTTCTCACCCGGCTTCTTGGACACCTGGATCGTCACCGCCGGCTGCCGCGGCACGGCCGGCAGCGACTTGGCCGCGCGCTGCGGGCCGACGCCGAAGCTCACATAGCGCTCCGGCGTGTCCGGCGCCAGGCGCACGTCCGCCACGTCGCGCAGCAGCACCGGCGCGCCGTCCTTGATGCCGACCACCAGATCGGCGACTTCCTCCGGCTGCATCAGGAAGGTTCCGGCCTGCACCAGCACCTCGCGGTTGTCGCTGACGAAGCCGCCGGCATCGCGCGAGGCATTGGCCGCGCCCAGCGCGCGGCGCAGGTCGTCGAGCGCAAGCCCGTAAGCGGTCAGGCGCTGCGGATCGAACAGCACGTGCACGACGCGCTGCGGTCCGCCCAGGATGTCGATGTCGCGCGTGCCGGGCACGCGCTGCAGCTCGGCGACCAGGGTGTTGGCGACGCGCAGCAGGTCGTCGGCGGACAGCTGCGGGTCTTCACTCCACAGCGTGGCGGCCACCACCGGCACGTCGTCGATGCCCTTGGGCTTGATCAGCGGCATGCCGACGCCGGCATTCGGCGGCAGCCAGTCCAGGTTGGAATAGAAGGCGTTGTACAGCCGCACGATGGCTTCGGTGCGCGGCTCACCGACGCGGTAGCGCACCGTGAGCACAGCGAGGCCCGGCTGCGAGGCGGAATAGATGTGTTCGACGCCTTCGATCTCGGAGACGATCTGCTCCGCGGGCGTGGTCACCAGCGATTCCACCTCGCGCGCGGACGCGCCCGGAAACGGGATGAAGACGTTGGCGAAGGTGATGTTGATCTGCGGCTCTTCCTCGCGCGGCGTCACCGCCACGGCGAACAGGCCCAGCAGCAGCCCGGTCAGGGCCAACAGCGGCGTGATCTCGCTGGTCAGAAAGGCGCGGGCGATGCGTCCGGACAGCCCGAGCGGTGCCTCCTCTCGCATCACGGCGCTCCGCGCTGCTGGCGGTAGGCGGCGGCGGCCGCGACCGGATCCAGCGCCACTTTTTCGCCGGCCGCCAGACCCGCCAGCACCGGCACGCGACCATCGGCGCCGGGCGAGCCGACGCGCAGGGCGCGGAAACTCACCTGACCGTTCTCATCCACCGTGTAGCAGGCGGTGATCTCGCCGCGGCGCACGAGGGCTGCGGGCGGCAGCAGCAGGCCCTGGGTCTGGCCGCTGACGAAGGCGACTTTCACCAGGGTGCCCGGGAACAGCCCGGCCTGGCCATCGAGCGGCGGCAACTGCGCCAGCACGCGGAAGCTGTGCGTGGCCGGGTCGGCGACCGGCGGCAGGCGCAGCTCGGTCACCGCCACGCTGCGGCCGTCCGGCAGGATCGCGCGCGCCTGGCGGTGCTTGCGCAAGGGACCGATGTGCTGCTGCGGGATGTCGACGGCGACGCGCAGCGTGTCCAGCGACACGCCGGTCATCAGCGGCCGGCCGGGGGTCACGGTTTCGCCCAGTTGCACCTGCCGGGCGACGACGATGCCGGCATACGGAGCGCGGATGGTCGTGTAGGCCAGGCTTTCGCGCGCCTCCTCCAGCGCCGCCCGTGCCGCCTCGACGCGGGCGCGGGCGGCATCGAACTCGGCGGCCGCCCTGTCGAACTGGGCCTTGGCGATCAGCTTGCGCTCATACACGTCCTTGGTGCGATCGTAGGCGAGCTGCGCCTCGGCGAGCCGCGCCTGGGCCTCCGCCAGCGCCGCCTCGGCGGCATCCGCGCGCGCCTGCTGTT
The DNA here is from genome assembly GCA_040754295.1 of Pseudomonadota bacterium. Taxonomy (GTDB): domain Bacteria; phylum Pseudomonadota; class Gammaproteobacteria; order Nevskiales; family Nevskiaceae; genus Solimonas. The sequence continues at coordinate 8,645 of JBFMCQ010000023.1, read as the reverse complement.
CGCTGTTGGTGATGCGCACGATGACCGCGCCCTGCTCGACGTAGTCGCCGACGTCAAAGGGCAGCTCGACCACGCGCCCGCTGGTCTGCGCCGCGACCGTGGACTGGTTGACGGCCTCGACCACGCCGTCGAAGGCCGTTTCCCGCGCAACCGGCTCCAGCGCGACCGTGACGGTGGCCAGGCCGGCGGTCGCGGCGGCCTGCGGCGCCGGGGGCGGGGACGCGCGCTCCGAGCAGGCGGTGAGCGACACCGCCGCGAACAGCAACAGAGAAATCCACGCCCGTGTCATCGCCTGGCCGTCCGCCGTTGTCAGTTCTTGCGCGACGCGGGGCAGAACGCCGGGCCCGCCTTGACGCCGAGCTTTTCCAGAATCTTCGCCAACGGGCAAAAGCCGGTGAACGAGGCCTGCAGCAGGTTGGCGCCGACGAAGGCGGTGAACCATAGCCAGTGGATGCTGTGCAATTGCGACAGCGCGAGCGAGGCCAGCACGAAGATGCCGGCGATGCGGAATACCCACTGGTCCAACGTGGTGTCGCCGCCTGCGTTCGTCGGGGTTTGAGTTGCCATGACACTCTCCGGTCGATGTTGCAGAACTTGAGAATCTTGCGTAACGGCCGCTTCCAGCCCGGTCTGTCCTGCGGCCTTGCGGTGGGCCCGCGCCGCTTCCGCAGGCTGGCCGTCCACGAAATTGGGCATTCAGGGCGAACGAGGCGCCCACGCGGTTGCTGCATCATTCAGCACCTGGACCCGCGTCTGCGCCTTGACCTGGGTCAAGGCGGCCGGCCGGGCCACCGCGATGTTCACGTCAGCCAGGCCGAGAGACTCGGCGAGTCTGCGCTGGTCGGACGTGCTGTTCTCGAGCGGCCGAAGACCGGCGATGGGCTGTTCCCGGATGGGCATTAGCGTTTCCCCCGGGTTCCGTTTCGGGGGCGCACCGCAGTGCAAAAGTGCGCGTGCAACACCCGCAGGATGTCGAGGGCCGGGCCCGGCCGCACCGAGTAGTAGATGGTCTGAGACTCGCGCCGCGTGCTGACCAGCCCCTCCGCGCGCAGCACCGCCAGGTGCTGGGACAGCGCCGACTGCGACAGCGGCACGCGCTCGTTGAGCGCACCCACCGACAGCTCACCTTCACCGAGCACGCAGAGGATCGCCAGCCGGTGCGGATTGGCCAGGCTCTTGAGCAGCGCGGCGGCGTCTCCGGCGTGACGCGCCATCTCCTCGGCCGGCGGCAGCTCGAGCGGGCGCCGGAACAATGCATGAGCCATGAGCCAGGATCCCTATATTTCAGACTCCTCTAATTTAGTAGAATGCCGCGAAAATGGCAAATCGTCCCGGAACCTCGCCCGGTCGGCGTCGCTGACGCCAACGTCCTGGCGAACTTAAGGCTCGTTTAAGACTCGCTCTCTAGCTTTGCTCCCGTGATCTCAACACGGAGAGCAGGCATGGCTGCAAGAATTCTCGTCACGGCGGCGCTGATGGTTGCGGGCTCCGTTCTCGCCGCGTCGCCTGCCGATCTGCTGGCGCCCCTGCAGCAGCAGGCGCACCGGGACGACGCGGCCTTCGCCGGTTTTTCGGCGGCGCGCGGGCGGGCGTTTTTCGCAGCTCGGCACGGCGGCAAGTGGAGTTGCAGTTCCTGCCACACCACGGATCCGCGGCAGGGCGGGCGCCATGCCGCCACCGGCAAAGTCATCGCCGCGCTGGCGCCCTCGGCCAATCCGAAACGCCTGCGCGATCCGGCCAAGGTGGAGAAATGGTTTCGCCGCAACTGCAAGGACGTGCTCGAGCGCGAATGCACGGCCGCAGAGAAGGGCGACGTGATCACTTATCTGATGTCGCTGAACTGAGGAGGCGCCTGCCATGACGACACTCAAATGGATTCCACTCCTTGCCGTGACGACGACCGGCCTGGGGTTGTCCGCCGCGGCCGTCGCGGATGGCCATCGCTTCGGCGCCCCCGATCCGACCTGGCAGGACGAATGCGGCAGTTGCCATGTGGCCTACCCGCCGCAACTGCTGCCGGCCGCATCCTGGCGGGCTCTGTTCGCGGGCCTGGACGATCACTTCGGCACCGACGCCGCGGTGGCACAGGACATCGCTGCGGCGCTGCTCGACCATGCCGTGTCCAATGCCGGCCGGCCCGTTGAGAGCGAGCCGCCGCTGCGCATCAGCGAAATGCGCTGGTTCCTGCGCGAGCACGACGAGGTGTCGCCCGCGACCTGGAACAAGCCTGAAGTCGGTAGCCAGGCCAACTGCGCCGCGTGTCACACGCGTGCCGAACAGGGCGACTTCAGCGAACGCTACCTCGAGATTCCACGATAGGAGGACCGCGATGAGCACGACCAAGATTCTGGTGTGGGATGTTCCCACCCGCGTATTTCACTGGCTGCTGGCGATCAGCTTCGCCGGCGCCTACCTGACCGCCGAGTCGGAGGCCTGGCGGCTGGTTCACGTCACCCTGGGCTATACCTTCGGCGGCCTGATCCTGTTCCGGCTGCTGTGGGGCCTGATCGGCACCGCCAACGCGCGCTTCAGCCACTTCGCCTACGGACCCCGCCGGGTCTGGGACTATCTGCGCAGCCTGCTGGTCCTGAAACCGCAGCATTACGTCGGACACAACCCGGCCGGCAGCTGGGCGGTGTTCGCCATTCTGGCGCTGGGTCTGGGCGTCGCCCTCAGCGGTTTCGCGCTGTATAACGACATCGGTGGCGAAGCTTTCGAGGAGGCCCATGAGGTGTTTGCCAACCTGACCCTGACGGTGGTGGTGATCCATGTGCTGGGCGTGATCGTCAGCAGCTTCCTGCACCACGAGAACCTGCCGCGCGCGATGGTCACCGGTTACAAGGACGGCGATGCCGCGCAGGCCATCAGCGGCCCGCGCTGGGCGATGGGCGTGGCCTTGGTAGCCGTGGTGATGGCCTTCTGGGTCAATGCCTTTGGCATCCGCGAATCGCTGGTCGGCGCGTCGCCGGCGGAGGGCGGAGCCGACTCCGGCCATCTCCAGGGCGACGATGACCATGACGACTGACGCGGCCGCATGCGCATCCTGATCGTCGAAGACGACCCGCTGCTGGGGGACGGCCTGCAGGCCGGTCTCCGCCAGCGTGGTTTCGAGGGTGACTGGGCGCGCGACGGCGCAGCGGCACTGCTGGCGCTGAAGACCGAAACCTATGCGGCACTGGTGCTGGACCTGGGCCTGCCCCGTGTCGACGGCCTGGAGGTGTTGCGGCAGCTGCGGGAGTCCGCCGTTGCGCCCGGCAATGGCTCGGGCGGCCGGCTGCCGGTGCTGATTCTCACCGCGCGCGATGCCATCGACGCACGCGTGCAGGGACTCGACAGCGGCGCCGACGACTATGTCGTCAAGCCGGTGGATCTCGACGAACTCGCGGCGCGGCTGCGGGCACTGGTCCGCCGCTCCAGGGGCGAGGCGCAGCCGCTGCTGGCGGTCGGCCGCATCGAACTGAATCCGGCCATGCGCACGGTGAGCTACGCCGGCCGGCCGGTGGACCTGGGACCCCGCGAGTTCGCCCTGCTGCAGGAACTGATGCTCAACGCCGGGCGCGTGCTGACGCGCGAGCAGATCGAGCAGCGCCTGTATGCCTGGGGCGACGAGGTCGAAAGCAATGCCGTGGAAGTCCACGTGCATCACCTGCGCCGCAAGCTGTCGCCGGAGGTGATCCGGACGGTTCGCGGCGTGGGTTACGTCATGCCGCGCGAGATCGCGTGACACACCGGCTGCGCTCGATTCGCGCGCGTCTGCTGGTTTCGCTGCTCGGCGCGGCGACGCTGATCTGGGCGATGACGGCGGTGGTCGCATACCGCGACGCGCTGCATGAGGTCGATGAGCTGCTGGATGCCCACCTGGCGCAGGCCGCGACGCTGCTGATCGCGCAGGGCGGCGAGGTCGATGAGATCGATACCGAACACGCGCCGCTGCTGCATCGCTACAGTCGCCGCGTCGCCTTCCAGATCTGGGAGGACGGCGCTCTGCGCCTGCACTCGGTCAACGCGCCGAATCAGCGGTTGTCGCCACGGGAGTCCGGCTTTTCGGAGCAACGGATCGGTGACACGCACTGGCGGGTGTTCAGCGTGCGCGCCGGCGAGCTGCTGATCCAGGTGGCCGAGGACAGCCGCGCGCGCGGCGAGATCGCACGCAGTACCGGACGCAGCCTGATCCTGCCGATCGTGATCGGTCTGCCGCTGCTGGGGCTGCTGATCGCCTGGAGCGTGCGCCGCAACCTGCAGCCCCTGTTGAGGCTGTCGGACGCGGTGAGCCTGCGTGCGCCGGACTATCTCGAACCTCTGCCGATGGCCGGCGACACGCCCGCCGAACTACGGCCTCTGGTCGAGAGGCTCAACACGCTGCTCTCGCAGCTGGCAGATTCCTTCGAGTCCGAGCGCCGCTTCAGCGCCGACGCGGCGCATGAATTGCGCACGCCGATCGCGGCGCTCCGGGTGCAGGCCCAGGTGGCACAGCGCGCGGCCAGCGACCAGGAACGTTCGCAGGCCCTGGACAAGGTCCTGCAGGGCTGCGACCGCGCGGCGCGCCTGGTCGACCAGTTGCTGACCCTGGCGCGCCTGGGACCGGCGCATCTGCGCAGCCAGTTGCAGCCGGTCGAGCTTCATGGGCTGTGCGCTTCGGTGCTGTCTGACCTGGCGGAGATGGCGCTGAGTCACGATGTCGAGCTGGTGCTGGACGAGGGCGGCGCGCGGGTCATGGGGCACGCCGATCTGCTGGCGATTCTGCTGCGCAACCTCATCGACAACGCCATTCGCTACAGCGAAGCGAATACCCGGGTGCGCGTGCGTGTGATCCAGACGCCCGATGCGGCTGCAGTGGAAGTGATCGACCAGGGTCCGGGCATCGCGCCGGAAGTACGAGGCCAGCTTGGGCAACGTTTCCGGCGGCTCGGGCGCGCCGACGTGCACGGCTCCGGTCTGGGTCTGTCGATCGCGCAACGCATCGCCGGGCTGCACGGCGCACGGCTGGTCTTTGCGGACGGCGAGCGGGGACGCGGGCTGAAGGTGCGCGTGTTGTTCAACCCGGAGATGCCGCCGGGGCAAAGCGCACTGCGTTGATCTGTCCGCGCCGGTAGACCTTATTTGCCTTTCGATGGCGCGCAGCTGTGATCCGGAGCCCGCCGGAGCCGCCACGCGAGCCTGGTCCGTCTCAGCATCAGAAGCTCTCCTGAAGAGTCCACAGCGTCCTGGCCAGCAGACCCAGCGCCGTCAGCAGCATCAGGATGGCGAAGCCGCTTTGCAGCTGCGGCCCGGCGATCCGCGGTGCCAGCTTGCGGCCGGCGAGCATGCCGCCCAGCGCGCCGGCGACGAAGGGCAGGGTCAGCGCCCAGTCGTAAGCGGGGCCCATGAAGGCCGCGACCAGGGCGGTGCCGCCGCTGGTCAGCGCGATGGCCATCAGCGAGGTTGCGATCGCGGAGTGCATCGACAGCTCGGTCCACGCGCGCAAGGCCGGCACGATGACAAAGCCGCCGCCGACGCCGAGCAGGCCGGAGAGAAACCCGGTTGCGGCGCCGATCTGCGCCACGCGGCGCAGGCAGGCCGGAGTCCAAATCAGGCGGTCCGTTTCATTCAGGCGACAGACCGGCCCGCCGGCCGCCGCACCTTCGCCGGCGACGGCGGCGCGCACGATGCGCGTTTCGTCCGGCTGGGCGCGTGCCTGGCGCAGCATGCGAACGGCGACGAGGCTCATCGCCAGCGCGAACAGGGTCAGCAAGATTCCGGACGGAAGCCGGCCCGCGGCCCACAGGCCGAGCGGGGAAGCGAGCGCGCCCGCGGCGCTCATCAGCAGCGCGGCGCGGTAGCGCACATAGCTGACGTCCCACGCCGCCACGGTTCCGAACGCCGCCGCTGCGCTCACGGCGAGCAAGGCCACCGGCGCCGCCTGCGGCAGCGACCAGCCGAGGCCGATCATCAGCAAGGGCACTGCGAGGATGGAGCCGCCCGCACCAGTCAGCCCCAGCACCAGGCCGGCGACCAGGCCCAGCGCGGCTGCGAGCAGTTCGGCCATTGCCCTTCCAGCGATCGAGCGGCGGCCGCCTCAGGTCGCCGGCTCGAGCCGGCCGCAGGCCAGGTTCGCCGGGACGGCGATATCCATCAGTTTCGGATCGGGCAGCTTGAGCTCGCGCATGATGCGCACGTATTCCTCGCGGGTCTTGCCGGCCAGGCGCGGGTTGTGGCGGCGCTCCTCGCCGATGCTCGACACCGTCCAGCCCTTGTAGTCGTGGGCCGGATAGACCAGCGTTTCGTCCGGCAGCCGGAACAGCTTGTTGACGATCGAGTCCCAGGACTTTTCCGGGTCGCCATTCTGGAAATCGGTGCGGCCGCTGCCGCGGATCAGCAGCACGTCGCCGGTGAACACCGCCCGCGGCCGCTCCGGATCGAGCACGAAGCTGAAAGACTCGTCGGTGTGGCCCGGCGTGTACAGCGCGCGCAGCCTGAGCCCGTCGACGTCGACGATGTCGTTCTCGCGCAGGCGCAGCGACACGCATTCGGCCTTGGTGTATTCCCCCATGAGCGTCGCGCAGCCAGTACGGTCGCGCAGGTCGCCGAGCGCGGTGACGTGGTCGGCGTGGGTGTGCGTGTCGATGGCCTTGACCAGCTTCACGCCCAGCTGCTCGATGAGCATCAGGTACTGCGGCAGCTGTTCCTTGACCGGATCGATGATCAGGGCCTCGCCGCCGCTGCGCGGCGCGAGCAGATAGGTGTAGGTGCCGGAGCTGTGATCGAACATCTGTCTGAAGATCATCGGGACCATCCTCGGGTGTTTGGGCCGCTGGCGCAAAGCGTAGCCGCGATCCCGGGTCTACGGCGTGAATCGTCATGGGCTCGCCAGCCCGCAAGTTCAACGCTTGCTAAATAAGATTAGGCTAATATATGATGAGTTCGTGAGAGTTGCAAGGGCGGCTGCCAGCCTGTGCCGATGGCCGGACCCGGCCTTGATTCAGATCAACGCACGACGCGGCCAGCGGGTGAAAAATGAGCGTCAGCGGGGATGCTGCGTCCCGCACGGAGGTACAGACATGGCACATATCGTGGTGATGGGCGCGGGCCTGGGCGGCATGCCGGCGGCCTACGATCTCAAGCGGCAGCTCGGCGCGGGCCACCAGGTCACGCTGATCGGTACCTCCGAGCATTTCCAGTTCACGCCCAGCAATCCCTGGGTCGCCGTCGGCTGGCGCACGCCGCAGCAGGTGCTGGTGCCGGTGCGCCCCCACGTCGAGAAGAAGGGCATCGAGTATTTCTCGCAGCCGGTTACGCAGCTGGAACCGCAGGCCAAGTGCCTGACGCTCGCGGACGGCAGGACGCTGAGCTACGACTACCTGGTGATCGCCACCGGCCCCAAGCTGGCTTTCGAGGAAGTGCCGGGCCTGGGGCCGGATGGCCACACACACAGCGTGTGCACCACGCCGCACGCCGAACTGGCGGGCGAGGCCTACCAGGCGTTCCTGAAGAATCCCGGGCCGATCGTGATCGGCGCGGTGCAGGGCGCGAGCTGTTTCGGGCCGGCCTACGAGTTCGCCATGATCGTGGACGCCGATCTGCGCAGGCGCAAGCTGCGCGACCAGGTGCCGATCACCTTCGTCACCAGCGAGCCGTACATCGGCCACATGGGTCTGGGTGGCGTGGGCGATTCCAAGGGCCTGCTGGAAGGCGAGATGCGCCAGCGCCACATCAAGTGGATCACCAATGCCAGGCTGCTCGAGGCCAGGGCCGATGCGGTGAAGATCGCCGAGCACAACGATCAGGGCGAGGTGCTCAGGGAACACGAGCTGCCCTCGCGTTACAGCATGTTCATCCCCGCGTTCAAGGGCGTGGACGCAGTGGCGGCGGTGCCGGATCTGTGCAATCCGCGCGGCTTCGTGCTGATCGACGCGTACCAGCGCAGCCCGAAGTACCAGAACATCTATTCCGCCGGCGTGTGCGTGGCGATTCCGCCGATCGAGGCCACGCCGGTGCCCACCGGCGCGCCCAAGACCGGCTACATGATCGAATCCATGGTCACGGCGATCGTGCACAACATCGAGGAGGCCATCGCCGGGGGCGAGCCGACGCACCGGGCGACCTGGAACGCGATCTGCCTCGCCGACATGGGCGACAACGGCGCAGCCTTCGTCGCGCTGCCGCAGATCCCCCCGCGCAACGTCACCTGGGCGAAGAAGGGCAAGTGGGTGCACCTGGCCAAGATCGCCTTCGAGAAATACTTCATGCGCAAGATGAAGACCGGCGACACCGAGCCGGTTTACGAGAAGTACGTGCTCAAAGCGCTGGGCATCGTGCGCCTGAAGGAGCGGCGCGCATGAGAATGCCGGCCACCGCGCTGCTCGCGCTGGCCTGCGCTGCGCCCGCCTTCGCCGGCGGCGCGCAAGACCCGCGGCTGGCCGCTTCCCGTGATCTGGCCCTGCGCTTTCAGCAGGAGTTGGGCGGGCGCCTGACGGCGGCGATGAACGCCGGCGGGCCCGCGCGGGCCATCGAGGTGTGCCAGCAGGACGCGCCGGCCATCGCCGCGCGCCTGTCGGCACAAAGCGGCGCGCGCGTGAGCCGCACCGCGCTGCGGCTGCGCAATCCCGCCAATGTCCCGGATAGACAGGCACGCGAGGTGCTGGAAGATTTTCGGCACGCGCTCGCCG
>JBFMCQ010000022.1:0-47367 GCA_040754295.1 Pseudomonadota bacterium | reverse complement strand
GCCCCGGAGCTGCGCAAGGAAGTGGCGACCCATGGCTGGGAAGTCGCCGGTGCCGAGGCGTATCCCTGGCCGGTCGTCATCGACGGTGATCTCGTCGCACGAACACCCAGCGCGCGCGAGCTGGCGGTGGCCGAGGCCATCTGCCGCGCGCTGGTCAGGATGCTCGACGAGCACCGGCCGGCGCTGGAGGCCGCCTGGGACGGCGGCGCGGCCTTCGCCGATGCGTTCAAGCTTGCGACCGCGGCAGGGGTGGTCGACGTGGCGCTGACCACTCCGGTCGCGCTGCCGAGCGATGATGGGCCGTTCCACGTGCCGGAACGGCGGGATCGCGGCGCGAGCGCCGCCAACCGGAAACGCAAGCGCAAGGCGCGGCGCGGGACTCGTTGAAAGGCATCACCTCGACGCCTGCACGTCGACGCAAGCCCGCCGCGACGCAGACGGCGTTGGCCGGATCTGACGCGGTTCACGTTACGCCGCCGGGCCCACGGTCGATCGCGGCTACCGGCGCCGACACGGTTTGCGACGGCGACCGCTTGCTGATCGGGTACGCTCTCTGCGGCGGCTGACCCCGCTCAGGCGGCGCGCAGCGCGTCCACGATCGGCAGCCGCGCGGCGCGGATGGCCGGGAACAGGCCGCCGATCAGGCCCATCGCCAGCGCCCAGCTCAGACCCTGCCGGATCAGCTCGGGCGTGACGCGGAAGTCGAAGGCGACCTGGCTGAAGGTCTGGAAGTTGAGCGTGTTGACGGTGTAGCCGTTGAAGAACAGATAGGCCGCGAGCGCGCCGACGAGGCCGCCGGCGAGCGCCAGCAGCAGCGACTCGATCATCACCGAGACGACCACCGGCAGGCCGCCGAAGCCCAGCGCACGCAGCGTCGCGATCTCGACCGTGCGCGCCGCCACCGCGGCGTACATGACGTTGAGCGCGCCGAACACCGCGCCGATGCCCATGATCACCGCGACCGTGTAGCCGAGGATGCGGATCAGCTGGTGCAGCTGCTCCGAGCGCGACGCGTAGTAGTCGGGCTCGCGCTGCGGGGCGACGACCAGGCGCGGGTCGGTGGTCAGCGCATCCTTGAACGCCTGGAAGGCCTGCGCGTTCTCCAGGCGCACGGTCACCGAGTTGTAGGCCGTGCGCCGCGACGCGGTCTCGAGCGCGCCGGCGTCGACCCAGAGCTCGGATTCGTGCACGTCGCCGCCGGTCTCGAACAGACCGACGATCGTCCAGGGGCCGGCGCGCACATCGACGGTTTTGCCGATCGCCAGCGTCTCGAACTGCGCGGCGGCGGCCCTGCCGACGATCACCTCGCGCAGCCCCGGCTCGAACATGCGGCCCGCGACGATGCGGAACTCCGGCCGCACGCGGGCGACGTCGGCCTGCGTGCCGCGCACCACGACGGTGTTCGGCAGGCTCGAGCCCGGCCTGGATACATCGGTCAGCAGGTAGGTCTCGGCGATGGCGTAGGGCTTGCCGTCGGCGTCGCGCGCGACACCGGGCGCGTCGGCGATGATCGGCGCCTGCTCGCGCATGATCACGCTGCCGAGCTCGTCGGTGGAGCCGCCGCGCAGCACGATCGCGCGCTCGGGCGCGCCGGTGCCGCTGAGCGTGGCTTCGAAGCCCGCACCCATCGACAGCAGCGCGACCAGCACGCCGACGACGCCGGCGATGCCGATGACGATCACCATCGAGGTGCCCAGGCGCGACGGAATCGAGCGCAGGTTGACCGCGGTCACCGCGAAGATCTGGCGCAGCGTGTTCATGGTCGCTCTCAATGCACCGCGAGCGCGTCGATGATCTGCAGGCGCATCGCGCGCAGCGCCGGCGGCAGGCCGACGATCAGCGCCAGCAGCGCCGCCAGCCCCATTGCGCCGGCGAAGGCCGAGGGCGTGAGCGCGAGCCCGGAGAATCCCTGCAGCCTCGCGGCGATGCCCGGCAGCAACACGCCGGCGAGCGCGACGCCGGCGAGCGCGGCGAGCAGGCACAGGGCCAGCGATTCGGCCAGCACCAGCGCGAGCACGCCGGTGTCGGAGTAGCCCAGCGTCTTGAGCACGGCGAGCTCGGGGATGCGCTCGCGCACCGATTGCATCATCGTGTTGCCGGTCAGGAACAGCAGCGTGAAGAACACCGCGCCGATGATCGACGACATGATCAGGCCGATGTCGCCGATCTGCTTGACGAAGGACTGGTTGAACGCCTTTTCGGTCTGCGTGCGCGTCTCGTTGGGCGAGTTCGCGAACAGGTCGTCGATTCGCTTGATGACGGCTTCGTTGTCTGCCGGATCCACGGTCTTGACCACCATCCAGCCGACCGTGCCCTTGCCGAACTGGCGCGCCTCGTCGAAATACTCGTGGTGGAACAGCATCATCTCGAACATCGAGCGCTCCTTCGGGTTCTTCGTGTCGAAGATGCCGACGAGATCGAACTCCCAGTTGTTGGAGCCGTCGGCGAGCGGCCAGATGCCGGCGATGATCGGGATGCGGTCGCCGATCTTGAACCCGTAGCGGTCGGCCAGCGTCCGGGCGACGATCGCGCCGGTGCGCGTATTGAGCAATGCCTGTTTCTGGTCCTCCGGCAGCACGATCTCCGGGTACATCTCCAGATACGGCTCGATCTGGGTCGCGAACTGCGGGAAGAAATTGCTCTCCTTCTGGTAGTAGCCGCCGAACCAGGACTGGCCGGCGACGCTGGCCACGCCCGGTACGCCCTGGATCTGCTGGATGTGCCCGAACGGCAGCACCTGCGTCAGCGAATAGCGGCCGGTCGTGACCAGGCGGTCGGCGCCGGCGACTTCGACGCCGGCGTTGAACGCGGCGTCGACCGCGGTCAGCAGCGCGTAGAGCAGGAAGGCCACGAGGATCGACAGCATCGTGAAGATCGTGCGCGGCTTGCGGCGCCACAGGGCGGCCCAGACGAGCGGCAGGTACTTCATGCCAGTGCCGCCGGTTCGACCAGGCGCCCTTTGTCCAGATGCAGCGTGTGTGTTGCGAACTCCGCCGCCTTGGGATCGTGCGTGACCATGACGATGGTCTTGCCATGCTCGCGGTTGAGCAGCTGCAGCAGGCCCAGTACCTCGTCGGCGGTCCTGCGGTCGAGGTCGCCGGTGGGCTCGTCGCAGACCAGCAGCATCGGATCGGCGACGATCGCGCGCGCGATCGCGACGCGCTGCGCTTGGCCGCCGGAGAGCTCTCCCGGTTTGTGCTTGCCGCGGTCGGCGAGCCCGACCACGCCCAGCGCGATCTGCACGCGCCTCATGCGCTCGGCGGCGGACAGGTTCGTCAGCAACAGCGGCAGCTCGACGTTGCGCTCGGCCGAGAGCACCGGCAGCAGGTTGTAGAACTGGAAGACGAAGCCGACGTGGTTGGCGCGCCAGCGCGTCAGCTGCGCCGACGACATCTGGTCCAGCCGCACGTCGCCGACGCGCAGCTCACCGCCGCTGGGCTTGTCGAGGCCGCCGATCAGGTTCAGCAGCGTGGTCTTGCCCGAGCCCGACGGCCCCATCAGTGCGAGGAAATCGCCCTTGGCGATTTCCAGGTCGAGGCTCTGCAGCACTTCGATGGTCTGCTTGCCGCGCGTATAGCTCTTGGTGATGCCCTTGAGGCTGACGATTGCCTGGCTCATCGCTGCCTTCCCCTCCATGATAGTGATCGCAACCGTGCTCAGGGCCGCACCTGTACCGCCAGCCCATCGCTGAACTGCGCAAAATCGCCGACCGCGAGCTGCTCGCCGGCGGCCAGCCCGCTGGCCACGCGCACGCCGCCGGCGGTCTTGCCGGCGACGCGCACCGCGCGCCGCTCCAGCACGCCGTCGGCGACGACGAACACCAGACCGCGGTCGCCGTCGACCTGAATCGCCTCGGCCGGCACGAACACGGCGGGCGACGCCTGCGCCGCCGGCTGTGACGCGCCGTCGCGGAACGAGACGCGCACACCCATCTCCGGCAGGATGCGCGGGTCCTTCTGCTTGAAGCCGACGCGCACCTTGACCGTGGCCTTCGCGCGGTCCGCGGTCGGGATCACCGCGATCACCTCGGCCGGGATCTCCCAGTCCGGATAGGCGTTGAGCCGTGCGACGGCCGGCTGTCCGGGCTGCACGCGATTGATGAAGTTCTCGTTGACGTCGACCTCGATCTCCAGCGATTCCATGTCGACCAGCGTGCCGATGCCGGTGCGCGTGCCGTCGCCGCCGGCCGACAGCGGCGAGATCATTTCACCCGGCTGCGCGTTCTTCACGGTGATTACACCGGCGAACGGCGCGCGCACGATCGTGTCTTCGAGCTCCTGCTGCCGCACCGCGACGCTGCGCTCGGCGACGACGACGTTGCGTTCGGTCGTCGCCAGGCGCGCGGCGAGGCTGTCGACGCTGGCCTGCGCCGCGTCCAGCGCCTGCTCGGAAACCAGCTGGCGTGCGGCGAGTCGGCGCGTGCGCAGCAGCTGGCGGCGCGCTTCTCCGAGCTGCACGCGCACCTCCTCGAGCTGCGCTTGCGCGGCAACGAGCTGCGAGCGGGCCAGCGCAAGCTGCGCCCGCGCGTTGCTGTCGTCGATGCGCGCGAGCACGTCGCCGGCTTCGACCGCCTGGCCTTCCTCGACGAGCACGTCGGTGACCTTGCCGGTGACTTTCGAGGAGACCGTCGCCCGACGGCGCGCGATGACGTAGCCCGAGGCGTCGAGCACCGAGGCGTGCGCGCCCTCGGCGACGGCGCGCGCGGTCGCGGTTCTGACCGCAAGGGCCTGCGGTGCACGCAGCAGCAACCACGCCGCGACCGCGAGCCCGACGCCCGCGGCGACGGCCAGCCATACCCAGCGCCGCGGCGTCGGTGCGCGCGGCGGACCGCGATCGATCTTCAGCTGCCCGAGCAGTGCGGAGGTGTCGTCGTTCATCCGAGAAAAAGCCGTTGGCCACGGATGAACGCGGACAAGCACGGATCGACAGGCTGTTTTACAACACGCCCGCAGGCCGCCGCGCAGCTTGCTGCAAGCCGCGCTGCAGTTGCTGGCTCTCGATCCGTGCTCATCCGTGTAATCCGTGGCAAAGAGCTTTTTGAACTCATGCGCTGCACTAAATCTGCGCGCGTCAGTGTGCCGGCTTTCCGCAGCTGCGGCCAGCGCGGAGCCCCGGGGGTCGTGCGCGTACCCGACTCTTGGGCCTCGTCGGCGCAGAGGTCGCGCATTATCATCATCGCCGGTCTGCAACCCGCCCTGCCATTGCGTCATCACCGGGAATCGAATGAGCCGCTCAGGAACCGACAAGAAGAAACACCCGCATTGCATGATCGTCGGTGCCGGGCCCGGCATCAGCCATGCGGTGGCCCTGGAGTTCGCGCATGCCGGCTACAACATTTCGCTGCTGGCCCGGCGCCCGCAGCGCTTGGGCGCGATCTGCGACGAAATTCACAAAAAGACCGGCCGCCAGGGGCGTGCGCATGCCGCCGACGCGGCCTCTGAGCGGGCGCTGCTCGCCGGAATCGAGGCCGCGCACGCAGACTTGGGCGACGTCGACGTGCTGGTCTACAACGTCGCCACGCATGAGCCGGGGCGGCCGATGGCGGTTTCGTCCGAGCGTCTCGTCGATGACTTTCGCATCAACGTCGTCGGCGCGCTGCTGTCGGCGCGCGCAGTCGCGCCGGCGATGATCGCGCGCAAGCGCGGCACGATCCTGTTCACCGGCGGCGGTTTCGCCTACGACCCGTCGCCGGACTACGCGTCGCTGTCGATGGACAAGGCGGCGCTGCGCTCGCTGACCTACACGCTGGCGCAGGAGCTCGGCGCGCACGGCGTGCATGTCGCGACCGTGACCGTGCACGGCTTCGTACAGCATGGCACCAAGTTCGATCCCAGCCGCATCGCCCGCGCCTATATCGCGCTGCACGAGCAGCCGAAGGGGCACTTCGATATCGAGACGGTGTACAAGTAAGGCAGTTTCCAGTCGGTAGGTTCCAGTTTCCGGAACAGGCACTTCAGCCACTGGAAACTGGAAACTGGAAACTGGAAACTGCGCTGCATGCCCGCCTTCCCTCTACAGCGCGACGTCTCCGCCCTGCGCTCGGCTCGCTTCGACCTGCTCGTCGTCGGCGGCGGCATCTACGGCGCCTGGACTGCCTATGACGCCGCGAGCCGTGGGCTGTCGGTCGCGCTCGTCGAGAAGCGTGACTGGGCCGCGGGCACGTCGTCGGCGTCGAGCAAGCTGATCCACGGCGGGCTGCGCTATCTCGAGCACTATGAGTTCGGGCTGGTGCGTCACGCGTTGACCGAGCGGCGCACGCTCTACCGCATCGCGCCGCACCTGGTGCGGCCGCTGAACTTCGTGCTGCCGATGTGGCAAGGACCGCGAGCGAGCCCCATGCTCGTCTCCGCGGGCCTGGTGCTCTACGATCTGCTGGCCTGGGGCAGCCAGCCGGTGGCGCGCCACAAACGTTTCCGCCCGCGCGAGCTGCTCGCACGCTATCCGTTCGTCGATCCCGCGCGCCTGCTCGGCGGCTTCCGCTACGGCGACTGCCAGGAAGACGACGCGCGCATGACGCTGGTCGTCACCGCCGCGGCGCAATCCTTCGGCGCAGTCTGCGCCAACCGTGTCGGTGCGCAGGCGCTGCTCGAGGACGGCACGCGCATCAGCGGCGTGCGCCTGGTCGACGAGGTCAGCGGTGAGTCCTTCGAGGTCTACGCCGGCGCCGTCGTCAACGCTGCCGGGCCGTGGGCGACCGAGCTGCTCGGCGCCGCTGCGCCGAAGGTCAAGCTGATCAAGGGCACGCATCTGATCCTGCCCGCGATCCCCGGTTGCAACGAGGCCTTTCTGCTGACGGCGGCGGATGGCCGCGTGTTCTTCGTGATCCCCTGGTACGGGCGCACGCTCGTCGGCACCACGGAGCAGGAAGTGAAGCACCCGTCCGAAGGCGTGCCGACGGACGCGGAGATGCGCTATCTCATCGACGGCGTGCGCCGCGGCTTGCCGGGCCTGGGCTGGACCGAGGCCGACGTCATCGGCCGCTTCGCCGGCGTGCGCATGCTGCAGGCCGAGCAGGCCGAGTCGCTGTCCGCAGTGAGCCGGGAATTCGAGGTGCTGAGGCCGCGGCCGGGTCTGGTGATGCACGTCGGCGGCAAGTACACCACCGCGCGCAGCGACAGCATCGAGATCGTCGACGCGGTGTTCCGCACGCTCGGCCGCAAGCCGCCGGGCGCGACGACGCACACGCACGCGCTGCCGGGCGCACCGCAAGAGCCGTTCGAGCACTGGCAGTCGCAGACGATCGGCCGCCTCGCCGCCGCCGGCGTGGATCTCGAAGCCGCGCGCTGGCTGTCGATGCGCCACGGCACCGGCGTCGACGCGATCCTCGCGCTGATCGGCGAGCGGCCGCAGCTCGCGCAGCGCATTCACCCGCAGGCGCCGTTCGTGCAGGCGGAGGCCGTCCACGCGGTGCGCAGCGAAATGGCGCTGACCGTCGACGATGTCGCCCGCCGGCGCATGCCGCTGTCGCTGCTGGTCGGCGACGAGGGCTGGCGCACGACGCTGGTCGAGCTGCTGCGGGCGGAACCCGGGTTTGCAGGCAATTGATTCCGGGGACCGCAGAGTCCGACGAACGGTAGTTAATCACCCTCCGTATAGACGAAATATCCGCTGCGCCGCCGCGTCGCCTCGCACGATACTGTTGCCGTTTAGTGAACGCCCGGTGCTGAGATGCCGGGCGCATCCCAAGGATGGAGAGCGCAGCTCTCCCCGTGCGAAGAGGAGAGGCGTGATGAGATATCTCGCTTTTGCGTCAGGCCTGATGCTGGCGTTGCTATTTTCCGCCTGTGACAAGGCCGGCCAAGCTGATCTCGCTGTTCGACCCGGTTGCGGCCAGCGCCGTCATTCCGTTTCCCAATGACGGCCTGTTCGGCGGCACGGCGGACGGCACGCTGAACATTCCCAATGCCAGCAGCGCGCCGTTCGTCGACGCCGCGAATCGGCTCGACGGCTTCTCGACGGTCGCCTCGGCGTTCACCGACGTGATCGGCCGCGTCGATCTGGCGTCGGCCAACGCGCCGGGCTCGATCGTCATCATCGACACGCGCGCGGGCAGTGCGCTAGTGCCCGGCGTCGACTACCGCGTGCAGCTGTCGACGGTCGTCGATCCGGTCACCGGGCGCCCGCTCGACGAGCTGCGTTCGCGCCTGCTGATCGAGCCGCTCAGGCCGCTGGCGCCGGCGACGACGTACCTGGTGGTGGTGACGCGCGCGCTGACGTCGGTCGAAGGTGTCGCCGCCGAGCCGGCGGATCTGTTCCGCGTCGTGCTCTCCGAAAAGAGCGTCGACGAGCAGTTCCTCGAAGGCAGCGAGCCGGCACTGCAGCTGCTCAGTGCGGCACAGCGCGCGGCGCTCGAGAGCATCCGTCAGCTGTATCAGGCGCAGATTCTGCCGGCACTCGCGCAGGCGGGGTTGCCGAAACAGAGCCTCGTGATCGCCTGGCCGTTCACGACGCAGACGATCGGCACGACGCTGGCGCGTCTGCAGAGCGCCGTCACCCCGAGCGCACTGACGCTGGTCGCGACCGGGCTGACGACGCAGGACGCGGTCCCGCAGCTGCCGCCGGTGGCCGATCTCTATGTCGGCAGCATCGAGCTGCCGTACTACCTCGCCGATGCAACGGCCACCGCCGAGGACGGCGACTTCCTCATCGACGGCATGCCGGACAATCCGCTGACGTCGTTCTGGCGCGCGGACCCCGCGGTCGTGTCCGCCGGCAATGCGCCGGTCGGCGCACCGTGCGGCGCACTGCAGCCGAGCGAGAGCACGACCGGCTGCTTCCCGCAGCCGCGTGCGCGCGCAGCGCAGCGCGTGCCGGTGCTCGCGGCGATCCCCAATGCCAACAGCGGCCGTGCACAGCCGGCCGGCGGCTGGCCGGTCGTGATCTTCCAGCACGGCATCACTGGAAATCGCTCGCTGGCGCTGCCAATCGCGCCGGCGCTGGCCGCCGCGGGCTTTGCCGTGGTCGCGATCGATCTGCCGCTGCACGGCCTGCCGCCGGGCGACACGCTGCGCGCGGGTACCGAGCAGTTCCCCGAGGGACTGCGCCCGACCGAGCGCACCTTCGACCTCGATCTGGTGAACAACCAAACCGGTGCCCCGCCCGGCGACGGCGTGCCGGATGCGTCCGGCACGCACTTCATCAACCTGTCGAGCCTGCTGACCAGCCGCGACAACCTGCGTCAGGCAGAAGCCGATCTGATGACGCTGAGCGCGTCACTCGGCAGGGCGGTCATCGTCGGCCAGAACTTCCTGCCGACCGGCGCCCGTTTCGACGGCGGTACGCTGCGCTACGTCGGCCACTCGCTCGGCGCCATCGTCGCCACGGCCTTCCTCGGTGTCGCACCGGGCAGCGACGCCGCGGTGCTGGCAATGCCCGGCGGCGGTATCGCGAAGCTCCTCGACGGCTCCGCCGCCTTCGGTCCGCGGATCGCCGCCGGCCTCGCTGCGGAGAGCAACGGGGCGATCGCCGAGGGCAACGACACCTACGAAACCTTCCTGCGCTTCGCACAGACCGTCGTCGACTCCGGCGATCCGATCAACTACGCCGCGGCGGCCACCGCCAACCGCGCGACGCTGATGTTCGAGGTCGTCGGCGACGCCGTCGTGCCGAACTGCACGATCGCCGGCGATCCGGACTGCCCGGCGACCGACGCGATTCCGGCCTCGAGCGATCTGGCCGGCACCGACCCGCTGGCGCGCGTCATGGGCCTCGATTTCATTCCCGGACCGACCCAGTTCGACGGCCTCGACGTGCCGGCCGCCGCGCAGACGATCGTTGATGCCGCCGGCATCGACGCGGTCGTGCGCTTCAACCAGGGCGATCACGGGTCCATCCTCAGTCCCGCCGCCAATGCGCTGGTCACCTGCGAGATGCAGACGCAGGCGGCCGCGTTCGTCGCGAGCAACGGCGCACAGCTGCCGATCGGCAGCTGCGCGGCCTCGGCGCAATAAGGAGAACGACGATGACGATGAAACGGACTTTGATCGCCTGCGCCACCGCCTCGCTGTGCGGTCTGAGCGGTGCCGCTGCAGCCGTTAGCACCGACGTCGGGGGCCTTGCGCTGCAACTCGACAACAAGCTCTCGGCGGGAGCGGCCTGGCGCGTCGAGTCGCGCGACGAGCGCCTCGTCGGTCGTAGCAACGGTGGCCAGGCGTTCTCGACCAACGGCGACGACGGCAACCTCGGTTTCGACAGCGGCGATCTCGTCGCCGCCGCGTTCAAGATCACGTCGGACCTGACGGTTTCGAAAGGCGACTTCGGCCTGTTCGCGCGCGGCAGCTACGTGTTCAACGAGCGCCTCGACAGCTTCGGCTTCTTCGATCCGGACAACTACTACACGCCGCCGGCCGTAGGCCCGGACCCCGGCGTCGGCCTGACGCCGACCGGGCGGCCGTCGGAAGTGCCGGTGTGGGTGCTCAACGAGCGCCGTGACGAGGTCCAGGACGAGGTCGGGAACTACGCCGAGCTGCTCGATGCCTACGTCTTCGGCAGCTTCGTCTTCGGCCGGCGTCAGCTTGGGTTCAAGATCGGCCGCCAGGTGATCAACTGGGGCGAGTCGACCTTCGTATTGCACGGCGTCAACAGCATTCTCACGTTCAACCAGAACCGGCAGCGCGTGCCGGGCTTCGAGCTCGAGGAGCTGCTCCTGCCCGCTGCGATGGCGTGGGTGTCGATGAGCCTGTTCGACGGTGTTTCGGGCGAGGCGTTCTACCAGCTCGATTGGGAGAAGACCGAGATCGACGCCGCGGGCACCTTCCTGTCGACCAACGACTTCGTCGGCAGCGGTGGGCGGCGCGCGAACATCACCTTCGGCCTGCCGCCGGAGAACTTCCCCGGTACGACGATTCCGCGCACTGCGGACCGCGAGCCCGGCAACGACGGGCAGTTCGGCGGCAAGCTGAGCATCCTGCTGCCGCAGCTCAACGAGATGGACCTGTCGCTCTACGCGATGAACTATCACAGTCGCCTGCCGCTGGTCAGCGGCACGTCGAAGCAGAGCTTCGCCGCGCCGGCGAGCACCGGCACTTACTTCATCGAGTATCCGGAGGACATCCAGCTCTACGGCGTATCGTTCAACACGCTGGTCGGCGGCTGGTCGGTGCAGGGCGAGTACAGCTACAAGGTCGATCAGCCGCTGCAGATCGACGACGTCGAAGTGCTACTCGCCGGCGTCGGTCTGCCGAGCCAGCTGACGCCGGCGCCCGAGGCCGCGTTCGGCTCGGCGCTCGGTGGCAAGTATCTGCGTGGCTGGCGCCGCCACGACGTCAGCCAGGCGGACCTCGGTGTGACCTACCTGCTACGGCCTTCGACGTTGCTCGGCTGGGACCAGGTACTGCTGCTCGGCGAGGTTGCAGCGGTCTACGTGCACGACCTGCCGCCGGAGAGCAGGCTGCGCTACGAAGGGCCGGGCACCTACACGCCCGGCGATGCCAGCGTCGCGGCGCTGGTATCAGCGGCGACGCTGCCGGCCTTCGGCTCGGCGGTACCGCAGGAAACCGACGGCTACGCAACCTCGTTCTCCTGGGGCTACAAGCTCCTTGCGCGCGCCACCTACAACAACGTCTTCAGCCGTTTCCGAGTGGAGCCGACGCTGCGCTTCGATCACGACGTGTCCGGCATCACGCCCAGCCCGATCACCAACTTCGTCGAAGACCGCATGCAGGCGAGCGCGAGCGTCGCCGTGTTCTATCTGCAGCAGTGGTCGGTCGAGACCGGGTACACCGCGTACTTCGGTGCCGGCCGGCGCAACCTGCTCGGCGATCGCGATTTCGTCGATCTCGTCGTCAAGTACGCGTTCTAGGCCGACTCCGCCTCCGGCGTCAGCCGGATCGGCTCGGGATTGCCGAGGAAGCGCGGCTCAGTGCGCAGCAGGAAGATATCGAGCACGGCCTTGGTCCGCGCGAAGACTTCGCGCGGCGGATGGCGCAGACCGTGGCTGCCTTCGCTGGTCGCCGGCGCGAGGTAGGCGACCACCTTGAGGCCGAGCTTGCGGCCGATGAATACCGCCCGGTAGCTATGGTACTTCTGCGTGATCACGGTGAAGCGGTGCAGCCCGAAGATCGCTTCGGCGCGCACGATCGAGTCGAAGGTGCGGAAGCCGGCGAAGTCCATCGTGATCGCGCTCTGTGGCACGCCGAGCTTCACCAGCTCCTGGGACATGCGTCGCGGCTCGTTGTAGGTCGAGTCCGGATTGGCGCCGCTGACGATCAGGTGCTTGAGCTTGCCGTTGCGGTACAGCTCCGCCGCCGCGCTGATGCGCCCGCGGAATTCGGGACTCGGCTTGCCGCTCTGCAGGTACTTGCTGGTGCCGAGCACGACGCCGACCTCGTTGAACGGCAGCAGCGCCCAGTTCTCGAAGATGTAAGCGTCGGTGCTGTTGATCACCCAGCGGTTGCCCAGCAACACGATGAGGGCGAACGTACCCGCGCCGATCAGCAGCCAGCGCCGCAGCAGTCGCCGTGTCGAAGGCCTCAAACGGCCAGACTCCACAACAGATAGGCGAACAGCGCGAGCTGGACCGTGTAGAAGGTCGCGCGGATCAGCACCAGCCAGTGCGACGTGCCGATCAGGTGGGTGACGCTCTGCGCGACGCGCGCATACAGCACCCACGCGGCAACGGCGTCGACCGCCGCGCTCTTGCCGATCGCGTGGCCGACCAGAACGATCACCGCGAAGATCGGCAGGTTCTCGAGGCAGTTCAGATGCGCGTGCTCGGCGCGCTTGACCAGCCCCGGCGACTCCGCGGCGGAACCCCGCGTCCAGCTGTTGGCCGGGCGGCCGCGCAGGATTTCCGCGACGCGCCAGGCCAGGATGATGCCGATGAGCAGCAGGGTCCACGCGGCAAAGCCGATCAGCGCTGTCATTCCAGTCATGCGAGTTCTCCCCCGAGTGTGTCGAGACCCAATTCTAGCCGGCCGGCGCGGCGCGCGGCAGGCGCAGGCTAACGGGTCAGCCGGCGCATCGCCAGCTCCAGGCCCGACAGGGTCATCGGAAACATGCCCTCCTTGCCGAGCAGCTCGTTCGTCATCTGGATCGACGGCGTGTATTCCCAGTGCGTTTCGGGCTCGGGATTGAGCCAGACCAGATGCGGGAACACGTCGGCCACGCGCTTGAACCAGACGGCGCCAGCCTCCTCGTTCCAGTGCTCGACGCTGCCGCCGGGGTGCACGATCTCGTAGGGGCTCATCGTCGCGTCGCCGACGAAGATCACCTTGTAGTCCGGCGTGTACTTGTGAAGGATGTCGAACACCGGAATCTTCTCGGAATGCCGGCGCGCATTGTCCTTCCACACGGCTTCATAGATGAAGTTGTGGAAGTAGAAGTATTCGAGATGCTTGAACTCGGTCTTGCACGCGCTGAACAGCTCCTCGCAGACGCGCACGTGCGGGTCCATGCTGCCGCCGACGTCGAGGAACAGCAGCACCTTCACCGCGTTGTGGCGCTCGGGGACCATCTTGATGTCGAGATAGCCGGCGTTGCGCGCGGTCGAGTGGATCGTGTCGTCGAGATCGAGCACCTCGGGCGCGCCTTCGCGCGCGAAGCGGCGCAGGCGGCGCAGCGCGATCTTGATGTTGCGCGTGCCCAGCTCGATCGAGTCGTCGAGATTGCGGTACTCGCGCTTCTCCCAGATCTTGACCGCCGACTTCTGCCCGCCCGGCCCGCCGATGCGGATGCCTTCGGGGTTGTAGCCGCCGTGACCGAACGGCGACGTGCCGCCGGTGCCGATCCACTTGCTGCCGCCCTGGTGGCGCTCCTTCTGCTCGGCGAGCCGCTGCTTGAGCGTTTCCATGAGCTTGTCGAGCCCGCCGAGCGCCTCGATCTTCTGTTTCTCCTCCTCGGTGAAGTGGCGGTCGGTCATCTTGCGCAGCCACTCCTCGGGAATGTCCGAGAACAGCTCGCCGGTAACCGCTTCGACGCCCTTGAAGTACGCCGCGAACGCGCGATCGAAGCGGTCGAACTGGGTTTCGTCCTTGACCAGCGCGGTCCGCGAGAGGTGGTAGAAGTCCTCCAGCGAGAAGATCGCGACGTGCTTGGACAGCGCCTCCAGCAGCGTCAGAAATTCGCTCAGGGACGGCTTGAGGCCGGCGGCACGCAGCGTGAAGAAGAAGGTGAACAGCACGGTCGGAGTCCGGAATTGGCGCCTCCATTGTAGGATGCGGTGAGCCAAAGGCGAACCGCATCACCGATCCCATGCCCAGCATCCACGACCAGCTTCGCAGCGCCGAGCGCCATCTGTGCGACGTCGATCCGATCATGGCCGGCCTCGTCGCGCGCTACGGCGCCTGCGGCATCGCCACGCGCCGGCGCGATCCGTTTCACGTGCTGTGCGCGTCGATCATCAGCCAGCAGCTGTCGAGCCGCGCCGCGGACACGATCCAGGCGCGGGTCATGAGCGCGGTCGGCGCCACGCGCCATCTGCAGCCGCAGCAGCTGCTCGACGCCGATCCGCAGAGCCTGCGCGACGCCGGCCTGTCGTGGTCGAAGGTGAAATGGCTGCGCGCGCTCGCCGAGGCCGCGTCGACCGGTGCGCTCGATTTCCGCAAGCTGCGGCGCATGGACGACGAGGCGGCGATCCAGGCGCTGGACGCCTTGCCCGGCATCGGCCGCTGGACCGCGGAGATGTACCTGATGTTCGCGATGCACCGCCTCGACCTGTTCGCGATGGACGACGTCGGCCTGCGCCGCGGCGTGAATCTGCTCTACGGTAACGGCCGGCCGCTTTCCGACAAGCGCACGCTGCAGATCGCGCTGCGCTGGGCGCCGTACCGGACGGTCGCGTGCTGGTACCTGTGGCGCGTGGCGGACCCGGTGACGGAAACGTGGGTCTGAGGCGTGGGGCGTGAGCGCTACGCCGCGGCTTGGCGCGCCTTTTCCAGCGGCGTGACCTTAGACATCGTCTGGTTCAGGTGGTCGAGCTCGACCCAGCGGATCACCCGGATGCGGCCGTTCATGTCCTCGGCCAGCGCCGTGCAGGATTCGACCCAGTCGCCGCAGTTGTAGTAGGTCACACCGTCGATTTCGCGCGCGTCGGCGTGGTGGATGTGGCCGCAGACGACGCCATCGAAGCCGCGGCGCCGGCACTCGCGCGCCAGCGAATCCTCGAAGGTCGAGACGATGCTCACGGCGGTCTTGACGTGCTGCTTCGCGAACGCCGACAGCGACCAGTAGCCCATGCCGAGCTGCGCCCGCGCCCGGTTGAACCAGTAGTTGAAGCGCATCGTGCCCTCGTAGAGGGCGTCACCGGCGAGCGCGATCCACTTGTGGTAGCGCGTGATGACGTCGAAGAAGTCGCCGTGGATCACCAGCAGCTTGCGGCCGTCGGCGGTCTCGTGGATTGCCTCGTTGACCAGACGGATGTTGCCGATCTCCAGCTCGTAGCCGACGAACTTGCGCAGAAACTCGTCGTGGTTGCCGGTGACGTAGTACACCTCGGTGTCGCGCTTGGCCTTGGTCAGGATCTTGCGCACGACGTTGGTGTGCTCCTGCGGCCAGTACCAGCTCGAGCGCAGCTTCCAGCCGTCGATGATGTCGCCGACGAGGTAGAGACGATCGCAGCTGTGCTGCTTGAGGAAATCGACGAGGTGGTCGGCCTTGCAGCCCGGCGTGCCCAGGTGTACGTCGGAGATCCAGATCGCGCGGTAGTGCGTCTTGGCGTCGTCGCCCTTGTGACGGGATTTGCCGGGGCGTTTGCGGACGGTGCTCATCGCGGAAGGCTCGATCAGACTGGCCAAAGTGTCGCAGGCAGGCGTGAGCGGCTCGTGACCGGTCCATGAATATTCCGTGACATCCAACGCGTGGCCGCGCGCTGCTGCTCGTGGGAACGCAGCTTGCGTCGCGCCGGGCGGCCCAGTGTCGCCGCAGTGATGAACGCCGTTCCGACGTCCCAAGAAAAACGGGCCACCCGACGGTGGCCCCAAGCGCTTCACGGGATCGTTTGGTCAGATTTCGCAGAGGCGCGACAGGAGCGGCAGGCCGGCGAAGCGACAGGTCGAGTCGCCGATGCCGCCGAGCAGGCTGCTGAGCACGTCGGTCACCAGGTTCACGACCGGCGCCAGCGGTGTGCCGGCGAGCGGCCCCGTCGAGTCGCCGCCGCTGCCGGCGGCGAGTGCGTCGGCGAGCGCGCCAAGCAGCGTCGGCAGGATCAGGTTCTCGATCGGGTCGAGCACCGGCTCGAGGGCGCCGGCGAGCAGCTGGCTCATCACCGGATCGAGCACCTGGCCGAGGTTGGCGCCCAGCGTCGCGGTGAACTGCGCGATGGCGTCTTCGATCGGGCCGCTGATCACGCCGGGCTGACCGGCCTGGTCCTCGAGCATGTGGACCGGCACCACTTCGGTCAACAGGCCGACCAGCGTGTTGCCGAGCAGCGTCTGCAGCGCGGCGCCGGTGCCGGCGGCGTCGTAGGCGAGCGCCGCGCCCAGCAGCGCGCTGGTATCGTTCAGCGTCGACGACAGGGTCGTCAGCGCCGCGCCGACGATCGGCGCGTCGTACGCTTCCTGCGGGATCTGCGCGAGCGCGCTCTGCAGGGCGAGGTTGAGCTGCGCGATCAGCGCGGCGACAGTGGTGAGCTGCAAATCGTCCGGCGCCGCGCCGCTGCCGCCTACCTGGGCGATGATCTGCTCGAAGACCGGCATCAGCTGTGTGCCCAGCGCGGCCAGGGGTGACCCTGCCAGCGGATTGGCGCCGGTCAGCTCGTCGAGCGAGAAAGTCCCGGTAGCACAGGCTACGGTGTTGCCGGCCAGCGCCTGCAGCGTCCGCGCCATGTCCGCGACCAGCGCACGCAGCGAGGCCGCCAAGGCTTCAGGATCGGGATCCAGCGGAGTGCCGCCGCCGCTGCGCAGCGCGGCCTGCAGGCTGACGAGCACGGTATCGGCGATGTCGAGCGTGTCGTAGGTCACCGCCGAATCGATGCACTGCACGACCGACTCGAGCGGGGTGTCCGCCAATGTCGCACTCAGCGGAGTGAAGATGCCGGCGCTGACTTGGTCCTGCACGGGATCGAGTGGTCCTTCGACGCGCTGGACGACGACCTCATCGCCGCCGCCCGGCGCCGGTCCCTCAGGCGAGTCGGAGCCGCCGCCGCCACTGCAGCCGGTGAGGAACACGAGACCGCCGACGGCGGCCGCATACACGCACTTCTTCAACATGGTGGGCTCCCTCGGACGAACGCGGGAATCGCGTCGAGGTCAATCTACGAGGGTCTTCTGTAGGAAAGCGACCCGCCGACGTGAACGGCAGCAGTCGGCCGAATCGGTGGTCGTTTCGGCGCTCGTCAATACCACCGATCCCGCGATCAGCCAGCTTCGTCGGGGGAAAGCGGATCCGCGTCGGGGAAATCCGCAAGCGACGTGTCAGGCGGCCGTCGGGGAAAACCCGGACGTGGATGAGGACGTGCCGACGAGCATGCCCCGTGCAAAAAAAGATGCCCTTGCTTGCGCAAGGGCATCTCGAGGGTTCGTCTGCGGCTTAGGCGAGGCAATACGCCGTAGACGGGCTCAGCCGAGGCCGAGCAAGGAGCCGACGACGCCGATCAGGTCCTCGACGAGACCGCCGAGACCGCCGAGGGTGGCCTGGATCGTCTGCAGCAGGCCGCTCTGGACGCCGGCGTCCGGATCGCCGATCAGCAGCGCCTGCAGGCCTTCGGCGAGCTGACCCTCGGCGATCAGGCCGGTGACGAGGTCGGCGAGCGAGCCGTTCGATTCCAGCGTGTCGCCCAGGATCGCCACGAGCTGCTCCTGCGTGAGCTGGTCGCTCAGGGAGGCGAGCACGCCGCCCTCGAGCAGCAGCAGATCAAGCAGACCCTGCTGATCGGTGCCTTCGCCCGCGACCAGGCACAGCGTCCCCAGCGGCGCCTGGCAGTCGGTGCTCGTACCGTCGAGCAGCAGCGCCTGGACCAGGCCCAGCACGCCTTCGGGGCCGAGCAGGCCAACCAAACCGCCTCCCTCGTCGTCGCCCAGCAGAAGATCCTGCAAGCTGTCGGCAAGGCCGCCGCTGCCGTTCTCGCCCAGCAGCAACAGCTGCAAACCTTCCTGCAACTGGCCTTCGGCGAGCAGCCCGGTCAGAAGTCCGGCCAGCGAGCCGTCGTCGTTGGTGAGCATCGTCGTCAGCGCCGCGGTGAGATTGTCGACGTTGATCTCGCCCGCAATCGGACCGAGGGGACCGGTCGGGGCGAGCAGCTCCTCGACCAGGCCGTGGCCGTGCTCGTCGCCGCCGAGCACGCAGATCGTTGCGACCGGCACCGCGCAGTTGGTGAGGTCGGCCGGGCCGGGGCCGGTGCCGCCGCCGTTGTCGTTGCCGCCACCGTTGCCGCCGTCGTTGATCGTGCTGTCGCTGTCGGCCTGGCAGCCGGCAAGCGTGAATGCGAGCAGGGTCACGGCCAGGCCGGTGAGCAGGCCCTTGCCGGTGCGCCGGATGAAGTCAGGGGTTTTCATGGAGCCTCCGAAGCTGGATGTCTACCGTTGGGGGTGCGGTTCAGTTGAGGATGCGCAGCTCGACGCGGCGGTTGCGCTCGCGCCCCTCGGCGGTGTCGTTCGTGTCGCGCGGCTCGGACTCGCCGTAGCCCTTGACGCTCATCTGGCTTTCCGGCACGCCGTGCTCGACGAAGTAGTCCTTCACCGCCTGCGCGCGGCCTTCCGAGAGCCGCTGGTTGTACTCTTCGGAGCCAATGCTGTCGGTGTGGCCGGCGATCTCGACCTGCATCTCCGGATACTTCTTGAGGATACCGACTGCCCAGTCGAGGATCGTCTCCGCGTCCGGACGCAGGCGCGTCTTGTCGAACTCGAAGGTCACGCCCTTGAGGTCGATGACGGTGTCGAACGGGCAGCCGTCGCCGTCGACGCGTGCGCCGGCCGGCGTCTCCGGGCACTGATCCTTGTCGTCGATGACGCCGTCGCCGTCGGTGTCCATCAGGCCGGTCGGCACCTCGACGACCCGGGGTTCCTCCGGCACCGGCGGGACCTCGACCTCGTGCTCCTCGAACAGCGGCAGCTCGATGCCCAGGCTCACGCGCGGTTCGCCGTAGGCTTCGCCGTAATCGTCGTAGACGTAACGCGCTTCGCCGCGGAGCCGGATGTGTCCGCGCCGGGTCAGCGGCTGGGTGACGAAACCCAGGCCGGCGTTGGCGAACCACGACCAGTCGTCCTCGTCGTCCGGCAGCGCGTCGTTGTAGGCACCGCCGCCGCCGGCGAGGAGGTAGGGCGTGAACATCGTGCGGTCGCCGAAGGAGTAGGTCGCGTCGATGCCCAGGCCGTGGCGGTAGTAGTCGACGGCGACGGTTTTGTCGGTCTCGAAGTTGTCGAAGAAGTAGCCGACTTCATAGCCCCAGTGACTGTCCTCGAGCATCTCGCCGTAGAGGAGGTGGATGCCGGTGGCGTAGTCGAGATCGTCGCCGCCGCGCTCGTCGTCGGCAAAGGTATAGGTGCCGAGGATCCCCAGATAGCTGGGTGATACGAGCTGCGAGGTGGTCTGGGCGAGGGCTTGGGCGGACACGGTCGCGGCAAAGGCGCCGGCCACGCATACGGACGAGAGTTTCATGACTATTCCCCGAAACTATTGGTCTTGGTTGGCCGGGGGTAACAGCAGAACACCGCCGTCACTCCCTGACGTTGACGTGATGCGTCGCTGGCAGTATGGCACGCGAATCGCGCGAAAAACAATCGCCGGGCCTGCAGGGAATCTGCCGGCGGGCCGAGCGAAAGCCGGCCGTCATCCGCCATACAAAGACGCTCGATGCGGCGCAGCTCACCGGGTGCGAGGCGCGCGCACCAGGCTGGTGCAGATGAACCGCGGCGCGCGTCCTCCGGGTAGTCCGGTCGGCCGCCTACGCGCCCGCGCGGCAGGCATGGCGCTCGAGGAACCGGCGCACGACCGCTGCCGCCGCCGGCGGGTCCTCGAGCATGAAGCAGTGGCCGCCGGGCAGCGCCCGGGCTTCGACACGCGGATTTGCGCACTTTGCCTTGCGCGCTGACGGCGCCATGAACGGATAGCTGCCGGCACCGTGCAGGAACAGGATCGGCACGTCGACACGCGGCAGCAGGCGCCACGGGTAGACCGGATTCTCGAAGATCGCGGCTTCGAGCTCCCGTGGGCAGCACAGGACGCGGGAGCCGTCGGCGGCGTCGCGCGTCGCGTGCTCGACGAAGCAACGCAACCCTTCCTCGCCCCAGCCCCGGTAGATACCGCGGCCGCGCAGGTGCTCCAGCGCATCGTCACGGCAGGCCCAGCGGTTGCGGCGACGGCGCGCCGCCTCGGCCATCGGGTTGCGCCCGAGCGCCGACAGCAGCTTGATGTAAAGCCAGCTCCGCGTCGGCAGCAGGATCGGGTCGAGCAGCACGAGCGCCCTGAACAGCCCCGGATTGCGTGCGGCGACGGCCATCGTCACCGCGGCGCCGAAGCTGTGGCCGATGCCAATCAGCGTGCCGCGGTCGAGCTGCTGGTCGGCGATGACCTTCGGCACGCGCGCGATGATCGCCGCAGGGCCGGAGTAACGTGCCGGCGCCTCGCTCGCACCATGGCCTTCGAGGTCGTGGCAGAACAGGCCATAGTCGGGCAGCAGGTGGCGCAGGAACGGCCAGTAGACGCCGCCGCAGAAGCCGTTGCCATGCAGGAAGTGCAGCGTCGGTGCGTCCGCACCCGCGGCCGTGCGCCGGCCGCGTAGCAGTGGCCCGCCGCCGGCCGTCGATTGCCAGCCGTAGCTGGCCTGCAGATAACCCAGGGCGGGCAGATCGTCCATATGCAGTCGGGAGCATCGGGGGACCGGCAGCGTAACCGAGCCGGCCGGCCGCCGCCGCATCAGGCGCTGACGATCGGCCCCACGCGCGCGCCGTTGCGGCCGCGATGCTTGACCGCGTACAGGTGGTTGTCGGCGCTGTGGTAGAGCTCCGACATCGGCAGCGTGCCGTCGGAAACGACGCCGCCGGCGCTGATCGTGAGCACGCCCAGCGGCGCGTCCTCGTTGTCGATGCCGAGCAGCCGCACCTGGTCGACCAGTGCCTGCAGGCGGGTCAGCGCACCGCCGCGGTCGCAGTCGTAGAGCAGAATCGCGAACTCCTCGCCGCCCAGGCGCGCAACCGCGTCGAGCGGACGGCGCACGAACTGGCTGAGCACGACGGCGACTTCGCTGAGCGCGCCGTCGCCGTACTCGTGGCCGTAGCGGTCGTTGACGCGCTTGAAGTGGTCGAGGTCGGCGAGCGCGAAGAACAGCAGCCGTTTCTCGCGCCGCGCCTCGGCCGCGACGATCTCGAAGTGCAGCTCGAACGAGCGGCGGTTGCGCAAGCCGGTCAGCGGATCCTGGTGCGCCTGCAGCTGCAGCAGCCGCCGCGCGGCCCAGCTGCGGCGCTGGCTGGTCTCCATCCACAGCGCTGCGAGTGCCGCCAGGCACAGCAGCACGCCTTCGCCGAGCCACATCGTTGGCGTGCGCGCTGGAGCGTCGAGCAGCGGGACCGCGGCGAGGGTCACGAGCACGTAGGCGCCGATGAGGCCGAGCACACGATCGAAGGGGAAGCCGCCGAGAATCGACAGCCCGACCGGCACGCAGACCGCGAGCGAGTGATCGATGCGGTAACCCGCGGCCGCCGCCTGCGCACGCAGCGCCTCGACCGAGAGCACGATCACCAGGCCGGCGAGGGCGATCGAGGCGCCGGCGACCGGCCGCGCCGGCAGCGACCAAGCGATCAGCGCGGCGAAGAGGCTGACCGGGATGATCAAGCCGAATGCGACCAGCCGGATCAGCGTCACCAGATCCTCCGGCACGCCGGGCAGGCGGTCCGCCCACAGCGGGAAGATGCTGTAGACGAATGCGGGAACCATCGACAGCAGCACGCGGACCTGGTTCGCGGAGACGTGCCACTCTCGGCGGTACGCGTCCTCGATGTCGGCGGGCAGCCGCAGCAGGGGGCCGCTGCGCTTGGTGATCCGCTCGAGCGCCTGGACGGTTGCCGGAGGCAGGTCGTGTGCGTCGGCGGATCGAGAGGCGACATCGTCCAAGCCGCGGCTGCGCAGCTGCTGCAGGTAATTCGCGCCGAGGCGGCGCGGCCAAAACCCGTCGAACACACTTCCCCCCAAGCACCGGCGCCGGCGTCAGAATCAGGAAAGCGCCGGACGCACTACGACGGTCGCCAGCCTAGAGAAGGGTCTGGCACGGCCGCCACCCCTATATGCGGGGGGGGCGGCGGGCCGATCGGCGGTGCAGCGCGAAAGGGCTCGCAGTCTCACCGGAGCGCCGAGCTCGACACCGGTAGCCCCGAAAAAGCCGGCGAACCGGGCCTCGGTGCCCCCAGGCGAGGCGGACTATGCGGCCAGAAACGCCGCGATTGCGTCGCCGGTGGCCTGCGGGGCGTCGAAATGCAGCATGTGGCCGGCACCGGGGATCGACAGTTCGCGGCGGTCGCGGAAGCAGGCACGGCGCTGTGCCATCTCCTCGGCGCCGATCGCGCGGCTCAGCGCCGAGCCGCCGGCATCGACGAACAGGGTTTTCGCAGTGACCCGTCGCCAGATCGCCATTGATTCGTCGGCCCGGTACAGCGTCGGCATGTTCAGCCGGTGCTTGGGATCGGCGAGCAGGCGGATGCGCCCGCGGCCGTCTTCGGCGCCCCAGCAGCGGGCGATGAACAGCGCGCGCTCGGCGCAGAGCTGGGGGTGCTGAACGCGCACGCGCTCGGCCAGATGCTCGAACGATGGGTAGATCCGGTCCGAGGCGGCGCCCGGCCAGGTGTCGAGCCAGCGTCTGTAGTGCTCGGGCGCCAGCTCCGGCGCCATCGTCGGCAGAAACAGCCCGTCGAGGCACACCAGCCGCGTCACGCGCTCCGGCCGCAGCCCGGCATAGAGGCTCATGATCTGGGCGCCCATGCTGTGCCCGGCGAGCCAGACCTCGCCGCGCGGCGCATAATGCTCGATCAGCGCCTCCAGGTCGGCGACGTAGTCCGGGAACCAGTAGCCGTCGCGCGGCCGCTGCGTGTGGCCGAAGCCGCGCCAGTCCGGCGCCAGCACCTGACAGACGCAAAGCAGCGGTTGCACCAGGTCGTGAAACGTCGCCGAGACATCGAGCCAGCCGTGGCCGAGGAACAGCAGCGGCCGGTCGCGATCGCCCCAGCGGCGGACGTGGTGGTACAGGCCGCGCGCGCGGACGAAGTCGGATCGGCTCGAACTGTTCATGGCGGGTGGTGGTAGGGTGCAGCCCGTGCGCTGCGGAAAACACCGGCGCGCACGGGGCACCCTACGACGATGGCAAGGGTTTTGCCAGAGCAGCGCTTGTACTTACGAGGGTCGTCGATGTCGATCCAGGTCGCACTGCATCACCAGACACGCTACCGCTATGACCGGCGCGTGTCGCTGTCGCCGCAGCTGATCCGCCTGCGGCCCGCGCCGCACACGCGCACGAGGGTCTTGAGTTACGCGCTGCAGGTCGCGCCCGAGCGGCATTTCCTCAACTGGCAGCAGGATCCGTTCGGCAATTGGCAGGCGCGCGTCGTGTTCCCGGAGAAGCTCACCGAGCTGGTCGTCACCGTCGACCTCGTCGCCGACCTCGCTGTGATCAACCCGTTCGACTTCTTCGTCGAGGACGCCGCGCAGCAGTTCCCGTTCGATTACGAGCCGGGGCTCAAGGCGGATCTCGCGGCCTATCTGCGGCCGCTGCCGGCCGGTCCGCGCCTGCGGGCCTTGCTGCAGAGCATATCCCGCGAGCGCACGCCGACGGTGCCGTTCATCGTCGAGCTCAACCGCCGCCTGCAGCAGCAGATCCGCTACCTGATCCGGCTCGAG
The DNA here is from genome assembly GCA_040754295.1 of Pseudomonadota bacterium. Classification (GTDB taxonomy): domain Bacteria; phylum Pseudomonadota; class Gammaproteobacteria; order Nevskiales; family Nevskiaceae; genus Solimonas. The sequence goes on along the minus strand of JBFMCQ010000022.1, from coordinate 23,613 downwards.
CCCGGCGTGCAGACCCCGGAGCAGACGCTGGAGCTCGAGTCCGGCTCGTGCCGCGATTCGGCGTGGCTGCTGGTGCAGTTGCTGCGCCAGCTCGGACTCGCCGCGCGCTTCGTCTCCGGCTATCTGCTGCAGCTCAAGCCGGACGTGAAGCCGCTCGAAGGTGCGCCCGGCGCCGCCGAGGACTTCACCGATCTGCACGCCTGGGCCGAGGTCTACGTGCCCGGCGCCGGCTGGCTCGGGCTCGATCCGACGTCCGGGCTGTTCGCAGGCGAAGGGCATATTCCGCTGTCGGCGACACCGGAGCCGGCGTCGGCCGCGCCGATCTCGGGCAGCGTCGAGCAATGCGAGGTCGCGTTCGATTACCAGATGCACATCAGCCGTATCCGCGAGTCGCCGCGTGTGACCAAGCCGTATGCGGAAGAGAGCTGGCAGCAGATCGATGCACTCGGCGCAGTGGTCGATGCGCGCCTTGCCGAGGACGACGTGCGCCTGACGATGGGCGGCGAGCCGACCTTCGTCGCCGCCGACGACATGCAGTCCGCCGAATGGAATGCGGATGCAGTGGGGCCGACGAAGGCGCAGCGTGCGCTCGATCTGGCGCTGCGCCTGCGCGAGCGCCTTGCGCCGCAGGGTCTGCTGACCTACGGCCAGGGCAAGTGGTACCCCGGCGAGTCGCTGCCGCGCTGGGCGTACTCGCTGTATTGGCGCCGCGACGGCGAGCCGCTGTGGCGGCTGCCGCTGCGCCGCCCCGATCCTGCGAAACCGGTCACGCTGCTGCAGGCGAACAAGCTCATGCTCGGCATCGCCGAGCGGCTCGAAGTCGATCCGCGCAACATCTGCGAGGCCTACGAGGATGCGCTGCACTACCTCGCGCGCGAGCGCAAACTGCCGGTCAATGTCGACCCGCAGGACAGCCGCCTCGCGGATCCGGAGGAGCGCGCGCGGCTGCTGCAGGTGTTCGAGCGCGGCCTGGGCACGCCGCGGGGCTACGTGCTGCCGATCCAGCGCTGGCAGGCCGCGGCGCGCTGGATGTCCGAGCGCTGGCTGCTGCGCACCGGCAAGCTGTTCCTGATCCCCGGCGATTCCCCGATCGGCCTGCGTCTGCCGATCGAATCGCTGCCGTGGACGCCGGGGGTCAGCGTGCCGGCGACGTACCCGGTCGATCCCTGGGCACTGCCGCCGGAGCTGCCGGCGGCCGACCCGCGGCGCCAGCCGTTTCTGCAGCTGCGTGCACGCGCGCAACGTCCGGAGGACGGGCCGCAGCCGCCGCCTGCCGCCCAGACGGCCCCTGCTGCGGAGGGCGAGGGCAGGCAGGCGTCGCTGCGCGACAGGCACGCGGGCCGCACCGGCTTCCTCAACGGCACGAACGTGCGCACCGCACTCACGGTCGAGCCGCGCGACGGCTGGGTCACGGTGTTCCTGCCGCCGGTCGCGCGCTGCGAGGATTTTCTGGATCTGGTCGCCGCGATCGAGGACGTGGCCGCGGAGACCGCGCTTCCGGTGCGCATCGAAGGCTACCCGCCGCCGGCCGATCCGCGGCTCGAAGTGCTCAAGATCACGCCCGATCCCGGCGTCATCGAGGTCAACGTGCAGCCGGCGCGCAGCTGGGCCGAGCTGCGCGACAACGCGCTGAGCCTCTACGAAGCCGCGCGTCTTTCCGGTCTGTCGGCGGAGAAGTTCCTGATCGACGGCCGCGCCGTCGGCACCGGCGGCGGCAATCACGTCGTCGTCGGCGGCGCCAAGCCGGCCGACTCGCCGTTCCTGCGCCGCCCCGACCTGCTCGCCAGCCTGCTGCGCTACTGGCAGAACCATCCGTCGCTGTCGTACTTCTTCTCCGGGCTGTTCATCGGGCCGACCTCGCAGCATCCGCGCGTCGACGAGGCGCGTGACAGCCAGCTCTACGAGCTGGAGATCGCGCTCGCGCAGCTGCCGCGCAAGGGCGTCGAAGCGCCGGTGTGGCTGGTCGACCGGACCCTGCGTAACCTGCTCGTCGACGTCACCGGCAACACGCATCGCGCCGAGTTCTGCATCGACAAGCTGTACTCGCCGGACACGCCGACCGGGCGCCTGGGTCTCGTCGAGCTGCGCGGCTTCGAGATGCCGCCGCACCCGCGCATGAGCCTGGTGCAACAGCTGCTGGTGCGCGCGCTGATCGCCTGGTTCTGGCGCGAGCCCTACGAGCGTCCGCTGGTGCGCTGGGGCTCGCAGCTGCACGACCGCTGGATGCTCCCGCACGACAACTGGGCCGATCTGTGCGAAGTGCTCGACGACCTGCGGCGCGCCGGATTCGCATTCGCGCGCGACTGGTTTGCGCCGCACTTCGAGTTCCGCTTTCCGCGCCACGGCGTGCTGGAGTACGAAGGCATGGCGCTCGAGCTGCGCCACGCGCTCGAGCCGTGGCCGGTGCTCGGCGAGGAGCCCGGCCCCGGCGGCACGACGCGCTACGTCGATTCCTCGCTGGAGCGCCTGCAGATCAAGGCGACGGGCCTGGTGCCGGGCCGCTACGCCGTGACCTGCAACCGCCGTGAGCTGCCGCTGCGCGCGACCGGGCTGCAGGGCGAGTACGTCGCCGGCGTGCGTTATCGGGCGTGGCAGCCGGCTGCCTGTCTGCACCCGACGATCGGCGTGCACACGCCACTGGTGTTCGATCTGTACGATCGCTGGAGCGGCCGCGCGCTCGCCGGCTGCCGGTATCACGTCGCGCATCCCGCAGGGCGCAACTACGAAACGTTTCCGGTCAACGCGTTCGAGGCCGAGGCGCGGCGCATCGCCCGCTTCGAGCCGTTCGGCCACACGCCGGGGCCGTTCGAGCTCGCGATGGAGCGGCCGAATCCGGAGTATCCGTGCACGCTGGATCTGCGGCGCGCACCGTGAGTGTGCGCGCACTGTTCTGCACAGCGCGCGCTTCTCGTTCGGCGGCCGGTCGGGCCGCGGCTACGAAAGACGGCCGGCCAGATACGCGTCGAGCAGCTGCAGGCGGTCGTTGCCCCAGAACATCTTGTCCTCGGCGAAAAACGTCGGGGCACCGAACACGCCGCGTGCGACAGCTTCGTCCGTGTTCGCCTTGAGCTTGTCCTTGACTGCCGGCTCCTGACTCTTTTCGAGCAGGGCCGCGCCGTCCCAGCCCAGCTCGGCGGCGACGCTCTTGAGCACGCCGGGCTGGCCGATGTCCTGCTCGCGCGTCCAGTACGCCGCCATGACCGCCTTGGCCCATTGGCCGACGTCGCTCTCGGGCAGCGCGCAGGCGATGCGCAGCGAGGTCAGACTCGCGACCGGAAACACCTGTGGGAAGCGGAACGGCACAGCGTAGAGCTTCGCCCACAGACGCAGGTCCTGGAACATGTACTTGCCCTTGACCGGAACGGCGGCCGGCATGCGGTTGCCGCTGGCTTCGAAGGCCTTGCCGAGCAGGAACGGTTTCCACACCACGCTCGCGCCGTGCTTGCCCGCCAGTGCCTCGATCTGCGTCGACGCAAGATAGGTGTAGGGGCTGGCGGAATCCCAGTAGAACTCGATCCTGCGCTCGCTCATCGTTGCACTCCGGCCAAAAAAGGGCAGGAAAGTCTGGCACGGCCGTTTTCCGCGGCACAAGTTATGCATTTACCGGCGCGCAGCCGGATTCGTGACGCTGGGGCGGGCCTGCCCCTACACTACGCGGCTGTGCCGCCCCGGCTGAGAAGCACACCCGCATGACGTATTGCGTCGCCATCAAGGTCAACGAAGGACTCGTGTTCGCGGCCGACACGCGCACCAGCGCCGGCGTCGACGACGTGCGCACCTACAACAAACTGCACGTCTTCGAGTTCGCCGGCGAGCGCGTGTTTGTCGTGCTCTCCGCCGGCAATCTGGCGACGACGCAGGCGGTGCTCGCCAACCTGCGCCGCGATCTGGAGGACCCCAATGCCGCGGTCAACCTGCGCCGCGTGCGCCATATGTACGACGCCGCCGAGTACGTCGGCGCCTTGTCGGTCAAGGCGCAGCAGGACACCGCCTCGCAGATGCAGTTCGCCAGCTCCGTCGATCTGCGCGCGACGCTGATTCTCGGCGGCCAGATCCAGGGCGAGGAGCCGGCGTTATACCTGATCTATCCGGAGGGCAACTGCATCTCGACCTCCCCGGAGACGCCGTATCTGCAGCTCGGCGAAAGCAAGTACGGCAAGCCGATCCTCGATCGCGTGATCCGCTCGGCACTGGCGCTCGAAGACGCCGCGCGCTGTGCACTGGTGTCGCTGGACTCGACGATGAAGTCGAACGTGACCGTGGGTCCGCCGCTGGATCTGGCGATCCTGCCGCGCGACGCGCTGCGTATCACGCACACGCTGCGTCTGGATCTCGACACGCCGCTGCTCGCACAGCTGCGCGAGGCCTGGGGTCAGGCGCTGATGCAGGCGTTCGGCAACCTGCCGCGCTTCGACTGGGAGCTGCCGGAGGCGCAGCGGAGTCTGCTGGACCGGCAATAAATCCGGCGCGGTGCGCCTGCGGTTCGCCACGCTCACCGGTATCCCACGCCGGACCTGCGCGCAGTCCTTCAGCTCTGGAAATAGCCGTGCGCGATCGCCTCATGCAGCCGGCCGAGACCGACCTGTACTTCGTCGATCCACTCGTGCAGGCCGGATTCGACGAGCCGGTCGATATTGGCGTCCTGGACCAAGGCGCGCGTGCGCTCGAGTGCGCGCTCCGCGGAGCGGCTCGCCGGCAGCGGCGGCAGCGTCGTGCCGATCGTGTTGAGGCAGAACATCACGGCGCGCGGAAACTCGCGGTTCTGCAGCAGGAAGCGTAGGGCGGCGGTGCCGGTCACGCGCGAGCGCTCGTTGCGGCGGTACATCTGGTAGGCGGCCAGCGAATGCAGCACGCTCATCCACTGGATGTTTTCGAACGGCCTGAGCTGCTCGTCGCCGAAGCGCGGCTTGATCAGGCTCGACGAGCGCACATCAATGATGCGCGTCGTCATGTCGGCCTGCTCCAGATTGGTGCCCAGGCGCATGAACTGAAAGCCGACGTCATGGCTCATGTTGGCGAGGAGGATGCCGTAGGTCATCAGCGCCGCGTCCAGGACGCGCTGCAGCAGCTCGTGGCGTTTGGCGCGGCCCAGCAGCCGCTCGCCGTTCTCCTGTAACAGCAGGTGCACGTTGTTGATCTGCCGCCAGGTTTCGTGCGGCGTCGACTCGCGGACCGTGCGCAGGATCTCGCGCGCGCGCGCGATCGACACCGCGACCGAGCCCGGGTTGTCGGCGTCGAGCACGAGAAAGTGCACGACGTCGCCCTCGGCATAGTTCGGACCGTAGCGCCCGGTGAACACCTTGGCGGCACCGAGGATGTCGACCAGCGCCGACCAGCCGACCTCGATGTTGCGCGGCAGGTCGAGCACGAGGTCGGAATGCACCGCGACGAGGCGCGCGGTGTTTTCCGCGCGCTGCACGTAGCGGCCGAACCAGTACAGATCCTCAGCGACGCGCGAGAGCATCAGGCGCTGCCCGCGGCGTCAGCGGCGTCGAGATCGACCACCCAGGTGTCCTTCGCGCCGCCGCCCTGCGAGCTGTTGACGACGAGCGAGCCCTTGGTCATCGCCACGCGCGTGAGGCCGCCGGTGGTCACGTAGATCGAGTCACCGCGCGAGAGGATGAACGGGCGCAGGTCGAGGTGACGCGGCTCGATGCCCTCGGGCGTGAGCGTCGGTGCGGTCGACAGCGACAGCGTCGGCTGTGCCATGTAGTTGCGCGGGTTCGCCTGGATCAGCCGCGCGAACTGTTCGCGCTCCTTCTTGCTCGCACGCGGACCGATCAACATGCCGTAGCCGCCCGACTCGTTGGCCGGCTTGACGACGAGCTTGTCGAGGTTGGCGAGCACGTGCTCGCGGTCCTCCTTGCGCATGCACAACCAGCTCGGCACGTTCGGCAGGATCGGATCCTCGCCCAGGTAATAGCGGATCATCTCGGGCACGAAGGCGTAGACGACCTTGTCGTCGGCCACCCCTGCGCCCGGTGCATTGACCAGCGAAACCTTGCCGGCGAGCCAGGCGCGCATCAGGCCTTTGACGCCGAGCACCGAGTCCGGCCGGAACGCATCGGGGTCGAGGAACAGATCGTCGATGCGCCGGTAAATGACGTCGACGCGTCTGGGGCCGTAGACCGTGCGCATGTAGACGACGTCGTCGTCGCCGACGAAGAGGTCGGAACCTTCGACCAGCTCGATGCCCATCTGCCGCGCCAGCCAGGAGTGCTCGAAGTACGCGGAGTTGTAGATGCCGGGGGTGAGCAGGACGATGCCCGGCCGGCTGCCGGGCCGTGGCGACATCGCGGCGAGCATGTCGTAGAGCTGCGCCGGGTAGTCGTCGACCGGCAGGATCGAGCCGGTCTCGAACAGCTCGGGGAAGACTCGCTTGGTGACCAGCCGATTCTCGATCATGTAGCTGACGCCCGAGGGTACGCGCAGATTGTCTTCGAGCACGTAGAGCGTGCCGTCCTTGTCGCGCACCAGATCGGAGCCGCAGATATGCGCCCAGATGCCGTTGCGCGGCTTCATGCCGACGCACTGCGGGCGGAAGTTCGCCGATTCCTGCAGCAGGCTCGCGGGGAACACGCGGTCCTTGACGATCTTTTGCGCGCCGTAGACGTCCTGGATGAAGTGGTTGAGCGCGCGCACGCGCTGCTGCAGACCGGCCTCGGTGCGCGCCCATTCCGGGCGCGTGAGCGTGCGCGGGATGATATCGAACGGCCACGAGCGGTCCACGTTGCGACCTTCCGAGTAGACGGTGAAGGTCACGCCCATGATCTTGATCGCCAGCTCCGCGGCGAGCCGGCGCTCGGACAGCTCCGCCTCCGACAGGCCGCCGAGGTAGTCGACGAGGCGCCTGGCGCCGGGGCGCGGCCGGCCCGGCGCTTCGAACAGCTCGTCGAAGTAGCCGTTGCAGCGATACTGGTGCCAGTCGATGGCCATTAGCGTGAAGCCCGCACGGCGAGGCTTGCGTCCCTGCCCCGCCGGGGAAGGGGCGGACCATGCGCGGATGCGGACGGTGCGGTGAGGACCGCCCTCGCGTGCATGGATTCCGCGTCTGCCCAGAGTCCAACCATCGTTTCACCTCCGTCCGGCCGTCCAAGCAAAACGCGCGCCACTTCCACAGTTTGTGGCCAGAGTAGTTCAGAACCCCAAGATGCGGTATACAATTCGCCAACCGGTCCGTTTGACATGACGTCGAAGAAAGCGCTGGAGTTCAAGGGTCGCATGCTGTCGCTGACGCGTGCACGGATTCTCGACCCCGACGTCCAGGCCATTGCCGCCCAGCTCGAAGATTTCGCCCGGCAGATGCCGCAGGCGGTCAAGGGCATGCCAGTGATCCTCGAAGCCGAGTCGGCGCTCGATCTCGGCGCCGTGCTCGCGGCGATGCGCGGCGTCGGCATGCAGCCGCTGGGGGTCGTCGACGGGCCGCTCGCGGCCTCGGCGGCGGACTGCGGGCTACCGGTATTGGCGGCCGATGCCGGTACCGGCCGCAGCCCGCGTACCCCGGCCGCGGAACCGGCGCCGGCCGCCGTGGCGACACGCCGCTCGACGCGCCTGGTGACCGCGCCGGTGCGCTCCGGCCAGCAGGTCTACGCCGCCGACAGCGATCTTGTCGTCGTCAACAGCGTCAGCGTCGGCGCCGAGGTCGCGGCGGACGGCTGCGTGCACGTCTACGGTACGCTGCGCGGTCGCGCGATGGCGGGCGCACGCGGCGATCCGGGTGCGCGTATCTTCTGCCGGCGCTTCGAGGCGGAGCTGGTCGCCGTCGCCGGTGTCTACGCGGTGGCCGAGCAGATGCAGGGCGAGCTGCGCGGAAAGCCGGTCCAGGTGTGGCTGGCGGACGGAAAACTCAGGATAGAGCGGCTCGAATCGTGAGCGGGCCGCAGTGGTCACAACCGGCTTGATGCGTGACGAAGCCGAACAGAGTGTAGGAGCAAGACCTTGGCAAAGATCGTCGTAGTCACTTCCGGAAAGGGTGGGGTCGGCAAGACCACCACGAGCGCGTCCTTCGCGACCGGTCTGGCGATGCACGGACACAAAACGGTCGTGATCGATTTCGACGTCGGCCTGCGCAATCTCGACCTGATCATGGGCTGCGAGCGCCGCGTCGTCTTCGACTTCGTCAACGTGATTCAGGGCGAGGCGACGCTGCGCCAGGCGCTGATCAAGGACAAGCAGCACGACAATCTCTACGTGCTCGCCGCGAGCCAGACGCGCGACAAGGACGCGCTGACCGCCGAGGGCGTCGGCCGCGTGCTCGACGAGCTGGCGAAGGACTTCGATTACATCGTCTGCGACTCGCCGGCCGGCATCGAGAAGGGTGCGCATCTGGCGATGTACTTCGCCGACGAGGCGCTGGTCGTGACCAATCCCGAAGTCTCGTCGGTGCGCGACTCCGACCGCGTGCTCGGCCTGTTGTCGAGCAAGACGCGCAAGGCCGAAAACGGCGAAGGCAGGGTCAAGGAGCATCTGGTGCTGACGCGCTACAACCCGCTGCGTGTCGCCAAGGGCGAGATGCTCTCGGTCGACGACGTCAAGGAGATTCTGGCGATCCCGCTGCTGGGCGTGATTCCGGAGTCGCAGGCGGTGTTGACCTCGTCGAACGCCGGCACGCCGGTGATCGCGAACCGTGACAGCGATGCCGGGCGTGCGTACGACGACGTGGTCGCGCGCTTCCTCGGCGAGACGCGCGACCATCGATTCCTCACGGCGGAGAAGAAGGGATTCCTCGGCCGCCTATTCGGCACTTGAGGAGCATGCGCATGGACTGGCTGAAATTCCTCCGTTCGGAACCGAAGAACACTGCGTCGATCGCCAAGGAGCGGCTCAAGGTCGTCGTTGCACATCAGCGCGAAGGCCGCGGCGGCGGTCCGGCCTATCTGCCGCGGCTGCGCGAGGAGCTGCTGCTCGTTGTGCGCAAGTACGTTCAGGTGCCGGATAGCGCGGTGCACGTGCACATCCAGCGCGAAGCCGGGCTCGAAGTGCTGGAGATGAACATCACGCTGCCCGAGGCGACTTGATGCGCGTCCTGCGCGAGCCTTAGCCGTCGTGGCCCCGGCTTTTGCCGCGCGCGAGCTCGACCGCGCGCAGCAGCCAGGTCCGGTCATGCCCAGACCTGCTGGCCGCGCAGCTCCTTGCGGTCGACGAGGCGCAGGTAACCGCGCTCGTCCATGATCGCGATGTCGCCGGTCTTGAGGAAGCCGTCCGCCGTGAACACCTTCGCGTTCTCTTCCGGCTTGCGCCAGTAGCCCTGCATGACCTGCGGGCCTTTCACGCAGAGCTCGCCGGGCTGGCCCTGCGGCACCTCGTTGTCGTCGTCGTCGCGCAGCGAGACGATCGTCGACGGCAGCGGCACGCCGATCGTGCCGCTCCAGTCCGGCTGCGTCAGCGGCGTGCAGGTCACCGCCGGCAAGCACTCGGTGGGCCCGTAGCCCTCGATCAGTGCCTTGCCGGTGGCCTTCTGCCAGCGCTCGGCGACGGCCTGCTGCACGCCGCCGCCGACGGCCAGATGCAGATCGCTGAAATCGACGCTGTCGAAGCCCGGCGTGTCGAGCAGGGCATCGAACAGCGTGTTGACGCCGGAGAACGCGGTGAAGCGATGCTTCTTCAGCTCGGCGACGAAGCCCGGCAGGTCGCGCGGGTCGGTGATCAGCACGTTCTTCGCGCCGATCTTCAGGAACAGCAGGCAGTTCAGCACCAGCGTGAAGATCTGATACAGCGGCAGCGCGGTGACGATGATCTCGCCGTCGCCCTTCATGAACGGCTGCATCCACGCGCTCATCTGCTCGAGGTTGGCGACGATATTGCCGTGCGTCAGCGTCGCCGCCTTCGGCAGTCCGGCGGTGCCGCCGGTGTACTGCAGGAACGCGATGTCGGCGTGCGCGAGCTGTGCGTGCATGTATGGCTGCGCCTTGCCGCGCGCGAGTGCCGCGCGCAGCGGCACGGTACCGGGGATGTGCCATTTGGGCACCAGTTTCCTGACGTACTTCACCGCGGCGTTGACCAGCAGACTCTTCGGAAACGGCGCCAAATCGGCGAGCTGGGTCGTGATCACGCATTCGACGCGCGTCTTCTTCAGCACCTGCTCCAGCGCCTGGCAGAAGTTCTCCATGATCACGATGACGCGCGCGCCGCTGTCCTTGAGTTGGTGCGCGAGCGCGCGCGGCGTGTACGGCGGGTTGACGTTGACGGCGACCATGCCGGCGCGCAACACGCCGAACAGGGCCACCGGGTACTGCAGCACGTTGGGCATCATCAGCGCGACGCGGTCGCCCTTGTCCAGGCCCAGCACGTTTTGCAGATAGGACGCGAAGTCCTGCGTGCTCCGGTCGAGCTCGTCGTAGCTCAGCTGCACACCCATGCACTCATAGGCCGTGCGCGAGCGGTACTGGTCGCAGCTGCGCTCCACCAGCTCGACGATAGACGCATAGGCGTCGACGTCGATCTCCTGCGGCACCCCGGGCGGATACTGCCGGGTCCAGAGCTGATTCACCCCGATCTCCTCGTTGTTGTCCGCACTGCGGCGACGGCGTGGGCCGATTATTCAGGATGCGCCCGCTCGCGCGCCAGCCAGTCGCGCAGCGACAGCTCCCCGACCTGTCCCTCGAAGGCGTGCTCGGCGTTCTCGATCAGCGCACTCACCGTCTGCCCGAAGGTTTCGCGCGCGGCCGGCAACGTCGTCGCGCCGGCACGCACCAGCCGCCACAGACGCGACAGTGTGATCGACTCGAGGTCGATACCGGGCAGCAGCTGCGTCCGGTCCACGCCGGCTTCGACCAGCAGCCCGTGGTAGAGCAGCACGTCGACGAGGCGGGCGATGTGCTCCGGTTCGGCGTTGAGCGCCAGCGCCAGCTCCTCCTGCGTGTAGCCGGTTTCACCGCGCATGAAGCGCCGACCGACCAGCCCCATGATCATCAAGGCGAGGTATTCGGTCGCGCGCGCCGAGAGCATCGCCGGCGTGCGCCGCGGCTTGAGATGCTCGGGATGCTGGATATAAAACGCAAGCTGGCAGCCGGTCAGGAGGATCAGCCAGCCGATATAGAGCCAGATCAGCAGGAAGATCAGGATCGCGAAGCCGGAGTAGATCGCGTTGTACTTGGTCGCCGATGCGACGAAGGACGCGAACACGGCGCTGCCGCTCTGCCACAGGACGCCCGCGAACAGACCGCCCCACGCGGCCGCGCGCGTGCGTACGCGCGTGTTCGGCATGAAACGGTAGAGGAAGGTGAACGCACCGATGATCAGCGCATAAGGCAGCAGCCGGGTGCTGACGAAGATGAGCAGGCCGAATGGCTCGATCGAGGCGATCCAGGCCAGCACGTCGCTGTTGAGGATCGTCGCGGTGACGCCGAGCGCGGAAAACACCGCGACCGGACCGACGGTGAGCACCGCGAAATACTCGCCGAGGCGCTGCGACAGCGGCCGCGGGCGCTCGATGCGCCAGATGTAGTTGAACGCCGATTCCACCTTCTGGATCAGCGACAGCGCCGAGTAGAACAGTAGCGCGATGCCCAGCGAGCCGAGCACGCCGACGCGGATGTTCTCGACGAAGCCGATGATGTTCGCGGTCAGCTCCTCGGAGCGCGCCCCGAGCGGCCGCAGGAATTCCAGCAGCACCGGCTCCAGCGTGTTGTGCACGCCCAGCGCCTTGAGCACCGAGAACGCCAGCGCGAGCATCGGCACGATCGACAGCAGCGTGGTGTAGACCAGGCTCATCGCGCGCATGCTCAGCTGACCTTCCAGCAGGTCGCGCGCGAGGACGAAGACGTAGCGACCGGCGCTCACCAGCGGCTGCGGGTAGCGGGCTGCGGTTTCCAAGTCCCAGAGCAGCTCGCGAAGGCGCTGGAGGAGCCGGTTCATCGGGTCAGGATACTGGATCGGGCGGCGGGGCTACCGTTCGTCGCCAGGCTGCGACCGCCCGTTGACAGGTGTGGGGACCGCTCTTATGATGCGCCGCAGCAAATGTTGCATTGCAACATCGCGGATTCCCGAGGTCCGTACCGCAGAGGTAGGAGGTAGTCGCAGTGAATGTCGAAACTCTTGTGAACGACGTCAAGACACGCGCCGACGTCGTCGTGAGCCGTGGCCAGCAGGTGCTGGAAGCCGGGGTCGACACGATCAAGGCCGCCAACGCGATCGTCATCGACGGCGTGCAGACGCTGTTCCAGACGCAGGTCGCCGCCGGCAGGGAGCTGATCGATCTCGCCCAGGCGAGCTTCGAGAAGGCGCGCGCCGACGGGCTGAAGGCCGTTGCATCGAACCCGATCGCCTACCTGCCGGAAGGCAAGGACACCGTCCTCGCTGCGTACAACGACAGCGTCGAGACGGTGAGCAAGGCCGGCGACAAGCTCGCCAAGACTCTCAAGGGCGGCTACAGCACGATCAGCGCGCGGCTCAACGGCGCCAAGCCGGCGGCGCGGGCGGCGAAGAAGAGCCCCCGCAAGACCGCGGCCAAGGCGCGCAAGGCGCCGGCCAAGGCGACTGCCGCTCCCTGAAGCACCGTTACTCCCTGGCCGTCCTTCGCACGGGCGGCAGCGGGGCTGGGGGGCTCGATCCCTCAGCCCCATTTTCGTTTCTGAATCCTTGCGACCAACAATGAGTGCGTCCCCTGCCGAAACCGTCGTCGATCGCCTCGTCGGCGATCTGTCGCTGATCGTCATGCACGAAGTCGGCGCGCTGCGCGGCCACCTCGCCGCCGCTCAGGTGCGCGTGCGCGTCGCCCGGCGTGCACGCGGCGTCGGCGAGCTGCTGCGTGACCAGATCGACCTGCTGCCGGAAATGCGCAACCGTCTCGGTCGCGACCATGCGGTGCGCCGCGCACTGTGGCGCGGTCTGGTGCACGACCTGCGCCGCGCCGCCTGACGCTATTTGCCGGCCTTCTGACGGCGCCGCCGGCTGCGCTTCTTCGGCGCCGTTCTGGTTTTCGCGGCGGGAGCGGTCGCCGCCGTCTGCAGCGCCGCGGCTGCGACTTCGTCGACGGTCTGGGCGAGCTTCACCCGCGCGACGACCTTCTGCCACGCCGGATTCCTGCGCAGCGCTTCGATATTGCTCTTGACGAAGTTGGTCGCATCGAACTCGCTCGCCGCACCGACCTTGCCGCGCAGAAACGCCACGATATCGTCCTGCAGGCCGGCAACGTCGGGCAGGCCGAGGAAGCGCCGCAGCTCGTCGGGACGAACGTCGATCTCGATCTTGATCTGCATGCGTCGTTCTCCCGGGCGGCTGTGGGTGCCTAATCCTACGCTGTTGCGGTCAGCAGGCGCTGTGCCTCGCGGTACTTCTCGGCGGTCCTGCGCACGACCTCGTCCGGCAACTGCGGACCCGGGGCCTGCTTGTTCCAGCCCAGGGTCTCGAGATAGTCGCGCACGTACTGCTTGTCGAAGCTCGGCGGGCTGATGCCGGGCCGGTAGCTGTCTGCCGGCCAGAAGCGCGACGAGTCCGGCGTGAGCACTTCGTCGATCAGATGCAGGCGGCCCGACTCGTCGACGCCGAATTCGAGCTTGGTGTCGGCGATGATGATGCCGCGCGTGCGCGCGTACTCGGAGGCCTCGCCGTAGATGCGCAGCGACGCATCGCGCACCTGTGCAGCGAGCCTTGCGCCGATGCGCCGCTCGACCTCGGCGTAGTCGATGTTTTCGTCATGGCTGCCGACCGGCGCCTTGTCGGCCGGCGTGAAAATCGGCTGCGGCAGGCGACCGGCGAGCTCGAGGCCCGGCGGCAGTGCGATCCCGCAGACGGCGCCGCTGTTGCGATAGTCCTTCCAGCCGCTGCCGATCAGGTACCCGCGCACGACCGCTTCGATCGGCAGCGCCTCGAGGCGGCGGGCGACGACGCAGCGGCCGTCGATGCGCTGCCGCTCTTCCGGCGTGAGGAAGCGCGCCAGGTCGATCTCCGGCGCCAGATGGTTGGGCAGGATGTGGGTGAAGCGCGCCATCCAGAAGTCGGTGAGCGCGGTCAGCACCGCGCCTTTGCCGGGGATCGGCTGCGGCAGGATCACGTCGAAGGCCGAGAGCCGATCGCTGGTGACGATCAGCAGGTGGCGATCGCCGAGTGCGTAGATGTCGCGGACCTTGCCGCGGTGCAGCCGCGGCACGCTGGAGAGCATCGAATCGTAGAGAGCGTCCATCGCCATGTCCGCGGGTGGAGGCGCGCATTGTGGACAAGCGCGACAAGGGGGTAAAGCCGTTGCGCCGCCGCGGCATGCGCTTTTCAGCCGATGTTCAGTCCTTCGGAACTAGCGTGACTCCGTGGCTCGGCGGATCGACTCCGCTCGACTCGAACCCGGCTTTCGGCAGACGCTCGAAGTCGCCTTACGGAGATCCTCAACATGAACAGCTCATTCTCGTTTCGCGCCATCCTGCACACGGCAGCCGCGGCCGCGGCACTGGCCCTGGCCGCTCCGGCGGCTGCCTACGTCGGTCCCGGCGCCGGCCTGAGCCTGCTCGGCGCGCTCTGGGCGGTGGTCGCTGCGGTGCTCGCCGCGCTGTTCTTCGTCGCGATGTGGCCGATCCGCCGCCTGATGAAGCGCCGCGCACAGGCCACGGCGCAGGCGGCGACCTCGCCCGCCCCCGAGCGCACCGCCCCGCCCAGGCGCTAGAGCAGCCGAGAGCCGCCATGGAAGACTCGCTACAGCTGCCGACGCAGGCGTTCGCGTGGATCGACCAGCAGCTGCTCGCCTGGCTGCCGCCGGCGTTGCGCCTGGTGTTGTGGAGCGCCTGCGCCGGAGCGCTGGCGATGCTGCTCTACGGCATGCTCTCGCCGCAAAGCCGTATCGTCGAGGCCAAGCGCGAGCTGGCATGGGCGCGCGCCGATCTGGACGGCTTCGACGGCGAGCTGGCCGAAGCGCTGCCGCGCATGCGCCGCATGCTCGGCGCGGCGTTCAGGCAGCTCGGCCTGGTGCTGACGCCGGCGCTGGCGGCGCTCGCACCGATGGCGCTGCTCGCCGGCTGGATCGCCGAGACCTACGGCTACGCGTTCCCCGAGGCGCACGACGCCGTACCGGTACGCACCCGGCCCGAGCGGCTGCCGGCGCAGTGGATTCCGCCCGCGCCAGGCCACGACGCCCCACGCGTGGCCGTCGCCGATCCGCGGGGCCAGTGGCATGCGGAGATCGAGCTGCAGACGCCGGTGCCGGTGATTCGCAAACGCAGCCTCGACGCGGCGCTGATCAGCAGCCCGCTCGGCTTCCTGCCGGCCGAGCTGCCGATCGAGCGCATCGAGCTCGATCTGCCGCAGCGGCAGTACCTCGACTGGGGCCCGGGCTGGATGCGGGGCTGGGAGTTCGTGTTCTTCACCGCCCTCACGCTGGTCGCGCTCGCGATCAAGCGGGCGTTCCGCATCGTATAGAAGGGGTATGGCGATGAGCGACAAAACGCAGGATCCGTTCGCCGTTGCCGGCTGGATCGACCGCCTCGGCGCATCCGTGGAACACCATCCGGGCTTGTGGCAGCGGCTCGGCAATCTGGAGACGAGCATGCTCGACGAGCAGCTCGAGCGTATCGCGATCGAGGCGCCGATTTACGTCTGTGGCCTGGCGCGCTCGGGCAGCACGATTCTGCTCGAAATTCTCGCCGGGCAAGCGGATACGGTGAGCCATGCCTACCGCGACTTCCCGCTGGTGTACACGCCGGTCTTCTGGAACCGTTTCCTCGATCGCGCGCAATCGCGTCCGGCGGCGGCGGTCGAGCGCGCGCATGGCGACGGCATCGAGGTCACGCCGGACAGCCCGGAAGCCGTCGAGGAGGTGCTGTGGACCGGGTTCTTCCCGCATCTGCACAGGCCCGGCGTCAGCGACGTGCTCACCGCGGTCCACGAGGCACCGGCGTTCGAGCGCTTCTACCGCGAGCACCTGCGCAAGCTGCTGTGGCTGCGCGGCGGACGGCGCTATCTGGCGAAAGGCAACTACAACACCACGCGCATGGATTTCCTGCTGCGCCTGTTTCCGGACGCGCGCTTCATCGTTCCGATCCGCGAGCCGGTCGCACACGTTGCCTCGCTGCTGCGCCAGCACCGCCGCTTCAGCGAGCGCCATCGCGAAGACCCGCGTGCACGCCGCTACATGCGCCGGCTCGGCCACTTCGAGTTCGGGCTCGACCGCCGCGCGGTGCATACCGGCGACGAGCGGGCTGCAGAACGGATTCGCGAGGCCTGGGCCGCTGGCCGCGACGCCGAGGGCTACGCGCGCTCGTGGAGCGACGTCTACCGCTACGTCGCCGACCGTCTGGACGCCTCGCCGTCGCTGCGCGAAGCGGTGCTGGTCGTTCGCCACGAGGTGCTGTGCACGCGGCCGGAGGAGACGCTGCGGCGGATTTTCGAGCATTGCCGGCTGCCGTACGACGACGCGCTGATCGCGCGCGCCTCGGCGCGCCTGCGCCGCCAGTTCGGGTCGCCGCCGGCGGCCGAGGGCGTCGATCGCGACGAAGTGCTGCGGCTGACCGCAGAGACCGCGGCGCGTTTCGGCTATCCCGGCGACGCCGGCATCCGCGAGCCCCTGCGCATCGAGGCGGTCACTGCCTGAGGCGGCGGGCAGGGCCGCGCCGGCGCCTTGCGCGCGCGCTTCTGGGATAATGCGCGCCGCTTTACGCCCCGACGCGCCATGGCCAAGCTCGCGCCCCTGATCGCCCCCAGCATCCTGTCCGCCGATCTCGCCCGTCTGGGCGAGGAGGTCGAGCGTGTGCTCGCGGCCGGGGCGGACCTCGTGCATTTCGACGTAATGGACAACCATTACGTGCCCAACCTCACGTTCGGCCCGGCGATCTGCGAGGCGCTGCGCAAGCACGGCATCCGGGCGCCGATCGACGTGCACCTGATGGTGGAGCCGGTCGACGCGCTCGCGCAGCTGTTCGCCAAGGCCGGGGCCGACTACATCACCTTCCATCCGGAGGCCACGCGCCACGTCGACCGCAGCCTGCAGGCGATCCGCGACGCCGGCTGTAAGGCCGGCCTGGTCTTCAACCCGGCCACGCCGCTGGACTGCCTGAAGTACGTCATCGACAAGGTCGACATGGTGCTGCTGATGTCGGTCAACCCGGGCTTCGGCGGTCAGAGCTTCATTGCCTCGGCGCTGGCCAAGCTGCGCGAGGCGCGGGCGCTGATCGACGCCAGCGGCCGCGCGATCCGCCTGGAGATCGACGGCGGCGTGAAGACCGACAACATCCGCCAGATCGCCGCGGCCGGGGCCGACACCTTCGTCGCCGGCAGCGCCATCTTTGGCGCGAAGGATTACGCGGCTACAATTGCCGCCATGCGTTCGGAGATCGCGAAGGCGTCATGATGTGGAAGATGTGGGGACCGTGCGGTTGGCGATGGCGATAAGCGGCTGCCCGAGGGGCTGCGCGCCCCGCTGTTTACGCCTCACGCCTTACGCCTCACACCTCACGTCATGAACCACAACCGCATTGCGCTGACGCGCGAACTGCCCGGCGACCTCGACACGCCGGTCGGCGCCTATCTCAAACTCGCCCACAAGCCCTACAGCTTCCTGCTCGAATCGATGCAGGGTGGCGAGCGCTGGGGTCGCTATTCCTTCATCGGCCTGCCGGCGCGCGAGGTGCTGCGCGTCAGTGGACACCGGATCACGGTGGCGCGCGACGGCGCCGACGTGGAGGCCGCCGAGACGGCCGATCCGATTGGCTGGATCCGCGCCTATGCCGCGCGCCGGCGTGTGCGGCCCGATCCGAGCCTGCCGCGTTTCTCGGGCGGGCTCGTCGGCTATTTCGGCTACGACTGCGTGCGCTACTTCGAGCCCAAGCTGGCCGACAGCAGCAAACCCGATCCCTTGGACACGCCCGACATCCTGCTGATGCTCGCCGACGAGCTGGTCGTCTTCGACAGCCTGCGCGCGACGCTGATCCTGATCGTGCACGCCGATCCCGGTGATGCGGCCGACCTGGCCCGCGCGCGCGCGCGGCTCGACGCGATCGAGGCCCAGCTCGCCGCACCGGTGCCGCTGCCGCGCGCGCCGCTGGCAGATGCGGAGGCGGCGCTGCCCTTCGAGTCGCGCTTCGGCGAGGCGCCGTTCAAGCGCGCGGTCGAGCGCATCAAGGACTACATCGCCGCGGGCGACTGCATGCAGGTCGTGCCCTCGCAGCGCCTGACGGCGCCGTTTACCGCCGATCCGGCGCAGCTCTATCGCGCGATCCGCCGGCTCAACCCCTCGCCCTACCTGTACTGCCTGGACCTGGGCGATCACCACGTCGTCGGCTCGAGCCCCGAGATCCTCGTGCGCGTCGAGGACGGCGAGGTCACGGTGCGCCCGATCGCCGGCACGCGCCGGCGCGGCGCGACAGCGCAAGAGGATCTGGCCCTGGAACGCGAGCTGCTCGCCGACCCCAAGGAGATCGCCGAGCACCTGATGCTGATCGACCTCGGCCGCAACGACGTCGGGCGCGTGTCCGAGGTCGGCAGCGTGCGCCTGACCGAGAAGATGGTCATCGAGCGCTACAGCCACGTGATGCACATCGTCTCCAACGTCACCGGCCGGCTCAGGCCCGGCCTCGACGCGCTCGACGCACTGGCGGCGACGTTTCCGGCCGGCACGCTGTCCGGCGCGCCCAAGGTTCGCGCGATGGAGATCATCGACGAGCTCGAACCGCTCAAGCGCGGCATCTACGGCGGCGCCGTGGGCTATCTCGGCTGGGACGGCAACATGGACACCGCGATCGCGATCCGCACCGCCGTGATCAAGGACGGCCAGCTGCACGTGCAGGCCGGTTGCGGCGTCGTCGCCGATTCCGTGCCGCAGTCCGAGTGGGACGAGACGATGAACAAGGCCGCGGCGATGCTGCGTGCGGCCGCGCAGGCCCAGTCCGGCGAGCGGGAGGGCTGAGCCATGCTCCTGATGATCGACAACTACGACTCCTTCACCTACAACCTCGTGCAGTACTTCGGCGAGCTCGGCGCCGAGGTGCGGGTGTATCGCAACGACCAGATCACAGTCGAGGAGGTGGCGGCGCTCGAGCCGGACCAGATCGTGCTCTCGCCCGGCCCCTGCACGCCCAGCGAGGCCGGTATCTGCCTCGAGCTGATCGAGCGCCTGCAGGGCCGCTTTCCGATTCTCGGCGTGTGCCTGGGCCATCAGGCGATCGGCCAGGCCTTCGGGGGCCGCGTCCGGCGCGCGCGCGAGCTCATGCACGGCAAGGTCAGTCGGGTGTATCACCACGGTGGCGGCGTGTTCCGCGGCCTGCCGTCGCCGTTCACGGCGACGCGCTACCACTCGCTGATCGTGGCGCGGGAAAACCTGCCGGACTGCTTCGAGATCACCGCCTGGACGCAGCACGCCGACGGGACGATGGACGAGATCATGGGGCTCAAGCACCGCCGGCTTCCGATCGAGGGCGTGCAGTTCCATCCGGAGTCGATCCTGACCGAGCACGGCCACGCGCTGCTGAAGAACTTCCTGGACGCCTACTGATGCCCATCACTCCGCAAGAAGCGCTGCAGCGCACGATCGAGCATCGCGAGATCTTCCACGACGAGATGATCGACCTGATGCGGCAGATCATGGGCGGTGAAGTCTCGCCGGTGATGGTCGCGGCGATCCTGACCGGCCTGCGCGTGAAGAAGGAGACCGTCGGCGAGATCGCCGCGGCGGCACAGGTGATGCGTGAACTGGCGCGCAAGGTCCCGTGGCCCGCCGCATCCGCCGCCGGCTCGGTTGCCGGCAATGAAAATCTGGTCGACATCGTCGGCACCGGCGGCGACGGCGCGCACAGCTTCAACATTTCCACCGCTTCGATCTTCGTCGCCGCCGCGGCCGGTGCGCGGGTGGCCAAGCACGGCAACCGCAGCGTCTCGTCGAAATCCGGCAGCGCCGACGTGCTCGAGGCGCTCGGCGCCGTCATCGACCTGCAGCCGCAACAGGTCGCGGCCTGCATCGAGGCCTGCGGCATCGGCTTCCTGTTCGCGCCCAATCATCACCCGGCGATGAAGGCCGTCGCGCCGGTGCGCAAGGAGATGGGCGTGCGCACGATCTTCAACATCCTCGGCCCGCTGACCAATCCGGCGAACGCCTCGAGCATCCTCATGGGCGTGTTCCATCCCGACCTCGTCGGCATCCAGATTCGCGTGCTGCAGCGGCTCGGCGTGCGGAACGCGATGGTGGTCTGGGGCAAGGACGGCATGGACGAGATCACGCTCGGCGGCGCGACGCAGGTCGGCGAGCTGCGCGATGGCAGCCTGCGCGAGTACGAGATTCATCCCGAGGACTTCGGCCTGCGCATGGCCGGCAGCCAGAACCTGCGCGTCGCCGACGCGCAGGAGTCGAAGACGCGCGTGCTCGAAGCGTTGGGCGACAGCGACGGCGTCGCGCGCGACATCGTCGCGCTCAATGCCGGCGCGGCGCTCTACGTCGCCGGCGTCGCGCCGACGATCGGAGCCGGCATCGACAAGGCGCGGGAGGCGCTCGCGAGCGGCAGAGCGCGGGCAAAGCTCGACGAATTCGTCGCCGCCACACGGCGCGTCAAAGAGCAGGGCTGATGGCCGACATCCTCGACACGATCCTCGCGCAGAAGCGCGAGGAGATCACGCGGCTCAAGCGGCGCTACTCGCATAGCGCGCTCGAGGATCTCGCGCGCAGCGCCGAGCCGCCGCGCGGCTTCATCGCGGCGCTGGCCGCGAAAGTCGCCGCGGGCGAGGCCGGCGTCATCGCCGAGATCAAGCGCGCCTCGCCGAGCAAGGGCCTGATCCGCGCCGACTTCGATCCTATGTTCCTCGCGCGCGAGTACGCGCAGGGCGGTGCGGCCTGCCTGTCGGTGCTCACCGACGAAGCGTTCTTCCAGGGCCACAACGCCTTTCTCGTACAGGCGCGCGCCGCCTGCGGCCTGCCGGTGATCCGCAAGGACTTCCTGATCGACGAGATGCAGATCGTCGAGGCGCGCGCGATCGGTGCCGACTGCGTGCTGCTGATCGCCGCGGCGCTGGAGCCGTCCCGGCTCAAGGCCCTGCATGAAACGGCGCGCGCCTGGCGGCTCGACGTGCTTGTCGAGATTCACGACGGCGCCGAGCTCGACGCCGTGCTCGGCGCAAATCTCGGCGACGGCTGGCTGCTCGGCATCAACAACCGCAACCTGCGGACCTTCGAGACGCGGCTGGAGACGACGCTGGAGCTGCTGCCGCGGCTGCCGCAGGGCCTCGGGGTGGTGACGGAAAGCGGCATCGCCGCGGCTGCCGACGTGCAGCGCCTGCGCGCGGCCGGCGTGCACCGCTTCCTGATCGGCGAGTCGCTGATGCGCCAGGCACGCCCCGGGGAGGCGCTGCGCGCGCTGTTGTCGTAGGTCAGGCGCGCGCCCTAGGCCACGCGCTTGTGCACGCCGAGAATCAGGATGCTGCGCCCCTGGGACTGCACCATGCCGTCCTCCTCGAGCTTCTTGAGCACGCGGCCGGCCATCTCGCGCGAGCAGCCGACGAGGCGCGCCAGCTCCTGGCGCGACGTGCGGATCAACGTGCCACGCGGGTGCGACTGTGCGCCGGGCTTGTCGACCAGCTCGAGCAGGATGTGCGCCACGCGGCCGGCGACATCGAGGAAGGTGAGGTCGCCGAGCCGGCGCGTCGTGTCGCGCAGCCGGCCGGACAGCTGTCCGGCGAGCTCGAACATGATGTCCGGGTGCTCCCGGGCGAAGCCGTGGAAGACTTGATAGCCGACTTCCGCGACCAGCGTCGGCGTGCGCGTGCGCACGATCGCGGTGCGCACGCGCTGATCCGGGAACAGGCACATCTCGCCGAAGAATTCGCCGGGGCCTAGATAGGCAAGCACGATCTCGCGGCCGTCCTCGTCCTCCAGCATGATGCTGACCGAGCCCTCGAGGATCAGGTACAGCGACTGCGGATCGTCACCGGCGTGGATGATCGTGTGCTTCGGCGGAAAGCTCCGCTTGTGCGCGAGCTCGATGAACGTCTGCACGATCGGTTTCGTCAGCATTTCAATCCCTGGCGCGTTGGACGGGTTTTTGTTTTGCCTGAAAATAGCCCGAAAATAGCATATTCCACACCGCTTTCCCGACGGAGAACCCCTTGAAAGCACGCATCAAATGGGCCGGAGACGCCCGTTTCGTCGCCGAAAGCGGCAGCGGTCACAGCGTAACCGTCGACGGCCCGCCGGAGATCGGCGGCCGCAACCAGGGACCGCGGCCGATGGAGCTGGTGCTGATGGGCGTGGGCGCGTGCTCGGCCGTGGACGTGACGCTGATCCTGAAGAAGGCGCGCCAGCAGGTGACCGATTGCTGGGTCGAGCTCGAAGCCGAGCGCGCGGAAACCGAACCCAAGGTGTTCACGAAGATCCACCTGCATTTCGTCGTCGTCGGCCGCGAGCTGGCCGAAAACCACGTCAAACGGGCGGTGCAGCTGTCGGCCGAGAAATACTGCTCGGCGTCGATCATGCTCGCCCGCGGCGGCGTGGCGATCACGCACAGCCACGAAATCCGCGCCGCGTAACTCAGCCGTCGCCGAAATAACGCATAATCCGCGGCTTGTCCACCGGGGTCCGCGTCGTTGCGGGCCGTTTCAGCGTTCACCGGAGTACCGAATTGGCCAAGGCAAAGCCCAAGCCGACCACCAATCCCAAACTGAAGCTGCTCGGCTTCAACAATCTGACGAAGTCGCTGTCGTTCAACATCTATGACATCTGCTATGCGCGCACCCGCGAGCATCAGCAGGAGTACATCGAGTACGTCGACGAGGCCTACAACGCCGAGCGCCTGACCGCGATCCTCACCGAGGTCGCGCGCATCATCGGCGCCAACATCCTCAACATCGCGCGCCAGGACTACGATCCGCAGGGCGCATCGGTGACGATGCTGATTTCCGAGGGGCATCACGACGGCCTGCCGACGCCGAAGAAGAAGGACTCCGTCGTCGGACACCTGGACAAGTCGCACATCACCGTGCACACCTATCCGGAGACGCATCCGGACGCCGGCATCTCGACGTTCCGCGCCGACATCGACGTGTCGACCTGCGGCAAGATTTCGCCGCTGCGCGCCCTGAACTATCTGATCAAGTCCTTCGAGTCCGACATCGTCGTGATGGATTACCGCGTGCGCGGTTTCACCCGCAACGTGCGCGGCATGAAGCACTTCATCGATCACAACGTCGAGTCGATCCAGGACTTCCTGTCGGCGGACATCAAGGACCGCTACCAGATGATCGACGTCAACGTGTACCAGGAGTTCATCTTCCACACGAAGATGCGGCTCAAGGAGCTGGACCTGGACACCTACCTGTTCGGCGAGGGCGCCTCCGAGCTGCCGCCGCGCGAGGCCAAGAAGATCCGCGAGCGCGTCAACCACGAGATCCTCGAGATCTTCTACGGCAAGAACATCCAGCGCTAGCTACCGGCCTGCGCTCGGCGCGCGCACGGTGAGCCGCTATCCTGTCGCGCATGCCGCACGACCACGCGCACGGACATCACCACGGGCACACGCACGGCCACGGCCATGAGGCGGCGGCGTCGCCGCGCCTGAAGCTGGCGCTGGCGCTGACCGTCGCTTTCATGCTCGCCGAAGTCGCCGGCGGGCTGTGGTCGGGCTCGCTGGCGCTGCTCGCCGACGCCGGGCACATGCTGGCCGACGCGCTGGCGCTCGCGCTGGCGCTGTGGGCGCAGGCACAGAGCCGCCGCCCAGC